>NZ_JBEZNG010000011.1:0-311529 GCF_040653035.1 Streptomyces malaysiensis subsp. malaysiensis
ACCCCGCCACCAACTCACCACGCCCCTCACCCACCACCACCGCCCGATGCTCAAACACCGACCGCGCACTGACCAACGACCACCCCACATCCACCACCGACAACCCCGAACCCCCACCCACCCGCTCAACCAACCCCGCCGCCTGCCCCCGCAACGCCTCCACACTCCGCCCCGACACCACCCACGGCACCACCCCACCCACCTCAGCGGACACCGACTCCACATCCCCCTCAGGCGTCTGCTCCAGGATCAGATGGGCGTTCGTACCCGAGATGCCGAACGAGGACACCGCCGCACGACGGGGTCGCTCCAGGCGGGGCCACTCCACCGGCTCGGTCAGCAGCCGCAGTCCGCTGCCGTCCCAGTCCACATGTGGGGTGGGCTCGCCGAGGTGCAGATTCGCGGGCAGTTGAGGGTGCCGGAGCGCCATCACCATCTTGATCACGCCCGCCACACCGGCCGCCGCATGCGTATGGCCGATGTTGGACTTCAGCGAACCCAGCAGCAGTGGCCGGTCGGCGGGGCGGTTCTGGCCGTACGTGGCGATCAGGGCCTCGGCCTCGATCGGGTCGCCGAGTTTGGTGCCGGTGCCATGTGCCTCGACGGCGTCCACATCGCCCGGCGCCAGCTGGGCGTTGGCCAGCGCCTGGCCGATGACGCGTTCCTGGGCCACATCGTTGGGCGCGGTGAGGCCGTTGCTCGCGCCGTCCTGGTTGATCGCCGAGCCCCGGATCACCGCGAGCACCCGATGCCCGTTGCGCCGTGCCTCCGACAGCCGTTCCAGCACCACCAGGCCGACGCCTTCGGAGAAGCCGGTGCCGTCCGCGTCGGCGGCGAAGGATTTGCATCGGCCGTCCGGGGCCAGTGCGCGCTGCCGGGAGAACTCGGTGAACATGATGGGGGTGGCGAGCGAGGTGACTCCGCCCGCCAGGGCCAGGGCGCATTCCCCCTGCCGCAGGGCCTGCACCGCCAGGTGCATGGCCACCAGCGAGGCCGAGCATGCGGTGTCGACCGTCACCGCCGGCCCCTCCAGGCCGAAGGTGTAGGCCACCCGGCCCGAGATCACACTGGTGAGTCCGCCCGTGGTGGCGTAGCCCTCGAATCCCTCGGGGATGCGCGGGGCCCGGGAGAGATAGTCCTGGCTGGACACACCGGCGTAGACACCGGTACGTGTCCCCTTCAGCGACACCGGATCGATACCGGCCCGCTCCAGGGACTCCCAGGCCAGCTCCAGCACCAGCCGCTGCTGCGGGTCCATGGCGAGCGCTTCCCTGGGGCTGATGCCGAAGAACGCCGCGTCGAAGCGGTCCGCCTCGACGAATCCGCCCTGGCGGACGCAGCTGGTGCCGTAGTGCTCCGGGTCGGGGTGGTAGAGGTTCTCCAGGTCCCAGCCACGGTCCGTCGGAAAGTCCCCGATCGCGTCGACACCGGAGACGAGCAGCTCCCACAGCTCCTCGGGGGAGGTGACCCCGCCGGGGAAGCGGCAGGCCATGCCGACCACGGCCACCGGCTCCTGGGAACGCTCCTCCATCTCGCGCAAGCGCAGCCGCGTTTCGTGCAGATCGGCGGAAACGCGCTTGAGATACTCGACCAGCTTCTCTTCGTTCGCCATGGGGGTCACCCGGCCTTCAGCGATCGTCGCGCCCGGCACATTCAGGACACACCAAGCTCGTTGTCAATAAACTCAAGGACCTGATCCGCGGAGGCGGACTCCAGCCTTTGGGCCGCGCTCATTTCATCCGTCGGCTGCCGTGGCAACCGCGTGCTCGTGTTCGGAGGGACGGTCGCGGTGGGGGTGGCGGCGGTGCCGTCGGTCGACAGCCGCCGCACAAGGTGGTGGGCGATGCCTTCCGGGGTCGGATATCTGAAGATCAGGGCCGCGGGCAGCCGCAGTTCCGTGGCCGCCGCGAGGCGATCGCGCAGTTCAACAGCGGTCAGGGAGTCAAAACCCAGCTCCTTGAAGTTGGCGTCGGCGTGCACCGCCTCGGTGTCGGTGTGCCCCAGCACGGTGGCGGCGTGGTCGCGCACCAGGCCGAGGAGCGTGCGATATCGATCGACGGCCGACAGCCGTGCCAGCCGTGCGACCCAGTCGACGGACGACACTCCGGCGGCGGCAGCGGCCCGCCGCCGTACACCACCGCTGCCCCCGCCGTCGGTGGCCACCCGGCCGGTGTTCAGGGAGCGCAGCTGATCGGCCTCGGCGGGGCGCAGCACCAGCGCGTCGATCGTGAGCACCGGGGCTCCCACGGCGTCCGCGACGACGACCCGCAGTTCACGCTCGCCCTCGGCGGGCCGTGAACCCGGGGTGAGTCTGACCCGTACGGCGGTGGCCTCGGCCGCCCACAGGGACACGCCGCTCACGGTGAACGGCAGCCACATCCGCTCCCCGGTGTGCTCCGGCCCGGAATCGAGGTGGCCGGTCAGCAGCGTCGGATGCAGCGCCGCGTCCAGCAGGGCGGGGTGGATGCCGAATCCACCGGGCTCTCCCGCGGCCTTGGGCAGCTCCACATCGGCCACCAGATCCGCGCCGTCCCGCCATACCGCGCGCAGACCCTGGAAGGCCGCCCCATAGGCGTATCCGGATGCGGCGATCCGTTCGTAGAACCCGTCGGTGTCCATGAGCTCTGCTTCGGGTGGCGGCCATGTCCCGGGCGGCTCCGTCGCTCCGCTTTCCGGTACGGCGGGGCCGAGTACGCCCACGGCATGGCACATCCAGTCGGTGTCCCCGGCCGTGCGAAGCGCCTCTTCGGGCAGGGAGTAGATCGCGAGGTCGCGGCGTCCGTCGTCGGCCGGCGGGCCGACCATCGCCTGGACACACCGGCCGCCCGTCGCGGGCATCACCAGCGGCAGCCGCAGCGCGAGTTCCTCCAGCGCACCGCAGCCGGACTCGTCGGCCGCCCGCAGCGCCCACTCCATCAGGGCGGCTGCGGGGACCAGGGCCACGCCCGCCACCACATGGTCGGCGAGCCATCCGTGCGTCTGTGGGGACAGTCGTCCCGTCAGCACATGGCCACTGCCGTCGGCGAGCCGCACCGCGGCGCCCAGCAGCGGATGGTCCGCGGCGGCCAGGCCGAGGGCGCGGGGGTCCCCGCCGGGCCCGCCGGGGGCGTCCAGCCAGTAGCGTCGCCGCTGGAAGGCGTACGTGGGCAGATCGACCGTACGAGGCGTGGGGTCGGCCGGGAAGGCGGCCGACCAGTCCACCTCTGCCCCGGCGAGGAACGCCCGTGCGACCGACTTGGTCAGCTGGGCCAGGTCGCCGTGGTCCCGCCGCAGAGTGGGCACCGCGGCGGCGCCACTGTCCGCGTGCTCGAAGCTCTCCCGCATCGCCATGGTGAGGACGGGGTGGGTGCTGGCCTCGATGAACACCCGGTGGCCATCGGCCAGCAGCGCCTGAATCGCCTCGGCGAACCGCACCCGCTCCCGCAGGTTCCGCACCCAGTAGCCCGTGTCCAGAACGGAGACATCGGCCCGGCCACCGGTCACCGTCGAATAGAACGCCACCCCGGACCCGGACACCTCGACCGGCTCAACTCCCCCGAGCAACTCGGTGAGTTCGTCCGCGATCTCATCGACCTGGGGGCTGTGTGAGGCATAGTCCACCTCGATCATGCGCGCCCGCTCGTCCGCCTCCCGGCAGGCGGTCACGGCCGCGGCCACCTGCTCCGGCGGCCCGGAGACGACGGTGGACTCGGGGCCGTTCACCACCGCCACCACCACCGCGGCGGCCCGGTCGCCGAGCCCGGACAGCAGTTCCTCCGCCCGCTCGCGGCCCAGTGCCAGCGAGGCCATGGCCCCGCCTCCGGCCAGCCGCCGCAATGCCTTGCTGCGGAGCGCCACGACCTTCGCGCCGTCCTCCAGGGACAGCGCTCCCGCCACCACGGCCGCGGCGATCTCGCCCTGACTGTGGCCCACCACGGCGGCGGGGCGCACGCCGTACTCGGCCCATACGGCGGCCAGGGACACCATCGCCGCCCAGAGCACCGGCTGCACCACATCCACCCGGCTCAGCTCGGCGGCGCCCTCGGCGCCCCGCAGGACATCGGTGAGCGACCAGTCGACATGGGGCGCGAGCGCCCGTTCGCACTCCGCCACCCGGGCGGCGAACACCGGTGAGGCGTCCAGCAGTCCGGCGCCCATTCCGGCCCACTGCGAGCCCTGGCCGGGGAACACCAGCACCGGGCCCGGGTCGGCCGCCGCACCGGAGCGGGTGACGTCCGGGCCCACCACGCCCGGGTGGGTTTCGTCGGCCGCCAGTGACTGGAGGGCGGCGGTGAGTTCAGCCCGGTCCCCGCCGACCACCACCGCGCGGTGCTCGAAGGCCGTCCGGGTGGTGATCAGCGACCAGCCCACGTCCAGAGGCGATGGCGTGTGGTCGGCTGCCGTGTGGTCGGCTGCCGTGTGATCGACGGCCGTGTGGTCGGCTGCCGTACGAGCGGCCAGCTCCCGGGCCTGGCCCCGGAGGGCCTCGGCGCTCCGGGCGGACAGCACCCAGGGCACCGGCCGGTGGTCCTCATCCGTCCGCGCGCCACTGGGGGCGGGCCCCGGCTCGGGGGCCTGTTCCAGGATCAGATGGGCGTTGGTGCCGCTGATGCCGAAGGAGGACACTCCCGCGCGCCGGGGGTGTTCGTCGCGCCGCCACTCCACCCGCTCGGTCAGCAGCCGTACCGCGCCGCCGTCCCAGTTGACATGCGGGCTGGGCGCGTCGATATGCAAGGTGGCCGGCAGCAGTCCGTGGCGCATGGCCATCACCATCTTGATGACGCCCGCCACTCCGGCCGCGGCCTGGGTGTGGCCGATGTTGGACTTCAGCGAGCCCAGCCACAGGGGCCGGTCCCCGGGCCGCTGCCGGCCGTAGGTGGCGAGCAGGGCCTGGGCCTCGATCGGGTCGCCGAGGGTGGTTCCGGTGCCATGGGCCTCGACGGCGTCGACCTCGGACGGCGACAGCCGGGCGTCGGCGAGGGCCTGGCGGATCACCCGCTGCTGAGAGGGGCCGTTGGGCGCGGTCAGCCCGTTGGAGGCGCCGTCCTGGTTGACGGCCGAGCCACGGATCACCGCCAGCACCCGATGGCCGTTGCGCCGGGCGTCGGACAGCCGCTCCAGGAGCAGCAGGCCGACGCCCTCGCCCCAGCCGGTGCCGTCGGCGGCCGCCGCGAACGGCTTGCACCGCCCGTCGGGGGCCAGGCCACGCTGGCGGGAGAAGCCGGTGAACATGCCGGGCGCGGCCATCACCGTCACCCCTCCGGCCAGCGCCAGGGTGCACTCTCCCTGCCGCAGTGCCCGTACCGCCAGATGGACGGCCACGAGCGAGGACGAACACGCCGTGTCCACCGACACCGCGGGCCCTTCCAGGCCGAAGGTGAACGCCACCCGACCGGACGCCACGCTCGGGGTGCCACCGGTCAGCAGATGGCCGTCGAGCCCCTTGGGCGCCTCGTGCAGCCGGGGGCCGTAGTCCTGGGACGTCACGCCGACGAACACCCCGGTCGGGCTGGACCGGAGGGCGGTGGAGCGGATGCCCGCGCGTTCGAAGGTCTCCCACGCGGTTTCCAGCAGCAGCCGTTGCTGGGGATCGGTGGCCAGTGCCTCCCGGGGGCTGATCCCGAAGAACTCCGCGTCGAATTCGGACGCGTCGTGGAGGAAGCCGCCCTCGTGGGCGTGGCTGGTGCCGGGGCGTTCCGGGTCGGGGTCGAACAGTGCGGCCAGGTCCCAGCCGCGGTCGCGGGGGAACTCCCCGATCGCGTCCGCGCCCTCGGCCACCAGCCGCCACAGGGCCTCGGGCGAGTCGACCCCGCCCGGGTAGCGGCAGCCCATGGCCACCACGGCGATCGGCTCGTCCGCATCGCGCGGTGCGGGGGCCGTTGCCGCGGCTGGGGTGGCGGACGGGCCGGTGGCGGGGGCGATCCGGGCGCGCAGATGGTCGGCGACGGCCAGGGGCGTGGGGTGGTCGAAGGTGAGCGTGGCGGTCAGGGGCAGCCCGGTGGCCGCGCCGAGCCGTTCGCTCAGTTCGGTCGCCGCGAGCGAGTCGAAGCCCAGCTCCTTGAAGGTGAGGCCGGGATCGATGGCGCCGGGGTCGGAGTGCCCGAGGACGAGGGCCACATGGGTCCGCACGGTGTCCAGCGGATCGCGGTCCGGCCCCGCGTCGCCGGGCCCGGCCGTCTCTTCCGTGGGCGGCGCCGGGTCCGGGGCGTCGTCCGTCCCGGAGGTGTGTGTGGCCCGCGCGGTGGATTCGGGTGTGGTGCCGGGCCAGTGGCGGTCGCGCTGGAAGGCATACGTCGGCAGGGCGACGCGCCGCCGGGGTTGCCCGCCGCAGGCTTGGTCCCAGGCCACCTCGGCGCCGTGGACATACGCCTGGGCCATGGCGGCGGCGAAGGTGCGCACCTCGGGACGGTCGCGGCGCAGCGCCGCCACGGCGGCCGGGCGCGGCCGCCCGGGAGCCGGTTCGGGCCGTGCGGTGAGGCATTCGCGGGTCATGGCGGTGAGCGGGGCGTCCGGTCCGAGTTCGAGGAAGGTGGTGACCCCGGCGCCCAGAAGGGTGTGCACACCGTCCATGAAGCGCACCGCGTGGCGGGCGTGCCGGGCCCAGTAGTCCGGTGAGGCGAACTCCGAGGCGGTGGCGAGCCGTCCCGTCACATTGGAGACGAGGGGGATGGCCGGTGCGGAGAAGGTCAGCCCGGCGGCGACGGCGCGCAGTTCGTCGAGCATGCCGTCCATGTGCGGTGAGTGGAAGGCGTGGCCGACCTTCAGCAGCCGGGCCTTGCGGCCGCGTTCGCGCCAGACGGCGGCGGCCTCGTGGACCGCGTCGTGGTCGCCCGAAATCACCACGGAGGAGGGGCCGTTGACGGCGGCGATGTCCAGCCGGTCCGCCCATCCGGCGAGAAGTCCGGCGGCCTCGTCGGCGTCGGCGTGCAGCGCGGCCATGGCGCCCTTCGCCGTGACCGCCTGCATCAAACGGCCGCGGGCGGCCACCAGGGCGCAGGCGTCCGGCAGGGTGAGCACACCGGCCACATGGGCGGCGGCGATCTCGCCGACCGAGTGGCCCAGCAGATGGCCGGGGGTGACCCCCCAGGATTCGGCCAGCCGGTACAGGGCCACCTCGATGGCGAACAGCGCGGGCTGGGTGTACGAGGTGTGGTCGAGCAACGCCGCCCGCGGCGAGGGGGCTTGGGCGGTCAGCACCTCGCGCAGCGGCTCCGTCAGCCGCTGGTCCAGGCAGTCGCACACCTCGTCCAGCGCCGCGGCGAAGACCGGATGGGCCGCGTACAGCTCATGGCCCATGGCCGCCCGCTGGCTGCCCTGGCCGCTGAAGAGGAAGGCGAGGCCGCCGTCCATGGTCCTGCCCCGCACCACTCCTGCGGTCTCCGTGCCCTCGGCCAGCGCGTTCAGCCCGCTCAGCAGCTCGTCCGAGCCCTCGCCGAGGATCACTGCGCGGTGGCCGAAGGCGGTCCGGGTGGTGGCCAGGGAGTGTGCGATGTCGGCCGGGGTGAGGTCGGGGTGGTCCGCGAGGTGGTCGCGCAGCCGCCCGGCCTGGGCGCGCAGCGCCTTGGGGGTCTTCGCGGAGATCGGCCAGGCCACCACGGGTGGCGAGGGGTGCGCTGACGGGGGCGCGGACTCCGGCGCGGGTGCTTCGCCGAGGACCAGATGGCAGTTGGTGCCGCCCATGCCGAAGGAGCTGACCCCGGCGAGCAGTGGCCGGTTCGGGTGGGGCCAGTCGGTGAGCCGGTCCTGGACCCGCAGTCCGAGCTCGGTCAGCGGGATCCGCGGGTTCGGGGTGGTGAAGTGGAGGCTGGCCGGGAGCCGGCGGTGCCGGATGGCGAGGGCGGTCTTGAGCAGTCCGACGATGCCGGCGGCGCCTTCGAGGTGGCCCACGTTGGTCTTGGCGGAGCCGACGGGCAGCGGTGTGCCGTCCGTCCGGGCGGTGCCGAGCGCGGCGCCGAGGGCCGCCGCTTCGACGGGGTCGCCGACGGGGGTTCCGGTGCCGTGCAACTCGATGTACTGGACCTCGTCGGGTGCGACTCCGGCCCGGCGGTGTGCGGTGCGCACCACGTCCTCCTGGGCCGCCGCGCTGGGGGCGGTCAGCCCGTCGGTGGCGCCGTCGTTGTTGACGGCCCCGGCGTGGATGACGCAGTACACCGCGTCGCCGTCGCGTACGGCCGCGGCCAGGGGTTTGAGCAGTACCGTCGCACCGCCCTCACCTCGGACGAAGCCGTTGGCGCGGGCGTCGAAGGTGTGGCAGCGGCCGTCCGGCGAGAGCCCGCCGAACTGGGCGGCGGCGGCCGCCATGCTGTCCTCGGTGAGGATGAGGTTGACGCCACCGGCCAGCGCCAGGGTGCACTCCCGGCGGCGCAGGGACTCGCAGGCGGTGTGCACGGCCACCAGGGAAGAGGACTGTGCGGTGTCGACGGTGAGGCTCGGGCCGCGCAGACCGTAGCCGTAGGACACCCGGTTGGCGATGATGCTGCGGTGGACGCCGGTCATGGCGTGCCGGGTTGCCGTGGCGGTGTCCTGGCGCAGGAGGGTGGCGTACTCGTCCCAGATGGCGCCGACGAACACACCGGTGGGGCTGTCCTTCAGTGTTCCGGGGCGGATTCCCGCGTCCTCGAACGCCTCCCAGGCGAGTTCGAGCATCAGCCGTTGCTGGGGGTCCATGGCCGTGGCCTCGCGGGGCGCGATGCCGAAGAAGGCGGCGTCGAAGGTGTCGACGCGGTCCAGGAAACCGCCGTACCAGGTCGGGGCCGGCCGGTCGGGGCCGTCGGTGGTGGCGGCGGCGGTCCGGCGGCGGTCGTCCGGCAGGGTGGTGATGGCGTTCCCGCCCTGCCGCAGCAGCCGCCAGAAAGCCGACGGGCTGGGTGCGTGCGGCAGGCGGCAGGCCATGCCCACCACGGCGATGGGCTCCGCTTGCTGGGGTGTCCGGGTGGGCGCGGCGCTATCCATCGCACCCCATACGGCGCTCGGAGAACCTCTGCGTGTTCTTGGTCATGGGCGGCACTCCCGCTCCGGATTGATGATCGGTGCGAGCACGTGGCCCATCGTGGTGCGCGGCTCTAAAGCAAGACCAAATGGGCCACGGCCGGTGACTTTAGAGACGCGTTACCGGAACCCCTGACCATCGCTGGACGGGTGAGCCTTTATGTGCCGTTGGCCGACCCGATCTCGGAGCACACAGGAGGAGTGTCATGACATCTCCATCGGCCGTGCCGCCAGGCGACACGGTGTCGGACTACTACAGCTCGCTGGGACCGCTTCTCCAGATGGCGTGGGACGACAACTTCCACTTCGGCTACTGGGACGGCCCGTCGGATACCAGTTCGGTCCAGGAGGCCACCGACCGCTTCACGGATCTGCTGATCGAGCGGCTGCGGGTGGGGTCCGGGGACCGGGTGCTGGATGTCGGATGTGGTATCGGGAAACCGGCGATGCGGGTGGCGACCTCCACCGGCGCCGATGTCCTGGGCATCACGATCAGTGAGCTCCAGGTCAAACAGGCTGCCGAATCCGCCCGGTTGGCCGGGCTGTCCGACCGGGTGGCATTCCAATACGCCGACGCCATGGCCATGCCTTTCGAGGGCGCGGCTTTCGACGCCGTACTCGCATTCGAATCGATCAATCACATGGACCGTCCGACCGCTCTGCGGGAGATGGCCCGTGTGCTGAGGCCCGGAGGGCGGCTGGTGCTCACGGATGTCACTCCGCCGAGCGACGGCAGTTACCGGCCGGACGGCGATCCCGGTGTGGTCACCTCGCTGACCCGGCTGGAGGACTGGCCGCGGCTGGTCGATGACGCGGGGCTGGTGCTCGACGAGTTGACCGATGTCACCGAGAACACCAAGGACACCGCCAACCGGATGATCGACGGCATCCTGCGCTGCCGCCGGGAGTTCGAGGCGCGCCACGGGGTCAGCGTGCAGGAGGTACTGGACGCCGCCAAGTCGGCACTGCCCACCGTGCCCAGCGCCGGTTGCGCGATCGTGGTGGCCCACAAGTCCTGAATCCGGCTCCGACGGCAAACCTGACGGTTATTCGAGAAACCTTCATGGGTCCCGCGCAGCCGGAATTTTCCGCTCCTCATCAAAGCGGCAACAAGGGACCCATGATCTCGCAAGACGTGCTTGTCCCGGCCTATGTGATCCGCGTATTCTCATTCGCGGACTGCAACACCTCAGGTGCGGGATATCCGGACCCCGATCTTCCGGACCGTATTGCGAATACCCGCTCCGCACCGTCGAGGACGCCGCCTCGAGGGCGCGTATATCTGGATTCTAGGTGAGGTGGGTAGTCATAGGACTCGCTTACGATGTGGGGCACCTGCCGAAGGCGTCGGTCTCGTCCGTCCTCTGATTCCTCGGCAGGTCCGCGATAATAGAGGGGTGAGTAATGGCAGTCGCGAACAGCGTGCGGCAGTGGATCCGGCGACACCGCCCGTCCCCGTGCAGTGAGGCGCGGCCGGACCACTTTTCACACGCAAGCGGCTCGGCAAGCGCCCACTTCCCATCCCCTTCGGGATCGCCGAACGCCGGGGACGCGGCAATTCCCGCGCACCGCCCGGACGGCCGGGGCCGGCGATCGGCATGGACCGCAAGAGCCCGACCCGCACATTCGTTCGCCTCCGGAAGCAGATGGACCCCGCCCTCGAAATCGAGAGAACACACGGATAACCCCGCGGGCAATTCCGGCAAAGGCGCCGACTGTCCCATTACCGCACTCGTCGGCGACTCGGATGGGGCACATCGTGCGATATGAGATCATGGGACCTCTCCGTGTAGTGGAGGGGGAGCGGAAATTAACCATCAGGGCGCGGAAGATCGAGGTCCTGTTGACCGTTCTGCTCGTCCGCGCCGATCAAGTGGTCCCGATCGACCAGCTCATCACGGAGATCTGGGGGGAGGATCCGCCGCGGCGGGCGATCGCCGGGCTTCATGTGTATGTCTCCCAGATCCGTAAGTTCCTGCGCCGGCCCGGTCAGAGCGAAAGCCCCGTTCTCACCCGCCCCCCGGGATATGTTCTGCGGCTGGGCCCCGATCGCCTCGACTTCCACTGTTTCGAGCGGCTGGTGTGCGAGGGCCGGGATCAGCTCAGGGAGCGGCGCTACCAGCAGGCCACGGCCACCTTCGAAAGCGCGCTCGACCTCTGGCGCGATCCATCGCTGGACGATGTATGCCATGGACCGATCCTCGAAGGCTTTCAGACCTGGCTGAAGGAGGCCCGGCTGGAATGCGTCGAGATGCTGACGGATTCCCGGCTCATGCTCGGCCGCCATCGCGAGCTGGTGAGCGATCTGTACCAGCTGACCACCGAGCATCCTTTACGGGAGGCACTGCACCGTCAGTTGATGCTGGCGCTCTACCGCTGTGGCCGCCGGGCGGACGCCCTGCATGTGTACCAAGCGGCGCGAAAGACACTCAACGAGGAACTCGGGCTCGAACCGTGCCGGGCCCTCCAGGACATGCAGCGGGCCATCCTCACCTCGGATGACCGGCTGGAGCTGCATGTGCCCGCCTGAGGAAGACCGCGTAAGGGGGTGAACAATGAGCGATCACATCAGTTATGTGTCCGACGGCAGCCCGATCGAGGTCGTCCTCGAAGGCGGACCGGAGGATCTGCCCCGGGCATTCCGGACCGGGCGGTCGACCCTCACCAGCAAGAAGCTCAAAATCCAGCATCGCAATGGATACGAGCACTTCGAACTCGTCAACGACTCCACTGACATCACCACAGCGATCTTTCGCTGGACCATGCGTACGAAAATCGCCGAGTAGCCTCCATGGCTCCGGAACCCCGGGGTCGCCGGCCGGTCACCACCGGCCGCTGATCCCGGGCCGGGGGCCGTGGCCAGGAGGTCCGTATGCGCACTTCACGATGGAGCGGGGTGGTGATCGCCGCGCTCACGATGTCGACAGCCCTTGCCACCCTGCCCGCCGGGCCCGCGTCGGCCCGGACATCCGCCGGGCCCGGCGGCCCGGCCGGCACCGAGGTGGTGGACGGCCGTACCCAGCCGGTGTTCTCGTACCAGGACGCCGTGCGTGAGCACCTCATGGTGCAGACGCCCTTCGACAGCGACGGCGACGGTCACAAGGACCGGGCCGCGGTGGACATCATCCGGCCCAAGGAGACCCGGCAGGGGCTCAAGGTGCCGGTCATCATGTCGTCCAGCCCCTACAACGACACCGTGGGCCGCGGGTTCGAAGCGGAGCGCAAGGTCTATGACGCCCAGGGCGCCCCGGTCAAGTTCCCTCTCTTCTACGACAATTACTTCGTACCGCGCGGCTACGCCGTGGTCGATGTCGATGTGACCGGGACCGGCAGATCCGACGGCTGTATGACGGTCGGCGGCGCCTCCGATGTGGCGGCCGCCAAGGCGGCCATCGACTGGCTGGGCGGCCGCGCCACGGCATACGCGGCCGACGGCAGCGAGGTGAAGGCCACCTGGTCCACCGGCAAGGTGGGCATGATCGGCCACTCGTACGAGGGCACACTGGCCAACGCCGTGGCGGGCACCGGGGTGGAGGGGCTGGAGACCATCGTCCCGATCTCCGGGATCAGCTCATGGTACGAATTCGCCCGCACCAACGGCGCCAAGCACTGGAACGGCTTCGCCTCCTATCTGACGACCGCGCTGGACTCCGATCCGCCCCGGAAGTGCCAGGCGGTGCGCGACCGGCTCCAGGCCGGTGAGGACGACGCCACCGGCAACTACAACGCCCACTGGAGCGAGCGCGATTACATCGCACGGCCGGTACCCGAGGTGGGCAAAGTACGTGCGAGCGTCCTCGCGGCGCATGACATCAACGACTACAACGTCCGGATCAACCAGTTCGCCAATTGGTGGGCCCCGCTGGCCGAGCGCGGAGTGCCACGCAAGCTGTGGCTGGGCCGCTATGGGCACACCGATCCGTTCGATTGGCCCGGCCGGCGCGCGCAGTGGGTCGACACCGTGCACCGCTGGTTCGACCACTGGCTCTACGGCGTCCGGAACGGAATCATGGACGAGCCCCGGGTCGATGTGCAGACCGGCCCGACCACCTGGACGACCCGGGCGGACTGGCCCTCGGGCACCTCCTCGGTGCCCCTGCGCCCCGGGCCCGACGGCTCGCTGGCGCTGAGCCCCACGAGCGGCACCGGGACTTTCACCGACACCAAGCTGAGCGAGGCGGATCTCACCGCCGACCCGTCGGCGAGCCGTCCTGGACGGCTGGCGTTCCTCACCCCGCCACTGCGCACCGGGGTTCGGCTCTCCGGGACGCCCACCGCCGACCTGCGGGTCACGCTCGACAAACCGACGTCGAACCTCACCGCGCTGCTCGTGGACTACGGCGAGGACGAGCGGATCGACTGGAACCGCAACGAACCCCAGAACAGGATCCACGACGGGCTGCGCGGGCTGGACGAGGAGTCCTGCCACGGAGCGGGCACCGCCCAGGACGACGCCTGCTACCAGCAGACCGCCAATGTGACGGCGCGCAAACCCTCCGAGGTGATCGCCCGCGGCTGGATGGACGCCCAGAACCGCCACTCGACCACCACCCCGGAGCCGCTGACCCCCGGCCGTGCCTACCAGATCACCTGGAAGACCCTGCCGGGCGACTACGAGATCAAGCCGGGCCATCGGCTGGGGCTGGTCCTCGGCGGCACCGACGCCGACTTCCTCTACTTCGAGGAGCCGACCGGGGCGAAGGTGACGGTGGACCTGGGCGGCAGCCGGGTCACCGTGCCGGTGACCGCCGCCGATGGGCTCCGCAACTCCCTTCGCCGATAGGCGAGTTGCCCCACCAGCGCATGGACGGGGCCCGGGCCGCCACCGGCGGTCCGGGCCCAGCGCCGAATCCAGGCGGTCAGCCCCGGCTCCAGGCGCTCACCCCTGGCTCCAGGTGTGGATCACATGGGCACCCAGGTCCGGGTGCTCATCGCCCATGCGGTGGCCGCTCTCGTACCGGGCCGCGAGGTCGCGGTAGCGGATGTCCTCCGTCTGCGAGAAGCCCAGCCGACGCAGTTCACCGGCGAGTTCCTCCGGAGTGAAGAAGCTGAGGAAGGGCTCACCGGCCTTGGCGGCCCACTCCGCGCGGGCCTCGTGCACGGCGCGTTGCTCCGGTGGCAGCACATCCGGCGGCTCACCGTAGTCGAAGACGACTCCGGAGCCGTCCGGCAGTCCCGCGATGGAGCCGAGCGTGTCCAGCACGGCGGTGTGCGTCAGATACGGCACCACCCCGAGCCAGATGAAGAACGCCGGGCGGGCCGGGTCGAAGCCCGCCGCCGTCAGCCCGTCGGCCAGTCCCTGCCGCTCGAAGTCGACCGGTGCGAAGGTCAGCGACGGCGGTACGGGGATCTCCGCGACGGCCAGCCGGTCGCGTTTCCACTCCTGGGTCGCGGGGTGGTCCACCTCGAACACCCGCAGACCGTCCGCCTCGTACGGATTGCGGCAGCCGAAGGTGTCCAGACCCGCCCCCAGCGCCACCGCCTGCCGTACCCCGCGCGCCACGGCGGCCGCCACGGCGTCCTCGGCGAACCGTGCGCGGGCGGCCACGGACAGCCGCACGTCCTCGCGCCCGGGGTGGAAGGCCGCCTCCAGGACGGGATCGTCCGCGTCGGCGGCGAGGATGCGGAGCGCCAGGGGATCGTGGAACACCCGGCCGCCCTCGAGTTCCTGGTGGGCGGCGCGGAACGCGGCCGCGCCACGGGCGGTGGTGCTGGGCCGGCCGATCTGCATGGAGCGTCCTCCCCCGAGGGCCCGCCGTATGTCGCGAGCGGCACATCCCATGGTGGCAGCTCCACACCCCGGGAGCACCGCTGACGGCCCATGTTCACAAGGGAGTTACGCGCCGGAAGCCGACCCGGGAACCGCCCCCCGGCCACGGCGTCGCGCGACGGTCGCGCATTTTCTCATCCATGGGCGCCGAACAGTGGGCGACCGGGCCCATCGAGTGCAACCGGTAGGCCGATCCGGTGAAGCTCCACACCACTCCGCAAGCCCTCCTGATGTCGTGCATATAAATATGACAATCCGACAATCAGAACAAAAGGGTCCGGCATGGCCCGGACAGTGCGGAGTGCACCGTGTCCCATCACCCACGCCATCTGACGGCGCTTCTCGCCATCGCCCTGCTCGGCGCCGCCACCGCGTGCGGCAGCGGGACACCGGCCACCCCGAAGGCCGAGGAGAAGCCCTCGAAGACCTCGGCGGCGGCCCGGAGCGGGTCCATGAAGAAGTTCACCCTGGTGGCCACCGGCGATCTGCTGGTGCACGCCTCGGTCATCCGGCAGGCGAAGGCCGACTCGGGCAGCGACGGCTATGACTTCCGGCGCATGATCCGGGCGGCCGCGCCCCTCGTCGCCCAGGCCGACCTGGCCATCTGCCATATGGAGACCGTCTACGGGGCCGCCCACGGGCCGTTCACCGGCTACCCGACCTTCAAGACACCGCCACAGCTCGCCGCGAATGTGAAAAGCCTCGGCTACGACTCCTGCTCCACCGCCTCCAACCACACCCTCGACGCCGGTTCCGAGGGGGTGGTCCGCACCCTCGACGCCATGGACAAGGCCGGGCTCAAGCACGCCGGATCGGCCCGTTCCGCCGCGGAGAGCGCCCGTCCCACGCTGTTGGAGGCCGGTGGCGCCAAGGTCGCCCACCTCGCCTACGCGTACGGCACCAACGGCATCCCGGTGCCCAAGGGCAAACCGTGGCTGATCAACCTGATCAATCCGGCGCGGATCATCAAGGACGCGCGGGCCGCGCGGCGTGCCGGGGCCGATGTGGTCGTCGTCAGTGTGCACTGGGGCACCGAATGGCAGCAGGCGCCGGACAAGCTCCAGCTCTCACTCGCCAAGAAGCTCACCGCCGCCAAGGACGGGGGGCGCCGCGACATCGACCTGATCATCGGCACCCACGCCCATATCCCCCAGGCGTACGAGAAGGTCAACGGCACCTGGGTGGTGTACGGCATGGGGGACCAGATCGCGGGGGTCATGCCCGACAAACGCGGCCAGATGGGCTCGGCCGCGCGCTTCACCTTCACCCCGCCCACCGCCCCGGGCAGGGCGTGGGGGGTGAAGAAGGCGGAGTACATCCCGCATGCCGTGGACAACGATCCGATCGCCCTGGTGAACCTTCCCCGGGCCCTGGAGAGGAGCCCCGGCAACCCGGCTTACACCAGCGCGCTGAGCACCATCCAGGGCGCGGTGCTCAGCCGGGGCGCCAAGAAGGACGGCCTGACGATGGGCCGTTGACCGGGCGGACACCTCATGGGTCTACCGGTCCGTCCGCTCCGGCGGGCCGGGCGGGGGGCCGGGCCGCTCCGGCCGCTCGGCCTCCTCGGTGTGGAAGGCCAGTTTGTCGTCCGCCACATCGACCCGGACATGGCTGTGCGCGGGCAACGTACCGCCGAGCAGCATCCGGGAGAGCGGATTGTCCACCTCGCGCTGGATGGTGCGGCGCAGCGGCCGGGCCCCGTACTCCGGCTGGTGTCCGTGCCGGGCCAGCCATTCGACGGCGGCCGGGGCGAACTCCACGCCGACGTCCTGGGCGCGCAGCCGGCGCCTGGTCTCCTCCAGCAGCACATCGGCGATCTGCCGCAGCTGCTCGTCGGCGAGCCGGCGGAAGATGACGATCTCGTCGATGCGGTTGAGGAACTCCGGCCGGAAGTGCTCGCGCAGCGGGCGCAGCACCCGCTCCCGGCGGGCCGCCTCGTCGGCCTCCTCGTCCCCGCCGCCGCCGAAGCCCAGGGGGCCGCCGCGTCCGGTGATGGCCTCCGAGCCGAGGTTGCTGGTCATCACGATGACGGTGTTCTTGAAGTCGATGGTGCGGCCCTGGGCGTCCGTCAGCCTGCCGTCGTCGAGCACCTGGAGCAGGATGTTGAAGACATCGGGGTGTGCCTTCTCCACCTCGTCCATGAGCACCAGCGAGTAGGGCTGGCGGCGCACCGCCTCGGTGAGCTGACCGGCCTCCTCGTGCCCGACGTATCCGGGGGGCGCGCCGACCAGCCGGCTGACGGTGTGCTTCTCCTGGTACTCGCTCATATCGAGCCGGACCATGCGGTCCTCGCTGCCGAAGAGCGCCTCGGCCAGTGCGCGGGCGAGTTCGGTCTTGCCGACGCCGGTGGGGCCGAGGAAGAGGAAGCTGCCGCTCGGACGGTTGGGGTCGGCGAGTCCGGCACGGGCGCGCAGGACGGCGTCGGACACGGCGGACACCGCCTCCTCCTGCCCGACGACCCGCCGCTGGAGGTGTTCCTCCAGGCCCAGCAGGCGTTCGCGCTCCTCCTGGGTGAGGCTGGAGACGGGGATTCCGGTCTGCCGGGAGACGATCTCGGCGATGTCCTCGACGGTGACCTCGGCGACGCGCCCGCCGTGGTACTGGGTGCCGGACGCCTGGGTGATCCGGCCGTTCAGCTCGGCGATCCGGTCCCGCAGGGAGGTGGCGCGTTCATAGCTCTCGGACGCGACGGCCTGGTCCTTGTCCCGGGTGAGCTGCTCGACCTCCCGCTCCAGGGCACGCAGATCGGTGCCCCGGGCGCTGGAGCGCAGCCGGACCCGGGCCCCGGCCTGGTCCATCAGGTCGATGGCCTTGTCGGGCAGGAAGCGGTCGGTCAGATAGCGGTCGGAGAGCTCGACGGCGGCGAGCAGCGCCTCGTCGGTGTAGCGGACCTGATGGTGGGCCTCGTACCGGTCGCGGAGGCCGTGCAGGATGGCGACGGCGTCCGCGGGGGTGGGCTCGGGGACCATGATGGGCTGGAAGCGGCGGGCGAGCGCGGCGTCCTTCTCGATGTACTGGCGGTACTCCCGGAGGGTGGTCGCGCCCATCACATGGAGTTCGCCGCGGGCCAGCGCGGGCTTGAGGAGGTTGCTGGCGTCCATCTGGCCGCTCTCGGAGCCACCGCCGCCTGCGCCGACGACCGTGTGCAACTCGTCGATGAAGATGATCAACTCATCGGTGTTGGTGCGGATCTCGTCGACGATGCTGGTGACCCGCTGCTCGAAGTCGCCGCGGAAGCGGGTGCCGGCCACGACGCTCGCGATGTCGAGCTGGACGACCCGGCGGCCGAGCAGGATGTCCGGCACATCGGCGTCGGCGATCCGCTGGGCGAGCCCTTCGACGACGGCCGTCTTGCCGACTCCCGCCTCACCGATGAGGACGGGGTTGTTCTTGCCGCGCCGGGCGAGCACCTCGATGCTCTGCTCGATCTCCTCGTCGCGGCCGATCACCGGGTCGATCCGCCCCTCGCGGGCCAGTTCGGTCAGATCGCGGCCGAACCGGTCGAGGTTCGGGGTCTTGCGCTGGTCCGGGGCGGGCCTCTGGTCGGCCGTGGGGGCGCTCGGTGTGAGGCCGCCGGTCGGCGGCGGTCCCGGGGCCTTGGGTTCGAAGCGGGCGGCGTTGAGGATCTGCCCGGCGGTGGACTCCCGGTTGGCGGCGAGCGCGATCAGCACATGTTCGGGGCCGATGTACGAGGCGCCGCGTGAGCGGGCTATCTCATGGGCGTCGAGCAACGCCCGCTTGACGGCCGGGGTGACGGCGACCGAGCTGCGCGGCGGCCCACCCCCCGCCTCCCGGTCGATCTCGGCGGCGATCCGGTCGGGGTCGGCCCCGGCCCGCGAGACCATGGTCCGGGTGGGCTCGGAGGCGAGCGCGGCCCGCAGCAGATGTTCGGTGTCGAGGTCGGTGCTGCCGTGTTCGGCGGCGTAGGAGGCGGCGGCCGAGACGAGATGGCGCGCGTTCTCGCTCATCAGCCGGCCGAAGTCCACATGGCGCGAATCGGGCCGCTGCCCGGCCGGCCCGGTCCCGAGGAAGCGTGCGAGAAAGTCGCCGAGGGGATCCGGCCCGAAGTCCTCGGGGCCCTGATTCGGGCCCTCGTTCCCGCTGCCCATATGTTCAGTTTAAGGGCGATCTGCACCGATGTCCGTTCCTGGGCGGTTTCCCTCAGCGCTCCACGTGGTGGCGTTCGAGAACGACCATGGCGGCGTCATCGCCCGGGTGGCCACCGGTGTGGCGGAGCAGATCGCGGTGCAGCCGGTCGACGAGGTACTGGGGGCCGCCGCCGTTCCATCTGGGCAGCCGCTCGGCGAGCGGGAAGAAGGTGCCCTCGCTGTCCCGCGCCTCGATGACCCCGTCGGTGTAGAGCAGCAGCTGATCGCCCTCGCCGAAGGCGAAGTCCTCGGTGTGGTAATGGCCGGCCGCCAGATGGCCGAGGCCGAGCGGCAGTGCGGGCGCATGGCCCTCCAGCGTCTTGACACCGGAGTCGCGCAGCACGATCGGCGGCGGATGTCCGCAGTTGACGACGCGCACCACGGGCAGGTCGTCGGGGATCTCCAGTACGGCGGCGGTGACGAACGACTCCCCCGCCCCGGGCGCCTTGTCGAGGGGTTCGCTCCGCTCGGCGGACAGGGCGGTGTCCAGATAGGAGGCCAGATCGGTCAGTGGTACGGGCCAGTGGGCCATCGCACGGAAGGCGCCGAGCACCAGGGAGGCGTCCGCGACGGCGGTCAGCCCGCTGCCCCGGACATCGCCGATGATCAGACGGGTGGCGTTGGAGGTCCGCGCCGCGGCGTACAGATCGCCGCCTATCTCCGCCCCCGGTTCGGCCGCGAGATAGACCGAGGCGATCAGCAGCGGACCGACTCTGACGGGAAGCGGGCGCAGCAGGACCCGCTGCGCCACATCGGCCACCGCCCGCACCCGGTTCAGCTCCCGCATATGCCGGTCGAGAACCGCGCGGAACAGCACGATCAGCGCCGAGACCAGAGCCAGCGTTATCACCTCGGTCAGCCGTCCGGGCTGTCCGAGGAGTCCCTCCGAGGCGTTCGACGCGATCTGCGCCAGGACGGCCAGGAGCCCTACGCTCGCGGTGAGCAGCGGACCGGCGAACGAGGCGGTCATGGCGGGAGCCGCGATCAGCAGCGGGCTGAGCCGGATACTGGCCGGGGACACCACATCGCCCAGCGTGATCAGCGCGATGACCAGCAGGGGGACCACGACCAAGACGCGGGTCCGCCACCTTGGCCGACGCAGATCCGAGGGACCTTGCCGCATATGCACATATACTGCTTACGCCTGCCATGGCCCCCGCGCCAGCCCCGCCCCGCCCGGATGGGCCCAGTCACCCCCCGCAAGACGGCTGTCACACTCTCGGCCGCTGTCTCGTCCTCCCTCTCAGGCCGACGAGCCGACGAGAGGATCAGGACATGGCGGAGCTGACCGACTTCGAACAGCAGCGCGACCGGCTGTGGGCCGTCGCCTACCGCATCACCGGCTCGGTCGCCGATGCCGATGACGCGGTGCAGGAGACCTGGCTGCGCTGGCAGGCGCTGCCCACGGACGAGGTCATCGACCCCCGCGCGTATCTGACCACCGTCATCAGCCGTATCTGCTACGACCTGCTGGGTTCGGCGCGGGTGCGGCGCGAGGCGTATGTCGGCCCCTGGCTGCCCGAGCCGGTGGTGGCGGCCGGCGGTCCGGAGGACCGGGTGACGCTGGACGAGTCGGTGGGGCTGGCGCTGCTCACCGTGCTGGAGCGGCTGACCCCGGCGGAGCGGACCGCCTTCATCCTGCACGATGTCTTCTCGGTGCCGTTCCCCGAGATCGCCGAGGTCGTGGGCCGCACCCCGGAGTCCGTACGGCAGCTGGCCTCCCGGGCGCGCAAGCGGGTCCGGGCGGAGGCGCCGCGGCGTTCGGTGGACCGCGGGGAGCATCAGCGGGCGGTGGAGGCGTTTCTCCGGGCGGTCATGGGCGGCGATATGGACGGGCTGCTCCGGATCCTGGATCCGGAGGTCGTCTGGCGCTCGGACGGCGGCGGCAAGGTCACGGCGGCCCGGGTCCCGGTGCTGGGAGACGAGAAGGTGGCCCGCTTCGCGCAGCGTCTCGCCCGGGGGTTCGACCCGGCCACGATGGTGGTGCGGCGGCGCGAGGTCAACGGCGCCCCGGGCCTGGTCCTGGTCGACACCGCGGGCGGACAGGCCGTGGTCTTCGCGTTCTCCGTGCACCAGGGTCTGATCACCGAGATCGACGTGATCGCCAACCCCGACAAGCTCCGCCACCTCGACCTGCCGAACCTGTGACCGGCATCACCGTCACAACTCGGGCCGCTGTGTCGTCCTCCTCATGAACACCGACCAACGAGGAGCCGCCGACATGGAGAAGCAGCAGGTCCTGGTACTCGGCGCGGGCTATGCGGGGCTGATGGCCGCCCTGCGCCTGGCCCCGCACACCCGGGTCACCCTGGTCGATCCGAGCCCCGCGTTCACCGAACGCGTCCGGCTGCACGAGCGGGCCGCCGGACGGCCCGACATCACCCATCCGCTGGCCACGCTGACCCGGCGGACCGGCATCGACCACGTGGCCGCCCGCGCCACCCGGATCGATCCGGCCGCCCGGCGGATCAGCACCGACGACGGCCGCGAGCTCCCGTACGACCGGCTGGTGTACGCGCTCGGCAGCCGCACCGCCGACCCCGGTGAGCGCGCCTACACCCCGGAGACGGCGGCCGAACTGCACAAGCGGCTGCAAGACGGCCCGGGTGAGCTGACGGTGGTCGGCGGGGGACTCACCGGCATCGAGCTCGCGGCCGAGCTCGCCGAGTCCCACCACGCCTGGAAGGTCCGGCTGATCACGGGCGACGAGGTGGGCACGGGGCTGTCGGCGAAGGGCCGCGCCCATGTCCGAACGACGCTCACCGGGCTCGGTGTCCGGATCGAGGAGGGCCGCCGGGTCGCGGACCCCGACGACATCGACACCGACGTGGTGGTGTGGGCCACCGCGATGACCGCGAACACCGGCCTGGCCGAGGCCGCCGGAATCCCCCTCGACCCGGGCGGCCGCGTCCGCGTCGACGACACCCTGCGCTCGGTGTCCCATCCGGAGATCTACGCGGTGGGCGACGCCGCCGCCATGACCAGCCCGGCCGCCGGCGCCCTGCGTATGGCCTGTGCCACCGCGCTCCCGTCCGGTTCGCACGCCGCCTCCTCGATCATCGCCGAGACGCGGGGGCAGGAGCCGAAGCCGTTGCGCTTCCGCTTCGTGGCCCAGTGCGTGAGCCTGGGCCGCCGGGACGGGCTGATCCAGCTGGTGCGGGCGGACGACTCCCCCCGCGAGACGGTGCTGCGCGGCGGCCCGGCCGCCCGCTTCAAGGAGCAGGTCGTGCGCACCACGGTCAGGGGGCTGCGGCTGGCGGCGCGCCGCCCCGGAGCCGTGCCCCTGATCCCCGGGGTCGGCTGAGGGTCCCGGGACGCCGTCACTGGCCGGGGGGGCGCGCCGCCGTCAGAAGGGGTAGTGGGCGTGCTGGGTGGCGAGGGTGATCCACCGGGTGTCGCTGAACGCCTCGATGCCCCAGCGGCCGCCGAACCGCCCGTACCCCGATTGCTTGATGCCACCGAACGGGGCCTGTGGCTCATCCGCCACCGACTGGTCGTTGATATGCACGATGCCGGTCCGGATACGGCGGGCGACCTTGAGCCCATGGGTCCCGTTCTCGGTGATGATGCCGCAGGTCAGGCCGTGGTCGGTGGCATTGGCCAGGGCCACCGCCCGATCGTCGTCGGCGAAGGTGTCGACCACGCAGACCGGTCCGAACGCCTCGGCGTGGTGGATCTCCATCTCCGGGGTGACACCGCTCAGCACCGTGGCCGGGTGGACCGCGCCGTCCGGTTCGCCACCGCCGGTCAGCACCGTGGCGCCCTTGTCCACCGCGTCCTTCACCAGGGCCGCCACCCGGCGCGCCGAGGCGGCTCCGACCAGCGGGCCGACCACGGTGGTCGGTTCGGCGGGGTCGCCGCACGGCAGGGCGGCCACCTTGGCGGTGAACTTCGCGGTGAACTCCTCGGCAAGGCTTTCATGGACGAGTATCCGGTCGCCGGACATGCAGATCTGGCCGGAGTTCATGAACACGCCGAAGGTGGCGGCGTCCACCGCGTGGTCCACATCGGCGTCGTCCAGGACGATGATGGCGTTCTTGCCGCCCAGCTCCAGTACGGCCGGCTTGAGGTGCTGAGCGGCGAGCGAGCCGATGGCCCTGCCGACCCCGGTGGAGCCGGTGAAGTTGACGATCCTTACGCGGGGATCGGCGATGAGCGCCTCGGCCACCTCGGCGGCGTCCTCGCGGGCGTTGGTGACCACGTTGAGCACCCCGTCGGGCAGCCCGGCGTCGCGCAGCACATCGGCCACGAAGAGCCCGCAGGCGAGCGGGGCGTCCTCGCTGGGCTTCATCACGACCGTATTGCCCGCCGCGAGCGGCGCGGCGACGGAGCGGACACCGAGGATGACCGGTGCGTTCCAGGGGGCGAAGGCGGCGACGACACCGGCCGGTTCGCGGACGGCGAGGCCGAGCGCGCCCGCCTCCTGTGCGCTGAGCACCTCACCGCGCGGGGCGGTGATCGCGGCGGCGGCCTCGCGGAGGATGGCCGCGGCCAGGCCCACGTTGAAGTGCGCCCAGGGCGCGGTGCCCCCGGTCTCCTGGGCCATGATCTCGGCGGCCCGGTCGGCGCGGGACTCCAGCAGGTCCGCCGCGGTCAGGAAGATCGCACGGCGCTCGAACGGGGACAGCTCCGCCCACGCCGGGAAGGCGGCGTCGGCGGCGGCCACCGCACGCGCCACGTCCTCGGCCCCGGCGGCCGCCACGGTGGCGAACACCTCCCCCGTGTAGGGGTTGAGGTCCTCGGCGGTGCGCCCCGAGACGGCCGGGGTGTCCTTGCCATCGATCAGCAGATCGCGGTGAAGGGTCATATCGGATGTCCTTTGCGGTCCCTCGCCCCAAGGGCGTGTTCGCGGAGTGAACTTGAGTTCACTTTGGCGGAACGCCAGTCTCCGACGCGCCCGGGGCGGTAGTCAATCGCCCGGCCGCCACCGCGAGCACGAGCGTGGACGGCGCGCCGATGCCAAGCGCCCTCCCGCCGTGCCGCGGGCGGCGTCCCGGTCGTCGGGGGGCGTGGTTCCGCCGCGGTAGCTGGGTACGTGCACGTCAAACGTGATGAGTCCGCACACTGATCGCGCTGGCAGACTGGGCCGGGACCGGAGGAGGGGGCCGATGGGGCGGGCACGGCCGTCGATGCAGGAGCTGATCCAGGGGCGCAGGAACGCCGGATTCGTGGGGCGGCGCCGGGAACTGGACGCGTTCCGGGACAATTTCGGGCTGCCGCCGGAGGACGAGCGGCATCGTTTCGTCTTCCATGTGCACGGTCACGCGGGCGTGGGCAAGACCTGGCTGATGCGCCGGCTGGAGCAGACCTCCCGGCAGGAGTACGGCGCGCTCACCGCCCGCGTCGATGAGACGGCGAGCTCCGTCCCCGAGGCGATGGCCTCGATCAGCGAACAATTCGCGCGTCAGGGACGGGAGTTGAGCGCCTTCGACCGGCGGCTCGCCACCTATCGGCAGCGCCGCCACGAGGCGGAGTCGGCACCGGCTGAGGGCGAGCGACAGGGGCCGAGCACCGGCAGCATGGCCGCCGCACGGGCGGGTCTCGCCGGTCTCGGCATGGTCCCGGGTGTCGGGGCGCTGGCGGGCGCCGTCGACCCGGTGCCGCTCGCGGAAGGCACCGATCGGCTGCGGGCGGCGCTCGGCTCGCGGTTCCGCGACCACAAGGACGTCCAGCTGGTGCTGGACCCGGTGGAGACGCTGACCCCGCTGCTGGTGCGGGAGTTGTCGGAGACGGCCGCGGCGGTGCCGTGGCTGGTGCTCCTCTTCGACACCTACGAGCGCCTCGGCCCGCTGCTCGACCCCTGGCTGCGCACCCTGCTGACCAGCGAACGCCTCGGCACCCTCCCGGCCAACACGGTGCTGGTGCTGGCCGGGCAGACCCGGCTGGACCCCGGCTGCTGGGGCGACCTGGCCGATGTGGTCGCGGAACTGCCGCTGGAGCCGTTCACGGACGCGGAGGCCCGGCAGCTGCTGTCCGCCAAGGGGATCACCGATGAGCCGGTGGTACGGGAGGTGCTGCGGCTGTCCGGCCGGCTGCCGGTCCTGGTGTCCACGCTCGCCGAGAACCCCGGAACCGACGGCGACCTGGACGACCCCAGCGCCACCGCCGTCGACCGGTTCCTGAAGTGGGAGCGCGATCCGGTGCGCCGCTCCGCCGCGCTCGCGGGCGCGCTGCCCCGGCGGCTGAACGAGGACGTCTTCAGGGCGGCGGCGGACGACGACGGAGCCGGGCTGTTCGGCTGGCTGCGGTCGCTGCCGTTCATCGGCGACCGCGGCGGGGCGGCCCGCTACCACGACGTGGTCCGCGCCCCGATGCTGCGGCTCCAGCGCACTACCTCACCGCAGCGGTGGAGCGCGGCGCACACCCGGCTTGCGGAGACCTTCGCCGGGTGGCGCGAGGCGGCCGCCGGAGGGCTCGACCCGCGCGACGGGTGGCGGCTGGACGCCTGGAGCGGACCGCGTCTGGAGGAGTGGTACCACCTGCTGTGCGCACGGCCGTCGGCGACGCTGCCCGGAGCGCTGCGGGACGGGATCGCCGCCTGCGACGCCGGACCGGCGGTGGCCCGGCGCTGGGCGACCACGCTGGCCGAGGCGGGCGAGGACGCCGACGCGGAGACGGTGCGCGCCTGGGGGTGGCACCTGGTGGAGGCGCTGGCGGATGAACGGCGGCGCGGGATCGAGGCGATGGGGCTGCTGCTGGCACGGGCCGGGCTGGACGCCGCCGGGCGGGTCGCGGCCCATGTCGTACGGGGCTGGCACCGCCGGTCGGTCGAGGAGTTCGAGGGGGCGCTGGAGGACTTCCACTGGGCGATCGAGCTGGACCCGGGAAACGTACGGGCGCACTTCGGACGTGCCGTGGTCCACCGGGCGACCGGGGAGTTCACCGCGGCGATGGACGCGCTGGACCGTGTGGACGCGCTGGAGCCGGGCTCGACCTGGGTCCAGCGCGAGCGCGGTGAGACCTGCCGCCGGGCGGGCCGGTACGAGGAGGCGCTGGCCCGGCTGGACCCGGTGATCGAGGCCGATCCGGCCGACCATGTGGCGCTGGGCAGCCGCGGCCAGACCAAGATGGCGCTCGGCCGGATCCAGGAGGCCCTGGCGGACCTGGGCCGGGCCATCGAGCTCAACGGGGACTACACGTGGGCGCTGGTCCGGCGGGCCCGGGTCCGCAGCACCCTGGGGGACACGGCGGGTGCGCTGGACGATCTGGACCGGGCGGAGGCGCTGGAGCCGGGCGTGCCGGGCACGTTGGGCGAACGCGGCGATGTCCACCGCTTCGCGGGCCACTACGAGGAGGCCATCGCGGTGTACGACCGGGCGCTGGCCCTCGACCCCGGCTACGCCTGGGCCCTGGGCAGCCGCGCCATGGCCAACGAGGCCCTGGGCAGGCGCGCGGAGGCGCTGGCGGATCTGGAGCGTGCGGTGGCGCTGAATCCCGGCTACGCCTGGGCCGTGGCGCAGCGCGAGCGGTTGCTCTCGAGCGGGGATTCACCGGAGGGCGGACGGAACGACGGACCGGTGTGACCTCCCAGCACCCGTGCTTCCGGCTCCTCTCCCTCCGCGGCCGGTCACCGGCCCTGGCGTGACGCGCGCCCGGGGACGCAGGACGACACGGCGTGGCGTACGGCGCGCAGCACGGCACGGCAGCGCGACAGATACCGGGCCTGGCGGGACCCGCGGACGCGGCGCGGCGCGGGCGACGGGGCCGGTGGGGCGGATGGTGCGGATGCGGCGGGTGGTGCCGGTACGGCGGATGGTGCCGGTACGGCCGCTACGGGCTCTTCGGCGGGCGCGTCCCCCTGAACGGTGGCGTCCACCGGAGCGGGAGCGGCCGGATCCACCGCGGGCGGCGAGGGATCGGCGGCGGTCCTGGCCTGCGGGGTGACGGGGCGCCTGGTGGCCTCCGCGCGCAGCATCGCGCGCATGGCGGCATAGACATCGATGGGCATGCGGATACTCCTGCGGTCTCGGACGTCCGACGGCTGGGCGGGCAGGGCGGACCGCATCCGGGACCCGCGCGTACGGCGCGGAAACGGGATGGCGGACGGCCCGGGCCCGGTCAGCAGCGCAGGACCACGGACCGCGAGGAGAGCCGGCCGGCCGGGACATCGCCCCCGGCGCCGAACGCGCCGAAACCCGCCGCGGGGCGGGCGGGGCGGACCGTGACGAGCACGAGGGGGCCGAGGGACGTCGAGAGGGATCGATGTGCGCCGGACGAGGCGCCGTGAACCACCCGTCCGGCGTGCCGCGCCGGATGCCCGGCACCGTCCCGGGCGGAGAGCACGGAGGACGCCGACGCGATGGAGCGCTCCTCCTCGACCTCCGGCACCAGGGAAACCGGGGCGACCGGAACCGGGGCAACGGGAACCGGGGCGACAGGAATCGGGGCTACGGGAAGCGGAGCGCCCCCGGAGGCTGACCCGGCGAGGGCCCGGGCCGAGGCGGGAGCGCCGGTGTCACCGGGCATGGAGGGGGCCGGGGCCTGGTTCGGAGCCCCGGCCGCGCACTGGTCCGGCCCGTTGGACGGCGAGTCGCGGACGATCCCCAGGGCCAGCACGGCGTGCAGCAGGGTGACCGCCAGCAGCACAAGGACGGCGGCCGCGTACGGGCCGCCGCACATCGCGGGGCGGTTCGTTCTGCGGCCGTACATCATGCGGCCTCCCTCGCTGATCCCCTTCCAGGGAACCCCGCACTGCGGAAGACGGCACTCCGATTACCGGGAAAAGTCTGGACTTTCACCCGTGTCGGTTATCTTCTCGAACGCGCATATCGCCGCATTTCGAGGAGTCACCGGCCGCGTGGTGCGGTCATTCGAGCAATGAGGCCGGTGCGGCCTGCCGCCAGGAGTCGAGCAGGATGTCCCGCAACTCATCGACGTCGTCCAGCGCGGCCAGCCGCACCCGCACCCAGGCCGAACTCGCCTCATGGGCGGCGACCCAGAACTTCTCCGGCTCCGCCAGCACCAGCTCCTCCCGCTCCACCTTGGGACATCTGACGGCCATCGAGGTCTCGTCCTCGGGCAAGGTGGCGAACATCTTCCCGGCGACCCGGAAGGTGGGCATCGACCAGGCGATCTTCTCCGTGGTTTCCGGCAGCGACAGGGCGATGGCGCGAACATCGTCGGACGTGGTCATGGCCCGACCGTAGAACACCCCACCGACAGGGCCCCCTCCCCAGGAGCGCGCCTCCCGCGCCGATCGCCGTACCGGCGCCCGTGTTTGAATGCCCAGGTGACGGATCTGGACGTGCTCAAGGTGTTCTGCGGGCCCTACGGCCGCGGTGGCAATGAACTCGGCGTGGTGCGGGACGGCGGCGCGGTGGCCGGTGCGGCGCAGCGGCAACGGGTCGCCGCTCGGCTGGGGTTCAGCGAGACCGTGTTCGTGGACGATCCGGAGCGCGGCGTCGTCGACATCTACACCCCGAGCGTCCGGCTCCCCTTCGCGGGCCATCCGCTGGTGGGCACCGGCTGGCTGCTGGACCTGCCCGAGCTGCTGCCGCCCGCCGGTGAGGTTCCGGTGCGCCAGGACGGCGAGTTCACCTGGATCACCGGCCGCCCCGCGTGGGCGGCCGGGCGACGCACTCAGCGATACGCCTCCCCCGAGGAGGTGGACGCGCTGCCCTCGCCTCCGGAGGGCGAGGGCTGGCTGTACGCATGGGCGTGGCAGGACGAGGCCGCGGGCCGGGTGCGGGCGCGGGCGTTTCCCCGCCGGGGGGACGGGATCGTCGAGGACGAGGCCACCGGCGCCGCCGCCCTGGTCCTCTCGGGCGAGCTGGGGCGCGCCCTGAACATCACCCAGGGTGTGGGGTCACAGATCCTCACCGGTCCCCTGCCGGACGGCTCCATCGAGATCGGCGGCCGGGTCGAGCTCTCCGAGGTCCGCTCGCTGTAGGTCCCGCCTCGGTCACGAGACATTCCGCGCCCCGGCGGCATAGTGGATCGCGATCCGCGCCCCGAGTCGTGCGTTGTTCTTGACCAGGGCGATATTGGTGCGCAGGCTCTCCCCCTCCGTCAACTCCACGATCCGGCCCAGCAGATACGGGGTGGCGTCCTTGCCGCCGATTCCCGCTTCCGCCAGCTCGGCCAGGGCCCGCTCGATGACGCCGTCCATCCGCTCGGCCGGGATCTCCTCGGCCTCGGGGACCGGATTGGCGATGCTCAGCCCCGCCGTCATGCCCAGCTCCCACTGGGCGCGCATGGTGGCGGCGATCTCCTCGGGCGTGTCGACGCGCAGCGGGGAGCGGAAGCCGCTGACCCGGGAGTAGAAGGCGGGGAAGTCGTCGGTGCCGTAGGTGAGCACCGGGACGCCCAGGGTCTCCAGCTTCTCCAGGGTGAGCCCGATGTCGAGGATGCTCTTGACCCCGGCGCTGATGACGGCGACCGGGGTGGTGGCGAGCTCGGTGAGATCCGCGCTGATGTCGAAGGACCGCTCCGCGCCCCGGTGCACTCCGCCGATGCCACCGGTGACGAAGACGCGGATCCCGGCGAGCGCGGCGAGCCGCATGGTGGATGCCACGGTGGTCGCGCCATGGCCGCCGCGGGCGATGACATGGGCGAGGTCGCGCACGCTGACCTTGCCGACGTCGGGGCTGGTGGCGAGCAGTTCCAGATCGGCGCGGTCCAGACCGGCGCGCGGTGTGCCGTGGAGGACGGCGACGGTGGCGGGGACCGCCCCCTCGGCGCGGATGATCCGCTCGACCTCGGTGGCCATCTCGACGTTCTGCGGATACGGCATGCCGTGGCTGATGATCGTGGACTCCAGCGCGACCACGGGACGGCCGTCGCGCAGCGCCTCCGCGACCTCCTCGGTGAGAGCCATCCGGGGGTGGGGCGTGGTCATGTGGTCCTCCGCGGCGGTGCGTTGAGCGCGTCCTCGATCAGACGCGGGGTCAGGTCGGGTCGTACGGTGGCGGAAGTGGCCACCGTCAGCGCTGCGGCGGCGTGGCCGTAGCGGGCGGCGTCGGCGGGGTCGGCGCCGCCGAGCAGGGCGTGTGCGAACGCGCCCAGCATCGCGTCCCCGGCCCCGGTGACGTCGCACACCTCGGCCGGTGGCGCGTCGAGGAGCACCCGGCCCTCGTCGAGGGTGCTCAGCAGGGAGCCGCGCGCGCCGAGCCGCACCCACACATGCCGCACTCCGCGCTCATGGAGGACGGCCACGGCCCGGAGCAGCTCCGGGTCGTCCGCCCCGGCGGCCCCGTCGGGCGCCCGGCCGGTGAGCGCGCCCAGCTCCGCGACGTTGGGCGTGACGGCGAAGACCGGGCGCCCGGTGGCGAACAGCGGGGCGAGCAGCGCCGCCTTGGGGACGCTCACCGGGTCGATCAGCGTCTGGACACCGGTGGCGGAGGCGATGTCCAGGACGTACGAGAGCACACCCGGGGCGAGGTTCCCGTCCAGCACCAGCAGCCGGGCGTGGCCGATGAGTTCACGCGCGGTGTGCAGATGCTCGGGGCCCAGCGCGTCGGTGGCGGCCATGTCGGCGATGGCCACGACCAGATCCCCGTCGGCGTCCAGCACCGCCGTATAGGTGCCGGTGGGATGCGGGCCGCGGTGCACATGGTCGATGCGCACCCCGGCGGCCCGGGTCTCGCTCAGCAGCCGCTCCCCCGCCGCGTCCCGGCCCACGGCGGCGATGAGATGGGTGGGGGTGCCCAGCCGGGCGAGGTTCTCGGCGACATTCCGGCCGACCCCGCCGGGGCTGGTGTGGGAGTGCCCCGGATTGCTGGTGCGGTACGCGACGGGGGCGAGGCTGCGCACCTTGATGTCCACATTGGCCCCGCCGATGACCACCACCGCGCGCTCCTGGCGCAGGATGTAGCCGCGCCCCAGGATGGCGCCCTTCTTGCCCAGGTTGGAGAGATGGACATTGACCGCGGCCCGGGTGGTCCCGAGGGCGTCGGCGATGGCCTGGGCCCCGGCCAGCGGGTCCCGCCGGAGCAGCGCGAGAATCTCTCGTTCCCTGCGCGTCAGCGTCATATTCAGCAGAGTAAAGGAAACTTAGCCCGATAAACAGGCCACCGGGCGCCATGCCTTGGCCCAGGAGATCGTAAAAGAACGGCGGATGACATCCTGGGGGGCCATGGCGCGCCGGACACTCTCGGCAGCGGCCCGGGAAACTGTCCGGTGACGAGGAAGAAGTGCCGATGAGACTCTGCTTTCTGGTGGAGGAGCGCTATCGCCATGACGGCATGCCGCGTGAGGTGATCCGTCAACTCTCCGCCTGGGGCCACCAGGTGGACGTGGTCCGGCCGGGCCGATCCCTGATGCGGATGTCCGACACGGTGCGGGCGGGCAGCCATGACGCGTGGGTCCTCAAGACGGTGTCCGGAGGCCCCGGGCTGACGCTGCTGGAGGCCGCGGCGGCGGTCGGGCTGACCACCGTCAACGACGCCCGTTCCATCCGCGGCGTACGGGACAAGGCGCTGGCGGCCGCCATCGGGCGCGGCGGCGGGCTGCCGATGCCGCCCACCTACGCGGCGGCCCGGCCCGAGGCGCTGGAGGAGATACCGGAGGCCGAGTTCCCGCTGGTGGTCAAGCCCGCGGACGGCAGCTCGGGGCGGGCCGTGCGGCTGGTGCCGACACCGGACCGGCTGAGGGAGCTGCGTACCGAACTGGCCGCGGAGGACATGCTCATCGCCCAGCCCTATGTGCCGAATTCGGGCGTCGACCTCAAGGTCTACTGCGTGGACGGGGAATTGTACGCGACCGAGCGGGTGTCACCGCTGAGCCCCGACGGGAACGCACGCGGACGCCGGGTGCCGCTGTCCGCCGAGGTGGCGGCCATCGCCGCCGAGGTCGGCGCGGTCTACGGCCTCGATCTGTACGGGGTGGATGTGCTGCTGGGCCCGGATGGGCCGGTGGTGGTCGATGTGAACGACTTCCCCAGCTTCACGGAGGTGCCGGACGCGGCGGCCCGGGTGGGGCGCGCGATACTGGAGTTGGCGCGCAGGGGCGGCGGCCGGTCGAAGGCCGCGCTCGTCGGCGCCCTCCACGGGCCGGTGCGTGGCCCGGAGCCGGTCCCGGCCAGGGGCCGGGTGACCGCGACGGTGAGCGGCGGCCGATGAGGATCGGTCTGATCACCGCCGACCCCGGCCATCAACTCCTCGCCGACACCGCGGATGTGCTGACCCCGCACCATGAGGTGGTGGCGCTCGACCCGGGCGGCCACCAGACCGGGGGGCAGGACCCCGTCTCCTCCGGGGAGCTCGCCGATGTGTATCTGCTGAAGGCCCGGACCCCGTGTGCGCTGGCGCTCGCCCGGTCCCTGGAGCGGCGCGGCGCCCCGGTGGTGAACTCGGCCGCGGCCACCGCGCGCTGCCAGGACCGGACGGTGATGGCCGAACGGGCGCTGCGCGCCGGGCTGCCGTTCGCCGCCACCCGTACCGTGGCCTCGCTCGCCGCGCTGGCGGCGGAGCCGCCGCGCCGCCCCGTCGTCGTCAAGAGCCGCCACAGCCGGCGCCATGACCTGGTGGCCCGTGCCGACGATGCCGCGCGGTTGCGCGACCTGACGGCCGACTGGGCCGATGAGCCCGTGGTGGTGCAGGACTTCATCCCGAACGACGGCTGGGACCACAAGCTGTGGGTGATCGCGGGCAGCGTGTTCGCCGCGCTGCGCCGGTCGGAGCTGACGGCGGGCGGCCGCGGTCCCAACCTGCCGCTCGCCCTGGACGCGCTGCCGCCCGGCTGGCTGGATATGGTGCTCCGGGTCGGTGCGGTGTTCTCGCTCGACGTCTACGGCGTGGATCTGATCGACACGGGCGGCGGCGCCCCGCTGATCGTGGACATCAACGCCTTCCCGGGAATTCGCGGTCAGGCAGGCGCCCCCGAGGCGCTGGCGGCCCTCGCGCTGCGGACGGCCGAACGGGGCGTACTCACCGTCCCCTGCCCATGACCGACACGAGGGAAATACTAGGGGACTCCCGTCCGAAATAGGGGTGGCCGCAGGTCGAATGGGACAGGCAGGGTGGTCTACTGGTCTGCGCGCGAACCGAGGCACGCGCGCGACAGCCCTCCGACAGCCGCCGCAGAGCGAGCGGCACGAAAGGACATCACGTGAGCGCAAACCCCACCGGCACAAGCCTGTGGATCAGGCAGTTCCACCCCGCGCCGGCCGCCGCGACGCGACTCGTCTGCCTGCCCCACGCCGGCGGGTCCGCCTCCTACTACTTCCCCGTCTCCAAGGCGCTCTCGCCCACGGTCGACGTGCTCGCCGTGCAGTATCCGGGGCGCCAGGACCGGCGCAACGAGAAGTGCGTCGACAATATCCCCGACCTGGCCGACGCGCTGGTGCCCGAGCTGCTGCCCTGGACGGACAGGCCGGTGGCGCTTTTCGGCCACAGCATGGGCGCCACCCTGGCCTTCGAGGTCGCCCTGCGCCTGGAGCAGAAGGGCGTGGTGCCGATGGCGCTGTTCGCCTCGGGGCGGCGCGCCCCCTCCTGCCACCGCGACGAGTCCGTCCACCTCCGTGACGACGACGGACTGATCGCCGAGATGAAGGCGCTCAGCGGCACCGACACCCAGCTCCTCGGCGACGACGAGATCCTGCGGATGGTGCTGCCCTCGATCCGCAGCGACTACAAGGCGGCCGAGACCTATCGCTACACCCCCGGCCCGCAGTTGGCGACGCCCATCCACGCGCATGTGGGGGACGACGACCCCAAGGCGAGTATCGAGGAGGCGCGCGCCTGGGGCGAGCACACCTCCGGTGGCTTCGACCTCCAGGTGTACTCCGGCGGCCACTTCTACCTCAACGACCAGGCGCCGCGCGTCATCGAGTCGATCCGGAAGGTGCTGACCGCGGGGTCCTGAGCGCCCGGCCGGGAAGTCCCGGGGCCGTTCAGCCGTGGGGGCGGTGGCCCAGGACGGTGCGTATGTAGTCCTCGACGGTGGTGTCCAGACCCACGTCACGGTGGGCCCGCTCGGACAACAGCCAGCGGTGTTCGAGCAGTTCGTAGTAGATCTGCGCGGTGTCCGTGGCACCGCGCAGCTCCTTGGGAACGGCACGCACGGTGGGCCGGAAGACATCGCGGACCCATCGGTGGGCCAGCACCTCCGGCCGCGCGCCGAGCGGATCGCCGGGCGCGTAGTCGTCCTGGGTGGCCATCCAGGTCTCCAGGTCGTTCAGGAGGCTGCGGGCCTGGTTCTCCTCCGCGTCGAGCCCGGTCAGCCGCAGCAACTGCCGCTGGTGGTGGCCCGCGTCGACGACCTTGGGCACGAAGGTGACGGTGTCGCCGTCGGGTGAGCGCTCGATCTGCATCTCCGCCACGTCGAACCCGAGGTCGTTCAGGCGCCGGACGCGCTGGTCGATGGCGTGGCGCCGGGCGAGCGGATAGACCGACTCACGGGTCAGCTCATGCCACAGCTCGCAGTAGCGCTCGACGATGGCCTGGCCGAAGAGCACCGGGTCGACCGAGGGGTGCAGGGAGCCGCTCGCCTCCAGGTCCATCAGCTCGCCCGCGATGTTCACCCGCGCCACCTCGACGTCGTACTCCCGCTGTCCGCTGGTGAGCCTCGGCTGGAGCTGCCCGGTCTCGGCATCCACCAGATAGGCGGCGTACGCGCCCGCGTCGCGCCGGAAGAGGGTGTTGGACAGCGAGCAGTCGCCCCAGGCGAACCCGGCCAGATGCAACCGCACCAGCAGCACGGCGAGCGCGTCGAGCAGCCGTCTGATGGTGCTGGGCCGCATGGTGGTCTGGAACATCGAACGGTACGGCTGGGACCCCACCAGATGGCGGGTGATCAGCGCCGGTTCCAGCGGCTCGCCGTGTTCGTCGGTGCGCCCGGTGACCACCGCGAGCGCGTCCACCGCGGGGACGGCGAGCCGGTCCAGATCGCGCAGCAGCCCGTACTCCCGTACGGCCGCCCACTCACCGACCTCCTTCACCGCGACGATCTCGCCGCCCGCCTGGGCGAAGCGGACCACATGGCGGGAGATGCCGCGGGGCAGCGCGACCAGATGCTCCTCCGGCCACTCCTCCAGCGGGATGTTCCACGGCAGATCGAGCAGAGACGCCGGATGTTCGGGCGAGGTGGCGGTGATCTGCAACTCCATGACATCTCAGTGTGCGCCACGGAGAGGGGATCGGAGCCGGTCGTACGCCGGGTCATGGCCGGGGCCAAGTGGACAGATTCTGTCCGGATACATACGCTGAAGATCCAATCGGACAAGATCTGCCCGTTTAGGAGGCCGCCGCGATAGGACCGGCATGTCGAAGGGAACCGCCGCCATGAGCCATCTCGCCGGCACCACCGCGGTGATCACCGGCGGCGGCGAGGGCCTCGGCTACGCCATCGCGGACGCCTTCGCCGTGGAGGGCGCGGACTTGGTGCTACTCGGCCACGACCGGGACAAGCTGGAGCGGGCCCGCCACACCCTGGCCGGACATGGCACCGCCGTACGCACCCTCCGTGTCGACCTGGCCGACCCCGGCGCCGCGACCGCCGCCGCGCATCAGGTGCTCGCGCTCACCGAACGGGTGGACACGCTGGTCAACAACGCGGGCACGGCACATTTCAGCCCGCTCGCCCAGACCTCGGCGGACTCCTTCGACACCATGCTGCACCTCAATGTCCGGGTGCCCTTCCTGCTGGCCCAGGCGCTGCTGCCCGCGCTCGTCGAGGGCCGCGGCAGCATCATCAACATCAGCAGCTACTGGGCCCACGCGATGTCCGCCGACCGCCCCTCCGCGGCCTACTCCGCCACCCGCGGCGCCATCAACGCGATGACCCGGGCGCTCGCCGGGGAACTGGGCCCCTCCGGTGTCCGGGTCAACGGCATCGCCCCCGGCGCCGTGCGCGCCCCGGCGTGTGAACGCGACCGCCTCGTCCCGACGGGCGCCGAGGACCCCGGTGCCGGGGGCGATACCGTTGACCCGGACGCCCGTCCCCCGGACCTGATCGGCGAACCCCACGAGGTGGCGGCCGCGGTGGCCTTCCTCGCCTCGCCCCGGGCCGGCTGGACCACCGGCACCATCATGAACGTGGACGGCGCCCTGGCCGTCCGCTGACGGCCGCGGCGGAATCCGGCGGCCGCCGGTGGGATCCGGCGGTCGTCAGCATGAGAGGCGATGCCGAGTATCCGCCACGCTCCCCATGCGACGACGGGCATGCGTCCCCTCCCCGCCGGTGGTGGCATCGACGCCCGGGGTCGGCGAGCGCACCCTGACCCGGCTGTGCGCGGCGGAGCTGGGGATGACGTTCCCGCGGTGGCGCACCCAGCTTCGGCTGCACCACGCCCTGCGGCTGCTGGCCGAGGGCGCGCACACCCCCGGCGCCCACCGCGCGCTCGGCTGACGCCCGGCCGTCCTTCGCGCCCTCGTTCAGTCCTCGGCCAGGACCACCACCGTGTCGCCCTCCTCCAGGGTCAGCGGTGCGGTCTTGGACGGGTTGAGATGGACGCCGTAGAGCGGTGGCTCGTCGCTCTGCCGGGCCAGCCGGTAGCCGATGGCCGTCTCACCGCGCTGGGCGGCGGCCTCGATGACGGTGGCGAAGTTCGCCTCCTCACCCGGTATCAGATAGCTGGGCGCCGGTTTGAGGTAGATCTCGGAGCCCTGGGGGTCGAAGAGGTCGGCGAAGACCGCGTACAGATGGCGGTTCTCGGTGAGCTGGGTCAGCAGCAGGCTGATCACCTTGGTGGAGACGATGAAGTCGTCGGCCTTGGTGACCTGCGCGACCTCGCGGTTGGCGTCGTCGTGCATCTCGGTCACGATCGAGTACGGATCGCCGAGCTGGATCTCGATGTCGCGCAGGTGGAGCAGGGTGACCAGAGTGCGGTCATCGGCCCGTCCGGGGTCGATCCCGTCGTCCGTCAGCACCACGATATGGCGGTAGCCGTCCAGCCCGAGCGCCTCCAGCGACGGGCGGCGGGTGGGTTCGCAGTACTTGAAGCCGACCGTGAGGTTCGTCAGCTCCCGGTTCGCCTCCTCCCGGGGTGGCCGCGGGGCGGCGATGTCCACCACCGACCCGGGTTTCACCAGCAGGTCGAGCTGGGCGATGATCTTCTCCGCACGGGAGTTCCAGCCGATCAGCAGCGTACGGTCCGGTACCGGCGGCCGGTCCGCGGCCGTGGCCATCGCCGGGCGCACGATCCGGGGCCGGGCGGCCGCCGCCTTGATGAGCAGATCGTCCTCCGCGACCATCAGCAGCCGGTCCTCGCGCCCGATCACGGTGTCCATGGCGGGGTTGACCAGCACCTCGCCGTCCGCGCGGTGCAGGCCGATGGGCACACCGAGTTCGAAGGCGTTGAGCGACTCCCCATAGGTGGCGCCGGCCAGAGCGGGCTCGTGCCAGGGGTAGATCTCATTGCCGATGAAGCTGAGCAGTTCGTTGAAGACGGTGGACAGACCGGACTGGCGATGGGACTGCACGATCAGCCCGACCGCGATGTCATCGGCGTCGATCACCAGCGCGGAGTCCCCCGCGGCCAGCCGGGCGGCCGCCAGGTTCGCCGAACTCTGCACGGCGGCCACCACATTGGGCCGCCTCCCGGCCCAGGTGCGGCCGTTGAGCAGCAACAGCGACTTGATGACGTCGATGTCGCTGTCGTCCCCGACGGGCGAGAGCACCATGATGGCCTTGGCACTGTCCGGGCTCACCAGCTCCAGATCGCCGCGCTGGAGCGGATTGCCGGAGCGGCAGATCACCCGGGTCTTCCCGGTGTCCGGGATACGGCGCCGGATCTCGTCCTCCATATCGACCTTGTCCCGGTCGGCGAGGATCACCACACAGGAGCGCCGCTCGCTCTGATTGGCCTCCACCAGCTCCGCTATCACCGTGAAGACCTGCTCCGACCAGCCCAGCACTATGGTGTGGCCGTGCTCGATCAGCCGTGAGGTGCCCTTGCGCAGCTGCTGGATCCGGGCCTCCAGACCGGTGGTCATCACGCCGATCAGCGCGCTGACGATGAAGATTCCGCCGATGGTCACCGTGAGCATCAGGATCAGGAACAGCGGCCGCCCGGTGTCCCCGCCCATCGTGCCCGGATCCAGGGTGCGCAGCAGGCTCATCCAGACGATGCCCGGCCAACCGCCGTTGTCCTCGGTGTCCTTGTGGGCGAAGGCGACCACCACCCCGGAGACCAGGGTGATCAAGGCCAGTGAGGCCAGCCCCAGCCAGCCGATCAGCGCCGGGGTACCACGGTCCATCGTCCCGTCGAACCAGTACCGCAGCCGCTCCCGCAGCCTCTTGCGCATGCCGCATTCCTCCATAGCCCATCGCGCCGCCGGGCCCAATGGCCCCTGGTGAGCGGCGCTTTACGCCATGAGGGTGTCGTCTGACCCCGCCTCCGCGCCAATCGGGCCCGGCCGGGGTCGCGGGTTCAGCCGGGGATGTCGGCCCACTGGTCGAGGAGTTCCTCGGCCGTGGGCCCGCCCTGCGAGGGCATCGAGGCGGTCAGCGGCTGTTCGGCCCAGATGATCTTGCCATTGGGGGTGTAGCGGGTCCCCCAGCGCAGGGAGTACTGCGCGACGAGGAACAACCCTCGGCCACCCTCGTCGGTGGTGGCGGCGCGGCGCAGATGGGGAGAGGTGCTGGAGCCGTCGGCCACCTCGCAGATGAGGGTGCGGGCGCGCAGCAACCGGACGCGGCTGGGGGCGGATCCGTAGCGGATGGCGTTGGTCATCAGCTCGCTGAGGATGAGTTCGGTGGTGAAACCGGCCTCCTCCAGCCCCCAGGCGCTGAGTTGCTCGGCGGCCTCGTTGCGGATGCGGGCGACCGCGGCGGGGTCGGAGGGCAGCTCCCATTCGGCGACGTGCCCGGGGTCCAGGAGATGGGTGCGGGCCACGAGGAGGGCGATGTCGTCGCCGGGGTGGGCGGAGGCCATGGTCTCGAAGACGGCCTGGCAGGTCTCCTCCGGAGAGTCACCGGACAGTCCGGCGAGGATGCCGCGCAGAACGCCGAGCCCCTCGTCGCAGTCCCGCCCGCGATCGCGGATCAGCCCGTCGGTGAACAGGGCCAGCCGGCTGCCCTCGGGCAGCTCCACCTCGGCGGTCTCGATGGGTTCGCCGCCGAGGCCCAGCGGCGGGCCGAGGGGCATATCGGGGAAGGTCACGGTGGAGTCGGGGAGGACCACCGCCGGGCCCGGGTGCCCGGCGCCCGCCATCGTGCAGCGGCCGGAGACCGGGTCGTAGATGGCGTACAGACAGCTGGCGCCGCTGATGCCGGGGGCGTCGGTGCCCGCGGCGGCCTGGTCCTGGTCGAACCGGCTGACCAACTCGTCCAGATGGGCCAGGAGTTCATCGGGCGGCAGATCGAGCGCGGAGAAGTTGTGCACGGCGGTGCGCAGCCGGCCCATGGTGGCGGCGGCGTGCAGTCCGTGGCCGACGACATCGCCGACGACGAGGGCGACCCGGGCGCCGGGCAGGGGTATGACGTCGAACCAGTCGCCGCCGACTCCGGCCTGGGCGGGCAGATAGCGGTGGGCCACGTCCAGGGCGTCCTGTTCGGGCAGGCCCTGGGGCAGCAGACTGCGCTGGAGGGTGGCCGCCATGGCGTGTTCGCGGGTGTAGCGGCGGGCGTTGTCGATGGCGACCGCGGCGCGGGCGACCAGCTCCTCGATGAGCGCCACATCGTCCTCGTCGAACGGTTCGGCCTCCTCGGAGCGCCAGAACGTGGCGATGCCCAGGGTGACGTCCCGTGCCCGCAGCGGGATGGTAATCATCGAGTGGATGCCATATCTGATGATCCTCGTGGCCTGTTCGGGGTCCTGCTCCTGCCATCCCGCATAGGTCCGCAGATCCGCCTCGAGCACCGGCCGGCCCCCGCCGAAGCCCAGCGCCTGGGGCACGGTGCCGGTGTAGGTGATCACCTTGCCGACCCGCCACAGCGGATGGTCGGCCCGCACACCGGAGGTGGCGGTGCGGCGCATGGCGCTGCCCACGGGGTCGTCGCCGCGCAGCACGGGGTCCACGAGGTCGACGGTGGCGAAGTCGGCGAACCACGGGACGGCGAAGCGGGTCAGCTCCTCGGCGGTCCGCTCGACGTCGAGGGTGGTGCCGATCTTCGCACCGGACTCGTAGAGCAGCCTCAGCCGCCGCTCCGCCACCTCCGCCTTGCCGGACAGCGCGCGCAGTTCGGTGGAGTCGCGGAGGGTGGCGACGCTTCCGGACATCCCGCCGTCCCACCGCGTGGGGCGCTGGTTGATGGCGAGCATCCGGTCCCCGGCCAGATGCACCTCGTCGGTGGCGAACCGGCCCGAGGCGAGCAGCTCGGCGGTGCGCGGCTCGAGGCCGAGCTCGGTGACGGGGCGGCCCTCGGCCTTCGGGGGCAGCTCCAGCAGCCGTCCGGCCTCGTCGTTGGCGAGGACGAGGCGGCCGTGGGAGTCGACGATGAGCACGCCTTCCCGCACCGAGTGCAGGACGGCGTCGTGGTGCTCGTACATGCGGGTCATCTGGGCGGGGCCGAGCCCCCGGGTCTGCCGTCGCAGCCGCCCGCCGACCAGCGCCGTCCCACCGGTGGCGAGTGCGAGCGCACCGGCGGCGGAGCCGAAGACCAGCGGCAGCTGGCGCTCGACCCGGCTGCTCACATCGGCGGCGGTCATTCCGGCGCACACCACACCGGCCACCTTGCCGTCGCCGCTGGGGATCGGGACGGTGGCCTGGACCTCCCGGCCGAGTGGCCCCTGCACGGACTCGGTGACGATCTTGCCCTTCACCACGGGCCGCCAGTCGGCGACGAGCTCCTTGCCGATGTACTGGGGCTTGGGGTGGGTGTAGCGGATGCCCTTGGTGTTCGCCACGACGACGAAGTCCAGATGCGCCCGGTGACGGGTGTCCTCGGCGCGGGGCTGTAGCAGGGCGGTCGGATCGTCCGTGCGCATCGCGGCCACGATCCCCGGGGAGGTGGCGAAGGTCTGGGCGACGGCGGTGGCGCGGTTGAGGGCCTCCTGCTCGCTGTCGTTACGGGCCTGGAGGACCAGCGCCGTCGTGGCCGCGACGATGAGCAGACAGACGAGCAGTACCTGGACAGCGAAAACCTGCCCGGCGATGCTGCGCACGCTCAGGCTGCGCACGCTGAGCAGGGAGCGGAGATGCTTCCGGGAGGAGGTGTACGGGGCGAGTCTTGATCGACTGAAAACTCCGACCACGCACCCTTCCTACCATTTATCCCCCTTCGCCCGTAAAGCCCGATGGCGCAGGATCTCGGGCCGTCCCGGTCCTCGATACAAACCGCGACGGTGTGCGGCACCACGCACACACAGAGTCGGCTATGGGACTCCTCGCCGGATTCCTCATCCCTAAACCCGGATGCACCGCTTCTAGGGCCAGACAGGCCCTAGACGTCGAGCCGGTGGGCCACACCGCGCATCGTCGCCCGCACGGCGTCCAGGTCGACCCGGGTCCGGTCGGCCACCAGATAGAGAAAGACACCCTGGCGGGTGCGCTGACTGAGCGGACGGATCACGTGATATTCGGTGTCCAGCGTGACGACGATGTCCTCGAGGCGCTCCGGGTCGTAACCGAGCATCTCCAGGGTGGACAGCTTGGCCCGCATGAAATCCGTGTCCCCGTAGGCCACCTTCTCCAGATCCGGCCCCTGCGCGGTCTGGGCCACGCCCAGGGTGATCCGGCTCAGATAGTCGACGAGCGAGGCCGCGAGAGCGCCCTCGCACTCCATCATCTCGCGCAGCGACTCCTGGATATCGGTCATGGCCCGTCGTCCTCCCAGGACCTGTGAGGGGCGCCGGCGTCGATCGGACACGTCCGCCGCGCCGGGCCTCCGGAGCTCATGTCCACTTGTTTCATCGTTGCACAGGGACCGTCGGCGCACCCCCGCACACATCCGCCCCCGCGCTGCCCTCCACTCCCCGTGGCGGCGGGGTGCCATGGTGGCGGGGCGCCGATCGACCTATTCTGCGCACGCGTTGATCGACTTCGGATTGAATAGATTGAATCGTTTCGCTCCCGCTGGAGGACGCATGACCGTCGGCAGCACCCCGTCCCGTGCCGTGGTGGTGGGCACCGGCTCCCGGGCCCAGATGTTCACCGAGGCGCTGGCCCGCCGCCCGCACCTGAGGGTCGCCGCGCTGTGCGATCCGAACCCGGTGCGCATCGCCCACCACCAGCGGCTGCTGAAGGAGGCGGGCGAACCGGAGGCGGCCACCTGGAGCCCGGCGGAATTCGAGCGGCGGCTGCGCGCGGACGATATCCAGGAAGTGGTGGTGACCTGCGTGGACGCACTGCACGACGGGTATATCGTGCCCGCGCTGCGGGCCGGCTGCCGAGTGGTCACCGAGAAGCCGATGACCACGGACGCGGCCAAGTGCCGTCGCATCCTGGAGACGGTCGGCGAGACCGGCAACCATCTGACGGTCGCCTTCAACTACCGCTTCAACCCGGTGCACGAGGAGGTCCACCGGCAGCTGTCGGGCGGCGCCATCGGCGAGGTGCTGTCGGTGCACTTCGAATGGCTGCTGGACACCCGCCACGGGGCCGACTACTTCCGCCGCTGGCACCGCGAGAAGCAGCACAGCGGCGGGCTGATGGTGCACAAGTCCAGCCACCACTTCGACCTGGTCAACTGGTGGCTGGGGGCACGTCCAGAGGAGGTGTTCGGCTACGGCGGGCTCGGCTTCTACGGCCGTACGGCGGGTGAGCGCAGCGGTTACCGGCGCGAGTACGAGCGGGCACACGGCGCCACCGCCGCGCGGGACGACCCGTTCGCGCTGGAGCTCGCCGGGAACGACGCGCTGCGCTCGCTGTATCTGGACGCCGAGGGCGTGGACGGCTACCACCGCGACCGCAATGTGTTCGGCGACGGCATAACCATCGAGGACGACATGGCGCTGCTGGTCCGCTATGACACCGGCGCCACCATGACGTACCACCTGACCGCCTACTCCCCCTGGGAGGGCTACCGGGTGATGTTCAACGGCACCCGGGGGCGGCTGGAGCTGGAGGTCGAGGAGAGCAGGTGGCAGCCGCCGGTGCTGGGCACCTCCTCCGGCCGCGGCGCCGTCCACGGCGATCAGGCGCTCGCCAACGCGGGCGGTCCGCGGCTGGTGCTGCGGCCGCTGTGGGAGCCCCCACGGGAGGTGGCGCTGCCGGAGTTCGACCACGCGGGGCACGGCGGCGGGGACGAGCGGATGCTCGATGTGCTGTACGGGCCGGTGGATCCGGCGGCCACCGGAAAGACCGCCGTGGACGGCGCGGATGTCCCGGACACCCGCGAAACCCCGGACACCTCTGATGCCTCGGACGCCTCGCGCCGATCGGCCACCGAGGAGGACGGGGCGCTCGCGCTGGTCACCGGGCTCGCGGCCAACCGGTCGTTCGCCGATGGAAAACCCGTGGCCACGGCCGACGTCGTGACGCTGTAGCCGGGCGGCCGGTCCAACGCGGCTCATCCCGCCCGGGGTTGCGGCAGGATGAGCCGCATGAACACGCAGACGATCGCGACACCCCAGGCGCCCGTTTCCCGGAGCGCCGCTCGTCACCGCCGAAGACGGCTGCTCGGCTCGCTCGCGGCGGCCGCTCTGCTCTCCGCATGCGGTACGCAGACCTCGTCGGGAGTCGCCGCGGTGCCGGACGAGGCCACGCCCCGCCCGTCGGGCCTCGCCACCGCTCCGAGCACCGCGGCGCCCACCGCTCCCCCGGTCTGCCCCGACTCGGGGGTGCTGCTGCGGGCCGCGGAGGCCAACGCGGCGATGGGGCTGCGGGAGCAGGAGATCGAGCTGGTGAACTGCGGCAAGCGCACCTACACGGTGACCGGCCACCCCTCCGTCCAGGTCCTCGACGAGGACCTGGAACCGCTGGAGGTCACGATCAGCCACCGGGCGTCGGACATCGCCACCGTCGACGACTTCGGGACGGTCGGCGGACCGGTGCTGCTGAAGCCCGGTGAACGGGCGGTGGCGCGGCTGCTGTGGCGGAATCTGGTCACGGACATCGCCCGCCCCGCCGCCGACGGGCGCTATGTGCGGATCGCGCCGAACGGCGGCGAAAAGGACGCGCAGACCGTGCCCGACCTTGTCGATCTGGGCACCACCGGCAAGCTGGCCGTGAGCGCCTGGGCCCGCCCCGCCACGGACCGCCCGGCCCCGCGTCATCCGGTCCCGGGTGGCACGGCCCCGGTTGGCGCGGACACCGGTCCGTAGCCGCCGGCCGGTGGCACCGCCGTCCCGTGCCACCGCCGGCCCCGTCAGCCCGGGGCGCCCAGCCGCTCCTCCGGCCGGTCGGCCGGATCGAGCCCCATCTGCTGGGCGAGCCCGGCGGCCAGGGCCGCCACGGTCGGATGCCGCCAGACGAAGTTGCCCGCGAGCTTGATGCTCAGCCCCGTCTCCAGGCGCACCCGCAGCTCCATGGCGAGCAGCGAGTCGAAGCCCAGCGCCTTCAAGGGGGTCTGCGGATCGAGGGTGGTGCCGCTGAGCCGCAGCACGGCACGGATGTGGTCGGTCAGATAGGACTCCAGCGCGGTGCGGCGGGCCGGACCGGCGGGAAGCGCCGCCAGCCGGTCGCGGATGTCGTCGGTGCGCTCCCGGGCTGCTGCCGGGGTGTCGTCACCGGCGAGCAGCGGGGCGAAGAGGGGGGACCGGCGACCGGTGGCGGGGATCCAGGTGGCCGGTTCGCCGGGGATCACACCGGTCTGCACCCGCCGGTGGGCCAGCAGGTCGCCGAGGGCGTGGAGCCCCTGGTCGGTGGGGATCGTCCGATAGCCGCGGTCGGCGAAGCCGGTGGCCACTCCGGTCTCGCCCCACGGCCCCCAGTTGACGGCGAGGGTGGGCAGGCCGCGCGCCGAGCGCCAGGCGGCGAAGCCGTCCAGCCAGGCGTTGGCGGCCGCGTAGGCGCCCTGTCCGGCGTTGCCGAGCAGGGAGGCCATGGAGGAGTACACCGCGAACCAGTCGAGCCGGTGTCCCTCGGTGGCCTGGTGCAGCCGCCACGCCCCGGTGGCCTTCGGCGCCCATACGCGGTGCAGCTGGTCCTCGCGGATGTTGGCCACGGCCGCGTCGTCGAGGACCATCGCGCAGTGGACGACACCGTGCGGGGACGCCCCGTCGCGCGCGGTGGCGGCGGCCACGAGCCGGGCGGCGGTGTCCGGGCGGGCGATATCGCCGCGGACGACCGTGATCCTGGTCCCGGCGGCGGAGAGTTCGGCGAGTGCCCGGGCGGCGGCGCCTGACGGTGCGGTCCGTCCGTTGAGCACCAGGTGGCCCGCGCCCCGGCGGGCCAGCCAGCGGGCGGTGGCGAGCCCGAGGCCGCGCAGGCCGCCGGTGACGATGTACGTCCCGCCGTGGCGTATCGTCAGCGGTCCGTCGGGCAGCACCGCGTCGACCTGGCCCTCCTGCGGGATGGTCAGCACCAGTTTGCCGATGTGGCGGGCACCGGCCATCCGCCGGAACGCGTCGGTGACCTCCGCGAGCGGATAGCTGGTGCACCGCAGCGGCTTGAGACGGCCCTCGCCGATGGCGCCGAGCACCTCGCGCAGCAGCGCCGCGTAGACCCGTGGGCGGGCCAGCTGCACCTCCCTCAGGTCCACGGTGGCGAAGGTGATGTTGTGCCGCAGCGGGGAGAGCCCGAGCGGGGCGTCGGAGAGGATGTCGCGAACGCCGAGCTCGACGAAGCGGCCGAAGGGGCGCAGACACTCGAGACCGGCCCGGACGGCCGCTCCGGAGAGGGAGTTGAGCACCACGTCGACGCCCTCGCCCCCGGTGGCCTCCTTGACCTCGTCGCGGAAGTCCAGCGACCGGGAGTCCATCACCCGGGAGATGCCCATACCGCGCAGGAAGCGCCGTTTCTCCTCGCTGCCCGCCGTGGCCAGCACCTCGGCGCCCAGCAGCCGGGCGACCGCGATGGCGGCCAGTCCGGTGCCGCCGGTGGCCGAGTGGATCAGCACCCGCTCCCCCGCGGTCACCTGCCCGACGTGGCGCAGCGCGTACCAGGCGGTGAGGAACGCGATCGGCAGCCCGGCGGCGGTGTGCGGGTCGAGCCCCTCGGGCAGGGGCGCCGTGTGGTCGGCGGGGACGACGGTGAACGATCCGAAGGCGCCGCCGTGCACATCGGCCGCCACCACCCGGTCACCGGCGCGGAGTTGGTCGACGCCTGGTCCCACCGCGCTCACCACGCCCGCGCATTCGAAGCCGAGCCGGTAGCGGATGTCCTCGTCGCCGGGGAGCAGGCCCATGGCCGTGAGGACGTCCCGGAAGTTCAGGCCCGCGGCGAGCACCCGCAGTTCCACCTCGCCCGGTCCTGGCGGGCGGCGGGGCGTGGTGGTGAGCTCCAGACTGCCGAGGTCGCCGAGGCGGCCCGCGCGCAGCCGGAAGCCGTCGGTGCCGCAGCGCGCGGTGCGGGCGGCGGCGCTGGTGCGCTCGGCGTCGGTGAGGGGCGCGTAGTCCAGTTCGGCGGTGTAGCGGGCTCCGTCGCGCAGCGCGATCTCGTCCTCGGGGCCGTCGGCGAGGAGTTCGGCGGCGAGGGTTTCCGCGAGCCGGTCCGGGGCGGCCGGATCGGTGTCCACCGAGGTGGCCCGCAGCTCGGGGTGTTCCAGGGCGAGCACCCGCAGGAGTCCGCGGAGCGCGCTCTGTCCGGGGTCGGCCAGATCGCCGGGGGTCACGGTGCGGGCGCCCCGGGTGGCGGCGTAGAGGCGGGGCGGTTCGGGGAAGCGGGCGGTGAGCGCCTGGGCGGCGGCGAGCAGTCGGCGGGTGCGGCGCAGCCCGTCCTCCGCGCCGCCGTTGGCGGGGCGCGGGCCGCATACGAACACCACGGCGCCCGGTCGCTCCCCGGGGCGGGTGAGCCGGAGGGTGAAGGCGTCGCGGAACGTGTCGAGCCCCTGGTCGGCCAGGGGCGCCTCCCACACCCGGGCCGTGGCACCGGCGGCGCGCAGCGCTGCGGCCACCGCGCGGGCGGTGCCGTCCGCCTCTCCGACGACCAGCCACCGCCCGGGGGGCCTGGTGGCCGGGGGCCGGGTGGTGCGCCGCCAGCCGAGTTCGAGGAACCACCGGTCGGCCTCGGGTGCCCGGTCGGCGGCCCGGTGCACGATCCGCAGCCCGTCGACGGCCAGGACCGGCCGCCCGTCCGCGTCGAGCAGGCGGACGTGCCCGACGGTGGCTCCGGGGGTGGTCTCGGCGAGGCGGGCGTGGCAGTACACGGCGGTCCCGGGGTCGCCGAGGACGCGTACGCTCTGCATCCGCGCGGGCAGCAGCAGCCGCTGGTCGTCCCCGTCGAGCAGCCCGGCGACGAGGAGTTGGGCGCACAGATCCACGAGGACGGGGTGGACACGCAGACCGTGCCCCGGTTCGCGGGCGGCCTCGGGAATCCGCACCCGGGCCCAGAAGCTGTTGCCGTGGCGGGAGGCGGACACATCGGTTATGCCCTGGAAGGCCGCTCCGTGCTCCACGCCCCGGGCCCGCAGATTGGCGTAGAGGGCGTCGGCATCGACGGGCAGCGGATGGCGCAGGGCGAGGGTGCGCACGGAGGCGGCGCGGGTGCGCGGTGGTACGGCGAGTCTGCGGAGCACCGCGGTGGCCTGCCGCACCCAGGCGCCGTCCTCGTCGCGCCCGTAGATCTCGCATTCGGCGCGGTCGGCGGCGGCGAGGGTCACCGTGGTGGACAGGTCGGTGCGGTCGGCGAGCCGCAGCAGTTCGCGGAAGCGCAGATCGGTGACCTCGATCTCCTCGGGTCCGGTGCCGAACACCTCGCAGGCGGTGGTGAGCGCGAGGGCGTAGGAGGCCGCGCCGGGCAGCACGGGGGCGCCGTGCACCCGGTGGTCGCCGAGCCAGGGCAGGGCCGCGGTGCCGGTGCGGGCGCGCCAGGAGTGGCGGACGGGTTCGCCGGGCACTTCGAGGTGCGCGCCGGGCAGCCCGGCGGCCGAGGTGGCGTCGGGGTGCGCGGGGAGCGGGCCGTCGGCCCAGTGGCGGGTGCGGTCGAAGGTGATGGGCGGTACGTCGGCGAGTGCGGCGTCCGCGTACAGCACCGACCAGTCGACGGGGACGCCCGCGCAGTGCAGCGCGGCCAGATGGGTCCGGAAGGTGGCGGGCTCGTCCTCGTCGCGGACGAGGGTGGGCAGGACGACGGGGTCCGCCACCAGACCGGCGAGTCCGCGCAGGACGGGTTGGGTGATGACCGGGTGGGGGGAGATCTCGACGTACACCAGGTGGCGGTCGGCCGCCGCGGCGGCCACCGCCGCCGAGAACCGGACCGGGCGGCGCAGATTGGCGCACCAGTAGTCGGCGTCGAAGGCGGGCGGGGTGTGCGGATCGTCGAGAACGGTGGTGTAGAAGGGCACGTCCGGGCGGCGGGGGGTGAGGTCGGCGAGTGCGGTGCGCAGATCGGCCAGCAGCGGGTCCACCTGGGGCGAGTGCGAGGCGACGTCCACGGCGATCAGCGCGGCGGGGACGGAGCGGGCCTGCCAGCCGGCCACGAGCCGTTCGATGTGTGCGGTGTCCCCGGCCACCACGGTCGAGCCGGGCGCGGCCATGACGGCCACGGTGACGGCTTCCGCGGCGCCGCCGGTGTCGAGTTCGGCCCGCACCTCGTCGGCGCCGAGGCCCACCGTGGCCATGGCGCCGTGCCCGGCGACGCGGGTGAGCAGTGCGGAGCGGCGGCAGATCACCGTGGCCCCGTCGGCGAGGGAGAGCGCCCCGGCCACCACGGCGGCGGCCACCTCGCCCATGGAGTGGCCGATGACCCCGGCGGGCTCCACGCCGTGGGCGCGCCAGGTGGCGGCGAGCGCGGTCTGGAGTGCGAACAGCACGGGCTGCACCCGGTCGCAGCCGGTCACCGGGGCGCCGGAGCGGACGATGTCGAGCACCGAGAATCCGGATTCGGCGGCGATGAGGGCATCGGCCTCGGCGAGCGCCTCGGCGAAGGCCGGTTCGGTCTCCAGCAGCCGCCGTCCCATACCGGGCCACTGGGAGCCCTGCCCGGAGAACACCCATATCGGCCTGCGCGAGACCGCGGCGCCCACCGCGCCGGTGACCACGGCGGGATGGGCCCGACCGGCGGCGAACGCCCGCAGGGCGCCGATGAGTTCGGCGCGCGACGCGGTGGTGACACCGAGCCGCCCGCGGCCTGCGCCGCGGCGCAGCGCCAGGGTGTGGGCGATATCGCGCAGCGGGGTGTCCGCGCCGTCGCCCTCCAGCCAGTCCGCCATCCGCCGCGCGGCGCCGGGCAGCGCGGCCGGGGACCCCGCGGGGACGAGGAACACCCGCGGTACGGCGCGGGTGGCGGACCGGGGCCCGGGTGCGGGACGGCGGGCGGGCGCGGGTGCGGCGGGCGGCTGTTCCAGCACCACATGGGCGTTGGTCCCGGAGAAGCCGAAGGAGGACACGGCGGCCAGCCGGGGACCGGTCCGCACCGGCCACGGGGTGAGCTCGCGGGGGATGAAGAAACGGGTCCCCTCGGCGTCGATGGCCGGGTTCCAGCCGGTGAAGTGCAGATTGCGCGGGATGAGGCCACGCCCCAGGCACAGCACGGCCTTGATCAGCCCGGTGACACCGGCGGCGGGCTCCAGATGGCCCAGGTTGGTCTTGACCGAGGCGAGGGCGCAGCGGTCCCGGCCGGTTCCGTAGACCTGGGCGAGGCCGGCGAATTCGACCGGGTCGCCGACGGGCGTGCCGGTGCCGTGGGCCTCGACCATCCCGACGTCGGCCGGGTCGACCCCGGCGCGGCCGAGCGCCTCCTCGTACAGGGCGCGCTGGGCGGTGGCCGAGGGCGCGGCGAGCCCGTCGGAGTGGCCGTCCTGGTTGACGGCCGAGCCGCGCAGCACGGCCAGGACCCGGTCCCCGTCGCGCACGGCGTCGGTGAGGCGTTTGAGGACGACGATGCCGCAGCCCTCGCCGCGGACGAAGCCGTCGGCGGCGGCGTCGAAGGCGTGGCAGTGGCCGGTGTGCGAGAGCATGCCCATCCGGTCGAACGAGCGGGTGATGCGCGGCTCGAACATCAGGGTGACCCCGCCGGCCAGGGCCAGATCGCATTCGCCCGTGCGCAGCGCCTGGACGGCCAGGTGGACGGCGACCAGGGAGGACGAGCACGCGGTGTCCAGGGCCACGGAGGGGCCGTGGAGGCCGAGGAGGTAGGAGATCCGGCCGGTGGCGACGCAGTGCCCGTTGGCCAGGGCGGAGCCCTCCAGCTCGCGGGGGTGCCGGTCGAGCCGGTTCATGTAGTCGTTGTAGCTGAGCCCGGCGAAGACGCCGGTGGCGGTGGAGCCGAGCCGGTCGGGTGGCATTCCGGCGTGCTCCAGGGCCTCCCAGACCACTTCGAGCAGCAGCCGGTGCTGGGGGTCGAGGATGTCGGCCTCGCGTCCGGAGACGCCGAAGAAGTCGGCGTCGAAACCGGACACATCGCGCAGATACCCGCCGCGGACGGGCGGCGCGGCCCCGGGGCGGGCGGTCGTTCCCGGGACCGGGCCAGGGGCTGAACCGAGGGTCGCGCCGGGGGGCGGGCCAGGGGTCGTGCCGAGGGTCGTGCCGGGGTCGGCCGCCCAGAGCGCGGCGCGCTCAGGGGGCGGTTCGCCGACGGCGTCGCGTCCGTCGGCCAGCAGCCGCCACAGGGCGGCGGGTGAGTCGGTGTCGCCGGGAAGCCGGCAGCCCATGCCGACGACGGCGATACGGCCGGGGGGACGGCCGGGGGCGGGGGTGTGCTGACGCATCGGGGTCTCCGTGGGTGGTGCCCGGCCCGGGGTGGGGGCCGTGAGGGGCCGTGGGTGGAGATCGCCGCGGGGGTCATGGACTCAGATGGTGTCCGGGCCGCCCAGCAGCATCGCGTGCTTCACGCCACCGATCTGGTAGTTGAAGCTGAGCGCGTGGTCGAAGTCGAGGGGACGGGGGCGGGTGCCGGGGACGGGGTCGAAGGGGAGGCCGTCCGCGGGCTGTTCGCAGTTGGCGGTGGGGCACACCTCGCCGAACTCCATCATCATCAGGGTCAGGGCGAGGCCGAGGCAGCCGGCGGGTGAGCCGTGGTGGCCGAAGCAGCCCTCCTGGGAGGACATCAGCACGGTGGGGTCGGGGCCGTAGAGCTCCCGGACGGTGTTGGCCTCCATGGCGGTGACGGCGGCGCCGCCGTCGCTCGCGCCGTTGATGTACGGCACCTGCCCGATCCGCCATCGGTCGCCCAGGCAGAGCCGGACGGCCCTGGTGAGCTGGGCACCGGTGTGGTCGGCGGCGAGCGGGTTGGCCAGCCCGTCGCGGGTCATGGCGGTGGCGAGCACCTGGCCGTAGAGGTGGGCGCCGCGGCGCGCGGCGTGCTCCCTGCTCTCCATGATCACGGTGGCGGAGCCCTCGCCGTGGTTGATGCAGTCGGCACGCCGGTCGTAGGGGCGCATCAGGGAGTCGAAGGACGGCAGCAGATCGGGCATTCCGGCGGCGTCCATCGCGTCGTAGGCGCGCTGGGCGCCGCGCAGCAGCCGCTCCCCCTTCTGGATCACACCGACGTTGAAGACGTCGACGCCGGTCACCACCGCGAGGTCGGTCTCGCCGGCCGCGATGAGGCGGCGGGCGTTGCCGATCTGTACGGCGGCGGAGGCGCAGCCGCAGGAGACGGTGAAGCAGGGGCCGACGGTGCGGGTCAGCGCGCCCTGGACGACGGCCACGTCGGAGGGGGACACGGCCTGTTCGGCGGCGACGAACATCTCCAGGGCGTCGAGGGTGGTGGCGGCGTCGGGGTCGACGCCGAGCAGGGTGAGATAGCTGTCCACATTGGCGTCCACGCTGCCGCGGCCGACGAGCACGGCCGCCTCGCACAGATCTCCGGCGGCCAGGTCGAGCTCGGCGTCGGCACACGCCTCGACCAGGGAGACCAGACCGTAGCGGTGGGCGTTGGTGTAGTGGCGGGAGAAGAATTCGGGGAGGTCGGGGAGTCGTTCCTCGAACTGCCCGGCGCTCAGGTGGACCGAGCCGTAGTGGCTGTCGTGCCGGTCGAGGACGGAGCGGCCCCGGGAGGCGATGTCCCACACCTGGGCCGCGGTGAAGACGGGTTCGGCGCCGCCCGGCAGACAGAAACCGAGGCCGGTGACCACGGCGTCGCGCGGGTTTCCGGCGCCGCCCGGGGCCGGCCGGGGCGCTTTCATCGCGCCCTGGCGGGGCTGGAGAGAATCATGACGGTGGTCCCTTTCGCTCACACCGGAGTACCTGAGCCGCCGGTACGGCGAGTCGCCCGAATGCGCGGGGGCACCGGTGGGCCGGATTCGGTTCACCGGCGAATTCGGCGTATGCGGCGCGGCGTTGGAGGTACTCGAAGCCTTTCCCCGTTGGATGGTGAGCCGTCTCCGTCGAGGGAGCCGCTCATCGTTCGGAAAGGACGGGTGGATTAGCTGACGCTACGCCTGGAAGGACATGGGCCGGTAGGTGGTGTCGTATCACCGTGGTGGATTCGGCCGGTTCGGCGCACCGCTGTCGTACCCCCGGAGCCCATACCGCGCGACCCTGGTGAAAAGGGGGCTCGCACCCCGGTTCACGCCCCCTCTTGTGGAACCTTTCTGAAAGAGCGTACAGAAAAAGGCGCCTCAGGCACTCAAGGAGCACGGGGCGGATTGAGCGCGCGAAAGAGCCCTTCGCGTAGGGCGCGAAAGCAGCAAAGGATGGCAAAACATGACACAGCAGTCCGTACCGTTCGACGAGCTGGACCGCAAAATCGTTGCGGCGCTGGTGGCCAACGCCAGGACCAGCTTCACGGAGATCGGCGCGGCGATCGGACTCTCCGCCTCCGCGGTCAAGCGCCGCGTCGACCGGATGCGGGAGACCGATGTGATCACCGGCTTCACCACCACCGTGCGCCCGGCCGCCCTCGGCTGGCGGACCGAGGCGTATGTGGAGGTGTACTGCGACAGCGCCGCACCACCCCGGCGTCTCGCGGAGGTCGTGCGCAACTATCCGGAGATCATCGCGGCCATGACGGTGACCGGCGGCGCGGACGCCCTGCTGCATGTCATGGCGACCGATGTGGAGCATTTCGAGGAGGTGCTGGAGCGCATCCGGGCCGAGCCCTTCGTCCGCCAGACGATCAGCTACATGGTGCTGTCCCACCTGCTCACGGGCAGTGCGGAGGCCGGTGCGGCCCCTCCCGCGACCGCTGCGCAATGAATCGGCGCCAACCGGCCCGAGCACGCACCATCGATGCGCTCATGCGCAGTTTTCCTTGCTTGTCTCCCCTCTCCTCCGCTTTCTACCGTTGATTCATCCCCCCGGTCGCCCGCGGAAGCGAGAGGAATAATCTCCGTGCCCCTGACGCGTGTGCCGCGCCCCCGGCGCTTCCTGACCTGTGCCCCCAGATATTTCGATGTGCGGTACGCCATCAATCCCTGGATGCGTGAGGACACCGAGGTCGACACCGACCTCGCCCAGGCGCAATGGGAGACGCTGATCCGCACCTACCGCGACCACGGCCACCGGGTCGACCACATCGAGCCGGTGCCGGGCCTGCCGGACATGGTGTTCGCGGCGAACTCGGCCCTCGTCCTGGAGGGCCGGGTCTTCGGCTCACGGTTCCACGCGCCCCAGCGCCGGCCGGAGCAGCTCGCCTATGAGCGGTGGTTCAAGGCGGCCGGTTTCGACGTCCATCCGCCGGAGTCGGTGTGCGAGGGCGAGGGCGACCTGGTGCCGGCCGGGCCCTTCGTCCTGGCGGGCACCGGCTTCCGCACCACCCGGGCGGCCCACCAGGAGGTGCAGGAGTTCTTCGGAGTGCCCACCGTCAGCCTGCTGCTGGTGGACCCGTACTTCTACCACCTGGACACCGCGCTGTTCGTCCTCGACGACCAGAACATCGCCTACTACCCGGAGGCGTTCTCCCCCGGCAGCCGTGAGGTGCTCGGGCGGCTCTTCCCCGACGCGCTGATCGCCACCCGCGACGACGCCATGGCCTTCGGGCTCAACTCGGTCTCCGACGGCCGCCATGTCTTCGTCGCCCCCCGGGCCACCGGGCTGATCGACCAGCTCACCGACCGCGGTTACGTCCCCGTCCCCGTCGACCTGTCGGAACTGCACAAGGCCGGCGGGGGCATCAAGTGCTGCACACAGGAGATCCGCTGATGACCGCCACCACCCCCATCGCCTCCGGGACCGCCGCGGCCGACGGCGCCCGCTCGTCGCGGGAACTCATCCACGCCGAGGAGTCCTCGCTCGCGCACAACTACCACCCGCTGCCCGTGGTCGTCGCCCGCGCCGAGGGCACCTGGGTGTGGGACGTCGAGGGGCGCCGCTATCTGGACATGCTGGCCGGCTACTCGGCCCTGAACTTCGGCCACCGCCACCCCGCGCTGATCGAGGCCGCCCACCGCCAGCTCGACCAGCTCACGCTGACCTCGCGGGCCTTCCACAACGACCGGCTGGCCGGGTTCGCCGAGGGGCTTGCGGAGCTCACCGGGCTGTCCATGGTGCTGCCGATGAACACCGGCGCGGAGGCCGTGGAGAGCGGCATCAAGGTCGCCCGCAAGTGGGCGTACGAGGTGAAGGGCGTCGCCACCGACCAGGCCACCATCGTGGTGGCGGCCGACAACTTCCACGGCCGTACGACGACGATCGTCGGCTTCTCCAGCGACCCCGTCGCCCGCGATGGCTTCGGCCCCTTCGCCCCGGGCTTCCGCATCGTGCCGTACAACGACCTCGCGGCCCTGGAGGCCGCCGTCGACGAGACCACGGCGGCGGTCCTCATCGAGCCCATCCAGGGCGAGGCGGGCGTCATCATCCCCGATGACGGCTATCTGCGAGGGGTACGCGAGCTGACCCGGCGCACCGGGACGCTGTTCATCGCCGATGAGATCCAGTCCGGTCTGGGCCGCACCGGCACCACCCTGGCCGTCGAGCACGAGTCCGTGATGCCGGATGTGCTGCTGCTCGGCAAGGCGCTGGGCGGCGGCATCGTGCCGGTGTCCGCGGTGGTGGCCGACCCGGCGGTGCTCGGGGTGCTGCGCCCCGGTGAGCACGGCTCCACCTTCGGCGGCAATCCGCTGGCCGCCGCGGTCGGCTCGGCCGTGGTGGACCTGCTGAGCACCGGCGAATTCCAGCGCCGGGCGGCGGAGCTGGGCGAGGTGCTGAGGGACGGGCTGGCCGCGCTGACCGGCAAGGGCGTCCTGGGCTACCGCTGCCGAGGGCTGTGGGCGGGCGTCGATGTGGACCCCGCGCTCGGCACCGGCCGCGAGGTGAGCGAGCGGCTGATGGCCGAGGGGATCCTGGTCAAGGACACCCATGGTTCGACGATCCGGCTGGCACCGCCGCTGACCATCACCCGTGAGGAGCTGGAGGGGGCGCTGGCGGCGCTCGAGAAGGTGCTCGGCTGACCGAAAGCGACGAGGAGCGCCGGGCCATTACGTTTTATACGGCCCGGCGCTTCATCATGTTCAATCCCGCTCCCAGATTCTTTTTCGGCACCCTCCTCGCGGCCCGCCAGAACTGCGAAGCGTAGATAACGCCCAGGTCACGACCGCCTTTCCGGGTTTTTATGTACGTTGATGAGCATTCCACTGTTCCCGATCGCACGCTGTGGAACACTTCCTGTCATCTTGCCGTCGGAGGCGGGGTGATGGGATCCGGTTCGAGGCAACCGACGGTCCGCGCGCTCGCCGATAGGTGGGCGCGACCTCGCGCCCCGACGACCCGGGCGGGTGATATCCGGCCGGGTTTTCTCATCGCAAGGAGGCAAATCCGGATGGAATCGCTGAGGACACTCCTCGTCGATCATCACGACTCGTATACGTACAACCTCTTTCATCTGCTGACCGAGGTCAACGGCGAGGAACCGGAGGTGCTTCTCCATGACGCGCCGGAATGCGTGGACATCGATCTCTCCGCGTTCGACAACATCGTGCTCTCCCCCGGCCCCGGGCATCCGGCCGATCCACGGGACTTCGGCGCCACCGCCCGGCTGATCGAGCGATCGCATATTCCGGTGCTGGGGGTGTGCCTGGGGCACCAGGGGATCGCGCTCGGCGCCCAGGCGCGGGTGGTGGCCGCGCCCGAGGCCAGGCACGGGCATCTGTCCCGGATCAAACACGGCGGGCGCGGGCTGTTCCGTGGTCTTCCGCAGGACTTCACGGCCGTGCGCTATCACTCGCTGTGCGTGGCCGAGCCGCTGCCGCTGGGGCTCCAGGGCATCGCCTGGTCCGAGGACGGGGTGCTGATGGGGCTGCGGCACCGGGCCCGTCCGCTGTGGGGCGTCCAGTTCCATCCGGAGTCGGTGCTGACCGGATACGGCCACCGTATGCTCGGCAACTTCCGCGATCTGACCATCGAGCACGCCAACGGCGAGTCGGTGACCTCCACCGTGGCCCCGCCCGCCGCCACCGCGGCCCCGGCCTCCACCGCGGCCCCGCCCGCCGAGCAGCCGCGCCGCGCCCGCCGTACTGCGCCCCGGCCGACCGCGGAGGTGGTTCCCCCTCGCGCCCCGGAAGCGGACCCCCGAGCCGCACCGGCGCGGCTCGCCCCCGAGGACGGCGTCCCGCCGCCGACGCCCCCGGACGGCCCCGTCTACCGGCTGCACGCCCGATGGCTGGCCGACGCCACCGACACCGAGGCGGCCTTCACCCGGCTGTACGCGAAGGCGCCACACGCGTTCTGGCTCGACAGCTCGCGCACCGAGTCCGGCGAGGCTCGCTTCTCCTTCCTCGGGGACGGCACGGGCCCGCTCGCCGAGTTCGTCCGCTACGACACCGACACCGGCGTCTGCGAGGTCGAGCGGCCGGGACGACCGGCCCTCCGGGTCGAGGGCGGCGTCTTCGACTACCTCGAACGGGAGCTGACCCGCCGCCGGGTGAACGCCCCCGGCCTCCCCTTCGACTTCACCGGCGGCTATGTGGGCTACTTCGGCTATGAGCTCAAGGCCGACTGCGGCTCCCCCAACCGCCACCGGGCCACCACCCCGGACGCCTGCTGGCTCTTCGCCGATCGCTTCGTCGCGGTCGACCACCAGGAGGGCGTCACCTACATCTGCTGCCTGGCCGAGGACACCCCCGACGGCCACCGGTCGGCGAAGGACTGGCTGGACACCACGGTGACCGTGCTCAGCGGGGTGCCGACGGTCACCGGGCCCACCCCGCCGCCGCCCGCGCTCGCCACCACGGCCGCCGTGGAGCCCTGGCTGACGCGGGACCGGGAGCGGTACCTGGCCTCGATCGAGGCGTGTCAGCGGGAGCTGCGCGCCGGGGTCAGCTATGAGATCTGCCTGACCAACTCCGCCTGGCTGCCCGCCCCCGGCGACAGCTACGCCTTCTACCGGGCCCTGCGGCGGTTCAACCCCGCGCCGTACGCCGCCTATCTGCGGTTCGACGGCACCGATGTGGCCTGCGCCTCCCCCGAGCGCTTTCTGCGCATCACCCCCGACGGCACCGCCGAGGCCAAACCGATCAAGGGCACCGCCGCGCGCGGCCGGGACCCGGAGACGGATGCGCGGGCGCTCGCGGCCCTCGCCTCCAGCCCCAAGGCCCGCGCCGAGAACCTGATGATCGTGGACCTGCTCCGCAACGACCTGGGGCGGGTGTGCGCACCGGGCAGCGTGTATGTGCCGCGCCTGATGAACACCGAGACCTACGCCACCGTCCACCAGCTGGTCTCCACCGTGCGCGGCCGGCTGCGCCAGGAGTCGACCTCCATCGACTGCGTCCGGGCCTGCTTCCCGGGCGGCTCCATGACCGGCGCCCCCAAGCCGCGCACGCTGGAGATCATCGACTCGCTGGAGACCGAGGCCCGCGGTGTCTACTCCGGGGCGCTCGGCTACCTCAGCTGCAACGGCGCGGCGGACCTCAACATCGTCATCCGCACGGCCGTGTTCACCGGCGGCCGGATGCACATCGGCGCGGGCGGCGCCATCGTGCTCGACTCCGATCCGGCCGATGAGTACGAGGAGATGCTGCTGAAGACGGCCGCCACCATGCGTGCCTACGAGGCTGTGGAGCGCGCGCCCGCCGGAGAGCTCGACGATCTGCTCATGGCCGCCGCCGCGGCGCCACCCGCCGCACCTTCGGGGCCCGGGGGATGAACAGCGGGATCGCGGACGCCGTCGCGGCGGCCGAGGCGGTGTCGGCGGCATGCTCCGAGCCCTCGCGGGGACCCGCGGCGGTGACCGGGTACGCCTCCGCCCGCCACAGCGCGGTCCGCGACAGCGGCGAGGCCGCCGGGGCGGTCCGGCGCGCGGCCGTTTGACCGGCATTCCAGCGGGCGCGGCTAAGCGCTCCGCTGGAAGTACCCCGACCTGCCGTCGATCGTCCGCGGCGCCGTCGTGGCTGGTCGCGCCCGCGGCGGAGCCGCACATCGACACAGCCCCGCGCCCCTTCGGGGCGCCACCGAACCGCAGCCGACTTCCGCCGATCTGCTGAGGAACCCGGTCGGACGGTCAGGGCGAAACGACGGAGGCCCACCGGCGGGGAACACCGGGGCGGCACGGCATCGGACAGCGGAAACTTCGGAAACACCGGGACGGAGACGTGGAAGCGGACATGATCGCTGCACAGAACGTCGGTCACGCCGACGCGTCGGACCAGAAGCAGTGGACGCTGATGTGGCGCGAGGACGGCGGGCTGATGCCCTCCCGGGCGGTGCCGGACAGCGCGCTGCTGGCCGCCGGCTCCTGGCTGGTCGACGACGGGCGGGTGCGCGGGCTCGACCACCACCGCCGCCGGTTCGTCGCCGCGTGCGTCGAGGCGAGCGGCGACTCCCCCGCCCGGATCGAGAGCTTCTGGCGCGACGCGATCGCGGCCCTGCCCCGTACCGAGCGCTGGTTCCCCCGGGTCGAACTGGCCGGTCCGGAACCGGCCCGGCTGTTCCTGCGGATACGGCCCGCGCCGCCGCGCACGGTCGATGTGACCGTGTGCCTGACCGAGGAGTTCGACCCGCGGTCGCATCCCCGCCGCGAGGGCCCCGACCTCTGTCTGCTGGCACATCTGCGCGAGCGGGCCGCCGCCCGCGGCGCACAGGAGCTGTTGCTCACCACCCCCTCCGGGACGGTGCTGGAGGGGACGGGGGCGAGCGTTCTGTGGTGGGAGGACGACGTTCTGTGCCTGCCGCCCCGGGAGCTTCCGCTGCTGACGGGCGTGACCTCGGCCCTGATCCAGGACCGGGCCGCCGAGCTGGGCGTCCGCACCGAGCACCGCCGCCGTGCCGTGCGGGAGCTGGACGGCCGTGAGGTGTGGCTGGTCAACGCGGTGCACGGGATTCGTCCGGTGACCGCGTGGCTGGGCCGCCCGCTGCGGGCGGGCCCGGCGCTGCGCGCCGCCGCCTGGCAGACCTGGCTCGACGGCGCTTGCGATCCGATCCCGTGACCTCCCCGATCCCCTGACTTCCCCCGCGCATCTGACCCCGATACCGGCGCGACCGCACGCCGGTATCAGCACTCAGCACTCGCTGGAGGCCCAGACCATGAACACCCACGGACCGCGACGCGTCTTCGGGCCGCGTCCGCCCCTGCGCAGGCGTCCGGCCGGCGGGCCCAACCCACTGCGCCGCCGGACCGACCGGATCCAGACCTGGTGCACCGTGCTGTTCGTGCTGATCCTCGCGGTCGGGCTGCCGGCCGCCGCGATCAGCGCGGGATACGCGGCGCACGCCTCCCAGCTGCGCGTGGTGGCCGCCGAGACCTCCGCGCGGCACCAGATCACCGCCCGGCTCGCCGAGGCCGCACCCGGGCCGGACCACAGCGATGTGCGGGAGCCGCGGCAGGCGAGGGTGCGCTGGGTCGCCGATGACGGTGAGCGCCATACGGGCACCGCCACACTGGCGGACGGCGGCGATTCGGGGGACGAGGTGCGGGTCTGGGTGAACCACGAGGGCGCCCTGGCGCAGCCGCCCTCCTCCCCGTCGACCGCGCGGACCATGGGCTGGTTCACCGGCTGTCTCACCGCCGCCGCGGTGGCCGCGGTCGCGCTCACCGGCCGGGCGCGGGTCCGGCGGGCGCTGGACCGCGGGCGGTACGCACGATGGGAGGCAGAGTGGAAGGTGGTGGAACCCGCGTGGTCCGGCAGGAACCGCCGCTGAGCGGGGCTCCGGCCGCCGCCGCGGGGTCCGCGGCCGTCAGAAGCGGCCGTCGGAAGCGACCGTCGCAGGCAGCCGTCGCAGGCAGCCGTCACAGGCAGCCGCCCGAAGCGGCCGCCGATAGCTTGAGGAGCAGACCATGTCGCACACAGTGGAGTGGAAGGTCCACCTCCGTCTCTCCGAGGACGAGGGGAGGACCACGGCGCGCGTGGAGCTGGACACCGGGTCCACGGCGCTCACCGGCCGGGGACTGGCCAGGTGCAACCCGGACGACGATGACGTGCCCGTGATCGGCGACGAGCTCGCGGCCGGGCGGGCGCTCAGCGATCTGGGGCAACAGCTGGTGCGGGCCGCCGAGCGGGACCTGGAGAGCGCGGGCGCGCCCCCGGCCTCCCGCAGACCGCGGCCAGGCTACGGCTGGATCGCCTGACCCCAGCGCTGGCCATTATTTATGAATACATCTTGACAGCCCATGGGCACCCCCCGACGATGAACGGATCTCTCATGCCGAGCCGCCGACCGCGGGGAGCCCCCTGTGACGCTGTCGCCGCATCTGCCGGACAACCTGACCATCTCGCTGTGGGACTTCAGCTGGTACACCCGCACCGGCCCGGGTGAGCCCTTCGCCGATCTCGACCGCGCCTTCGAGGAGGCCGTGGCGCGCGGCTACAACACCGTGCGCGTCTGCGCCATGCCGTTCCTGCTCTTCGGCTCCCGGCTCGACACGACCAAGCTGCGGCCGTCGGCGCTGGGCGGCGCGTACGGGCAGCGGATGCGCTGGTACGACGTGGGCGGCGGGGGCGAGATCGACGGACGGGCCTGGCTGCGCGAGCTGTTCGAGGCGGCCCTGCGCCATGACTGCTTCGTCATCCTCTCCAGCTGGGAGTACCAGCAGAGCCCGTCGTTCGGCGAGGACCGCGCCTGGTTCGACGCGCTGATGGCCGTCGATCCCGAGCGGCGCGCCGAGGCGCTCGCGGACGCGCTGGCGGATCTGATCGACTTCCTGGTGATCCACGGTCTGGACGACCGGATCGCCTTCACCGAGCTGCACAACGAGGTGCAGGGCAGCCGGCTCGCCGAAGGGCTGGAGGGCCATGACAAGGTCGTCGCCCTGCGGCCGCGGCTGGAGCGGGGCATCGCCCGCTTCAAGGAGCGCCACCCCAACCGGCCCGTCACGGTCAACTACGCCAAGGTGCCGGTCGGTTCGCTGCGCGGGGTCCCCCGCGAGGTGGATGTGGCGGTCTTCCACCCGTATGTCTACGGGGTGCTGGACGAGCTTCTGGCCACCTTCGCCATACGCGACCGGGCCCGTCCCTTCCCCCAGGAGTCGGTCCGCCGGGAGCTGCTGCGCCCCGGCGCCCCCGATCTGGCGGACTGGGCACCTCCGCCCGGCGATCAGTGGCGGCTGGAGGCCACCACGGTCGGCCCCCGGGAGGTCTACGTCCACGACTGGTGCGACCCCGAGCGCTGGGACGCCTGGCTGTACGACCGCTATGCCGTGCACCGGCTGGCGATGGACCAGCGGCTGGTCACCTGGATCGAGGCGGCCGCTGACTGGGCGGTCGACCACGGGGTTCCGCTGGTCTTCGGCGAGGGCTGGATCGGCTACACCCCGCTGCACGGCACCTTCGAGGAGGGCCCGGTGGGGGCCGCGTTCTGCCGCCGCGCCATCGAGGAGTCGGTGCGGGTGGGCGCGTGGGGCGCGGTGGTGTGCTCCAACGCGGCGCCGCAGCACCCGATGTGGCAGGACATCGCGCTCCAGCGGGAGTGCAACGCGATGCTGCGCGGCTGAGACGGGCTGATACGCGGCTGAGACGGGCTGATACGCGGGGGACGCCCCTCGTGACGGGCATGTTCGTGTAGGCACGCCCGTGCGGGCCTGCTCGACCGCGCCTGAAGGACGGCTTCGGCGCCTCCCGCCAAGACCTCGTACGCCACTTGAGCCGCGCTCGCGCCGGTAGCCGCCGCCCCCGACGGGTACGGACATCACATCCCCTTGGCGGTCACGGCTGAAAGGGCCCCGATGTGATGACGTCCTCAGCGGATCCCGGTGAGCGTGCCGCCGGACGGGCCCCGCGCCGTGCGCTGGTGGCCGGTTCGGTCGGCAACTTCATCGAGTGGTACGAGTTCGGTGTCTACGGCTTCTTCGCGACGATCATCGCCGCGAACTTCTTCACCCCTCAGGGCGGCAGCGAGCTCGAGGGCCTGGTCAAGACCTACGCCTCCTTCGGGATCGCGTTCTTCTTCCGCCCCATCGGCGCCGCCGTCTTCGGCCGGGTCGGCGACCGGATCGGCCGCCGGCCCACGCTGATCCTGGTGCTGCTGCTGATGACCGCCGCCACGACGCTCATCGGAGCGCTGCCCACGTACGACACGCTGGGCGTGGCCGCCCCCTGGCTGCTCACCCTGTTGCGGATCCTCCAGGGGCTGTCCGCGGGCGGGGAGTTCGGCGGTGCGGTGTCGATCATGACGGAGTTCGCGCCGCCGGGGCGGCGCGGGCTGTACGGGGCGTGGCAGTCGTTCACCGTGGCGCTGGGGCTGCTGGCCGGGGCCGGTGCGGCGGCGGTGCTGGCCACCGTGATGAGCGAGGAGTCGCTGGCCGACTGGGGGTGGCGGCTGCCGTTCCTGCTGACCCTGCCGATCGGGCTGGTCGCGCTGTGGCTGCGGCTGAGGCTGGAGGAGACCCCGTTCTTCCGCGCGGCGGCGGACGGGGAGGCCACCAGCGCACCGGCATCCGCCCCACCGGAGCGGGTGGCGGATCCCCGTGAGATGGCCGGGGCGATCGTCATGGGGGCCGCGCGCATCATGGGCTGGGCGGCGGCCGGTTACACCTTCCTGGTCGTCATGCCGTCGTATCTCCAGGCCACCTTGAACGCCACCTTCCAGCAGGCGCTGGTCGCCACCGTGGTGGCCAACGCGGGCTTCGCGCTGTCCATCCTCCCGGCGGGCCTGCTCAGCGACCGGATCGGGCGGCGGCCGGTGATGCTGACCGGGGCCGCGCTGGTGGTGGTGCTGGCCTTCCCGCTGCTCAATGTGTTGCAGGACCCGGACAGTTCGGCATGGGTCCAAGGGGCGGCGGTCTTCGTCGCGGGCGTGGTGGTGGGCCTGATGGCGGGGCCCGGTCCGGCCATGCTCGCCGAGATGTTCCCGACCCGGGTCCGGTACACGGGTCTCGGGCTGGCGTACGCGCTGTCCAACGCGGTGTTCTCCGGCTGCGCGGGGCTCATCATCACCAAGGTGATCGAGCACACCGGCGAGGTCGACATCCCGGCCTACTACGTGATGGTGACCTGCGCCATCAGCGTGGTCGCGCTGTTCACCCTGCGCGGCGAGCACCACCGTGGCGCACTGCCCGGCGCGGCGCGGCCGGGGAAGGATGCCGGACGGGAGGAGGAGACGCCATGCGGGTGATCGGCCTGATGTCGGGCACGTCCCATGACGCGGTGGACGCCGCGGCGGCCGATCTGGTGCTCGACGGCGACACCGTGGTGCTGGCCCCGCTGGGGCTGGTCGGCGAGGCGTATCCGGAGGCGTTGCGGTCGGCGCTGAGCGCCGCGCTGCCCCCGGCGGCCACCACCATGAAGGAGGTGTGCGCGCTCGACACCCGTATCGGCCAGGCGTTCGCCTCGCTCGCGGCCCGCGCCGACCGGGAGCTGTGCGAGGGCCGCGCGGACCTCATCGGCTCTCATGGCCAGACGGTGTACCACTGGGCCGAGGGCGGAAAGGTGCACGGCACGCTCCAGCTCGGCCAGCCCGCCTGGATCGCCGAGGCCACCGGCTGCCCGGTCGTCTCCGATCTGCGCACCCGCGATGTGGCCGCGGGCGGCCAGGGCGCTCCCCTGGTCAGCCTGGTGGACGCCCTGTGGCTGGGCGGGCGGCCGGGGGTGTGCGCGGCCCTGAACCTGGGCGGGATCGCCAACATCACGGTGGTGTCGAGCGCGGGCGATCCGCTGGCCTTCGACACCGGCCCGGCGAACGCGCTCATCGACGCGGCGGTCGGCGATCTGACGGGCGGGCGGCTGGACCATGACACGGACGGCGCCATGGCGGCGCGCGGCACCGTCCACGAGCCGCTGCTGGAGCGGCTTCTGGCCGAGCCGTACTATGCGCTGCCCGCGCCCAAGACGACCGGCAAGGAGCTGTTCCACGGGTCCTATCTGCGGGCCGCCCTGGCCGTCGTGGGTCCGGTTCGGGACGACGACGTGGTCGCCACCGTCACCGAGCTGACGGCCCGTACCGTGGCCGACGCGGTGCGGTCGGTGCACGCCACCGAGGTGCTCGCCTCGGGCGGCGGCATCCGCAACCCCACCCTGATGGGGGCGTTGCGCCGGGCGCTGGGCGGTGTCGCGCTGCGGACCTCCGATGAGCTCGGCCTTCCAGCGGCCGCGAAGGAGGCGTACGCCTTCGCCGTACTCGCCTTTCTGACCGCCCATGGGCTGGCCGGTACGGCGCCGAGCTGCACCGGCGCCCGCCATGCCAGCGTGCTGGGGTCGATCACCCCGGGCCTTCGCGGGCTCCGTCTGCCCGCGCCGGGGCGGGCGGCGCCCACCCGGCTGGAGATCTTCCGCCGCTGAGCGGACGGCACCTCATGGCCGGGAAAGGGGATGTCGGCTTCGGCCGCACCCGAGGTACGTTGGGAACGGCCTGCTATCGAAGGGGTGAACGTGGGTGAACAACCCCCCGGTTCCTGACGGGGGGTCGACGGGGGGACGGGGGCACGTGACGGAATCCGCAATGGGCGTGGGCTTGAGAGGCCGCAGCGGGATCATCAGCCTGGTCGGGGAGTGTCTCAGGCTGGAGCCCACGGACGAGCGGCCGGTGATCATGCTGCTGGGGCCGCGCGGCAGCGGGGCGAGCGACGCGCATGGCGCGCTGATGGAGAAGTTCGGCCCCGAGACGCCGTTCGCCTATGTCAATCTCGGCGGTGAGCAGTCCCTGCTGCCGCGGTACGCGCTGGCGCTGCTCGCCCGCCAGCTGGAGCGCAAGCTGCCGCGCTACCGCCGCTCGCACTTCCCGCGGCTGACGCTCGGTCTGCTCGCCTCGGACCACCAGCTGCGGATGACGAGCCTCGCGGAGGGGCGGCGCAACATCCGCCGGGAGCTGGACGCGTTCCAGGAGCAGGCGGAGGCGCGCTACGGGGACTATCTCGCCGCCTTCTTCGAGGTGGCCGGAGGCGCCGTGGGCGCCCCCGACGGCGCCTCCACGGCGGCGCTCGCGCTGCTGCGGGACGCGCTGCGGCGCGGCCGAAGACGGCTGCCGGGCCGCAAGTTCACCGGCAGCGCCGCCTGGTACGGCGGCCATCCGCTGCTCCAGAGCCGCGATCCGTGGGAGGCGCTGGTCGAGCTCAACCTGTGGCGCCACGAGGGGGACGAGGACGATCAGGAGCGGCTGGACCGGGTGCTGTTCTCGGCCCTGCTGGAGGACATGCGCTCCAATGTGCGCCACTCGTTCATGCCCCGCTCCTATCTGCTGATGCTCGACAACTCCCATACCGAGTACGGCCGCGGCTTCCTCGATCTGCTGATCCGGGCGCGCCATGACGACGCCGTGGTGGCGGGCGCCGACTGCGATCCGCTCACCGTCGTGGCGAGTTCCAACCGGTGGCTGCCCCGCTGGGGCCCGGCCACCGGCGATCAGTGGCCCTGGCAGCTGCGCGGCCCGGACCGGGCCTCCCTCACGGACTGGACGGAGTACCGGCCGAGCCGGGACAGCGATGACACCTGGTGGTATCCGCTGCGGCTGCGCGACCTCAATCTGGACGAGGTGCGCATCCGGATCGAGCTGGAGCTGCGCCACCACCCCGACCTCGCTCCGTTCACCCGGCTCGCGCCCTTCATCCACCGGCTGACCGCGGGGCTCCCCCGGGCGGTCAGCCAGGTCCTGGAGCTGTTCCGGCACTCGGCCGTGCCCATCGAGGACGGCGCCGAGCAGGACCGCTGGCTGCGCACCCTGCCGGACCGTACGCCACGGGACGGCGAGGACCCCCGGACGCTGGCGGAAGCCGCCCTGGACCATCTGCTGCACGGTTTTCACCCCGCGCAGCGGGCGGCGCTCGAGGAGTGCGCCGCGGCGCGCGATCTGTCCGTCGGCACCCGGCTGCTGGGCACGGGCGACTCACTGTTCGGCGAGGTCCGCGGCCGCTGGCTGCTGCACAGCCCGGGCACCGTGACCCCGGCCCTCCACCCCTGGCCGCGGCGGCTGTTGCTGTGGCGGCTGGCCGCGCGTCCGGACGACTGGGACGCGGTGCACGAGCTGCTGGCCGAGCACTTCAAGTCCGAGGGGCGCACGGTCCAGGAGATGTACCACCGGCTGGCGACGGAGCGGATCGACGAGGTCACCGGGTATCTGGTGGCGCGCTTCCCGGCGGTGCCCGCGGCGCAGTGGATCAGCGAGTTCAACACCATCACGGCCGCCCCCAACCGCCTTGGGCCGGCCGGCGGACCGCTGGAGCTGCTCGCCGGCCTCGCCCCGGACGAGCCACCGGAAGCGGTCACCACCGCCTCGGTGATCCGGGAGCTGATCACGGTGCGCTGGGTGTGGAGCGATCCGCTCACCGACCCCGCGATGCGGTTGAACGACATGATCGCCGACGGCTTCAACCAGCTCTCACGACTGCGGAGGACCGACATCGTGGCCCTGTTCAACGAGGCGGAGCGGTACCGCCACTGGCGCCATCCGCTGACGCGCACGAGCGAGGGGTGAGACCTGTGCCGAGACTGGAATGGCCGCTGCACATCGTGCGCCGGGTGGTGATCGGCGTGATCGTCGTCGCGGTGCTCGCGGTGGCGGTCCCGCTCACCGTCGACTGGATCCAGGAGCGGCGGGCGCGCTGTGGCGACGGCGTCGTCAAATTGGGGGACGACCACGAGTGCGTCGGTGTCACCGACGGTTCGTTCATCTTCGCGGACCATCTGAAGTCCGTGGAAGACAAGATCAAGAAAGAGAACGACCTGCTGGAGGAGCACGGTGAAAAGTACGTCAGCGTCGCCTATATGACCTCCTTCACGCTGACCGACGACGACAGCAACTCCGAGGAGTCGGTCCGGCATGAGCTCGAAGGCGCGTATCTGGCGCAGTACCGGCACAACCGCGGCGATCGCTCCTCATCTCCCAAGATCAAGCTGTTGATCGCCAATATGGGCAGCGTCGCGGCCCACTGGGAGCACACGGTCGACGAGCTGATCGACCGGAAGACCTCCCATGACAAGCTGGTCGCGGTCACCGGACTCGGCCCCAGCGACGAGTCGAACCTCACGGCGCTGAAGCAGCTGTCGCGCAACGGTCTCGCCCTGGTCGCCAGCACCATGACGACCACCAGGATCGAGGATCCCGAGGGACGGTTCGTCCGGGTCTCCCCGACCAATGTGGACGAGGCGTACGCCGCCTCCGCGTATCTGAAGAAGCAGAAGGTCCGTACGGCGGTGGTGGTCCAGGACGACGCGCGAAAGAACTACTACGCCAAGACCCTGGGGGACGCCTTCACCGATGTCTTCCAGGACGCGAAGGGCCATGAGCTGGTGGCGGACCGGATGACCTACGACTCCTCGGTGCGCAAGACCTGGCAGAACGAACTGCAATACATGTCGGGGCAGTTGTGCGACCAGAAGCCGGAAGCGGTCTTCTTCGCGGGCCGCGGCAAGCACCTCACCCGGTTCCTGGACGCGATCGCCAACCGTCCGTGCCAGGACCGGGAGTTCATGGTGATCACCGGCGACGACACCACCAACCTCACCGCCGATGACCTGGCCCACGCCGCCGAGACCGGGGTGCGGGTGCTCTACACGGGTCTGGCGCACCCCGATATGTGGCAGAAGGACCGCGACTCCGTCTCCCGGCTGTCGGCCCGCCACTTCCAGCCGGGCGGGTCGCTGGCCAAGTGGTTCCCCGACGACCAGCATCAGGACGGCCAGGCCATCATGGCGCACGACGCGGTGCTCACCGCCGCCCAGGGCATCCGGATGGCGGCGCTGGGCGACGTGACCGGGGAATCGGTGGCGCGGATGTTCCACCAGATGAACAGCGGTCAGCGGGTGCCGGGAGCCAGTGGGTTCCTCTCGTTCCAGGACAACGGCAATCCACGCGACAAGGTCATTCCGATCCTGCACCTCAACGCCAAGGGGCGCTCGGAGCTGGTGGAGGTCTCACAGCCGCGCGATGAGCCGCCCGCGAAGCAGTGACGGCCCGCCCGTCCCAGGGCGTGACGGGCGGGCCGGCCAGGAAGCGGTGACGGTCAGCCGGCGCCTCCCCCGGGCTTCTCGTCCCCGCCCTTGTCGTCGTCCACGATCTCCGCGTCCACGACCTCCTCGTCGGACGCGTGGGCCCGGTCCCCGCCGTCGCCGGAGGACCCGGCCGCGGAGCCGCTGGGCCCGCCGCCGGAGGCGGCGGACTGCTGGGCCTGGGCGTAGATGGCGGTGCCGATCTTCTGCCCGACGGTGGCGGTCCGCTCGGTGGCCTCGCGGATCGCGTTGGTGTCCTCGCCCTCCAGCGTCCGCTTCAGCTCCGCGACCGCCGCCTCGGCCTCCTGCCGGACGTCCTGCGACACCTTGTCCGCCTGGTCCCGCAGCAGCTTCTCGGTCTGGTAGACGAGCGCCTCGGCCTGGTTGCGGGTCTCGGCGGCCTCGCGGCGCTTGTGGTCCTCCTCCGCGTACTGCTCGGCCTCGCGCATCATGCGGTCGATGTCGTTCTTCGGCAGCGCGGAACCGCCGGTGACGGTCATCCGCTGCTCCTTGCCGGTGCCGAGGTCCTTGGCGGACACATGCATGATGCCGTTGGCGTCGATGTCGAAGGCGACCTCGATCTGCGGCACCCCGCGCGGCGCCGGCGGCAGCCCGGTCAGCTCGAACATCCCCAGCTTCTTGTTGTACGAGGCCATCTCGCGCTCGCCCTGGAAGACCTGGATCTGCACCGACGGCTGGTTGTCCTCGGCCGTGGTGAAGACCTCCGATCGCTTGGTCGGGATCGTGGTGTTCCGCTCGATCAGCCGGGTCATGATGCCGCCCTTGGTCTCGATACCGAGGGAGAGCGGGGTGACGTCCAGCAGCAGGACGTCCTTGACCTCACCCTTGAGGACACCGGCCTGGAGCGAGGCGCCGATCGCCACGACCTCGTCCGGGTTGACGCCCTTGTGCGGCTCCTTGCCGGTCAGCTCCTTGACCAGGCCGGTCACGGCGGGCATCCGGGTGGAGCCGCCGACCAGGATCACATGGTCGATATCGGAGGTCTTGGTCCCGGCGTCCTTGATCGCCTGATGGAAGGGGGCCTTGCAGCGCTCCAGGAGGTCCTCGGTCAGCTGCTGGAACTGCGAGCGGGTGAGCTTCTCGTCCAGATGCAGCGGGCCCTGGTCGGACGCGGTGATGTAGGGCAGGTTGATGGTGGTCTCGCTGGCCGCGGAGAGCTCGATCTTGGCCTTCTCGGCCGCCTCGCGCAGCCGCTGGACCGCCATCTTGTCCTTGGCCAGGTCGACGCCGTAGCCACCCTTGAAGCGGGAGACCAGATGGTCCACGATCCGCTGGTCCCAGTCGTCGCCGCCGAGGTGGGTGTCGCCGTTGGTGGCCTTGACCTCCACCACCCCCTCGCCGATCTCCAGCAGCGAGACGTCGAAGGTGCCGCCGCCGAGGTCGAAGACCAGGATGGTCTGGTCGTTCTCCTTGTCCAGCCCGTACGCCAGGGCGGCGGCCGTCGGCTCGTTGATGATCCGCAGCACCTTCAGCCCGGCGATCTCGCCCGCCTCCTTGGTGGCGGTGCGCTGGGAGTCGTTGAAGTACGCGGGGACGGTGATCACCGCGTCCGCGACGTCCTCGCCGAGATACGCCTCCCCGTCGCGCTTGAGCTTCTGGAGCACCCGCGCGGAGATCTCCTGTGCGGTGTAGCGCTTGCCGTCGATGTCGCCGGTGGCCGGGAACCGCCACCGGTCCTCGCCCATGTGGCGCTTGACCGATCGCGCGGTGCGCTCCACGTTCGTCACCGCCTGGCGCTTGGCGACCTCCCCCACCAGTACCTCGCCGTTCTTGGCGAAGGCCACTACCGAGGGGGTGGTCCGGGTGCCCTCGGTGTTGGTGATGACGGTCGGCTCACCGCCCTCCAGGACGGATACGACCGAGTTTGTCGTACCCAGGTCAATACCGACTGCGCGAGTCATCTCAGCCCTCCTCCCAATCTGTCTCCCAGTATCCCAAAAGGTGCTATTCGGGAAGGGTCAAGGAAAGGGGCCGGTGGGCCGCTGGGCCGGGGGTCACTCCCGCAAGTGGTCGACCTCGCGCATCTTGTTGGTGGCGTCGAGCGCGGCGACCTTGTAGGACTCGGCGAAGGTCGGATAGTTGAACACCGCGTCCACCAGATAGTCCACGGTGCCGCCGCAGCCCATCACGGCCTGGCCGATATGGATCAGCTCGGTGGCGCCGGTGCCGAAGCAGTGCACCCCGAGCAGCCGCCGGTCCTCCGGGGAGACCAGCAGTTTCAGCATGCCGTGCGCATCGCCGACGATCTGGCCCCGGGCCAGCTCGCGATAGCGCGAGACGCCGACCTCGAAGGGCACCTTCTCGTCCGTGAGCTGGTCCTCGGTGCGGCCGATGAAGCTGATCTCCGGGATGCTGTAGATCCCGATGGGCTGGAGGTCGTGGATCGGGTTCACCGGCTCCTCACAGGCGTGGTACGCCGCGTTCCGCCCCTGTTCCATGGAGGTCGCGGCCAGCGCCGGGAAGCCGATGACATCGCCGACCGCGTAGATATGCGGTACGGCGGTGCGGTAGTGCTCGTCCACCGCGATCCGGCCCCGCCGGTCGGCGGTGAGCCCCGCCTTGTCGAGGTCCAGCGCGTCGGTGAGCCCCTGGCGCCCCGCGGAGTACATCACCGCGTCGGCGGGGATCTTCTTACCGCTCTCCAGGATGGTCAGGGCGCCCCGCGGATGGCGCTCGACCGCGGCCACGGTCTCGCCGAAGCGGAAGGTGACGGCCAGGTCGCGCAGCCGGTACTTCAGCGCCTCGACGATCTCGACGTCACAGAAGTCCAGCATCCCCTCGCGGCTCTCGACCACGGTGACCTTGCTGCCCAGGGCGGCGAACATCGAGGCGTACTCGATGCCGATCACCCCGGCGCCCACGATGACCATGGAGCGCGGCACCCGCTCCATGTTGAGGATGGAGTCGGAGTCCATGATCGTCCGCTCGTCGAACTCCACGCTCGCCGGGCGGGCCGGACGGGTGCCGGTGGCGATCACGATATGCCGCGCGGTCAGCAGCTGCTCCTGGCCGGTGGGGTCCGTGACGGCCACCGTGTGGTCGTCCACGAACCGCCCGGTGCCCGGGTACAGCGCGACCCGGTTGCGCGACAGCTGGCTGCGGACGACGTCCACCTCACGGCCGACCACATGCTGGGTGCGGGCCGTGAGGTCGGCGACGGTGATCTCCTCCTTGAGCCGGTAGCTCTGACCGTAGAGATCCCGCTGGGTCAGCCCGGTGAGGTAGAGCACCGCCTCGCGCAGGGTCTTCGACGGAACGGTCCCGGTGTGCAGGGAGACCCCGCCCACCATCTCCCTGCGGTCGACGACGGCTACCCGGCGACCGAGCTTGGCGGCCGCGATAGCAGCTTTCTGGCCACCCGGCCCGGACCCGATCACAAGCATGTCAAAGTCGGTCACGGACCGAGTCTGGCATCGGATGACACCCCGCCGGAAGAGTGAATCACCGGTCAACCCGCACGGGTACCGGAGGACTTGGGGCGTTCTCCTGCGCGCTCCGCCGGAAGTGCCCCGACCTGCCGTCGATCGCCCGCGGCGCCATCGTGGCCGGTCGCGCCCGCGCGGCGGAGCCGCATATCGACACGGCCCCGCGCCAATTCGGGGCGCCACCGAACCGCAGCCGACCTCCGCCGATCCGCTCAGGTATGGGCCTCCGCTCAGGTATGGGGCCTCTGGGGCCTCCGCTCAGGTATGGGGCCAGAGATGGCCATGGGCGTCCCGGGCCAGCGAGGTCAGGGACGCCAGCAGCACGAGGGCGACCAGCCCCGTCGGCAGGGCGGGCGCGGCCCGCGCGGCATGGGCCACCAGGAGCCCACCGGCCGCGGCGCCCACCACCAGGGACACCAGCAGCGCGATGCTGAGCCGGCGCACCCCTCCACCGCGTGCCACGTCGACCATCAGCGCGGTCAGGATGCCGGTCAGATAGGTGGTGGAGAAGCCGGCCGGCCCGACCGCCCGCACCAGTCCGCTCTGCCCTCCCATGGCGATGGCGGCCACCGCCAGCAGCCCCAGCTGCCGGCCGCCGGTGGGGTGGCCGCCGGCGGCCGCCCATACCGCCCAGAGCCCGCCGAGCACGAGCAGTTCCACCGCGAGCGCACACCGGGCCCGCCGGGCCGGCCGAGGGCCGCGGACGATCCGCCCGCTCAGCAGCGCACCCACGATGTATCCGGCGATGGCGATCACGGTGCCCCGGGCCAGTTCCGGGTCCAGGGACGCGGTCGACATGCCGAGCAGGGAGAGATTCGCGGTCATGACGCTGGTGAAGACGCCGCCCAGCGCCAGAAAGCTGATCGCGTCCATCGAGCCGGTGACCAGGGTGAGCGCGACGGCGGCCACCACTCCGGCGGGGCCACCGGCCCGGCCGGGGCGCCGGCGCTTCGGCGCGGAGTCGGTGTCGGTGTCGCTCTCGGTCTCATCGGCCATCGGCACTCCTCCGGGCACCTCGGGTGCCCCCGGCGGCACACCGGAAACAGCGGCCCTGGGAGCGCCGGGGGCCTCAGGAGCCGGCCGAGGCGGCGGATGCCTGCCGCAGGCGGTGCTTCGCGGCCTTGGCGTTGTTGCCGCACAGCCGCATGGAGCACCATCGGCGCCTTCTGCCCGGGGTGTGGTCGAGGTAGACCATGGTGCACAGCGAGGCGTCGCAGCGCCGCAGCGCCCCGCGCCGCTCCGGGTCGCCGAGCACCGCGATGAGGTCGCGGACCACGGCCGACTGGAGCTCCCGCCCGGACAGGGGGCGGTCGCCGCCGTCGACCGTGACCCCGGTGCCGGTGGCCCGCAGCAGCGACTGCGGCGGGGCGGGGGACGCCCGGTCGTTGAGCAGCACCACGGACGCGGCGGACGGGGGCCGGCTCTCGACGACCGCCGCCACCACGTCGTACGCCGCCTCGCGCAGCGTCCACAGCTCGGTGAGCAGCTCATCGGTGACGGCCTCGTCGTGGAGCCGCAGCCCCACGCCGTCGCACCACTCCCGCAGCCGGTCGAGGGTGCCGAGGCGCTCGACCGGGGTGCTGCTCCGCCGCCCGAGGGTCGCGACGAGATTCAGGGCGAGGCTCCCTGCGTCGAAGCGCAGTGCTCGCAGCCGAGCGGTCACCCGCGGCCGCGGGACCGGCTCCGTCGAGGAACTCATGCGAATATGGTAACCCTCTGAGGGGTTACTAAGAGGCTGAGGGTGAGGGGCACATCATGCGGATCGGGATCATCGGCGCGGGTGGCGTCGGCGGATACTTCGGCGCGCGGCTCGCCACCGCGGGGGACGCGGTCACCTTTGTGGCACGGGGCCGCCATCTCGCGGCCATCCGGGAGCACGGACTGACGGTGCGCAGCCCGCTGGGCGATATGCGGGTGCCCTCCGACGCGGTGGTGCCGTCCATCTCCGATCTGGCGGCCCCCGACCTGATCGTGGTGGCGGTGAAGCTGTGGGACACCGAGGACGTCGCCCGGCAGCTGGCGCCCCTCGCCGAAGGCGGCGCCGCCGTCGTGTCGTTCCAGAACGGGGTGCGGAAGGACACGGTGCTGGGGCGCCATCTGCCGGCCGGATCCATCCTCGGCGGGGTCAGCTATATCTCGGCGTTCATCGAGGAGCCCGGGGTGGTGGTGCACAACGGCACGCTCCAGCGGCTGGTCTTCGGGGAGTACGACCGCAAGGAGTCCCCTCGCTCCCGCCTCTTCCTCGACCGCTGTCTCGCGGCCGGTATCGACGCGGAGATCAGCGGCGACATCGAGCGCACCATCTGGGAGAAGTTCGTCTTCCTGGTGGGCCTTTCCGCGACGACATCGGCGGTGCGGCAGCCGATCGGGGTGGTCCGCGGGACCGCGGGGTCACGGTCCCTGCTGCGCGATGTGATGCACGAGGTGGTCGACGTGGGACGGGCCAAGGGGGTGGCCCTGGACCCCGGTTTCGCCGACGACCGGCTCGCCTTCTGTGACACGCTGCCCGCCACGATGTCGTCCTCCATGCACAACGACCTGCTCCGCGGCAACCGTCTGGAGGTCGGCTGGCTCAGCGGGGCGGTGGCCGACCTCGGCGCCGAGCTGGGCGTCGCCACCCCGCGCAACCGGGCCGTCGCCGACATCCTCTCCCCCTACGCACTGGGCGATCCGGCCGCGGCGGCATGAACCACATCGCGCATACGACCGCACCGAGGCCGGGGAAGCCGGTGGACCCCGCCGGGTGTGCCGACACCAGGCAGTCCGCCACGTCCGGACGGGGGCGGCGCGAACGTCACGAGGTTGGCGGGCTCAGCGGAGCAGGGGGAGCTTCCCGATGAGCCTGCTCACCTTGTTCCGCGGGCCGACGAGGCTGACCGCGAGATAGTCCAGATCCTCGGTCTTGGTGGCGGCCAGGGCGTCGAGATACTCGTCGTAGACCCGGGAGGTCTGGGCCTGCCCCGGCATGTCGACGAGGAAGAGATCATCCTTCTCGGCGGCCTTGGCGCGCAGCTCGCGCAGCGCCTCCGGGCCGGCGGCCAGAATGGAGCAGCCGGCCCAGGGCAGCCCCGGGTGGCCGGCGCCGGAGCCGTCCGTGCCGTCCGGCCCCAGCAGCTCGGGCATCGCCCGGCCGACGGCGGCGGCCATGCAGGCGGCGGCGTTCACCGCCCGGCCCGCGGGCAGTTCTTCGGCCACGACGATCACCCACTTCAGCTTGGCCTGCCGGGTGGACTGATCGGTGCGTACATCCTCGTCGGACAGCTGGGGAACGGACACGAGCGCTACTCCTTGTCGATGGCTAATGTGGTGGACGGTACCCATCCATCCGAGCTTCGGCATCGTCCGCCGAATTTCCTCAGGCAAGGGAGCGCTTTCGTGGAACTTGATGCACTGGACCGTGCTCTTCTGCGGGAGCTACAGAACGATGCACGCCAGACCAATCGCGAGCTGGCCCTGCGCACGGGGGTCTCGCCGTCCACCTCCCTGGAGCGGGTCCGGGCGCTGCGCGAGCGCGGCATCATCAGCGGCTATCACGCCGCCGTCGACCTGGAGGCGGTCGGCCGCCCCGTCCAGGCGCTGATCTCGGTGCGGATCCGCCCGCCGTCCCGGCCGGTCATCGAGGGCTTCCGCGAATGGGCCGCCCAGCTGCCGGAGACCATCGGCCTGTTCGTCACCTCCGGCGCCCATGACTTCCTGATCCATGTGGCGGTGCCGGACACCAACGGGCTGTACGCGTTCGTCATCGACCGCCTGACCGAGCGGCGTGAGGTGGCGGATGTGCAGAGCACGATGGTGTACGAACACGCCCAGTCGCGCTGTATCGACCCCGCCCCCGCCGAGCGCCCCGCGCCCTCCCGCCGGAGGCGGTAACGCGGCGGTCCGGGAAGGGCGTGCTCATGGCCGATCGCGTCCTGGTGCCGAAGCAGGGCACGCCCCGGGGCGGGCGGCACCGCCGTTCGCGGCACCGCCCGCCCCGGGGCGTTCACCGACGCGGCGTCAGGATCCCGTCACCGCCGCCGCCTTCTCCGGCCGCGGCCCGGGGGTGGCGGGGACGTCGCGCACCCACAGCGGCCGCAGCCGGTAGGTGAGCAGATAGAGCACCGCGGCGGCGGCCGCCGCGACGAACATGCTCAGATCGCCCGCGTGTGGATACGCCGAGGCGAACGGCCCGGTGTAGAGGTCGGACTGCCAGAACGGCACCGAGGCCACCACTCCGCCGCCCCAGGCGACAAAGCCCCAGGAGAGCACCCGTCCGCGGTCGTACAGCTCGGCGATCCGGCTGGGGTCGGAGCGGCCGCCCAGGTGGTAGTCGAGCAGCAGCACGGTGGCGAACGGCGCGATGAAGTACGCGGTGAGGTTGAGGAACACCGAGAACTTGTCCTCGGTCCCGGAGTGTCCCCACAGGCTGATCCCGTAGGCCAGCGCGCAGATGAGGGTGACCGCCTGGGTCCGGGTGACCGGCACCTTCAGCGTCTGGACGGAGATCGCGCCGCCGTAGACATTGAGGAAGTTCTGCGCGAGCGCCGAGAGTCCGATGGCGATCAGGGCGGGGACGGCGAACGGCCCGGTCAGCTGGTGCAGCGCGGTGATGGAGTCGGAGCTGGTGGCGCTGGAGCCGAGGAGCACGCCGAGGATGCCGAGCCAGCAGATGGTGACGAAGTTGCCGAGCCCGGTGTACCAGGCGGTGCGGCTCACCACACGTGGCGAGTCGGGCAGATAGCGCGAGTAGTCCGAGGCGAACGGCGCCCAGGCGACGAGGAAGGAGAGGAACCAGCCGCCGAAGGTGATCCAGCCGCCGGTGGAGCCGACGTAGTCCGGTGCCTTCGGATCGGCGCCGAAGGTGCCCGCACCCCGCACCAGGGCCACCACCGTGATCATGACGAACAGCGGGGTGAGCACATAGGTCAGCACCCGCTGAAGGAAATTGATCATGTTGTAGCCGTAGATGGACACCACCAGCTCGACCAGGGTGAGCGCCAGTCCACAGAGCCAGAAGGGCAGATGGGTCAGCTCGGCGATGGCCTTGCCGCCGAGGATCACGGTGACGGCGGCCCAGCCGACCCCGGCGAACACATTGATGTACGCCACCGGCAGGAAGTTGCCGAAGAAGCCCAGCGGGCCACGGGCCTGGATCTGCTGGGGCACCCCCAGCCGTACGCCCATCCGGGACATCACGGCCATCAGCAGCGAGCCCAGACCCGCGCCGACCACGATCGCGGCGACGGCGGCGCCGAAGCTGAGGCCGAGCCCGACGGCGCTGAACCCGAGCAGGATGATGGGGAAGTTGAGACCGGCGGCGAACCAGACGAAGAACTGTGAACTGGGTTTGCCGTGCCGCTCGTTGTCGGGGATGTGGTCGACCCCGAAGGGCTCCACCTTGGTGACCGCGCTGCCGTACACCGGCGCCGTGTCGTCGTGGGTCATGGGCGTGCTCCTGGAACGGGAGGAGTGGACGTCAGGGGGTGGCGGGGGGCCGGTGGGCGGAGGGATCCGAACGGCGGTGTCTCACCACGGCAGCGGCGCGGTGTGGGAGATGTCGAAGAAGCCGCCGCCGCTGTAGACCAGCGGGGCCAGCTCCTCATGGCGGGCGGCGACCACCCGGCCGGTGAAGACGGTGTGGCTGCCGGCCTCCAGCCGCTCACCGATCTCCACCTCCAGCTGAGCGCAGGACCGGTCGATCAGCGGGGCGCCGAATTCGCCGCGGGTCCAGGACAGCCCGGCGAACTTGTCGTCCGCCTTGGAGGCGAAGGTCTTCGCCACATCGAGCTGGTCGGCGGCGAGGATGTTGATCCCCAGATGGGTGGCCCGGTGCAGCGCGGGATGGGTCGTGGAGGTGCGCTGCACACACACCAGCACCATCGGCGGGTCCAGTGAGATGCTGGCGAACGCGTTGACCGCGAGCCCCCGTGGCGTACCGTCGTCGTCGCAGGTCACGACGGTGACACCGGTGATGAACTTACGGTGCACCCCACGGACCAGATCGGCGTCGACGGCCGCCCGCTGAGTGGTGGTGACGATCCCGAGCGCCTCCAGCAGCTGGCGGGGGTCCCAGGTCACCCACTCCTCGCTGACCACACCGTGGTCGAAGCGGGTGAAGGTGGCGCCGGAGACCTCGACGGGCCTGCCGGTGGCCGGGACCCCGAGGAAGTCGCCGGTGTGACTGCCGGTGCTGCGCCAGCGGATCGCCAGCGTTTCGCCCTCCTCGACGATCTCCTCGATCTCGGTGCGGAGATCGGGAAAGGCCCGGCGGACGGCGCGGATGGACTCCTTGAACTGCTCACGGTCCTGGGGGGCCGCGGCGGGCCCGCGGCGGCGTACATAGGCGGGGCCGAGCAGTTGGTCGAGCGCGTCGACCTGGCCCCGGTCCCAGACCGCCTGCCAGGTGGAGCGGATGCGGGCGGTGCGGTCAAGAGTATGCGTCATGACGTCTTCCCTCATTCGGCTCTTGTATGGCAGAGGACCGTAGAAAGGCCATCGACAGCTGTCAACACCTTGGGACAGATGAGCCGAGAAAGTTCCAGGTACAGGCTAAAGACACTGGTCAAGCTAGTTTTCCCATCGGTGGCCCTTGACGGCCCCGAAATGGACTCCTAGCCTCCCTGCCATGGCACAGCGTGAGCCGGAAGAACAGGACGGACGCTGCATGCGCTTCTCGATATTTCACAACCTCGGTGCCCCGGGCCGTCTCGGCGAGTACGCCGAAGTCATGGCCGAGGCCCGGGAATTCGCGGTCGCCGCGGACCGGGCGGGCTTCTGGTCGACCTGGTACACCGAGCACCACTTCGGGCACGAGGCGATAGAGATCACCCCGAACCCGGTGCTGATGGGGGCGGACATCGCCGCCCGTACGACACGGATCCGGATCGGCCAGGCGGCCTCCATCGCCACCTTCTGGCATCCGCTGCGGCTCGCCGAGGACATCGCGATGCTCGACCAGCTCTCGGGGGGCCGGGTCGAGGTCGGTCTGGGACGCGGGCTGTACGGCCGCGAGGCGCTCAACCTCAACGCCCTGGCCGATCCCCGCGACCAGGAGCAGAACCGGGCCCTGTACGACGAGACCGTGGAGGTGCTGCGCAAGGCGTGGAGCGGCGAGTTCTTCTCGCACCGGGGCCGCTTCTACGAGTTCCCCGCCCCCGGAGTGAAGTGGAACCACCCGCTCTCCCCCGCCACCCCGGAGTACACCGAGGCCGGCGTCATCACGAAGATGCAGGTCACGCCGTTTCCGCTGCAACGGCCGCACCCTCCGCTGTGGCAGGTCATCGACAGCCCCCGCTCGATCCAGGCCGCCGCGGCGGACGGCGTCCAGGGGATGTTCTGGCTGCCGCCGGTCTCCGCGCTCAAGGAGCGGTTCGAGCTCTACCGGGACACCGCGAGCCGGGCGTCGGGGCGCGAGTACGCGCTGGGCGAGGGCATCGGCCTGGTGCGCGATGTGTATGTCGCCGACACCATGGAGCAGGCGCGCGCCGAATTCGAAGAGGCGCTGATGACCACCTACCGGTGGATCATGCACTGGCGGGGACTGGCCAACCTCATGGAGGCGGGCGAGGAGCTCACCGACGCCCATGAGCTGTCCTTCGACTTCCTCCAGCGGCGCAATCTGCTGGTCGGCACCCCCGAGTACGTCTCGGAGAAGATCGCCGAGCTGCGCGACGAGGTGGGCCTGGAGCATCTGCTGCTGTGGACCACCCACCCCGGTCTGCCGCACCGCAACGCGATGCGCAGCCTGGAGCTGTTCGCCGAGAAGGTCATGCCGCGGTTCACCACCGGTGGCGGCCATGGCTGAGGCGCGGCTGCGCAAGGTCGTCACCGTCACCGATGAGCTGCTGCTGGAGCTCGGCCGCCCGGTCGCGGTGCCGGTGCGCAGGGTGGCGGCGGCCGCGGTGATCGCCAACCCCTGGGCCGGCGGCGGCTTCGTCGCCGACCTGGGGCCGGAGGTCGAGCGGATCGCACCGGGGCTGGCCCGGCTGCTCACCGACCGGATCAGCGAGGCGCTCGGCGGGGTCGACCGGATCGAGTCCTTCGGCAAGGCCGCGATCGTGGGGCTCGACGGGGAGATCGAGCACGGCGGCGCGCTGATCCACACCCCCTTCTTCGGCAATGTCTTCCGCGAGCTGGCCGAGGGCACCTCGATCATCGTCTTCAGCGACGACCGGCTGCCGGCCGGTGAACCGCTGACCGTGCCGCTGTGGCACAAGACCGCGGCCGCGACCCGCTCGCACTACCAGACCTGCCAGATCCGTATCCCCGACGCGCCCCGCCCGGACGAGATCGTCGTCATCGCGGCCGGGGCGTCCGGCCCCCGGCCGAACGCCCGGATCGGGGACCGCGCCACCGACCCCCTCATCCGCCTCGCCGATCTGGACGACCTGGAGACCGTGACATGAACATCCGCAAGATCATCACCTTCACCGAGGACATCCACAGCGAGGGCGGCCGCCCGGTGGACCCGCCGGCCCGTACGGCGGTGGTGCTCGCCGTGATCGAGAACCCCTGGGCAGGTCAGGGCTTTGTGACGGATCTGCTGCCCGGGATCGACGAGGCGGCGCCGAAGCTGGGCGAGCTGCTGGCGCCACGTGTGGTCGAGGCGCTGGGCGCACCGGTGGAGGCGTACGGGAAGGCCGCGATCGTGGGGCTCGACGGGGAGATCGAGCATGGCTCCGCGCTGATCCACACCCTGAAGTTCGGCGACCACTTCCGCCGGGCGGCGAACGCGACCACCCTGCTGCCGGCCGTGGAGAAGCGGGCCGCCGCGGGGACCGTCTTCGACATTCCGCTCAAGCACATCACCGACGCCACCATCCGCTCGCACCACCAGAGCGTCGAGGTGCGGGTGGCGGACGGGCCGCGCGCCGACGAGATCGTCATCGGGCTGGCGGCGGCCGCCCAGGGCCGCCCCCAGGCCCGGCTGGCGCCGCTGTCGACGGAGCGGTGAGCGGATGGTGAGTGACATGGGCGGGTTCGAGGCGGGTACGCGGGCGCGCGTCGCGGCCTCCCGGGCCGGGCTCCGCCCCGACGCCGCGGCCACGGCCGGCACGGAGCCGTCGGAGCCCACACCGGAGGCGGGCGCCGCCGACGCGCCCGCGGACCCTGCCGGGGCTTCAGCGCGGCCGGAGGGCCCCGGCCGGGAGGCGCGGGCCGGTGGGGCCGGTGCCCCGGTGCCGGTGGCGCTGAGCCATGAAGCACACGGCGACGGCCCGGAGCTGGTGCTGCTGCACGGCGTCGGCCTCGACCGCCACCTGTGGGACCGGTGTCTGCCCGCGCTGGCCGCCCGGCACCGGGTGACGCTGGTCGATCTGCGCGGCCACGGCGCCTCCCCGGCCGCGGCGGCCGGGGTGTCCCTCGCCGAGCTGGCCGCAGATGTCGCGGCACTGCTGAGCGGCCCCACGCATGTCGTGGGCTTCTCGCTCGGCGCCCTGGTGGCCCAGCGACTGGGGCTGGACCGGCCGGACCTCACCGCCTCGCTCACCCTGGTCAGCTCGGTCGCGGACCGGTCGGATGAGGAGCGGGCGGCGGTGGAGCACCGCCAGGAGCTGGCCGTCCAGGACTTCGGGGCGTCCGCGTGGGCGGCGGTCGACCGCTGGTTCTCACCCGCCTGGCGGGCCCAGGAGCCCGGTCTGGCGCGGCAGGTGCTCGACACGCTGCTGGCCAACGACCGGGCCTCCTACCTGGCGTGTTACCAGGTCTTCGCGACCGCCGACGCCGGGCTGTGGCCGTGGCTGCCCCGGATCGCCGCCCCCACCATGGCGGTCACCGGCGAACGGGACCCCGGCTCGACCCCGGCCATGTCGCACCGGCTGGCCGAGCGGATCCCCGGCGGCCGGGCGGTGATCGTGTCCGGCGCCCGCCATCTGCTGCCGCTGGAATGCCCCCAGGAACTCGCCGACCTGATCCTCGCCCACACCGGAACCCACACGGGAACCCACCCCGGACCCCACACGGGAACCCTCACCGGAACCCGCTCCCGAACCCGCCCCGGATCCCACCCCGGACAGGAGTCCCACCGCTCATGAATCCCCTGCCGCGCCATGACCACTACATCGCGGGCGAGTGGACCGCCCCCGCCGACGGCGGCTACTTCGCAAGCGTCAACCCGGCCACCGCCGAGCCCTGGTACGAGGCGGCGCGCGGCACCGCCGCCGATGTGGACCGTGCGGTGGGCGCGGCCCGCGCCGCCTTCGAGGATCCGCGCTGGCGCGATCTGAGCCAGACCCGGCGCGGCCGGCTGCTGCGGAATCTGGGCGATCTGATCGGTGAACACGCGGAGCGGCTGGCCCGTACCGAATCCCTCGACAACGGCAAGCTGCTGCGCGAGATGCGGGCCCAACTCACCGGGCTGCCCGAGTACTTCCATTACTACGCGGGACTCGCCGACAAGATCCAGGGCGAGGTGATCCCCGGGGCCAGCCGCGAGCTGCTCAACTACACCCTGCGCGAACCGGTGGGCGTGGTCGGCGCCATCACCCCCTGGAACTCCCCGCTGCTGCTCACCACCACCAAGCTGGCCCCGGCCCTGGCCGCCGGGAACACGGTGGTGGTCAAGCCCTCGGAGCACACCTCGGCCTCGCTGCTGGCGCTCGCGCCGCTCTTCGAGGAGGCGGGTTTCCCGCCGGGGGTGGTCAATGTGGTCACCGGCTACGGTCCGGAGGCGGGCGCGCCGCTGACCGAGCACCCGGGCGTGTCCAAGGTGACCTTCACCGGTTCCAGCGCGACCGGCCGCCGGATCGCCCGTACCTGTGCCGACCGGCTGATCGGCTGCACCCTGGAGCTGGGCGGCAAGTCCCCCAACATCATCTTCCCGGACGCCGACCTGGGGTCGGCCGCCATGGGCGTGATCGCGGGCATCTTCGCGGCCGCCGGCCAGACCTGTGTGGCGGGCAGCCGGGTGCTGGTGCACCAGGAGGTGTACGACGAGGTCCTGGAGCGGGTCACGGCACGGGCGGCCACGATCCGCATCGGCGATCCGCTGGAGGAGACCACCGAGCTCGGCCCGCTCGCCATCGCCGAGCAGCTGGAGAAGGTCGAGTCGTACGTCGAGCTGGGCCGGGCCGAGGGCGGAAAGGTGGTGTGCGGCGGCGGGCGGCCGGAGACCGGTCTCGACGGGTACTTCTACTCCCCCACCGTCTTCACGGGCACCGACAACGGGATGCGGATCTGCCAGGAGGAGATCTTCGGGCCGGTCGCGACCGTGATGCCCTTCGGCTCCGAGGAGGAGGCCCTGGCGATCGCCAATGACTCCGCGTACGGCCTGGCGGCGGGTGTGTGGACACGGGATGTGAACCGGGTGCACCGGATGGCCGCCCGGCTGGAGGCGGGGACGGTGTGGGCCAACACCTACCGTTCGATGTCGCCGATGTCGCCCCGGGCCGGGTTCAAGACCAGCGGGATGGGGACCGAGCACGGCACGGAGGTGATCCGGGAGTACACCCGGCTGAAGAGCGTCTGGGTCAACACCAGCGAGGAGCCCGCCGGGGATCCCTTCATCCTGAGGTCCTGAGGCGGTTCCGGCTGATGGCCCATGGCCACCGAAAGGGTCCTTGTATGGCACAACACACCCGCGTTTCCTCAGTTGACGAGGGGCGATGGCCACCTCTAGGGTCACGTGCCATGCAACGACCCACCGGAAAGCGGCTTCAGCAGACCAGCATGCAGGCGAGGGTCGCCGAAGAGCTGCGGCAGATGATCATCAGTGGTGAACTGCCGCCCCGCTCCAGCCTCTCGGAGATGGCGCTGTCCGAGACCTTCGGCGTCAGCCGGACGCCCATCCGCGAGGCCCTCAAACAGCTCCAGATCGAGGGGCTGGTCGAGGTGCGGCCACGGGTCGGCACGTTCGTCGCCGTACCGTCCCGGCGTGAGCTGACCGAGCTGTTCCAGATGAAGGAGCTGCTGGAGGGCGCCGCCGCCCGGCTGCTCGCCTTCCGCGGGAACGTCCCCGAAGTGGAGCGGCTGGAGGCCACCATGAAGGCGGCCGACGCGGCCGTCCGGGACGGTGACACCGAGCAATACGCGGCGCTGGTCCATGAGTTCCACGATCTGATCGTGGTGGGCGCGGACAACAGCAAGCTGGAGGCGCACTACCGCACCCTGATGAACCAGCTGGCCTACGCCCGGCTGGTGCGCACCTCGCTGTCGCGGCCCGGCCGGCTGGTCGAGTCCGACGATGAGCACCACCGCGTTCTCAGTCTGATCCAGGCCAAGGACGGCGACGGCGCGGAGCGGGTGATGCGGGACCATGTGCGCATGAGCCACCAGGCCCTGATGGCGGGCATGGACGAGCCCCGGGCCTGACGACGAGGGCGGCGAGGACGGCGGGACAGCGAGGGCGGCGGGGGCGGTTCACCCGTGGTCGGCCGCCGCGTGCGCGGAGCAGGAGTCGGTTCCTCGCGCCGAGGAGGTGTTCGCGCAGGGTGTAGCGCGCGTCCACGTCGGGTGAGGGGCACCGGCGGGCTCACCGGGGGCCGGGCCGCCGATCCTGGCGTACGTTGGCAGAGGACCCACGGCGAAGGTGGCGGCCCGCATTCGGCACCGGGTCGTGACCAGCATGGTCTTGAGGAAGTCGGGCTCGGGGAGAACGGTTCGCCGAAGACCAGGACGAAGACCATGAACGATGTGCGCAGACGTACGGTGCTCGCCGCGGCCGGAGGGGCGGCTGTCGCGGGCAAGGCGGCGACCGCCCGTGCCCAGGCCCCGCCCGCGCCCGGCGCCGAAGCGGCCCGGCCGGGCAGGGAACCCGGTCCGTACGAGACCAGGATCCAGGCCCTGATGGCGCGGATGACCATCGACGAGAAGCTCGGCCAGCTTCAGCAGCTCGCCTGGACCGGGGACACCGGGCCCGGCGGCGGGCAGACCGCCGCCGCGGAGAAGGCGGCCCGCAGGGGCAGGCTCGGCTCCGTGCTCAACATCTACGGGGCCCGCACCACCAACACCCTCCAGCGGATGGCCGTCGAGGAGTCCCGGCTGGGCATTCCGCTGATCTTCGGGCTCGATGTCATCCATGGCATGTGGACCACCTTCCCCATCCCCCTCGGCCAGGCGGCCGCCTTCGATCCGGCGGTGGCCGAGTGGGACGCGGAGGTGTCGGCGCGGGAGGCCCGCTCCAACGGTGTGCACTGGACGTTCTCCCCGATGATGGACGTCACCCATGAACCGCGCTGGGGGCGGATCGCCGAGGGCGACGGCGAGGACCCGTATCTGGCGTCGGCGCTCGCGGCCGCCAAGACCCGCGGCTACCAGGGCGACGACCTGCGCTCCCGGCACCGTCTCGCGGCCTGCGCCAAGCACATGGTCGCGTACGGGGGCGTCGAGGGCGGCCGCGACTACAACACGGTGGATGTCTCCGAGGCCCGGCTGCGCAACACCTACCTGCCCCCGTTCCTGGCGGCCGTGGACGCCGGGGTGGCCACCGTCATGGCGAGCTTCAACACCGTCAGCGGGGTCCCCGCCCACGGTTACCGCCATGCGCTGACCGAGATCCTCACGGAGGAGTGGGACTTCGACGGCTTCGTCGTCAGCGACTACAACGGCGTCCAGGAAATGATCGTCCACGGCTATGCCGCCGACCGCTCCGACGCGGCCGAGCTGGCCTTCAACGCCGGGATCGACATGGAGATGGCCAGCACCACCATCAACGAGTACGGCAAACGGCTGCTGCGGAGCGGGCGGATCACCACCGCCCGGCTGGACGACGCGGTGGCCCGCATTCTGCGCCTGAAGTTCCGGCTCGGGCTCTTCGAGCACCCCTACGCGGACGAGGACACGGCGATCGCCGGGCCCACCAAGGCGTCCAGGGCGGCGGCGCGCGAGGCGGCCGGGCGCACCATGGTGCTGCTCAAGAACGAGAAGTCCACGCTGCCCCTGGACAGGTCGGGTTCCATCGCCGTCGTCGGGCCGTTCGCCGACTCCACCGATCTGCGCGGCTCCTGGGCCGGGACATGGGCGGAGGCGTTCCGCCCGGTCACCGTGCTCGACGCGGTCAAGGACGCGGCGCCGAAGGCCCGGATCAGCCATGTCCAAGGCGTGGACGCAGCGGGCCGGAACACCCGGGGCATCGCACGGGCGGCGTCGGCGGCCAGGGCCACCGATGTGACCGTGGTGGTGGTCGGGGAGGCGGCGACGCTCAGCGGGGAGGCGTCCGTGCGCAGCGACCTCAGTCTGCCCGGCCGACAGGAGCGGCTGATCACCGCGATCGCGGACACCGGCGCGCCATTCGTGGTGGTGCTGCTCAGCGGACGGCCGCTGACGATGGCGGGCTGGCTGGACCGCACACCCGCCGTGCTCCAGGCGTGGCATCCGGGGATCGAGGGCGGCAACGCCATCGCGGATGTGCTCTTCGGCACCGTGAACCCCGGTGGCAAGCTGCCCGTGACCTTCCCGCGCACGGTCGGGCAGATCCCCGTCTACTACAACCACGAGAACACCGGACGCCCCTACGACCGGGCCAACCACTACACCTCCAAGTACCTGGACCTGGCCAACGGGCCGCAATTCCCCTTCGGCCACGGCCTGAGCTACACCACCTTCGACATCGGCGAGCCCCTGCTCAGCGTCAGCCGCGTCCGGGCCGAGGCGCTGCGCAAGGGCGACACCGTCGAGGTCGCGGTGGCGGTGCGCAACACCGGGCGCCGCAAGGGCGATGAGGTGGTGCAGCTGTACATCCGCGATCCGGTGGCGAGCATCGTGCAGCCGGTGCGCAGGCTGAGCGGGTTCCGCCGGGTCGGCCTCGGCGCCGGGAAGTCCACCACCGTGCGCTTCCGGCTGAGCGCCGAGGAGCTGGGCTTCTGGACCCAGGACCCGCACGGCAGGTTCCTCATACAGAAGGGCGAGATCCAGGTCTTCGCGGGCAACAGTTCGCTGGCGAAGCGGGGACGCACCCTCACCATCGTCTGAGCCCGAGCCCGAGCCCGAGCCCCAGCCCGGCCCGCCCGCTCGTGACCGGCTTCACCAGCGCAGCGGCCGAATTACTTGTAGGGTGCATGCTGACCGCTACGCACCCGGAAGACGCCCTTGATGACCGCCGCGCCCTGGCCCTCGACCACCACGACGAGCGGACGAGACCCCGCGGCGCACCCGGCGGGCCGCTCCGGCCACGGTGGGGTGGAGGCCCAGTGGGCGGTGTGATCACCGGCTTCGGTGTCATCGCGGCCATCATCCTCACCGGCTATGTCATCGGGCACCGCCGCTCCCTGGGCGACCACGGCCGGGATGTGCTCACCAAGCTCTCGTTCAATGTGGCCTCCCCCGCGCTGCTGTTCACCACGCTCTCCAAGGCCGACCTCTCCGTCATCGTCTCCACACCGCTGCTGGTGACGGCCTTGAGCACCTTCGTGGTCGCGGGCGCGTTCGTGGCCGTCGGGGCCGTACGGCGGTGGAGCGTCGGCCGGACGACGATCGGCGCGCTGTGCGCGAGCTATGTGAACGCGGGCAACCTCGGCATCCCCATCGCGATGTACGTCCTGGGGGACGCGAGCCTGATCGCCCCGGTGCTGCTGTTCCAGCAACTCGTGATGACCCCGATCGCCCTGACGGTCATCGACCTCTCCCGGCCCGAGATGCGCCCCTCGCTGCTCCGCAGGCTGACCAGCCCGTTCCGGAACCCCGTCGTGATCGGCTCGCTGTCCGGTGTCGCCGTGTCCGCCGCGGGCTGGCGGATCCCCGGGCCCATCGCCGAACCGCTGTCGCTGCTGGGCGGCATGGCCGTCCCCGCCGTGCTGCTGGCCTTCGGGATCTCGCTGCCGGGCAGTCAACTCCCCGGGCGCGGCGAGGAACGCGGGCCGGTGCTGCTGTCGGTGGCGCTGAAGTCCTTCGCCCAGCCGGTGGTGGCCTGGGCCATCGCGGCGGGGCTGTTCCGGCTGAGCGGTCCGGCGCTCTTCGCCGCCGTCGTCACCTCCGCGCTGCCGGCGGCCCAGAACCTGTTCACCTACGCCTCGCGGTACGAGACCTCCACCGTCCTGGCCCGTGAGTCGATCCTGCTGTCCACGCTGCTCGCGCCGCCGGTGCTGATGACCGTCGCCGCGCTGCTGGGCTGAGACCGGCCCCGCGGCGGCCGGTTGGACCGGGCACTCGCACCGGTGTGCCACGCGCCGGGCCGGTCCGGAAGAACTTTGGTTTGCCCCTCGGGGCCCAGGGCAGGCGGATATTCGTGCTTCGGACCGTAGGCACGCACCGCGGGAGCAGTCTGTATCGCTCCGGACCGCGGGGCGCGCCGGTCCGTACGTCCCCGTGAGCCTCCCGCGACGCGGCCCGGTCCCAGAGACCTGTCAGCCCATCGCAGGAGGTGTGTTCCGTGACGACCGCGACGCAGGACATGACACGGCCCCGAACCGGCCCCGCGAAGCACCCGCATGACGACGCGCCCGACACCGGCGCCGAGTTCGCGGAGATGGCCCGGCTGCCCGAAGGGCCGGAGAAGGAGGTGCTGCGCCGCCGGGTCGTGGAGGCGTGGATGCCGATGGCCGAGCGGCTGGCCCGGCAGTACCGCAACCGCGGCGAATCCCTGGAGGACCTCCAGCAGGTGGCCGCGCTCGGCCTGGTGAAGGCCGTCAAGCGGTACGACCCGGAACACGGCACCGCCTTCGCCGGGTTCGCGGTGCCCACGATCGTCGGCGAGCTCAAGCGCCACTTCCGGGACCATCTGTGGGTGCTGCACGTCCCCCGCCGGGTCCAGGACCTGCGCAACCGGGTGCGCGCCGCCCACCGCGAGCTGTCCCATTCCGCGGACGACCGGCCGCCGCGGGCCGAGGAGATAGCCGAGCGCACCGGGCTGACCGAGAAGGAGGTGCGCGCGGGTATGGAGGCCATGGGCAGCTTCGCCCCGCTCTCCCTGGACGCCCAGCTGCCCGGCTCCGACGACGGCTACTCCCTGGCCGACACGCTCGGCGCCCAGGAGTCCGCGTACGACCGGGTGGTGGACCGAGAGGCCGTGCGGCCCGGTCTCAGCAGGCTCCCCGACCGCGAGCGGCAGATCCTCTACATGCGCTTCTTCTGCGATATGACCCAGAGCCGGATCGCCGAGCAGCTGGGCATCTCCCAGATGCATGTCTCGCGGCTCATCAACCGCACCTGCTCGACACTGCGCGCCCAGGCGATGGCCGAGGCCAACTGAGCCGGGGACCGCGTTGCGCCGCTGGAACGATCCGCATCGCCTTAGTGGGTGACCGTGGCGTCGTGGGGAGCGACGGCTCCCCACGCGGACTGCGAGGGTCGGGGCGGCGGGTGACGGCCGCCCGGACGAAGGAGACGAAAAGCCAGTGAACACCCATCCCGATCGTCCTCCTCAGGTGTACGTCCCCGAGCTCCTCAGGGGGCAGAAGGCGCTGGTGACCGGGGCGAACTCGGGGATCGGCAAGGCCACCGCGATCGCCCTGGGGCGCTCCGGCGCGGATGTGGTGGTCAACTACGCCAGCGACCGGCCGGCCGCCGAGGCGGTCGTCGCCCAGATCCAGGGCCACGGTGTGCGCGCCTACGCCCATCAGGCGGATGTGTCCCAGGAGGACCAGGTCGTCGAGATGGTGTCCACGATGGCCGACCGCCTGGGCACGATCGACATCCTCGTCGCCAACGCGGGGCTCCAGCGGGACGCCCCCACGGTGGAGATGACGCTCGAGCAGTGGCAGAAGGTCATCTCCGTCAACCTCACCGGCCAGTTCCTGTGCGCCAGGGAGGCGATCAAGGAGTTCCTGCGGCGCGGTGTGGTTCCGGAGGTGTCGCGGTCGGCCGGGAAAATCATCTGCATGAGCTCGGTCCACCAGATCATCCCCTGGGCCGGCCATGTGAACTACGCGGCGGCCAAGGGCGGCGTGGCGATGCTGACGGAGACCCTGGCCCAGGAGTTCGCGCCCCGGAAGATCCGGGTGAACGCGATCGCGCCGGGCGCCATCAAGACCCCGATCAACCGCAGCGCCTGGCAGACCGCCGAGGCGCGGGACTCCCTCCTGGAGCTCATCCCGTACGGCCGGATCGGCGACCCGCTGGACATCGCCAACGCCGTCGTGGTCCTCGTCTCCGACCTGTGCGACTACGTGGTGGGCACCACCGTCTACGTGGACGGCGGGATGACCCTCTTCCCGGGTTTCGCCACCGGCGGCTGACCGGGGGCCGGGGCGCGGCGGGCGGAGTGTCCGCGGGCCCCGCCCGGGCCGTGTCACTCGTGCGCACCGTTGTGGTTCCGGCCCGGCTGGGTACCCATGTGGTTCCCGTAGCTCATCGACGCACCTTCCCAGGGAGCCGTAGTGAAGATCGGCGTATCCACATTCGTCACCGACCAGGGCATCCGGCCCGCGCCCCTCGGGCGGGCCATCGAGGAGCGCGGTTTCGACTCGCTCTTCATCGCGGAACACAGCCATATCCCGGTGGACCGCCGCACCCCCTATCCGGGTGGCGGAGACCTTCCGGAGGTCTACTACCACACCCTCGACCCGTATGTGACGCTGGCCGCGATCGCCTCGGTCACCGAGCGGCTGCTGCTGGGCACGGGCATCGCCCTGCTGGTGCAGCGGGACCCGATCCACACCGCCAACGAGGTGGCCTCCCTCGACGTGGTCTCCGGCGGACGCGCCGTGTTCGGGGTGGGCGCGGGCTGGAACCGTGAGGAGATGGAGAATCACGGGACGGATCCGTCCACCAGGGGCCGGCTGCTGAACGAGCGGCTGCGGGCCATCCGTGAGCTGTGGACGAAGGAGAAGCCCGAATTCCACGGGGAGTTCGTGAACTTCGACCCGGTCTTCCTGTGGCCCAAGCCGGTCCAGCGGCCGCATCCGCCGATCTATGTGGGTGGCAGCGGCGAGGCCGCGTTCCGCCGGATCGCCGAGCTCGGCGACGCCTGGCTGGCCAACAGCGGATCCCCCGAGGAGCTGCGCCCGCAGATGGAGCGGCTGCGCGAGGTGGCCGGCCGCGAGGTGCCGGTGACGCTGTACGCGATGCCCGAGGACGCCGAGGCGGTCGAGGGGTATCAGCGCATCGGTGTGGAGCGGGTGCTGTTCTATCTGCCGACCATGCCGGAGGCGGAGACGATCGCGCGGCTGGACTCGATGGCCGGGATCGCCGCCCGGTTCCGGTGAGCCACCGGGGCCCGCGATGCCACGGCTGACGAGCGAGCGGGCGCGGGAGCGGTTCGCACGGGCCAGGCTGGCCCGGCTGGCCACCGTCGGCGCCGGGGACCACCCGCATCTGGTGCCGGTGGTCTTCGCGCTGACCGGCGACACCGTGGTGACGGCCGTCGACCACAAGCCGAAGCGGACGACACGGCTGAAACGCCTGGACAACATCCGCGCCCACCCCGCCGTATGCCTTCTGGTGGACGACTACGACGAGAACTGGGACCACCTGTGGTGGGCGCGGGCCGACGGCACGGCCCGCGTCCTGCCACCGGCGGAGGAGTCGGAGGTGTCCGCGGGTTATGTCCGGCTGCTCGTGGACACCTACCCGGCCCAGTACGCGGACCGGCCGCCGCGCGGGCCGGTCGTGGAGATCACCGTCGGCCGGTGGAGCGGCTGGCGGGCCGTATGAGCCCGCCGCCCGTGGGCGCGTCAGCGCACGGACTCCGCCATCCTCGCGAACTCGCTGCCCAGCTGGGACATGGCGTGGTCGTACTCCTCGGCCGAGACGGCCTCCCGGAGCGTGGCGAGGACCGCCCGCACCCCCCGGTCGGCCTCCGGCTCGGTCAGCCCGGTGCGCTCCCGCACCCTGCGGATCGACTCATCGGGGTCGAAGATCTCCATGTCCCCCTCCCCGCGCCGAAGGGATTCCCGGAGGTGTTCGGGCAGCTCCAGGGCGAGGTCCCGGGCCTCGCCCGCGCTCAGGCGGGCCGCCAGGGTCTCGAGCGTGGCGCGGGTGACATCGGCCGCTTCCTGCCGTGAGAGCTGGGTGCGGTCCGCCACTGTCCGGAAGAACTCCCGGTCGTCCATGCGGCCTCCCTACGACGCGCACCAGGACAGGGCCTAACCCCACCTTGCCATGCCCGCCCACCTCCCGCGAGGCGCTGGAGCGGGCACGGAGGGACGATGGAGCCATGGGCCACGGCCATCTTGTTCCCTCAGGAGGTGGACGACCATGACCTACTCCTCCGACAGTCCACACGGCTCCGGGCAGCCGAGGGAGGAACCCTCCGGCCGGCCGGGAGAGCGGCCCTTCGGCGAGGGCAGCCCGTACGCCGCGTTGCAGAACGTCATGTCCAACGCCGCCTGGCAGGTCCTGGTGACCGCCGGTCTGGTGGCGATCGCGCTGGGCATCATGGTGCTGGCATGGCCGGCGGCCTCCCTGACGGTGGTCGGCGCCCTGTTCGGCGCCTATCTGCTGATCAGCGGGATCTTCCAGCTGGCCGGCGCCTTCGGCGCGCATATACCAAGACATCTGCGGGTGCTGAGTTTCATCACCGGGGCGCTGAGCGTGCTGCTCGGACTGCTCTGCTTCCGGGGGCCGGCCCAGTCGATCCTGCTGCTCGCGCTGTGGATCGGCTTCGCCTGGCTGATCCGGGGCGTGATGCAGACCGCCACGGCGATCTCCGGTGAGGGCATCCCCGCGCGGGGCTGGCAGGTGTTCCTCGGTCTGCTCACCATCGTGGCCGGGATCATCCTGATCGTGGCGCCCTTCGGCTCGATCACCGCGCTCACCGTGGTGGCCGGTATCTGGCTGATCGCCCTGGGCATCATCGAGATCATGCACGGCATCCAGTTGCGCATGCACCTCGGCGGCGGCGCGCCCCGCGCGGAGCACCGGGGGCTGCACTTCCCCTTCCGCTCGCAGCCGCATCCTCAGGCATAGCCGGGCCGTCGCGACGGCCGCTTACGGCCGTCGCGGCGGATCGCGGACGGTCAGGGGCTCCGGCTCGGGACGCGGTGGCGGGGTGTGTCAGCGGGTCTGCACCCACCACGCCATCAGGCCGATGGCCGCGGTGCCGCACGCATACGAGGCACCCCGGACGAAGTTGGCGGCGGCGAGTCGGCCGTATCGACGCCATCTGCTGCTGGAACGGCTGGGTACCGGTGGGCGAACCTCCATGGTGTGCATATGGAGCCCCTTTCGTGAGCGTACGGACGGTGACTGTCCGACGCGGGGGAACGACGCGCTGGAGAAAGCATACAAAAGTGTGAACTTGCTCCATGGATCGGACTCGCCGAAAAAATTCCTTTCGACACGATTTCAGAATGGGGCCGATCAGCGCGATTTGGCGGCCGCGGGCACGGTGCGGGTGGCGGTGTTCCAGCCCGAGATCCGCACCGAGGGGGCCGAACCGCCCAGGTCCGCGGTGCGATAGGTGGCGGTGAGCGTCGTCGACTCGCCCGGCCACAGGCTCACCTCGTTGTCCGACCAGCGAACGGGCAGTACGGGCCGGTCCGAGCCGTTCACCAGATGGGCGTCCACGAGCAGCGCCGGAGTGCGCCCGCTCCCGGTGTTGCGCAGGGTGACGGTCGTGGTGGCGGTGGAGTCAGGCCTGCGGCTCGTGTCGGCGGTGGCGGACACGGGCGCCTCGGCCATGTCGTCGAGTCCGGTCAGATCCGCGTAGGAGGTGGTGGGGGTGTAGTACCACTCGGTGCTGTCCCAGTCGAGCACGTCCTTCTCGGTGGAGAGCCAGTACACATTGCGGCTGACCTCCTTGCCGGTGCGGTCGGTGAGCTGGAGCTTGACCAGATAGGCGCCGGACACTCCGCCGACGTCCGCCGGGACGGTGAGCGCGGTGGCCTTGCCGCCGTCGCCCGGCACCCGCAGACCGGTGGCGCTCCTCTCGAACTTCCGGGTGCCGTCGGGGGTGTAGAGGCCGACGCGGGCGGTGAGACCGGTGGCGGGGGTGTGCCGGCCGTTGACCACGACCACCGAGCGGGTGTCGTACGAGTACTGGATGTGCAGCGGCTCATTGGCCTTCTTGGCGCCGTAGTAGGCCCCGCCCTGGTCCAGATAGCGGTCGAAGAGCTGCCAGTGGAGCGAGGTCCAGCCGCTGTTCAGCATCCAGTGGACCACACCGGTGGCGGGCCGGGAGGTGTCGGAGAAGTTGCGCGCGTACGCCTCGAACTGGGCGCGCACCGCCTCGTAGCGGGCGAGCCGCGCCTTGCGCACATAGTCCGTCAGCCCGCTGGGCGGTCCGTAGCGGCCGATCAGCGCGTTGCCGAAGAGCTGGAGGTCGCCGAAGGTGTCGGACGGGGACCGGTGGTACTGCTTGGCCGACGGGTCGCGCCACAGGGTTTCCAGTTCGCCGGGGGACATCATGCGCCGGAGCGTGTCCAGGGTGGGGATGTCGGGTCCGGCGCTGGTCTCGGAGTTGAAACCGGTGGCACCGCCCTCCCGCTTGGCGTACCAGTAGTCCGGCGGAACCCAGTCGTAGGGGCCGGTCATCTTCATACCGGACGTGCCCAGCTTCGGCGAGGACTTGGCGGAGGCGGCGGGGATCACCGGGTTCGGCCAGTCGGCGGCCTTCAGCGCGTCGAGGTAGTTCTTCTCGATGGTGGCGTCGGGGGCGAAGTCGCTGCCGATGAGGAAGGAGATCACGCTGGGGTGGTCGCGCAGTCGGGCGGCCTCGGCGGCCATCGAGTCCTTGGCCACCGGGTAGTCGGCGGCGGTCCACTTCTCCCCCGCCTCCTCGCCGTTGACCTGGCCCTCCCACTTGTCGCAGCACTCCCAGCCGGGGAGGGTCAGAATGCCGTAGCGGTCGGTGAGGTCGAAGAACTCGTCCGGTTCGATATGGCCTTCCAGGCGGACGGTGTTCAGCCCCAGGTCGAGGGTGTACTTCAGCCGGTCCTCCACCGAGCGGGCGTCCCAGCGCAGAAACACATCAGGGGACCAGCCGCCCGCCTTGATCAGCAGCGGGCGTCCGTTGATGAGGTACCGCCGGGCACCGTCGGCGTTCAGCGGCGCCTTGACGTCGCGGATGCCGAAGCTGTGGTGGGCGGTGTCGGAGGGGGTGCCCGAGACGGTGGCGGTGAGGTCGAGGTCGTACAGCGGCTGGTCGCCCATCCCGGCGGGCCACCACACCTCGGGCCGCTCCAGCCGCAGTGCGGGGAAGTCGGCGGGGGTGAAGGTGAGCGCCCTGCTCTCGTGCGGGGCGAGCGAGACCGTACGGCTGATGGCCGCGGGACCGGCCGTGCCGGAGACCGTGGCGGTGACCGGGGAGGCGGAGTCGTTGCGGACCCGGGCCTTGACGGTGAGCTCGGCGGAGGCGAGCGATGCGGTGTCCAGCCGGGTGGTCATATGCGCGTCGCGCAGGGCCACCGGGCCGCCACGGCGGACCAGCACATCGCGGACGATGCCCATGTTCTCGTCGGGCGGGGGCTGGAGCCAGTCGATCCAGCCCATCGTGAGGTTCTTGCGCGGATCGTTGGGCTGGACACGGAACGCCACCGTATTGGTGCCCGCCCCGACCAGGTCGGTGACATCCAGCTCATGCCGGGTGTACGCCCCGGCGATCCGCTCCTTGGTGGCCACCCGAACGCCGTTGACATACACATCGGCGGCGGACACCACACCGCTGACGTCCAGATAGGTACGGCGGGAGGGGTCGGCCACGGTGAAGTCGCCGCGGTACCACCAGGGGACGGCGAAGTCGGCCGCGGGGATCTTCTCCAGGTTGGTCGAGTAGAACGGATCCGGGTACGTCCCGGCCGCGAGCAGCCCGGCGAGCACCGTCGACCGGGGCCCCACGGAGTGCCAGCCGGACGCGGGGTAGCCGGGGGTGGAGATGTCCGCGGGGGTGTCCGTCACCTTGGCCGAGGACTGCGTGGCGAAGCCCGCGAGCGGGGTCGCGGTGCCGGGGGCCGCGCCCACCCGGGTCACCGGGGCCGGGGCGCCCGCCGCCGGCGCGGTGCGCGGGGGCGCCGCGCCCGTGGTGAGGGAGACGGTGAGGAGCAGGCCGCCGACGGCGAGCGAGGCGGTCAGGGCGCGTCGGACGCGGGCTCGCGCCCGCCGCCGGGGTGATACCGGACGCAGGACCACGGATGTCTCCCTGAGGGCAGGCAGAGCATTGGTCAAGTAGGTTTCCTAACAAACCAGGGACGGTAGAGAGCTGAACGAGTCATGTCAATCAGCCCCGCGGGGAAATGGCCCGTCCGGCGCAACAGCGCGATCAGGCGCGGAGCGCCACCGCTCCGCGCCTCTTCCCTCCGCGCCTCGTCAGGCGTGCCAGCGCAGTACCGCGCCCAGGCCCCCGGCCGGTCCCGGGACCCCCTCGGGCACCAGCAGCACCTCGGTGTCGGCCACCGCGGCGGACCGCATCAGCGCGTCGTCCGCACGGGCGGGCTCGGGTGCTCTGACGCCCATGGCGCGCGCCTGGGAGCGCTGTACGGCGACCTGATCGGCGTCGGGGCCGATCCACACCTCATGGCGCATATCGCCCCCGGTGTGCCCCAGCAGCAGCGTGGCCGCCTGATGGCTGCGCATGGCCTCCACGACCGCCGGCACCCCCTCCGCCGCCCCGCTGCTCGGCGGCCCCGCGCCGTCGTGTCCGCTCGGGCCCGGCCCGCCGGGGCGGCCCCGCCCGGCGCGGAAGAGATCGAGGACCGACTCCAGGTGGGCGCGGGCGCACTCCGCCCGAGCGTGGTCGATCTCCGTGTTCAGCAGTTCGGAGCAGCCGGCGGCCCTGCTGCCGTGGCGCATCTCCTCCGTCTTGGCCCGCAGCGACTCGGGCAGCCGGTCGCGCACGGCCCGGCGCCCGCGCGGATCACCGGCCAGGATCAGCAGCTCGGCGTCGCTCTCCGCCCACTGCCGCACCAGCTCGTCGGCCACCCGATCGGCGGTCTGCTCCCAGGTGTTCCCGACCCGGTTGCGGTAGTGCCACTCATAGCGGTCCGCGGGCACCGACCGATGGCCCCGGCCGTGCGCCCGGCGGCCCGCGGCGCGGCCCGCCGGGCGGGTTCCGGTGTCGTCCCGCAGCTCCAGATCGGCCCCCGCCTGGTCGACGAAGGCCACCAGACAGGCCGGCCACTCACCGCGGAACGTGGCCAGCGGCGCCACCCGCGGCAGCATCGACCAGGACGTCACCACATCGATCGGGGCCGTGGCCAGCGGCAGGTCGAGCACCACCTCGCCACCCGCCGCGAACAGCGCCCGCCCCGCGGACGCCCTGGCCTCCTCCTCACCGGCCAGCCGCTCGACCACCGCGTCGCAGGTGGCGCGGTCGGCGCCCTGGCTGGTCAGCTGATCCGCCACGAACCGCTCCCGCAGCCTGCGCCGCGTGGGCGCGTCCTCCGTACTGCGAGAGGTGTCCATGTAGACGCCCGCCCATGGACCGGGGCGGTCGAACAACGGCTTCAGGAATCCAACGTCCATGACCTCCCCCAAACCGGGGAAACACACGCCAGAAACCGGTCGACCCGACTGCCGCGGATCGCCGTTTCGCTCCTGACCCCAGGATCCCTCCACCTCACCGGGATCGCCAGAGCCGACTAGAATCGCTGTCATGGCTCGCTCCAACGAGGAGGTCGAAGCCCTCCTGCGTGAGTACGCCGATCTCCTCCTGATCACGGGCGGGGACGCGTACCGGGCGCGTGCGTACGAGAAGGCCGCCCGGGCGATCGGCGGCCATGCGGCCGACATCTCGCAGTTCGACGCCAAGGGGCTGCGGGAGATCCCGAACGTGGGCCGGTCGATCGCCGACAAGGTGGTCGAGTATCTGCGCACCGGCACCATGCCCGCCGTCGAGGAGGCGCGCGCCGCGATCCCAGCCGGGGTGCGGGAGCTGACCGCCATCCCGGCGCTCGGACCGAAGAAGGCCATGATCCTCTACGAGGAGCTGGAGATCTCCTCGATCGACCAGCTGGCCGACGCGATCGAGGACCACCAGCTGCGCGACCTCAAGGGCTTCGGGCCGAAGTCCGAGGAGAACATCCTCCACGGCATCGCGCTGATGCGTGCCGCGGGCCACCGCATCCCGCTCGACGAGGCCATGGACGTGGCCGATGACATCGTCTCCGCCCTCTCCAGGGTGCCCGGCTGCCGGCGGTGTGCGTACGCCGGGTCGCTGCGCCGGATGCGGGAGACCGTGGGCGATGTGGACATCCTGGTGGCGGCGGAGGAATCCGGCCCGTTCATGGAGGCGTTCACCCGGCTACCGCTCACCTCCGAGGTGATCGCCCACGGCCAGAAGAAGACATCGATCCGCACCGTCAAGGGGCTCCAGGTGGATCTGCGGGTGCTGCCGCTGGACTCCTGGGGCGCGGGACTGCTCTACTTCACCGGCTCGAAGGCGCACAACATCCGCATCCGCGCGATCGCGGTGCGCCATGGCCTCAAACTCTCCGAGTACGGCCTCTTCGAGACCAAGAGCGGGAAGACGATCGCCTCGCGCAGCGAGGAGGACGTCTACGCCCGGCTCGGCATGGAGTGGATCCCGCCGACGCTGCGCGAGGACCGGGGCGAGATCAAGGCCGCCCTCGAAGGCCGACTCCCCCGGCTGGTCACGGAGTCCGATCTGCGGGGCGATCTGCACACCCACACCAACCTCACCGACGGGCTGGAATCGCTGGAGGACATGATCGCCAAGGCGGAGCGGCGCGGCTACGCGTACTACGCCATCACCGATCACGCGCCCAAGCTCTATATGCAGCAGATGACCGAGGAGAAGATGCTGGCCCAGCGGGAGCGGGTGCGCGCACTCGACCGTGGGCGCGGACACCGGGACACCCGGCTGCTGCACGGTGTGGAGCTGAACATCGACGTCGACGGGGACGTGGACTGGCCGGCCGACTTCCTCGAGGACTTCGATGTGTGCGTGGCCTCGGTGCACACCCAGTTCGGGCTGGACCGGAAGGCCATGACCCGGCGGCTGGTGAGGGCCTGCGAGAATCCGTACGTCCATGTCATCGGCCACCCGACGACCCGGCTGATCGGCAAACGGCCCGGTATCGACGCCGACTTGGACGAGGTGTTCGCCGCCTGCGCCCGCACCGGCACCGCGCTGGAGATCAACGCCCATCCGGACCGGCTCGATCTGTCGGACGACAACATCCTGCGGGCGAAGTCCTACGGAGTGGTGTTCGCCCTGGACAGCGACGCCCACTCGACCCGCGATCTGGACAACATGCGGTACGGGGTGGGCATGGCCCAGCGGGGCTGGCTCACCCCGGACGATGTCATCAACACCTGGCCCCTGACCCGGCTGCGGCGTTTCCTGCGCAAGGGCACGGGGCAGCGGCCCTCTACATGACCACCTCCGAACCCGCGCACTCCTACCCCGCCCGTCAGGCCCCCGGCGCCGAAACCGTCGCCGAGCTGGACGCACGGGTCATCGACTGCCGTGCCTGCCCCCGCCTGGTCGAGTGGCGGGAGGAAGCCGCCCGCACCAAGCGCCGGGCCTACGCCGACTGGGACTACTGGGGGCGTCCGGTGCCCGGCTTCGGACCGGCGGACGCCGCGGTGGCGATCGTGGGTCTGGCACCGGCCGCCCACGGCGGAAACCGTACGGGCCGGATGTTCACCGGCGACCGCGCCGGCGACTTCCTGTACGCCGCGCTGTACGACCTGGGGCTGGCCAACCGGCCCACCGCCACCCACCGCGGCGACGGTCTGGAGCTGCGCGGGGTCAGGCTCACCTCACCGGTGCGCTGTGCCCCGCCCGCCAACCGCCCCACCCCCGGGGAGCGGGACACCTGCCGCCCCTGGCTGGCCCGGGAGCTGCGGCTGCTGCGGCCGACGCTGCGGGCCGTCGTGGTGCTCGGCGCGTTCGGCTGGCAGGCCGTGCTGCCCGTGCTGGAGGCGGCCGGATGGGCCGTGCCCAGGCCACGGCCGGTGTTCGCGCACGGCGCGCGGACCACACTGCGGGCGACCGACGGCGGGGCGCCGCTCACGCTCTTCGGCTGCTACCACGTGAGCCAGCAGAACACCTTCACCGGACGGCTCACCCCGGCCATGCTGCGCGAGGTGCTGGGCGCCGCGGCGGAGGCGGCGGGGCTCGCGGTCTCCGGGACCGATCCGTCCTGACCGGGAAGGGGAGGCCCCGGGCACTGGGGCAGGAGGGCGCCCGGGGCCTCGTTCATGGGGTGGGCCCGATCAGTTGAGACTCTGGCCCATGTCGCCGCCGGTGTCACCGGCTCCGGCGGCGGCGCCTGTGTCACCGGCGCCCGCGTCGCCCGATCCCGCGTTACCCGATCCCGCGTTGCCCGATCCCGCGTTGCCCGCACCGGCGCCGCCCGCCGCGTCACCGGCGCCACCGGCCGCGTCACCGGCACCACCCGCCGCGTCGCCGCCACCGGCTCCGCCGTCGCCCGCGCCGATGACCGCGCCGGTGGCCTCCAGTGCGGCGGTCACCGGCTGGAAGAACGTCTCGCCGCCCTGGGCGCAGTCGCCGCTGCCACCGGAGGTCAGCCCGACCGCCGCGTCCTCGGCGAACATCGCACCGCCGCTGTCGCCGGGCTCGGCGCACACATCGGTCTGGATGAGGCCGTTGACGATGTCGCCGTTGCCGTAGTTCACCGTGGCGTTGAGACCGGTGACCGTGCCGTCGCTGACCCCGGTCGTGGAACCGGAGCGCTGCACCTTCAGGCCCACGCTCGCCTCGACGGCGCGCCCGATCTCCTGGGTGCTGCCGTTCTGGAGGTCGACCGTGCTGGACGCCTGGGTGGTGGCGTCGTCGTACATCACCAGCGCGAAGTCGCTCTCGGGGAACTGGGAGTCCTGCACCGTGCCCACCTGCTGGGCACCGGCCTGGTCCGAGCTCCAGGTCTGGGATTCGTTGCCACAGTGGCCGGCGGTCAGGAAGCCCGGGGCGCCGTCGACGCTGACGTTGAAGCCCAGCGAACAGCGGGCGCCCCCGCCGAAGATGGCATCGCCGCCGTCGAGCCCACCGGCCGCGGCGTCCCCGCCGCCACCGGCGTCACCCGCACCGCCCGTACCCGCGTCACCAGCACCGCCCACCGCGCCGGCACCAGCGTCGCCCGCGCCACCCGCCGCGCCCGCGTCACCCGCCGCGTCCCCGGCGCCCGTACCGCCGTTGTCGCCGTTGTCGCCGTTGTCGCCGTTGTCGCCGGGCTGGGCCGCTTCCCCGCCGTCGAACTTCTTGAACTCGCCCTGGCTGCGCTTGACGCTGACCGTGCCCTCCATCCGGCCGGTGGCCTTGGTCAGCGTGGCCCACTTGGCGCCGGTCACCGTCCGGTCGGCGGTCACCTGGACCTTGTTGGTGACCGGGTCGATCGACCAGGCGGTGCCGGGCACCGAGGCATCGCTGCTCAGCGTCTCGGTGGCGGCCTTCAGCTCGGCCATACTGTTCTGGACGACCTTCGCCACGGCGCCCTGGGCGCGGACGGACTCGGCGGAGTCCTGGTCCATCACATTCATGACCAGCTGGCGGTTCGCGCCGTCGTAGTACCAGCCCGCGCCGTTGTCACCGAGGTCAGAGGCGAGGCTCCGCGCGAGCTTCACGGCGGCCGGGGACGAGAAGGTCTTCGCGCCCGACGTCTCATCCGGGTTCGCGTTCGCGTTGGGCAGCAGAATGGCCGCTGCCCCGAGCGCGGCGATGGCGGCTCCGGAAATGGCGAGGGTCCGCTTGTTCACACGTCGGTGGCTCAACTCACTGACCTCCAGTCGGGGATGCGCGGCAGGCGGGTGCGGAGCACTTGTGCGTTCCGCCCCCGCCTCCGCGCGGGGCCACCACGTCGTACGAGGACGCGTCGCCCCGCTCTCACCCGTACTCAAGGTCTGATGAATGGCTGCGCCGAACGGTGCGGACGGGTAGGCTCCGCCGGTTCGGCCGACCGGCCCGGCTGCCGGGAGTGCCTACCCGCGCTCTGCGGCCTTGGCCTGTGCGCTCAGCTGCCACACCTCGCCGAGCGCCATCCGCTCCGCCTCGGCGGGGGAACCGCCGGTGTCCTCGAAGTGGTCGACATACGCGCCGATGAACTCCTGCCAGCGCTGGTTGGCCGGGTCCTCGTCCAGCGCCGCCATCGCGGCGGCGAAGTCCTCGCAGTCCACGAGGTGGAAGAGATGGCGCCCACTGCGCCAGATCCGCCAGTCGGTGATCCCGGCTCGTCGCAACGCCGCCAGCAGGTCCTCCGGGACCGTGGCGTGCGCCTGCTCATAACCGGACTCCTGGCCCTCCTTGAGAACCGAGTGCAACGCCACCCGCATCGACGCTCCTCCTTCTGCCGCGGCCGTTGCCGGGCGGCCGTGGCGGCCGCCCGTCAACGTCCCATCATGCAGCGCTCACTACTTCTGTTCGACGCGCACCCAGTCCACCTCCGCCTGCACTCCCCCGGCCGCGATGCGGTCGACGCTGGACTGCGGCAGGCCCCAGTAGGGGGTGGTGACCTTGTTCCATCCGGCGGGGTACGCCCCGCCCAGGGCGAGGTTGAGGATGACGTACTGGTTGTGGCTGAACACCCACTGGCCACGGGTGGATTCGAGCTTGTTGCGGCTCGTCTCCTGGACCACCCGGTCGTCGACGAGGAAGCGCATCCCGGTGGGTGTCCACTCCACCGCGTAGGTGTGCCACTGGTCGGCGCGGCCGCCGCCCTCGTAGACCTGGCGGGCGCCGATGTTGCCGTCCGCCGAATAGCCGGGGCCGTGCAGGGCGGTGCTGGTCCAGTCGCCGTAGCCGATGTTCTCCATGATGTCGGTCTCGCCGGAGGAGGGCCAGGACACCGACGGATTGTCCACATCGCTGCCCAGCAGCCAGAACGCGGGCCAGAACCCGTCGCCGACCGGCAGCTTCATCCGGGCACTGACCCGCCCGTAGGTGAAGTCCATCTTGGTGTTGGTGTCGATGCGTCCGGAGGTGAAGTCGTAGGTGCCGCCGCCCGCCTGGGTGCAGCCCTTGCAGTACTTCGCCCTGAGGACGAGGTTGCCGTTCTCGGTGCGGATGTTGTCGGGCGAGTCGACATACGCCTGTGACTCGCCGTTGACCGATCCCATCTCCTGGCCGGTCCGCACCACACGCCACTTGGAGCGGTCGAGCGAGGCGCCGGTGAAGTCGTCGAAGAACGTGGTGCGGTACGCCCCGGACTGTTCACCGGGGAGCGCGGGGTACGCGGCGGAGGCGCTCCCACCCGTGCCCCAGACCTGGAACTCATAGAGGGAGTAGCCGAATTGGGCGGTGGCCGGGGCCGGGTTGTAGAAGGAGCGGCGCTCCTTGCCGAGCATCCGCACATAGCGGCCGCTGGCGGGCTGCGACAGCTTCACGGTGTCATGGCGGCCCACCGCGTCGGCGGGGGACTTGACGTCCGCGCGGCGCGCGGCCACGTCGGCGGCGGAGGGCTGGTGGACCGTGCGCCAGTTGCGGTTGTCGTCGGACACCTGGAGCTGGTAGTCGACCGCGTAGGCGGCCTCCCAGTAGAGGTCGACGGTGTCGATGGTGGAGGTCGCGCCGAGGTCCACCGAGACCCAGCGGTCGGCGTTCCAGTCGCTGGACCAGCGGGTCTGGTCGTCCTTGAGATTGGCGGGCCAGCCGCCGTCGGTGACGAAGGCCGGTGAATTGCCCGCGTGCTGGTAGTAGTTGGAGTAGGCGGGGTGGTTCAGGGCGAGATTGGTCCGGCTGGTGGACGCGGGGGCGGGCTCGCCGCCGTAGACCTTGAACGAGTACAGCGAATAGCCGTAGGGCGTACCGCGCTCGATGCCACGCATCCGTACGTAGCGGCCGGTGACGTCCTGCGGATAGGTGTGGGCGGTGAGGGATCCTCCGGTACCGGCGTCCTCGGTGAAGAAGGGGGTCCAGTCGGTGCCGTTCTTCGACACCTCCAGGACATATCTCTTGCCGTAGGCGGCCTCCCAGTCCAGGACGACCCGGTCGATCCGGATGGTGGCGCCGAGGTCGACACGGATCCATGCGTCATTGGTGAACGGGCTGGCCCAGCGGGTGGACCCGTTGCCGTCGAAGGCCAGGCCCGGTCCGGTGCCGTCGTTCTCGCTGCCGGACGCGGTGACGGCGCCGGGGTTCGCGGCGTACGCGGCCGCCGCCCGGTCGGTGTCCCATGTCGCCTGGGCGGCGGCCGCGGTGGAGTGCGATGTGGGAGTGGCGAGGGCCGGGCCCGTGGACAGCAGTGCCACCGTGGCCAGGGTGGCGAGGGCGCTCAGCAGCGTGCGGGAGGTACGGGATGGCATGCGGCTCTCCTCGATGAGGTGGTGGGGGTGCGGGTGCGGTGCCGATGTGCCGTCGTGCCGTAGTGCCGTAGTGCTGACGTGCCGTCGTGTTTCCGTCGTGCCGTGGTGTTTCCGTCGTGCCGAGGTGCTTTGCGTGGTAGCTGTGTGGCGCGGGTGGGCTTTCCCCCTCCCCGCCCCTTCCCGTTACCAGGGGCTCCGCCCCTGGACCCCGAGGTCCGGCGCGGAGCCCCCAACGCGGCGGAACCGCAATCGACACCCCGGGAAGAGTCGAAGCCCCGCTCCGGGACCTGAGCCGGATGCCCCAGCTGCGGGCCCCGGGGCACGGGGTTTGGGGCGGAGCCCCGGTTACAGGGCCCAGGGCGGACGCCCCAGCTGCGGAGCCCAGGGCGGACGCCCCAGTTACGGGGGCTAGGGCGGAACCCCGGTTACAGGGCCTGGGACAGATGCCCCAGCTGCGGAGCCTGGGGCAGAGCCCCAGTTACGGGGCCCAGGGCGGATACCCCGGTTACGGGGCCTGGACAGATGCCCCAGTTGCGGGGCCTGAGGCAGAGCCCCGGTTACAGGGCCCAGGGCGGACGCCCCAGCTAAGGGGCCTGGACAGATGCCCCAGCTGCGGGGCCTAGGACGACGCCCCAGTTACGGGGCCTAGGACGGATACCCCAGTTACGGGGCCTGGGACGGAGCCCCAGTTACAGGGCCCAGTGCGGATACCCCAGTTACGGGGCCTGGGACAGAGCCCCGGTTGTGGGGCCTAGAGCGGATGCCCCAGCTGGGGGGCCTGGGGCAGAGCCCCGGTTACAGGGCCTGGGACGAATGCCCTGGTTACGGGGCCTGGGGCGGAGCCCCGGTTGTGGGGCCTGGGGCGGAGCCCCGGTTGTGGGGGCTGGGGCAGAGCCCCGGTTGTGGGGGCTGGGGCAGAGACCCAGCTGCGGGGGCTGGGGCGGAGCCTCAGTTGTGGGAAGGGGCGGGGAGGGGGCGAGTCCGGCGTAGGCGGCAGGCCCCCTTGGGTACCTGCTAGGCGGCGTGGCGGGCCCGGCCCCGGTGTTCGCGGATGATCTCCGCGTAGCGGTGGCCGGTCCCCTTGATGGTGCGGACCTGGGTGTCGTAGTCGACGTGGACGAGGCCGAAGCGCTTGTCGTAGCCGTAGGCCCACTCGAAGTTGTCGAGCAGCGACCAGGCGAAGTAGCCGGCCAGCGGGGCGCCCTTGGCGGCCGCCGAGGCGCACGCCGCGAGGTGCTGGACGAGGTAGTCCTGGCGCTCGGGGTCGTCCACGGTCCCGTCCGGGCGTACGACATCGGGGTAGGCGGAGCCGTTCTCGGTGACGTACAGCTTGCGGGCGCCGTATTCGTTGGTCAGCCGCAGCAGGAGGGTTTCGATACCGGTGGCGTCGATCTCCCAGTCCATGCCCGTGCGGGGGACGTCCGGGCGGCGGATGGCGCGGGCGTGCGGGGCCGGGCCGGTGGGGTCGTCGGTGACGGTGGCCGGGAAGTAGTAGTTCAGGCCCAGCCAGTCCAGGGGCGCGGCGATGGTCTCCAGGTCGCCGGGGCGCTCGGGCAGTTCGACCCCGTACACCTCGCGCATGTCCGCGGGGAAGCCGCGGCCGTGGACCGGGTCCAGCCACCAGCGGTTGGTGTGGCCGTCCTCGCGCCGCGCGGCCGCCTGGTCCTCCGGCCGGTCGCTGGCGGCCTCGACGGTGTTGAGGTTGTTGACGATGCCGACCTCGGCGCCTGGCGCCGCGGCCCGGATCGCCTGGGCGGCCAGGCCGTGGCCGAGCAGCAGGTGGTACGAGGCGCGGACCGCCGCGGTGAGATCCGTGAACCCGGGCGCCATCACACCCTGGAGGTGGCCGATCCAGGCGGAGCACAGCGGCTCGTTGAGGGTGGTCCAGTGGTGCACCCGGTCGCCGAGGCGTTCGGCCACCACCGAGGCGTACGCGGCGAAGTGCTCCGCGGTGTCGCGCTCGGGCCAGCCGCCCCGGTCCTGGAGCACCTGGGGCAGGTCCCAGTGGTACAGGGTGACGGACGGGGTGATGCCCGCCTCCAGCAGGCCGTCGATCAGCTGGTCGTAGAAGGCCAGGCCCTTGGCGTTGACCGGCCCGTCGCCGCCGGGGACCACCCGTGGCCAGGCGATGGACAGCCGGTAGGCATTGGTGCCCAGCCGTTTCATCAGCCCGATGTCCTCACGCCAGCGGTGGTAGTGGTCGCAGGCCACATCGCCGTGGTCATCGCCCGCGATCTTGCCGGGGGTGTGCGAGAAGGTGTCCCAGATCGAGGGCGACCGTCCGTCCTCGGCGACGGCTCCCTCGACCTGGTAGGCGGAGGTGGCCGTGCCCCACAGGAAGTCGTGCGGGAGGGCTGTGAGGTCCAGGAGTTCGGACACGTACGTCCTTTCGGAGGTGGGGAGGCCGGTCACTTCACGGCTCCGGCGGTGAGTCCGGCGACGAGGTAGCGCTGGAGGAGCAGGAAGCCCGCGACCACGGGGACACTGACGACGAGCGAGGCGGCCATGACCTGGTTCCAGTACACCTCGGTCTGGGTGGCGTAGCCCTGGAGGCCGACGGCGAGGGTGCGGGTGGTGTCATTGGTCATCACGGACGCGAAGAGCACCTCGCCCCAGGCGGTCATGAACGCGTAGACGGCGACGGCGACGATGCCGGGGATCGCGGCCGGGACGACGACCCGGAACAGCGCGCCGAGCGGTCCGCAGCCGTCCACCATCGCCGCCTCGTCCAGATCGCGCGGCACCGAGTCGAAGTACCCGATGAGCATCCAGATCGAGAACGGCAGCGAGAAGGTGAGATAGGTGAGGATGAGGCCGCCCCGGGAGCCGAAGAGGGCGATACCGGTGGCGTTGCCGATGTTCACGTAGATGAGGAACAGCGGCAGCAGGAAGAGGATCCCGGGGAACATCTGGGTGGACAGGACGGTGACGGTGAACACCCGCTTGCCCCGGAAGCGGTACCGGCTGACCGCGTACGCGGCGAAGACGGCGATCACCACCGAGCACACGGTGGCCGCGCCCGCCACGATGACCGAGTTCACGAAGTAGTCGGCGAGCGGGACGGTGGACCAGATGTCGATGTAGGGGCGGATGGTCAGCCCGCTCGGCAGCCAGCGGAACGTGCCCGACACGTCCTGGAGCGGCTTCAGGGAGCTGGACACCATCACATACACCGGCAGCAGCACGAAGCCCGTGAGCAGGGTGAGGAAGATCCGGCGGGCCCAGAGGAAGGACCGGGGCGCGGCCATCGGCGAGCGGGGCGGCCCCTGGGAAGCACTAGACATCGGCCGTCTTCCTTCGTCGGGAGGTCAGCAGCAGGTATCCGCCCGTCACCACGAGCAGGAAGAGCAGCAACAGGACGGACATCGCGGAGCCGGTGCCGAAGTTCCAGGTGGCGAACGTCGTCTGGTAGACGTGGATCGAGATGAGGTCCGCGGCCTCCGGCGCCGCCTTGCCGAACAGCACATACGGGGTGTTGAAGTCGTTGAACGTCCACAGGAACAGCACCAGCACCAGCACCTGGTTGACCGGGGCCAGCGAGGGCAGGGTGATGCGGCGGATCTGCTGCCACATCCCGGCGCCGTCGAGGGCGGCGGCCTCGTAGAGCTCCTTGGGGATGTTCTGGAGACCGGCCATGACGACGAGGAACGCGAACGGCCAGCCCTTCCACACCGATACGGTCAGCAGCGCGATGAAGCTGTTGTCGCCGATCAGCCAGAACGAGGGCTTGTCGGTGAGGCCCAGCTGGTCGTGGAGGACGTGGTTCACCAGCCCGTTGTCGTGCTGGAACATGAACGCCCAGGTGATGACGGCGGCGTAGACCGGCAGCGCGTAGGGGACCAGGAACAGGGCGCGCAGCAGGCCCCGTCCGCGGAAGGTGTCCTGGAGGAAGATGGCGGTGGCGGTGCCGAGCAGCCAGCACAGCCCGACCGACAGCACGGTGAAACCGCAGGTGACCCAGAACGAGTGGAGCAGCGCCTCACCGGCAGGCGCGTTGAAGTCCACCGAGATCTTGTAGTTGTCGAATCCGGACCAGGGGGCGGCGCCCCAGTCCCGGATGGAGAACCGGGTGAGCGCCTTGAAGCTCATCAGGATGCCCATCACCATCGGCACCAGATGGACCAGGAGCTCGAGGACCAGGGCGGGCAGAAGCAGCAGGTACGGCAGTCCGATGCGACGGATCCGCCCGGGGCGGCGCGGGCCTCGCGCCGCCCCGGGGGTGCTCCCCGCCGACTCCGTCCGCCCGTCTGTCTTGGCGGTAGCGGTCGTGGTGGTCATGGGGTGTCCGCACTCACTTCGCCGGCATCTGCTGCTGGGCCTTCTCCAGCTTGGCCTTCACCGATTCGGTGGTCACCGGGCGTCCGGCGGCGGCGTCCGCGAACAGCTCCTTGACGGCCGTACCGACGGACGTCTCGAACTGCGACTCGTCGGCCACCTGCGGCAGCGCCTCGGCGCTCTTGGCGAGGGTGTCCCGCAGGGCGGCCGTCGCCTGGGTGTTGAACGCGGAGTCGGACTGGGCGGCCTTGACCGGCGGGATGGAGCCGTACGCCTTGTTGAGGGTCTTCTGCTCGGCGTCGCTGGTCATGAACTTCACGAACTTCAGGGCACCGTCGTGGTTGTCGGTGTTCTTGAAGACGGCCAGGTTGATGCCGGCGACCATGGAGTTGACGGAGGTGCCGGTGCCGGGGGTGCCGGAGCGGACGGGCGCCGGGGCCACGCCCCACTCGTCGTCCTTCATGCCCAGTGAGGTGAGGGTGGCGGAGGCGGTCTGCCACAGGATCATCGCCGTCTTGCCCTTGGCGAAGTCGCTCAGGGACTGGTTCTGCGCGTACTCGGCGTTCCCCGGGGCGATGATCTTGTCCTTGGCCATCAGGTCGACGTAGTCCTTGATCGCGGCGACCGCGCCCTCGGAGGTGAAGTCGGGCTTGCCGTCCGCGGTGAAGAAGTCCGCACCGTGCTGCTTGGCGAAGACGAAGACCTGGTGGATGTTCTCCGAGAGGTTGGCGCCCTCGGCGCCGAGGCCCCACTTGCCGTCCTTGGAGATCTTCTTGCCGTCGGCGACCAGTTCGTCCCAGGTGGCGGGCGGCTTGGAGATGCCCGCGTCGGCGAACATCTTCTTGTTGTAGTAGAGCGCGTACGCCATCGAGTACAGCGGCACCGCGGCCGGGTCCTCGCCCTTCACACCGGTCGAGCCGAGGGCGGAGTCCACGAAGCGGTCCTTGCCGCCGATGGAGTCGAAGTTCTTGTCGTCCCACGGCAGCAGCGCGCCGGACGCCTGAAGGGAGGCGCTCCAGGTGTTGCCGATGTTCAGGACGTCGGGGCCCTGACCGGAGGTGGTGGCGGTGAGGATCCGGTTCAGCAGCTCCGACCAGGGAATGACCTCGAGCTTCACTCTGATCCCGGTCTGTTTCTCGAACTTGTCGAGTTCGGGCTTCAGGACCTTCTTGTCCACCGTGATGCTGGCGCCCTGGTTGGAGGCCCAGTAGGTGAGCGTCTTGGGCGAGTCGTTGGATCCGCCGCCGCCAGCCGTCGAGGAACCGCCTCCGCAGGCCGAGACGGCGAGGGCGAGTGACAAGGTGACGGCGCCTATGGCCGCGACTCGGATGCTGCGCATGGCTCCTGGTGTCCCTTCCGGGAGTGGTAAATGCCAAGAAGGGCCACGGGCGCGCCAACCGCGTTCAACTCCCGAAACCGCTCACGGCTTAATTTAGGACGTGAGTTAAACCTCAAGAGAAGGTCGCGTCAAGAGATCCGGCGGAGGTATCTTGCGGCGCGGAGCGGCGAGTTGAGGAGGCCAGGTGGCAGAGCAGAACGGCCGTACGGTGCGTGACCTGCGGCGGGAGAACCGGGCCGCCGTGCTGCGCCGGCTGTATTTCGACGGGCCGATGAGCCGCTTCTCGCTCGCCCCCGCGACCGGGTTGAGTTCAGGTTCCATCAGCAACGTGGTCGCCGAGCTCCTCGCCGAGGGGCTGGTGGAGGAGGCCGGAAGCGTCGACTCCGACGGCGGCCGCCCGCGTACCCTGCTGCGGATCACCCCGCACAGCGGCCATATGATCGGGGTCGATGTCGGCGAGACGCGGGTCCGCGTCGAGCTGTTCGATCTCTCGCTCGCGGAGCGGGCCAGCGCCGACCGGCCACTGCCCACACGCGGGGACGGGCACCGGGACCGCTACGACAGCCGGCTGATCGCGGGCCATATCCGCGACGGTATCGCCGAGGTCCTGGACACGGCCGGACTCACCCCCGAGCGGATACTCGGCGTCGGCATCGGCGTGCCCGGCATCGTCGAACACTCCGCGGAGGACGGTGCGGTGGTGCACTGCCAGCCGATCGGCTGGGAGGCGGTTCCGCTGGAGCGGATGCTGCGCGGACCGGGCGATCTCCCCGAGGAAATTCCGTACTTCATCGAGAACGGCGCCAAGACGCTGGGGCAGGCCGAGATGTGGTTCGGCGCCGGGCGCGGTGCGCGTAACGCGGTGGTCGTGCTCTTCGGTTCGGGCGTCGGCGCCTGCGTCGTCACCGAGGAGGTGGAGCGCGGCCGGGCGGTGGAGTGGGGCCATCTCACGGTGCGGGTGCGGGGCCGCCGGTGCCGCTGCGGGGCGCTGGGCTGTCTGGAGGCGTACGCGGGCGCCGAAGCGCTGCTGGAGCGCTGGCAGGAGGCGGGCGGGCAGCCGCCGTCCGACACCGACGAGGAGACCGCCCTGACGGCGATGCTGGCCGCCGCCTACCCCCCGGACGGGGCCGCCCCGGACCCGGTGGCGGCCGCCGTCCTGGCCGAGACCGCGGAGTACCTGGGCGCGGGACTGTCCGACCTGATCAACCTCTTCCAGCCCGAGCGCATCCTCGTCGGCGGCTGGGCCGGTCTCCAGCTCGGCGCGCGCTTCCTGGACTCGGTGCGCCACCACGCGCTGTCCTACGCGTTGCCGTACCCCTCCGGACGCGTCGGCATCGACCTGGGCGCGCTGGGGCCGGACGCGGTGACGGTGGGCGCCGCGATCCTGCCGCTGGCCGCCTTCTTCGCACGCGGCGGGCGCCATCTGCCGCCCAGCCCCTCGCCGGAGCCGTCCCCCGCGTGGCGCACCACCCTGGGCACACGGCTGGCGTAGCGGCAGCGCATACGGCCCGCGCGGGGGCTGCGTACACGGCCCGCGCGGGGGCTGCGTACACGGTCCGCGCAGGGGCCATGCACACGGCTGGCGCAGCGGCTACGCACACGCCCCGCGCAGGGGCTACGCCGACTCCCGTACCACCAGCTCCGGTTCGAAGAGGACCGAGGCCGGCTCGTCGCGCAGGCCCCGGATGTGCTCGTCGAGCAGCCGGGCCATGGCCGCCGCCATGTCCTCCACCGGCTGGCGGACCGTGGTGAGCGGCGGGCGGCAGGTGGCGGCCACGCTGGAGTCGTCGAAGCCGACGACGGCGACATCGCCGGGCACCCTTCGGCCGCGCTCCCTCAGCACCTGGCAGACCCCCTGGGCCATCAGGTCGTTGGCGGCGAACACGCCCTCCAGATCGGGGTGTTCGGCGAGCAGCCCGGTCATCGCCGCCACCCCGCTGTCCAGGGTGAAGCCGCCCTCGGCCACCGGCACATACGGATGGCCACCGCGGGCCATGGTGTCGCGGAACCCGGCGAGCCGCTCCTGGCTCGCCGCCACCGCCCACGGCCCCGACACGGTGGCCACCTTCCGGCACCCCCGGGCCAGCAGGCGCTCGGCCGCGAGGCGGCCACCGTCCCAGTGGGCCAGGTCCACATGGCTGAGCGCGACCGGCCGTACGGGCCGGGCGAACAGCACGGCGGGCAGTCCGGCGTCGGCCAGCAGGGCGGGCAGCGGATCGTCGGGGTGGGTGGACACCACGAGCGCCCCGTCCGCGTTTCCCTGCCGCAGATACCTCAGCACTTCCCCTCTGGCCTCGGGGGACTCGGCGAACATCAGCACCGGGTGTGTCGCGCGCGGCCGCAGAAAACCCACCACGCCACCGACCACCCGGCCGAAGAACGGATCGGCGAACACCCGCGCGGCGAAGGCGTTCTGCTCCTGCTCCGAGGTGTCCCCGGCCCCGGAGACGACGAGCGCCACGGTGCCCGTGCGGCGGGTCACCAGCGATCTGGCCGCCCGGTTGGGCGCGTATCCGGTCCTCTCGATCGCCAGACGGACCAGGTCCTGGATGGCCGGATCCACATTGCGGACGCCGTTGACGACCCGGGACACGGTCGCCCGGGAGACACCGGCCTCCCGGGCGACATCCTCCAAGGTCGGGGCCTGTCGGTTCATGCCCGCACCCTAGTGGCAGCGCGCGCCGAGGGCATAGAGCGCTCTCCCGACTCCACCGGGGTGCGCATGGGCGTGCTCCGGCCGGCCATGGATCAGCGGTAGACGCCGAACTCGTAGAGCGAGTAGCCGTAGCCGGTGCCGCGCGCGGTGCCGTGGACACGGACGTAGCGTCCGGTGCCGGAGACGTCGAAGTCGTCGACACCGCCGTTGCCGTCGGTCACCTCGCGGACGCTGCGCCAGTTCTGGCCGTCGTCGGAGGTCTGGATGGTGTACGCCTTGGCGTAGGCGGCCTCCCAGACCAGCTGGACATGGGTGAAGGGGGTGGACGCGCCGAGGTCCACCTGGAGCCACTGCGGATCGCTCCAGTCGGCGGCCCAGCGGGTGTCCGCCTTGCCGTCCACGGCGTTGGCGGGGGTGCAGGGGCAGTCGCCGCCGCCCGTCTGGTACGAGGATGCGGTGGCCGTCTTGCCGAGGGCCACATTGGTGCCGTTCACGGCGGGCGGGACGACCCGTACGGAGCGGGTCTCGATGCCCACGTTGCCCCTGCCGTCGGTGGCCTTGACGTAGACCTTCCACACACCGGGGCGGTCCGGCGCGGTGACCTTCAGCCGGCCGCCGCCGAGGTCGGTGGCGGGCAGCGGGATGAGGCCCTTGTCCTTGTCGAGGTACATCGTGCTGCCCAGCACCTGGTAGGAGATGGCGTCGCCGTCGGGGTCGGTGGCCTTGACCGTGAGGTTCAGATCACGGCCGGCCTCCACCTTGGCCGGGTCGCCGTCCACGGCCAGCGAGGAGATGACCGGCGGGGTGTTGTCGCGTGAGGTGTCCGCGCCGTACGCCTTCTTCACCGCGTAGTACGACAGCCGCTTCTGGCCCGCGGGCAGCAGATTGAACCAGACGCCGCCGAAGTCGTCCTCGGTGCCGTAGTGGAACATCGTGGCGCCGAGCGCCACGCCCTTGTGGCCGGTGACGCAGTTCCACGCCTTGGTGTAGCCCTCGGCCTTGGCCTGGTCGGTGGGCTCCTCCGGCACCCCGTTGGCGTCGTCGGGGACCTCCCACTCCCCCGCCGGTCCGGTTTCGGTGACGATGTACGGCTTGGTGTAACCGCCCTGCTCCCAGGTGGCCTTGATATCGCAGACGGCGTTGTAGGAGTTGACGGCGTAGAGGTCGAGGTCCGGGGCGTTCTTCCGGTAGTACGGCCAGGCGCCGGTCCATGCGTCGGTGGAGGTGACCGGGTGGTCGGGGTCGACACCGTGGATCTTCTTGGCGATGTCGTTGACGAACGTGGTGTAGGCGTCGCGCTGCCGCTCCAGCTCATCGCCGCTGTAGCAGTTCTGGAGGCCGAGCACCGACTCGTTGCCGACGTTCCACATCAGCACGCCCGGGTGGTCCTTGTACGTGGCGACCCACTTGGGGAACTCGGCGAGCATCTGGTCCTTGTAGGCGGTGTCCGTCCGGTAGTTCACACAGCCGCCGCTGCCCGGACCGCCACCGGGCTGGAGCCAGAAACCGGCGATCACCTTGACGCCGTTGGCGGCGGCGGAGTCGAAGAGGGGTTTGCTGGTGGCGTCGGTGCCCCAGGTGCGGATGGTGTTGACGCCCATCGACTTCAGATCGGGCATATAGCGTCCGGCGTCCGCGATGGCGGGGCCCCAGGTCAGGCCCTTGATCTGATACGGCTGGCCATCCACGGTCAGCCGCCAGTCGCCCTGGGCGCCGGTCACCTTGACGACGCTTCCGGCGGCGTGTGCCTGCTGGCCGGGCAGCGCGAGGGCACCGGCGGCCAGCAGCCCGGCGGTGAGGGGCGCCGCGATACGGCGTGGAGCGGTACGGGTCCGGGTCATGGTGGTGTCTTTCGGTGTGTCGGGGGGGTGGGGGTGCGTACGGCCCGGCCGCCACGGTGTGCGCGGCGGCCGGGCCGTACGTGTCACGGCAGTTCGTAGTTCTCGTCGAGGGCCGCTCCGGCCTCGGGGTGGGTCTGGTCGTAGCCGCGGGCGTCGCACTGGAGCGCCCCGACGACGCAGTGATCGACGAGCGCCTTGAGCGTGGGCGCGTCCCAGGCGTTGAAGAAGTCGTAGTGGAACGACCAACTGGGGCCGCTGGCCAGCCTCGCCTTGGAGAGGTCACCGTTGACCGGGAAGGCCATCTTGAACTCGATCATCGGCAGTGCGACCGGGTGGTCGGCCGGGCACACGTTGTTGTTGGTGCCGGGGTTGACCACGGGGTACGCCATATGGCTGCGGTGGTCGGGGGTGTCCAGGTACTTCCCGTCCCAGCAACTGGGCGCCTGGAAACGGATGTTGAGCTGGACCTCGGGCCGACTCGGGCAGTCCTTGGGGAACTCGATGTTGAAGAAGCTGTCGCCGCACTCCCAGCCCTCGACGAAGCCGGGGTGGTGGCGGAACTCCTCGGCGCTCTGCATCGGGTCGCCCACCACGAAGCGCAGCCCCCTCGGGAACGGCCGCACACTGGTGTAGTCGGTCACGCCCGCCTTGTAGTAGATGGTCTGCGGGCCGATGGGCAGCACCGGCTTGTCGCCGTTGGACAGCGTGGGCATCCAGTAGCCCGACTTGTCCCCCGGCGCCTTGCAGGTGGTGCGGCCGGCCTCGAGGGAGGCCGTGGTGCTGGCCGCGTCGGTGGTGGTGTTGCCCATGAAGGTGTGGTCATGGGACGCGCCCGGCTGCTGCGGATACACGATGGGGTCGTCCGCCTTGGTGTGGCTCACCGAGCAGTTGGCCTGGAACTCGTGGAAGTAGCGGTGGGGCGGCTCCTTGGTGGACGGTGTGACGCCGGTGACCGGCGGATTCGCGGGGATGTAGCCGTCGCCGTCCGGGTCCTCGGGTGAGGAGGCGGACGACGCCGCCATGGTGTGCCCGGCGTGGGCCGCCGTGACACCGGCGCCCGCGGACTTCGCCGGGGGCGTTTCGGCGCTCATCGCGATACCACCGAGCCCGAGCGAGGTCAGCAGCAGCGCGCCTGTGATCAGAGTGGTTGAAACGATCTTCGATCTCCGTGCCATGGGGACTCCTGCCACATGGAGAGGGTGAAGGTGGCCAGGCGGCCGTGCACGGCGAGGATTCGCGGCGCCGTGGGTGCGGGCCGGGCCGCCCGCATGACGGACCGTCAAAGGCCCGTGACAACAATTGGAGAGCGCTCTCCGAGATGGGAGTGTCCGGGCGGGGACGTGAAGGTGTCAAGGCACCGAACGGAAAGGATCGGACGCCGACTCCCCTAACCTCTTGAACACAACGACCTTGGACGCGCGACTCCGCGAATCTCCCCCAAGTGCGCCCGAACCACCGGATTTACCAGGTCAATTGGCGCTCAAAAGGCAACAAGATGTAAGGACTACGGTCACAACTCTTGACGAGTCATTCACATGGCTGAAGCATGCGACGGCAAGAGAGCGCTCCCTCACCCCCCATCCCGTTCATTTACTGAACCAGGAGAGACGCCCCCATGACACCTTCCCCCACGCCCTCCTCCTCCGGCCGCCCCGCGGTCGGCCGCAGGGCGGTACTCGGCGCCGCGGCCGCCGTCGCATCGGCCCCCGCCCTCGCCGGGCTGTCCACTCCCGCCTCCGCCGCGCCCGCGGGCCGGAGCAAGAGCCCGCGGGCCCTGCCGGGCGGCGGCGACCTCGGCCCGAATGTCATTGTCTTCGACCCGTCCACGGCCGGTATCCAGGCCAAGCTGGACGAGGTGTTCAAGAAGCAGGAGTCGGCGCAGTTCGGCACCGGGCGCTACGCCCTGCTGTTCAAGCCCGGCAGCTATAGCGGGCTCAACGCCCAGATCGGCTTCTACACCTCCATCGCCGGGCTGGGGCTGTCCCCCGATGACACCACCATCAACGGCGACATCACGGTGGACGCCGGGTGGTTCAACGGCAATGCCACCCAGAACTTCTGGCGTTCGGCGGAGAACCTCGCGGTCGTACCGGTCAACGGCACCAACCGCTGGGCGGTGGCGCAGGCGGCGCCCTTCCGGCGGATGCATGTGCGCGGCGGGCTGAACCTCGCCCCCAACGGCTACGGCTGGGCGAGCGGCGGTTACATCGCGGACAGCCGTATCGACGGCGAGGTCGGGCCGTACTCCCAGCAGCAGTGGTACACCCGCGACAGCGCGATCGGCAGCTGGCTCAACGGCGTGTGGAACATGGTGTTCTCGGGTGTGGAGGGCGCGCCGGGCCAGAGCTTCCCCAACCCGCCGTACACCACGCTGAACAACACCCCCATCTCCCGGGAGAAGCCCTTCCTGTACCTCAACGGGAACGAGTACCGGGTCTTCCTGCCCGAGAAGCGGACCGACGCCCGCGGCGTCACCTGGGGCAACGGCACCCCCAGAGGCACCTCGCTCCCGCTGTCGCAGTTCTACGTGGCCAAGCCCGGTGTCACCGCGGCCACCCTCAACGAGGCGCTCACCCAGGGGCTCCATCTGCTGTTCACCCCGGGCATCTACCACCTCGACCGGACGATCCAGGTGAACCGGGCGAACACCGTCGTCCTCGGGCTCGGCTACGCCACCCTCATCCCCGACAACGGCGTCACCGCGATGAAGGTGGCCGATGTGGACGGGGTGCGGCTGGCCGGTTTCCTCATCGACGCCGGGCCGGTCAACTCCGCCACCCTGCTGGAGGTCGGTCCGCAGGGCGCCTCCGCCGACCACTCGGCCAACCCCACCACCGTCCAGGATGTGTTCATCCGCATCGGCGGCGCGGGCCCCGGCAAGGCCACCACCTGCATGGTCATCAACAGCCGTCACACCATCGTGGACCACACCTGGGTCTGGCGGGCCGACCACGGTGACGGGGTCGGCTGGGAGACCAACCGCTCCGACTACGGGGTCCGGGTCAACGGCGACGATGTGCTCGCCACGGGTCTTTTCGTGGAGCACTTCAACAAGTACGACGTGGAGTGGTACGGGCAGCGCGGCCGCACCATCTTCTTCCAGAACGAGAAGGCGTACGACGCCCCGAACCAGGCGGCCATCCAGAACGGCTCCATCAAGGGCTACGCGGCCTACAAGGTGGCGGACTCGGTGACCACGCACGAGGGATGGGGGCTCGGCAGCTACTGCTACTACAACGTCGACCCGAGCATCGTGCAGCACCACGGCTTCGCCGCCCCGAACAACTCCGGGGTGAAGTTCCACAATCTGCTGGTCGTCTCGCTCGGCGGCCAAGGCCAGTACGAGCGCGTCATCAATGACACCGGATCTCCCACCTCGGGCACCTCCACCGTGCCGTCCACCGTGGTGTCATATCCCTGATCTACGATGCCTCGCGGGAGTCGGTGCCCCCGGTGAACCGCCCCTCGAAGAGCCGAACGCCCAGGAAGGACCACCACGCCATGGCGACCACCCCCGTGCGCGACCGTTCCACGATCATGGTGCTCAATGGACCGAACCTGAACCTCCTGGGCCGCCGGCAACCCGAGATCTACGGCACCGACACCCTGGCCGACATCGAGAAGCTGGTCGCCGAGACGGCCGCGCCGCACGGTCTGACGACCGACTGCCGGCAGAGCAATCACGAGGGGCAGCTGATCGACTGGATCCATGAGGCCCGGGAGCGCCACGCGGCGATCATCATCAACCCCGCGGGCTACTCCCACACCTCCGTCGCCCTGCGCGACGCCCTGGCGATCTGCGACGGTCTGCCGATCATGGAGGTGCATATCTCCAACATCCACCAGCGGGAGACGTTCCGGCACCACTCCTATGTCTCCGCGCTGGCCAACGGGGTGATCGCCGGATGCGGTGTCCAGGGCTACGCCTTCGCCGTCGAGCGGGTGGCCGCCCTGCGGGCCGCCGCCAAGGCGTGAGCGCGCCGGACCTCAGGCCCTGATCACGCGGACACCGGCCTCGGTGTACGGAGCGACCAGCTCCTCATCGGCGCCGGTGTCCGTGATCAGCACATCGATCTCGTCCAGCGCGCAGATCCGGGCGAACGCCCGGCGGCCCAGCTTGGAGCTGTCGGCCACGACCACCACCCGGGCGGCCCGGCCCGCCATCAGATGGTTGATGCTGGCCTCCCCCTCATGGTGGGCGGTCGCGCCCTGGTCCGCGTCCACCGCGTCCACGCCGAGGATCGCCAGATCCAGCGACACCTGGGCCAGCACCCCGGTGGCCAGCGGCCCCATCAGCTCGAAGGACTGTGGCCGGGCCACCCCGCCGGTGAGCACGATCTTGACCTGGGGGCGCACCGCCAGCTCACTGGCGATGTTCAGGGCGTTGGTGACGATCGTGACGGCCGGGCCGCCGCCCGTGGTGGACAGATCCCCGCGCGTGGAGATCGCGCGGGCGACCTCGGTGGTGGTCGTTCCGCCGTTGAGGCCCACGATCGAGCCCGGTTCGGCCATCCGGGCCGCGGCGGCCGCGATCCGCTGCTTCTCCGAGGCGCGCCGGGCGGTCTTGTAGCGCAGCGGAAGGTCGTACGAGAGGTTGTGCGCGACCGCGCCGCCCCGGGTACGGGTCAGCATCTGCTGCTGAGCGAGTTCATCCAGGTCGCGCCGGATGGTCGCGGCGGACACCGCCAGCTCGGCGGCCGCCTCCTCGACATCGATCCTGCCGTCCCTGGTCAGCAGATCCAGCAGGGCGTTCCAGCGCTCGGGCCGTTTCACGTCGATCACCCTACCCCGTACACACATCGGCTCTGGACTTCCGTGCGTGATTCTGCGCATTATCGGCTCGTACGAAACAACTCCGAGCATTCGAGCTGTCGGGGTCATCCGACGAGGGGAGTCCCATGAGCCACACCGAGGCCGAGATAGCGAGCCAGCCCGACTGCTGGCGGCGCGCCATCGCCCTGGCCCGGGATCCGGAGGGGCCCGTAGCGGCGGCGCTGCCCGGGGCGGGTGAGCGGGTCGCCGTCGTCGGCTGCGGCACCTCCTGGTTCATCGCCCAGTCGTACGCGGCGCTGCGCGAGGCGGCGGGCCACGGCGAGACGGACGCGTTCGCGGCGTCGGAGATGCCGGCCGGCCGCGCCTACGACCGGGTGCTCGCGCTGTCCAGGTCCGGCACCACGACCGAGGTGCTGGAGCTGCTGGGCGCGGTGCGCGGCCGGGTGCCCACCACCGTCGTCACGGCGGTCCCCGACTCCCCGGTCGTGGCCGCGGCGGACGCAGCGGTCGTGCTCGACTTCGCCGATGAGCGTTCGGTGGTGCAGACCCGTTGGGCCACCAGCGAACTCGCCCTGCTCCGCGCCCATTTGGGCGCGCCACTGGAGCATCTGGAGGCGGATGGCCGGGCGGCGCTCGCCGAGCCGCTGCCCGGGGAGCTCGTGACGGCCGGGCAGTTCACCTTCCTCGGACGGGGCTGGACCTACGGGGTCGCCCAGGAGGCCGCGCTCAAGATGCGCGAGGCGGCAGGGGCGTGGACCGAGGCGTATCCGGCCAAGGAGTACCGGCACGGCCCGATCAGCGTGACCGGCCCGCGCAGCGCGGTGTGGTGGCTGGGCGAGGGGGTCTCGGACGTGGCGGACGAGGAGATCACCCGCACCGGTGGCCGGGTCGCCGGCTACGGCCGGGATCCGCTCGCGGAGCTGGTGGTGGTGCAGCGGCTCGCGGTGGCGATCGCGGCGGAGCGCGGGCTGGACCCCGACGAGCCGCGCCATCTCACCCGCTCGGTGATCCTCGGGGGAACGGGGACGGGCGCATGACGGATACGGCCGGAGCACGGGAACGGGTGGAAGGAGCCGGTTGATGCCACTGGTGGCCACCGGGGAGATCGTCGGGACGGCCGCGCGGGCCGGGCTCGGCGCGGGTGCGTTCAATGTCATCCAGATCGAGCACGCCCAGGCGATCGTGGCCGGGGCGGAGGCGGCGGGCGCGCCGGTGATCCTCCAGATCAGCGAGAACGCGGTGCGGTATCACGGCGCCCTGGCCGCCATCGGGCGGGCGACCGTGGAGGTGGCCCGCGCGGCGCGGGTGCCGGTGGCCGTGCATCTGGACCACGCCACCGGGCCGGAGCTGGTACGGGAGGCGGTGGATCTTGGCTTCGGCTCGGTGATGTTCGACGCCTCGGCCCTGGACTACGACGGCAATGTGGCGGCGACGGCCGGGGTGACGGCCGACTGCCATGCCCACGGGGTGTGGGTGGAGGCCGAGTTGGGCGAGGTGGGCGGCAAGGACGGCGTCCACGCACCGGGGGCCAGGACCGACCCGGCCGAGGCCGCCGCCTATGTGGCGGCCACGGGTGTGGACGCGCTCGCGGTCGCGGTGGGCACCTCGCACGCCATGGTCGTCAAGGCCGCGGTGGTGGATCTGTCGCTGGTGGCGGCGTTGCGCACGGCCGTGCCCGTACCGCTGGTGCTGCACGGCTCCTCCGGGGTGCCCGAGGCCGATCTGACCCGGGCGGTGGAGGCGGGGCTGACGAAGGTGAACATCGCCACCCATCTGAACGTGGCCTACACCCGGGCGATCCGCGACCATCTCACCGCCGATCCCGATGTGGTCGACCCGCGACGGTATGTCGCGGCCGCGCGTGACGCGGTGGCGCGCGAGGTGACCCGGCTGCTGAAACTGGTCCGGGCCACGCACTGAGAGCACCTGCCGGAAGCTGTTCCCAACGCAGTCGATTCACGCGGCAATGAGTATCGGAATTCTGCGGGCCGGGCGTATTGACATGAGCTTATCAACTCGTCCAGGATGCCCCCGACGAGGTTAGGAAAGGTTCCTAACAAAGGGGTGTCCTATGCGCAAGCGTTTAGCTTTCGTGCTCGCCGCGACCGGTCTGCTGGCCGGGTCCGTCACCGCCGGCGCCCATGCCAACACCCGGGGTCCCGCACCGGCCCCCGCGTCCACCAAGGAGGGCACGGTCACCGCGGCGCAGCTGCTCGCCAAGGTGCAGGGCTGTTCACAGATATCCAGTGGCAAGTACCGCACCGACGAGGAGACTTCGGCGACCATCCCGGTCTGCGGCGCCAATGGGGCGGTCTTCTGGAAGGCCGACATGGACATCGACTGCGATGGCCAGGTGACCTCCCGGTGCAACGGGGACACCGACCCGTGGTTCCAGGACGACACCGCCTTCCACCAGTCGGACGGCAAGCCCCTGATCGCCGACAAGCTGCCGTATGTCGTGGTGCCGAGCCCCAGCTCCACCTGGGACTACCGCCAGGCCGGTATCAAGGGCGGCGGTGTGGTCGCGGTCATCTACAACAACAAGGTCGAGTACGCGGTGGTGGGCGACACCGGGCCGACGGCGATCATCGGTGAGGCGTCCTACGCCACGGCCGGCGCGCTCGGCATCGACCCCGACCCGGAGACCGGCGGCACCGAATCGGGGGTGACGTACATCCTCTTCAAGAACTCCTCCGTCTCCCCCATCGAGAACCACGACAAGGCCGTATCGGTCGGCGACGGGCTGGCGAAGCAGTTCGTCCAGAGCAACTGACCCCGCCGCCACCGGCGGCGACCGCACTGTGGTGCACGGCCGTCGGCGGCCGTGCGCCACAGTCGTCGCGCCGCCGAGCGGCGGCTTCCCCCGGGCGCGGCCGGAGGGTGGAGCCGATGACTTTTCCCCGGCCGGGCGGTCTTCATCGGTGAACGCCACGACAGGAGGTGGACGTTGGCCGGTCCCGAGCCCGAGAACCCGCCCACGCTGTCCCCGGCCGTGCTGGTCCTGGACCAGCCGGTCACCCGCGCCGAGGTGGAGCGGCTGTGCGAACGGCTGAGCGCGCTGGCGCGCCGGGCCGGTCCAGGGCCGGTCACCGTGGATGTGGGCGGGGTGGGCCGGCCGGACCTGGCCGTGGTCGAGGCCCTGGCCCGGCTGCGGCTGACCGCCGGCCGGCTGGGGTGCCGGATCCAGCTCCGCAACGCCCGCGGCGAGCTGCGACGGCTGCTCGCCTGGACGGGGCTGGACGAGGCCCTGGCCGCCCCCGCCGCGTTAGACGGCGTCCTCGGAGCCGAGCGAGGCGGGGAGGCCGAACAGCGGGAAGAGGCGCTCGGTGTCGAGGAAGGAGTTGAGCCCGGTGATCCGGCCCCTTGATATCTCCAGGACCTGGAGCGCCCAGGGCTCATGGCGGCCGTCGGCGCCCCCCGGACGGTACTGGCCGAAGGCGGGCATGCCGTTGGCCACCGTGGGGACCAGACGTGAGCCGCGGCACCCGATGCCATGGCCCAGCAGCCACTGGCGGATGTCCTCGTGGCCGCGCAGCCACAGCTCGTACGGCGGCATGGAGAGCGTGGCGTCCTCGTGCAGCAGGGCGGTGAGGGAGTCCAGGTCATAGCGCTCGAAGGCGTCCACATAGCGGGCCAGCAGCGCGCGCTGCTCCTCGTCAAGCGGCTTGACCGGGTCGGTGTCGCTGATCTCGCTCGCGGCGAGGGTGGCCCGGGCGCGCTGCAAGGCGCTGTTGACAGACGCGACGGTGGTGCCCAGCAGCTCGGCGACCTCGCTCGCCTTCCACGCCAGCACCTCGCGCAGGATCAGCACCGCCCGCTGGCGGGGCGCCAGATGCTGGAGCGCGGCGATGAACGCGAGCCGCACCGCGTCCCGCTGGGCGGCCACCTCGGCGGGGTCTCCCCCGTCGGGCAGCACCTGGCCGTCCGGGACCGGCCCGATCCAGGTGGCCTCCGGCTGCTCGGCGAGCGCGGCCGGGAACGGGGTGGCCGCGGAGGTCAGGTCCATGGGGCGGGCCCGCCGCTTGCTCCCGTTGAGCATGTCCAGGCACACATTGGTGGCGATGCGGTAGAGCCATGACCGCAGCGCGGACCGGCCCTCGAAGCGGTCCAGCCCCCGCCAGGCGCGCACCATCGTCTCCTGAACGGCGTCCTCGGCCTCGAAGGCCGAGCCCAGCATCCGATAGCAGTAACCGGTCAGCTGCGTGCGGTACGGCTCCAGCTGGAGCTCCACACCGGTCGCGCCGTCCACCGCCGCCACATCACTCATCGCCGCACCTCATCGCTTCATCGCTCTTCGGACTCCCATGGCCGCCAAACTAGCGGGCACCACTGACAACGGCGCCGACCTGCGGAAACGACAGACGGCTCGGGTCCCAGGACGGATGCTCAGGGCATCGGTCGGGCACTGACCGTGGCGGCGTGCACCTGATGCCCACCGCTGGCGATCATCCGCACCTCCGCACGGTCGCTGATCTCGGCCCGCACGATGCCGGTGTCGTCCACGTACACGGGATGCCCGCCCGGACCACTGGTGTCCGTACGGTGCACCACCACCACGTCCTCGGCCCCCGGGTCCGGGGCGGTCGTATCCACGAAGACCAGCTCATACCGCTCTCGGCTCCGCATCACGCCCTCCTCCGCACCGACCCGCCCCCGCCATCTCAAACCGGGACAATCAACACTATCGCTCGGGCCGGGCGGCGCAAGAGGTTCGGGGCTCACCGCGATGCGGCGGGGACCTCCGCCCCGTCGGCGGCGTCCGGGCCCTGTGCCGCCTCCGCCCCGAGGGGGGCCTGCTCCAGGTGCAGCAGCGGCGCCAGGACGGGGCCGAACAGGGTGGCCACGGCGATCGACCCCAGGGTCAGGCCCCAGGCCACCGGCCCGAGCGGGGTGCAGTCGAAGAAGTGGCTGACGCCCGGGGTCTGGATGATGGCGGCGAGCACCAGGGCGGAGCCCAGCCCCGCGATCAGGACGTGCGGGTCCAGGCCGCCCGTGGTCAGGGTCTGCGCCAGCTGGGTGCCGACCAGGGCCGCGAGCGCCACCGTACTGGCCCGGCGGCCCCTGCCGGTGAGCCGGGCGCCGGTCCACGCCAGTCCGGCCCCGGCGGCGGTGATGACGCCCCGCAGCAGCATCTCCTTGGTCAGCGCCACGCCCAGCGAGCGGCTGGGGCCCTCCTTGAGCAGCCGTTCGCCGGTGTGCCCGGTCGGCTCGCGCACCGCGATGGCGAGCGCGGGCGCGAGGTCGGTCAGCAGGTTGACCAGCATGATCTGACGGGCGCTCAGCGGGGTGGAGCCGGTCAGGGCGGAGGTGGCCACGCTGAAGGTGACCTCGCCGAAGTTGCCGCCGATGAGGATGGCGAGGGCCGCCCGGACCGAGGCCCACATGGCGCGCCCCTCCATGAGGGCCGAGACGATGGTCTCCAGACGGTCGTCGGTGACGACCAGGTCCGCCGCGGCGGTCGCGGCCGGGGTGCCGCGCCGCCCCAGGGCGATCCCGACGTCCGCGAGCCGGATCGCGGGGGCGTCGTTGGCGCCGTCCCCGGTCATCGCCACCACCCGGCCGAGGCGCTGGTACGCCTGGACGATGCGGACCTTGTGGTGCGGGCTGCACCGGGCGATCACGTCCACCGTCGGCAGCAGCTCGTCCAGCCGCTCGTCGTCCATCTCGTCCAGCTCAGGACCGGTGGACACCTTCGGCTCTGGGACGTCCAGGATGGGGGCCGCGATGGCGTCCGCGGTGGCGGGGTGGTCGCCGGTGAGCATCACGGTCTGCACACCCGACTCGCGCAGCCGCGCGAGGGCGGGGGCGGCACTGGTGCGGACGGGGTCGGCGATGGCGATGAAGCCGAGGAAGTCCAGGTCCCGCACGGTGTCGTCGGTCAGCTCCTCGCCCTCCCGCATCCGGCGCTCGGCCACCGCCAGCACCCGCCGCCCCGCACCGGCCAGCTCCTCCGCGGCGTCGGCCAGCTTCTCGATGTCCCGCGCGTCCAGTTCGGTGGCCTCTCCGGTGCCCGGTGCGCGCCGCCGGGCGACCCGCTCCAGGACGCCCTCGGGCGCCCCCTTGACGCTGAGCAGCGCGCCGTGTGCGGTGCGCCCGGCGGTGGCGTGGTAGGCGCGGGAGGGTTCGAAGGGCAGCGAGTCGGTGCGGCGCCAGCGGGGCGCTCCGCGCCGCACCCCGACCCCGGCCCGGCGCGCCCCGACGCTCACCGCGCGGTCGGTCTGGTGCGCCATGGGCTCGGCCTGGCGGGCCGGCGGAGTCGCGCGCAGCGCGGCGGCGAGCACCGCCTTACGGGGCGCGTCGAGCCGGTCGGCGGGGAGCGGGCCGCCGCTGTCGCTGACGGCCGCGAGCTCGAGGTTGCCCTCGGTGAGGGTCCCGGTCTTGTCGAAACACAGCACATCGGCACGGCCGAGCGCCTCGATGGTGCGGGGGTTGCGGACCAGGGCACCGAGGTCGGCCAGCCGGCGGGCGGCGGCCAGCTGGGCCGCGTTGACCAGGAACGGAAGCCCTTCGGGGACGGAGGCGACGGCGAGGTTGACGGCGGAGGCGAGGTTCTCGGTGGGCGGGAGGCCGTGCAGCAGCCCGGCACCGGCGACCGCCGCGGCGGATCCGAGGGCGATGGGCACGCTGGCCCGGGTGAGTGAGGTCAGCCGCGCCTCGACACCGGTGACGGGGGCGGCCTGGCGGGCGGTGGCCAGGCTGCGGCCGACCTCGGTGGCCGGTCCGGTGGCCACGACGACGGCCACGGCCCGCCCCGCGGAGATCGTGGTGCCCTCGTAGAGCATCGAGCGGCGCTGGGTGATGTGGGCGGCGACGACCGGCACCGGAGACTTGTTCACGGGGAGGGATTCGCCGGTCAGCGAGGACTCGTCGACCTCGAGCCCCTCGGCCTCCAGCACCCGGCAGTCGGCGGGCACCACGTCCTCGGGGCCCAGTACGACGATGTCGCCGGGGACCAGGTCCCCGGCGGTCACCAGGCGTTCCGTACCGCTTCTGCGGACCCGGGCGCCGATCGCCGACCGGGCGAACAGCTCCGAAAGCGCCCGCTCGGTCCTCACCCGCTGGAAGCCGCCGACGAGGGCGGAGATGCCGGTGATGGCGGCCACGAGCGCGGCGTCGGTGCGCGAGCCCACGGCGGCGGCCAGAGCGGCCCCGGCGGCGAGGACCGGGGTCAGGGGGTTGGCCAGCTCCTCGATGAACGCGGCGGGCAGGCTGGTGCCGGTGGGCTCGCCCCGGCGCGGCCCCTGCCCGGTGCGGGCGGCGGCCTCCTCCGGGGTCAGGCCGTCATGCCCGGTCCGCAGCCGCTCCAGCACCCGGGGGACGGGCATCAGATACCAGGGGGTGGTGGTCACCGGCGGGTCCATGGGGCGGGCGAGGAGCTGGCGCGCCCGCCAGTTGCCCAGGGCGAAGGCCAGGGTCCCCGCGCTGGTGCTGGACGCCGCGGCGCGCGCGGTGGCCTGGTTCGGCACCGCCTGGAGGGCGGCCACGGCGCCGATGGCGCTGCCGCCGGAGGACAGCAGGGCGCTCTCCCGGTCGACCCGTGCGGCCACGCCGACGGCGTCCACGATGAGCCCGGCCGACTCCAGGTCGGCGCCGACGAGCAGATGGGCGCCCCAGGCGGGGGGCTCGCCCTCGCGGTGCACCCCGATGCCGCAGTCGGCGGCGCCCAGGGCCCGGCGGTTGCCGGAGAGCAGCAGCACCACGGCCCCATCGGCCTGGAGGGAGCGTACGGAGGCCACGAGACGGCCGCCGGAGGGCACCACCGCGTCGGCGAAGGTGATGTCCGTGGGCTGCTGCCGGTCGGTGGCCAGGACGATGCGGGACCCGGCCCGGCGGGCGGCGGCCGCCACGGCCTCGGCGCCCGGCACGGTCTGCGGGGCGAGGCCCACCACCGCCTGGAGCGTGCGCCCCCGGGCCAGGCCGAGCACGCGCTCGCTGCCCCGGCGGCGGAGCCTGGCCGCGGTCTGCTGCCCGGTGCGGCCGGTCAGCTCCAGCCGGTCCAGGGGGCCGAGCACCCATCCGCTGTCGTGGCGGGTCTCCAGGGGTTCGTCGGGGTCGAAGAGGTCGAAGAGCCGCTCGGCGGTGCGCTCGGGGTCGGCGCCGCCGAGGAGCTCCAGGTCGATGGGCTCGTAGCGGTCACCGCGCAGCGCCGCCTCGTCCAGCAGCACGGTGTCGACCTGGCCCAGCCGCCGCAGACAGCTGCGGTCCATGGCCAGCACGCCGCGCAGCGCCAGGAACCGGCCGAGGCTGGTCGCGAACCCCTCCCGGCCGGCCCCCGGCGCCTTGGGCACGGACGAGAACCCGACGGCGAACCCGCGGCGCGGCCCGGCGAAGGGGGCGGCGAGGACACCGGCCACGGCCCCGGCGGCTATGGAGCGCTCCGCGAAGCGCTCCACGGTGTCCTGGGGGGAGGGTCCCGGCCGCTCGACCACGATGGGCTCGGCCACCACGTCCTGGGGGCCGTGCACCAGGTGCGGCTCCATCGCGGCCCAGGCCCGGCCCTCCGCCTCCGCCTCCCGCCACAGTGCCATCCGCTGGATGAGGTCGAGCGCGAGCCCGCCGCCCCGGGTGGCCACGCCCTGGGTCAGCGCGGTCAGCACCGGCAGTGCCGCCTCGGTGGGCTCCCCGCGGGTGACGGCCAGGGCGAGCCGCCGCAGACGGGGGTGGTTCTGGATGATCGACATGGCCGCCGCCACCTCGGTCGGCAGCTTGAGCCAGGGGGTCAGGCGCAGGGCGCTGGCCACGCTCAGTCCCACGACGTCCGCCGCCACGACGGCCAGCGACTGTGCCTCCTTGGGACCGCCGGAGGGATGGCGCGGCTCCGGGGCCCACTCGTCGAACTCCTCGGTGGGCGCGACGGGCGCCCGGACCTCCGCGCGCTCGATCCTGGCGATCAGGTCCTGCTCGGAAGGGGGCGGCCTGTCCACGGCCACCACAACGCGCTCGGAGGGGGCGTTCACCCGTGCCCACGCCACCCGCGGATGCTCTTCGAGGGCCCGTTCCACTCGGCGGGCCACCAGCTCGCCCCCGATCCCGTGCACCCCGCGGACCTCGATGTAGTAACGCCCCGGATAGGACCAGACCCCCCGCTGGGAGGGCCGGACCAGCCGCCCGACGGCTCCGGCGGCGTCCCGCATCCCCGCGGCCACACCGCCCTTGAGGGGTGCGAGCAGCAGTGAGGGCGGCAGGGGCAGGCGCAGCGCTGCCAGCGAGGACAGCGAGGACAGCGGTGACATCGAGGGAACCTCCGCTCCCCGGGCAGCCTGCCCGGTTCATCCCTATTACCCTGAAAAGGGAAGAAGATTCAATTCGCCATCACCGTGTGGACGTGAGACCAGTGACCACTCCCGCTACTTCACGCAAGCGCAGTTCCTCGACAGCCGCGAAGAAGACGGCACCGGCACGCGGCGGCACGTCGACGAAGTCCCGGACCGCGGCGGCTCCGTCGGCCGCGTCGAAGACCTCACAGGCGAAGCGGCCGACGAGGGCCGGCAGGCCGTCCAAGACCACGCAGCGGCAGCGGACGGCGAAGGCCGCCAAGGGCCCCATGGAGATATCGTCCGCCGACGGCAGGCGCAGCCTGACCGTCACCGTGCCCACGTTCAACACCATGGGCCACGCCACCAAGGAGACGCTCGACACCGTGGGCCACGCCACGAAGGAAACCCTCGACACCGTGGGCCACGCCACCAAGGAGACCCTCGACACCGTGGGCCAGGCCACCGGCCGCGCGACCGGCGGGGCCGCGAAAGTGGCGATGAAGCCGATCGAGATGGCCCGCCGGGTGCTGCCCGCCAAGGGCGGACTCCCCCTGTACGTGGGGCTCGGCGCGCTCGGTGCCGTGGAGGTCATCGAATGGCCGGTGGCGATCGGCATCGGGGTCGGCTACGCGGTGCTGCGCAAAGGCGGCATGATGGCCCAGCCCGAGAAGGGCACCGAGGGCCGCACCGCCGGACGGGCCAAGAGCGGCCGCTCCGGAGGCCGTTCCCAGACACGTGGATCCGCCAAGGCCGCGACGTAACGCTCCGACCAGCGGCTCCCCATCAGGTCGATTCCGTCCGCAAAGCGGGCAGAAGTCGGGCACAACTCTGTTGGAAACGGGCACCCCACAGTCACTGTAGCGTTGGTATACACCAGGAAGCGGGCCTAACACCCGTCACTGAAATCCCCCTGGGGTCCGGCGCATTGCTTGGCCGCGGTGTCGTCGACCCTCCGTCACCTGGGGGTTCACCCGAGGCGGACTGACCACTCCGTCACGAATCGACCGAAAGCGGTGACTCCTCTTGGCCCTCCCCCACAGCGCTCAGAGTGCCCCTCGAGTGCCCGGACAGGCAGTGCCCGCCGCCTCACGGCACTCGGCCACCGGAATGGCCACACTCGCCCCCGACCTCCATGTGGTGGCCGGGGACGAGGACTTCTTCCGACACTTCGGCGCGTCATCGGCCGAGCTGTGCGGGCGCAGCCTGTTCGATCTGCTGCACCCCAGCGCCCCCTCCGTCCTGCGGGAACACTTCTCGCGACTGCACGACGGACGGCGCACCCGCTTCACCGAGCGCGTCCTCGGCTACCACTCACGCGGCCGGGTCTTCTCGGGCAAGCTGACCGGCACGGCCATCCAGGGCCGGTCCGACCGGCTCTCGGCCATCGTCGTGATGGTCAAACCGGACGATGAACGGCCGGCGGAGGAACCGCCTCCCACCGGCCAGAAGCTACTGTCTCCGCTGGAGGCCCGAATACTCGAGGGAGTGGCCACCGGCGCGTCCACCGTGCAGATGGCCGCCAAGCTCTATCTCAGCAGACAGGGCGTCGAATACCACGTAGGAGCGATGTTGCGGAAGATGAAGGCACCCAACCGGGCCGCCTTGGTCTCGCGCGCCTACGCGGCGGGCATGCTGACCGTGGGCACCTGGCCGGCCCGGGTGCGCCCCGAATTCATCAAGTGATGTTCATCATGTGACGCCGTGTCACTCCCTTCGGGCCCGGGGCGCCAGCGCCCCGGGCCTGTGGATTTCCGCCGCCCGGCGGACACTTCACATTCCGGCGACTTCACGGGCCCCGCGTGGGACACCTCCGCCGCTCAGTAGGCTGAGACGGCCATGCGTTCACTCCCCTCCCGGTCGCGCCCCGCACGACGGCGCCCCCGCCACCGGCTGCCACGCGGCCTGCTGCCCGCCGTGCTCGCCGTATGCGCCGCCCTGACCGCCACGGGATGCGCGGCCCAGGCGGGGGTGCGGGACGACGGCGCGGCGCCCTCGCTTTCGGCACCGGCCAGCGCGGTTCCGCTCTGGCCCGGGTACACCCCCTCGGTCACGGCCCCGCCCCGTGAGAAACCCGATCTCGCCCGCTATCTGCCCGTGGACAAGGTCCGGCTGCCCGCGGGCGGACTGGCCGCCCTCTCCGCGAAGGACCTGCTGCTCCACGACCCGAATGTGCCGGCGCTGGTGCAGAAGCAGATCTCCGTCTGTCCGGGTCGTGGCAACTGCGCGCTGCGGGACGCCGTCCACCGCGATCTCACCGGCGACGGGCGGGACGAACTGGTGGTCGCGGTCGATCTGCCGCGATTCGACCGGACGCTGCTCCAGGTCTACACGGCCTCCGGCCACACGGTCCGCCCGGTGCTGATCTACTGGGGCCCGCCGGGGCTCACCGGCGAAACCTTCGGCCGCGATCTGCTGATCAGCTCGATCGGCGAGGACGGCCGGGTCACCACCCGCTTCCACTGGAACGGCACCGTCATGGCCGCCATGACGCCCGAGGACGGCGCGGGCCCCCGGCCGGACGTCACGTCCGAACCGCGGGCCGTACCGTCGGACGGCGGCGCGGCGGACCCGGCCAACCGTACGGAGACGAGGACGACGCGATGACCACCGGCTTCACCCCACCCGGCGCCGCCCCGGGCCCCGGCTCCCCGACCGAGGCGCATCTGCTGCTCGTCGAGGACGACGAGGTGATCCGCAATACGGTACGGATGTCCTTGGAGCGGTACGGCTTCACCGTGTCCACCGCGGGCGACGGCCTCACCGGGCTGGAGATCTTCCGTGCGAGACAGCCCGATCTGCTCCTGCTGGATGTGATGCTGCCCGAGCTGGACGGCATCGGACTGTGCCGCAGGGTCCGCGAGTTCAGTTTGGCGCCGATCCTGATGATGTCCGCGCGCGGTGACTCCCTCGACGTCGTCTCCGGTCTCGAGGCGGGAGCCGACGACTATGTGGTCAAGCCCTGCGAGAGCGCCGTCCTGGTGGCCCGTATCCGCTCGCTGCTGCGCCGCGCCTCCTTCGCCCCCATGGCCCGCGCCCCGCACGCCGAGGCGCGCGGCGGGGCTCCGGAGCCGGATGGCGCGGCCGGACCGGACACCCTCGTCTTCGGCGAACTGACCATCGACACCCTCGGGATGGAGGTGCGCCGCGCGGGCGAGCCGCTCGCCCTGACCCCCACCGAACTGCGGATGCTGCTGGAGTTCGCCGGCTCGCCGGGTGTGGTGCTGGAGCGCCGTACGCTGCTCAGCCGGGTCTGGGACCACGCGTGGCAGGGCGACACCCGGGTGGTCGACCTCCATGTGCAGCGGCTGCGCGCGAAGATAGGCGCCGAACGGATCGAGACGGTCCGCGGCTTCGGATACAAGCTGCGGCGCTGACGATGACGCTGCGATGGCGGATCGTCGCCCTGGTGGCGGCGGCGACCTGTGCCGCCGCGGCCGCGGTGGGGGTGCTGGTGCACCATGCCTCACGCGACCGCGAACTGTCCCAGGCGCGCGACGGGGCGCGCACCACCCTCGAGCGCGCCGCGCTCGGCTACGCCCGCACCGGCGGCGTCCAGGGCTCCGGCGCGGTGCTGGACGCACCCGGGCTCCCCGGGGGGCTGCGGCGGCTGGTGGCCAAGGGGCACCAGGGCACCGAGTTCGCCACCGGCCCGGACGGGCCCGCGATGTGGGCGGCCCGGCCCGCCGATGGCCAAGTCCTGTCCGTACGCGTCGATATGAGCACCGCGATGCGCAACATCAGCGCGCTGGACACCAACATCATCCTGGCCGGGCTGATGACCACCGCCGTGGTGCTGCCACTCGGCGTACTGACCGCCGAGCGGATGAGCCGGCGGCTGCGGCTCGCGGCGGCCACCGCGCGGCGGATCGCGGCCGGGGACCTGGACGCCCGGATCTCCCCCGCCGCCCGCCCGCACGACGAGATCGCCGAGATCTCCGGGGCCGTGGACTCGATGGCCGCCGCGCTCCAGGAACGGCTCCTGGACGAGCAGCGGTTCACCGCCGATGTGGCGCATGAGCTGCGCACGCCGCTGATGGGGCTGGTCACCGCCGCCGAACTGCTGCCGCCGGGCGAGGCGGCCGGGTATGTACGCGACCGGGTACGGGTGCTGAGCACCCTGGTCGAGGAACTGCTGGAGATCTCCCGGCTGGACGCGGGCGCGGAGGAGGCCGATCTGTCCCCGTGTCCTCTGGGGCCGGTGCTGGACGAGGCCATCGCCGGCACCGGGCTGTCGGCACGGCTGCGGACCGGCACGGCGGAGGGCACCGGACAGCCGGACTCCGCGGAGGACACCGGTCAGCGGGATGCCACGGACCGGACCGGACAGCGGGACTCCGCGGACGACACCGGGCCGTGGCACTCCGCGGACGGCCCGAAGGTGTGGACGGACCCCCGCAGGCTCACCCGTATCGTCGCCAATCTGGTGGTCAACGCCCATCGCCACGGCCGCGAACCGGTCGAGGTGACGGTGGCGGCGGACGGCCGGACCGTGACCGTGCGCGACCACGGCACCGGCTATCCGGACGATCTGCTGGAGAAGGGCCCGCAGCGGTTCCGCACCGGGGTCCGGGAGCGCGGCCGGGGCCATGGCCTCGGGCTGACGATCGCGGTCGGCCAGGCTCAAGTCATCGGCGCCACACTGGAGTTCGGCAACGCACCGGACGGTGGCGCGGTCGCCACGCTGCGTCTGCCCGAAGAGCCCGAGCGGCCGGAGCTCTCCGACCTGCCTGAGCTGCCCGAGCCCGGACCGATACACGGCTGATACATCATCGAGCGGAAGTCGAGGCACGGCCGAGCCCAGGCCGACACCGTCCGTTGCGGTTCCGAAGATCTTCGCTGAGGAGGATGGCGCCGACCCCCGCGAAACCTCGCGGCCGGGATCGACGGAGGAGCAATCGGCATGGCAGGTCCCCTGACGGCACTACGCGTACGGTTCACACCGGACTCGGAGCAGACGCCGCGGGACACCAGACCCCCGGGCCGCCGCCGGGCGAGAGGGCACGGAAGGCGGAAGCGGACCGGCATCCGGCGGTTCTTCACCTGGCGGAAGCTGGTCGCCTATGCGCTCACCCTGTGCGCCCTGCTGATCGGGGCGTTCACCGTGCTCTACTACTCCATCGACATCCCCAGGGCCAACGCCCAGGCGAAGGCGCAGAGCAACGTCTACAAGTACGGCGACGGCACGATCCTCGCCCGGACCGGTGAGATCAACCGCGAGATGGTCACTCTCGGCCGGGTACCCACCGGTGTGCAGCACGCGTTCGTGGCGGCCGAGAACAAGTCCTTCTACAAGGACTCGGGCGTGGACCCGATGGGCATCCTGCGGGGGCTGGTCAACACCGCGACCGGCAAGGGCACCCAGGGTGGCTCGACCATCACCCAGCAGTACGTCAAGAACTACTACCTGAGCCAGGAGCAGACCGCCACCCGGAAGATCAAGGAGTTGGTGATCTCCCTCAAGGTCGACCAGCGCAACTCCAAGGAGGACATCCTCGCGGGGTATCTGAACACCAGCTACTTCGGCCGCGTCGCCTACGGCATCCAGGCCGCCGCCCGTGCGTACTACGACAAGGACGTGGACGACCTCACGGTCGAGGAGGGCGCGTACCTGGCGGCGCTGGTGCAGGCCCCCAGCCAGTACGACTGGGCCGTCGCGAGCCCCACGGCCAGGCGCCTGGTCAAACGGCGCTGGAACTATGTGCTGGACAACATGGTCGACATGCGGTGGCTGGACCCCGACCAGCGGAAGGGCATGCGCTTCCCCGCTCCCGTAGCGCCCGAGCCCGCCCCCGGTCTCGGGGGCCAGGCCGGCTATCTGGTGGACGCGGCCCGCAATGAGCTGATCGCCTCTGGCATGAGCGAACAGGAACTCGCCGCGGGCGGCTGGACCATCACCCTCAACGTCGATCCGGACAAACAGCGGGCCCTGGAGGAGACGATGCGGCAGGGCCGGGACGGCGCCGCCAAGGGCAAGCAGGCCCGTGCGGACGCCGCCGCCACCCAGGGCGGTGCGGTCTCGGTGGACCCGGAGAACGGTCGGATCCTCGCGCTCTACGGCGGCCGGGACTACACCCGGCACTATCTGTCCAACGCGACCCGGGGCGACTACCAGGTGGGCGCCGTCTTCGAACCGGTCACCACCGCCACGGCCATGGACGCCAAGATGCGGAACGAGCGGGCCGCGGGTGGGCTGCCCGAGGTCAAGCGCACCGCCGGGGCCCTGGGCATGGACACCGACGGCGGCGGTTTCGACACCAAGGAGTCGGTCGGGCTGGGGCTGATGGGCTCGAGCCCGCTCAGGATGGCCGGTGTCTACGCCTCGTTCGGCCACCAGGGCAAGCGGGTCACCCCGAGCATCGTGAAGTCCGCGCGGCGCGGCGACGAAACGGCCGGACCGCCGAAGGCGGTGGGCGACCAGGCGATCCACCCCACGGCGGCCCGGCTGATCACCCAGAACCTCGTCGACGACGCCGCGGCGACCACCGCACGCGCCACCAAACGGCCCACCGCGGGCAAGGGCGGGGTCTCCGACGACAAGAGGGCGGCCTGGTTCGTCGGTTACACCCCGGACCTGGTCACCGCGATCGCCCTCTTCGGCGAGGACGCCGAGAAGCGGAAGCAGATCCCCTTGAGGAACGCCGGTGTTCAGCGGGTCGCCGACCTCTGGAGCGAGTACACCGAGAAGGCGCTGCGGGGTGTGCCCGCGACCTGGTTCGACAGGGGCCCCGGGCCGGGAACGCTGCCGGTCCCGGACCAGATGGTGCCTAAGCGCTCCGCTGGATCGGAAGTGCCCTGACCTGCCGTCGATCGTCCGCGGCACCGTCGTGGCTGGTCGCGCCCCGCGGCGGAGCCGCACATCGATCGCAGCCCCGCGCCCCTTCGGGGCGCCACTGAACCGCAGCAGACTTCCGCCGATCCGCCTAGCGAACGGTGAGCGCGGCGGCGAAGCCGCCGACGAGGCCCGCTGCCCCGAGGAGGCAGATCAGAAGCAGCCGGCGGCGCAGCGTCCGGTACACCTGCTGGTACTCCGCCCGCAGTTCCTCGCAGCGCCGCACCACCGTGCGCAACGTCCGCTCGGTGACGGCCAGTTGGTCCTGGAGGTAGAGCCGCTCGACCTCCGCCCGCTGGGCGGAGGTCAGCCAGTCGAGCCGACCGGTGAGGCGGCGGGCCCGCTCCCGGGCCGCGTCCCGCTCGGTCTGGAGCAGCAGATAGCCCTCGATCTGGTTGATCCCGGTGGCGATACCGGGGGGCTCGGCGGCTCTGGCCATGCTCACGCCACACTCTCCTTCTGGCCGACATCGGGATGGTGCAGATCGAACGCGGGGGATTCGGAACGGATCTTCGGCAGGCTGACGAAGTTATGGCGCGGCGGCGGGCAGGAGGTCGCCCATTCCAGGGAACGGCCATATCCCCAGGGGTCGTCGGTGACGACCTTCTCGCCGTACTTGGCAGTCTTCCAGACGTTGTAGAGAAACGGCAGGAACGACAGGCCGAGGACGAAGGAGCTGATGGTGGAGATGGTGTTCAGCGTGGTGAAGCCGTCGGCGGCGAGATAGTCGGGAATTCTGCGGAGCATTCCCTCTGCGCCCAGCCAGTGCTGTACCAGGAACGTGCCGTGGAAGCCGAGAAAGAGGGTCCAGAAGGTGATCTTTCCGAGCCGCTCGTCCAGCATCTTGCCGGTGAACTTGGGCCACCAGAAGTGGAATCCGGCGAACATCGCGAAGACCACGGTGCCGAAGATGACGTAGTGGAAGTGAGCCACCACGAAGTAGGTGTCCGAGACATGGAAGTCCATCGGCGGCGAGGCCAGGATCACGCCGGTCAGACCGCCGAAGACAAAGGTGATGAGAAAGCCGATCGCCCAGAGCATCGGGGTCTCGAAGCTCAGTGACCCCTGCCACATCGTGCCGATCCAGTTGAAGAACTTGATACCGGTCGGCACCGCGATCAGGAACGTCATGAACGAGAAGAACGGCAGCAGCACTCCGCCGGTGACATACATGTGGTGCGCCCAGACGGTGACCGAAAGACCCGCGATGGAAATCGTCGCCGCGATGAGCGAGACATAACCGAACATCGGCTTCCGGGAGAAGACCGGAATGACTTCGGAGATGATGCCGAAGAAGGGCAGGGCGATGATATAGACCTCCGGATGGCCGAAGAACCAGAAGAGGTGTTGCCAGAGCAGCGCACCGCCATTGGCCGCGTCGAAGACATGCGCCCCGAATTGACGGTCCGCCTCCAGGGCGAACAGCGCCGCCGCGAGCACCGGGAAGGCCAGCAGCACCAGCACTCCGGTCAGCAGCACATTCCAGGTGAAGATCGGCATGCGGAACATCGTCATGCCGGGAGCACGCATGCAGATGATCGTGGTGATGAAGTTGACCGCACCGAGGATCGTGCCGAAGCCGGAGAGGGCCAGACCCATGATCCACATATCCGCGCCCGCACCCGGCGAACGCACCGCGTCCGACAGCGGCGAGTAGGCGAACCAGCCGAAGTCGGCCGCGCCCTGCGGGGTCAGGAACCCGCCCACCGCGATCAGCGAGCCGAAGAGGTACAGCCAGTACGCGAACATGTTCAGCCGCGGGAACGCCACATCGGGCGCACCGATCTGAAGCGGCATGATCCAGTTGGCGAACCCCGCGAACAGCGGGGTGGCGAACATCAGCAGCATGATCGTGCCATGCATGGTGAACGCCTGGTTGAACTGCTCGTTCGACATGATCTGCGAACCCGGACGGGCCAGTTCGGCACGCATCAAGAGCGCCATCACCCCGCCGATGCAGAAGAAGGCGAACGAGGTGATCAGGTAGAGCGTGCCGATCGTCTTGTGATCGGTGGTGGTCAGCCATCCCACGGCCGTGGCCCCCGGTCCGGGACGGCGGGACGGCAAGGCGGCCGGCGCCGCGACAACGGTGTTGTTCCTCATGACCGCTAGGTGTCCGGCACCCCCTCGGATCGTCACTCCGAGGGCCGGTCGATGTTTTCCGCTCCGGGGTGTGATGATCCAAGACGTGCCGGACACCTTCGGATCATGAGCACCGACGACGCCTTCGACGCCGCCTATCGCGAGCATTACTGGGCGGTCAGCCGTTTTGTGGCACGGCGGCTGGACGACCAGGCATGGGAGGTCGAGGAAGTGGTCGCCGAGGTCTTCGCGGTGGCCTGGCGGCGCCGGGCCGAAGTGCCCGAGTCACCGCTGCCGTGGCTGTACGGGGTGGCCCGGCACTGTCTGGCCAACACCGTGCGCGGCAAGGGCCGTTACCGCAGGCTGCTGGCCAAGCTGGGCCACCATGAGGCGACTGCGGGCGGGCGCACCGTGGCGAGCCCGGACGCTGAGCGGCCGGGCTCCTGGGTGCTGGAGGCGCTGTCCCGGCTCACCGAGGCCGACCAGGAGGTGCTGCGGCTGACGGCGTGGGAGGAGCTGACCGTCGAGGAGCTCAGCACCGTGCTGGGGTGCGGCCGGTCGGCGGCGGCGATGCGGCTGCACCGGGCGCGGCGGCGGCTGCGGGAGCAGATAGAGGCCCTGCGCCGGGACGACCGGGTCTCAGTGGGGTGCACGAGCGGCAAGGGCGACATGGCCCATAGCGCTGACAGGGCCGACAGGGCCCACAAGGATGGACACGCATGACCGACGAACTGGATCTGATCCGCGAGGCCAACCCCGTGTCCGCCGACACCGGCCCCTGGCGGGACCGGCCGCTGAACGCGCGCGCCGAGCTGCTGCTGCGGCAGCTGCCGTCCCGGGACCGGGGGCGCCGTACGGTGCGACGCGTGATCTGGAGCCTGGAGGCCGCGGCGGCCGGGACGGTCCTCGCCCTCGCGCTGACCGTCTCGGGCACCCCTTCCTCCGCGGTGGCGGCGTCCAGACCACTGCCGCTGGTGGCGCATGCCTCCCGGGCGGACGTATCGCTCGCCGAGATCGACCGGCGGGCGCGGACGGCGGCCGAGGAGTCCTTGGGGAAGAGCGAGCGGGGCAGCCATCTCCAGAGCTGGGCGCTGAGCATGAAGTCGGGCGAGGATCCGGTGACGCTGCCCCGGGAATCGCTGACCCGGTGGAACGCGGACGGCAGCGGTTTCACGCTGGAGGTGGCCACCGATCCGCGTCATCCGGGGCGCGCGGTGATCGAGGACGGTCCCCCGCCGCGCACCGTCCACGAGGGCGAGGTGCTGAGCGAGGAGCGCTATCCACCCGGGATCAACAGCGCGAACCAGGACTACTTCGAGGACCCGCCGGCCGGGGCCGCGGCGCTGCGCGACTATCTCGCCGTCTGGTCCCCGGGTGCGGACCGCGACTCGGCGGAGCTGATCTCGGCCATCGAGTCGTTCGTCACGGTGTGGACTCCGGGCCCGCGCCAGCGGGCCGACATCGCCACCCTGCTGTCCCGGATCGAGGGGCTGCGCCCGGCGGGCAAGGTCACCGACCGGCTGGGCCGGGAGGGGCAGGCGTTCCGGTTCACCCCGCGCGCTTCCGGGCTCCGGTATCTGATCGTCCTCGATCCGGCCGACGGCACGGTGCTGGACGTCGAGGAGACGATCACCCGGGACGATCCGGAGTACCGGCTCAAGGCGGGCGACGTGATCTCCTACAAGGCGTGGATCTACTGATCGGGCGCGCGAGTGCGGGGGGCTCATCGGAGACGCGGGTGCGGGTGCCGCGGCGGGACGGATCGCCCCGGCGCGGCCTCAGGCTTCCTCCCCCTGGCAGTGGGGGCACCACAGGGTGGTCCGGCCCGCGATCCGGCCGTGGCGCAGCGGATGGCCGCAGCGGGGGCAGTGCGGGTCCGGGTCGTCGCGCTGCCCGGTGAGCCAGTCCGGGTCGTCCGGCACCCGGCCCGCCCGCACCGAGGCGCGCAGCACATCGCGCATCGCGGTGTGGAGCCGATCGTGTTCGGCGTCGGTCAGCGAGTTCACCGGCCGCTGTGGATGGATCCGGGCCCGCCACAGGATCTCGTCGCCGAGCAGATTGCCGAGCCCGGCGATCACTGCCTGATCGGTCAGGGTGGCCTTGACGCGTCCGCGTCGCCCCGCCAGCAGCCGGTCGAGCTCGGCCCGGCTCAGCGAGAGCGCGTCCGGGCCCTGATCGCCGATGATCCGGTCGATGTCGGCGTCGGTGGCGGCGAGCCAGATGCCCTGGAGTTTGCGCTGGTCCTCGAAGCCGAGGCGGTGGCCGTCGTCGAGGTCGAAGGCGACGCGCTCGAACCGGCCGGCCGGTTCGGAGTCCGGCCCGCACACCAGCCGCCCGGTCATGCCGAAATGCAGCAGGACCGTGGGCCCGTCGGTGGGGGCGATCAGCCACTTGCCGTGGCGGCGCGGTGCGGCGAAGCGGCGGCCCTTGAGGTCGCGCTTCAGCCGCTGGGCGGTCACCCCGTGCAACACCCCCGCGTCGGCCACCGCCGCCCGCTCGACGCGGCGGCCCTGGGCACAGGAGGCGAGCGTCCGCCGGAACCCCTCGACATCCGGTAGCTCGGGCATAGCGTCAGGCTACGCCCGGGGCTGATGTCTCGCGTTATGGATAATCATCCCTTCGGGGGCTTTCGTCGGCTAAAGTCCGAATTATGCGATTCATGCGCCCGACCCCGGGGGCGAGCGGTCGCAGCCAGACGTTGTTCGCGATCACACGGTGTCTGCCGTTCGTGGTCCTGGCGGCGGTGCTCAGTATTGAGCTCTCCCCCGCGCACACCCTCTACACCGGCTCTCTGCTCTCCCCGGCGCCGGCGCTGGCGGCGGTGACCATGGGGCCGTTCGGCAGCGCCGGTGTGGCGCTGCTGGCCGCGGCGATCTGCGGGATCACCGCCGCCCACAACGACGCGTGGGGCAGCGAGGTGGTGTACGCGAATCTGCTGGCCCTGGTGGTGGTGGCGGTCGCGAGCGTGGCGACCAGCGCGGTACGGGTGCGCCGGGACCGTGAGCTGGCCCATATCCGCCGGATCGCCGAGGTGTCCCAGAACGTGGTGCTGAGGCCGCTGCCCGCCCGGATGGGCGTGGTGAACACCGCCAGTGTCTATATGGCGGCCGAGCGCGGAGCGCAGATCGGCGGGGACCTGTACGAGGCGATGTCCACCCGCTACGGAGTGCGGCTGATCGTCGGCGATGTGCGGGGAAAGGGGCTGGCCGCGGTGCGGTCCGCCGCGGCCGTGGTGGGCGCCTTCCGGGAGGCGGTGCACTACGAGCAGGATCTCGCCGAGGTGATGCACCGCTGCGCGGCCGCGCTGGGGCGCGAGTACGAGCTGCTGGACCGTTCCCAGTTCCAGGACCCGCAGGAGCTGGAGGAGCAGTTCGTCACCGTGCTGCTCGCCCAGGTGTCGGAGGAGTCACTGGTCCATCTGATCAACCGGGGCCATCCGCCGCCCCTGGTGATGCGCGGGCGCAAGGTGCGCTCCCTGGACCCGGTGCGCCCGCTGCCGCCGCTCGGCCTCGAGGATTTCCTTGCCCCTCCCCCGATCCGCGTCGAGACCTTTCCGTTCCTGCCCGGTGACCGGCTGTTGCTGCACACCGACGGAGTGGTCGAGGCCCGCAACCACTGCAACGAGTTCTTCCCGCTGCACCGGACCATGGAGACGCTGGACGGCGCCACTCCGTCCGAGTACCTGGACGGGCTGCGCCACGCCCTGGTCCGGCATACGGAGGGGCGGCTGTCGGACGACGCGGCGATGGTCCTCATCGAGCGGGTCATCGGCGGCGCGGGGCGGCCGGTTCTCTGAGCCGGTTCTTTGTGTGGGTTCTTTGTGTGGGTTCTTTGAGCCGCTTCTCCGAAGTGGGCTCTCCCAGCCGGTTCTCCGAGTGGGTGCGGCCACACCGGCGTCGTACATCCGCCGTACCGTCGGCCCGCGTTGGCCGCCTTGGCATGGGTTGACGCCCTCGCGGAGCGCGACGACACTGTCAGGGACGGTCACGATTGTCAGCGCCCACCGTGCGGTATCCCCGCTCAGGCGGGTCATCGGCCCCGGCTCGCTGACAGGCAACCCTTCTTCCGCGACGGGGTGCCCCCGGGTGACGACCAGGTCCCGTCGGCGTGGACGGGACAAGCGCGGTCTCGCTGCCTCGCGAGCCCCCGATGATGGGATCGGTGGAGATGCCCAGGACCGACAGCCACAGGGACGGCGCCCGTCGGCGTCCCCGGCCGTTGTCCCCGCTCCGCCGTCTCCTGGCTCCGGCGGATCACCTCCTGACCAGGCGGCTGCACATCGATCTGCTGCGCATTTGCAGCGCCTCCAGTCCAGCCGTCTGAATCGACGCGGTCACCGAGCACTGAGCGCGGCCTCGCGCGCCGGGGCCGGGCCGGGTGTGTCCCGGCACCGTCCCGGCGGGCGCCCCGCGCGGGCTTCCCTTCCGTTGCGCCATCGGCGCCGCCTGACCGGCGGGGCCGGGGCTCCGTCATTGCCTTGGAGAGCCATGTCCGAGACGTTTTCCGTCAGTTCAGGTCCCGCCGCTCTGCTCGACCCCGACCCCTGTTCGCCGCGTCCCCGGATCGCCCCGCCCGCACCGCCGCACCGCTTCCGCAGCCGTATCGGCGTCGACCTCGCCGGTGGCTTCTATCCGGTGCCGCATCGCTATCGGCTCTATCTCTCCGCGAGCTGTCCGCTCTCGCTGCGCGTCTCCATCACCCTCGATCTGCTCGGGCTGCGGAACACCGTCGCCACCACTCTCCTCGGGCTCCCGGACGACACCCCCGAAGCGTTCGCCGCGCTGCGCGGGGCCTACGAGGCCACCTGGCACCGCTACGGCGGACCGCTGGACGCGCCCGCGCTGTGCGACGGCTGGACCGGACGTGTCGTCAGCAATCACACGCCCGACATCCTGCGCGATCTCGCCGGCCATCTGAGCGACCCGGGCGGCGCCGGATCTCCCCGGCTGCGCCCGGCGGCCCTCGCCGCGGACATCGACGCCCTCCGCGAACTCCTCGACGAGGACATCACCCACGCCGCACGGCAGGCCGGGACGGCGCACGAGCCGGAGTGCCGGGACGCGGCGCTCGAGCGGCTGCTGACCGCCCTGGACCGGCTCGACCGACAGCTGGCGACCGCGCCGTACGCACTGGGCGACGAGCTGACCGCCGCCGATGTGGACCTGTGGGTGGCCCTCGTCCAGCTCGACACCGAGTACCGGCCCCTCCTGGACGCCGACGCGGCCCACCGGGTCTCCCGGCACGGGCGGCTGCGCGCCTATGTACGGCGGCTGCATGCCCATCCGGCCTTCCACACCACGATCCCGGAGGCGCTCCAGGACGAGGTGTCCTGAGTTTCCGCCCTGGGGTTTCCGCGCCGGCGGTGACCGCCACCGCCGAGGACCCTGGAGGTCACCGCCACCGTCGAAGGCGGCCGTAAGCAGCCATCGCCACCAGTCGCCGTAGCGGCCACCGCCGCCAGTCACCGCCGAGGCACCGCCCTGACCTGCGGCTCCGCTCAGGTCAGGGCGGCCCTGGCGGCGCCGAACTCGCCCATCGCCCCGGCCACGATGGCTTCCAGACGGGCGTGGTGGGCGCCGCGCCAGTAGACCCGCCCGCAGGCCGTACAGCGGGCGAAGACTTCGTAAGTGCGCCGGGTGCCGTGCTGGAGCCGCTCCCGGACCGCCTCCTTGTCGGCGTCCTCCAGCGGGCCGTTGCAGGCGGTGCAGCGGGTCCAGGGCACCAGGCTCGGGGTGAACCGGCCGAGGACGTCCCGCAGTTGCTCATCGGGGCGGTCGCTGTAGACATACGCCCCGGCCCACAGCTCACGGCGGCGCAGCAGCCCGCGGTCGCGGGAGAGCAGCACCCTGCGCTGGGCGGCGGAGCGCGCGGCCAGCTCGGGATCGCCGATGTCCTCGCTCTCGTACGCGGCGTCCACGCCCAGCAGCCGCAGCCGGCGCGCGAGCGTGCCCAGATGCACATCGAGCAGGAAGCGCAGCGGCGCGCCCGGCACTCGCTGCGGGCGGACGACCGGGTGGACCTCCACGGTCTCCCCCGCGCTCGGCACATGCGAGACAGCGGCCTCGTCCCCGTCCACCAGCAGCCTGCCGACCTCGGTGAGCGGGACCCCGAGCGACTCGACGACATGGCCGAGAGTCGAAGCGCCGTCGGTGACGACGGCCGTCCAGGGGCGGCGGCGCTCAGGGACGGTGAAGAACCGCAGTTCAGGGGCGAGGCTGAGGTGGATCTCGGGTCCGTTCACACCGCCAGCATGCCAGGCGCGCCCGGCTCGGGGCGATGGCGTTTCCGGTCCGGCGCCAGGCTTGGCGATCATGAAAACGGACCGTCGGCGGGAACCACCGGGGGCGGCGGGCCGAACGGCCCGTACGCTCGTCGTCCGGGCGTCAGCCGACCGGTGGGTCCGCCTTGGCGCGGTCGCGGTGTCTCTTGCGGCGCCATGCCACCATCCGCAGATAGTCCTCGTGCAGCACCCGCCCGACGAGCGCACCGCCGAAGACCACGAAGCCGACGCCGACCAGCCAGGACTGGACGACCAGGACGGTGCCGACCGGGCCGTAGGAGACCGTGCTGGAGGCGATCAGCGGGGAGAACACCAGCTGGGAGAAGACCCGCAGCCCCAGCAGCCCGACGCCGGTGGCCAGCGCGCCGGGCAGCAGGGCGCCCCAGCTGATCCGCCCGCCGAGCAGCAGATGCTGCGACCACCAGAAGAACAGCACCGTGCCCACCACCGCCACCAGCACCCGGGAGAGACCGGGCGCCAGATGGGCGGAGAGCAGCAGATAGCAGATCAGCACCACGAGCCACACCAGATGGCGCCAGACGGTGTGCCAGCGGCCGGCCGGAAGCTCCCACACCTTCTCGTAGCCGACCTGGAGCACCGTGCCGAAGCGCAGCCCGAAGATGGCGAGCGTGGCCAGACCGAAGGCGGTGGTGGACTCCAGCGCCTGCTTGGGCGGGGCGAACAGCCGCTGCACCTCGTCCCGCGAGGTCGGGGAGAGTCCGAGGCCCTCGCCCAGCCACTGGGCGAATCCCAGCCGGTTCACCGGGTCGGCCGCGGCCACCACGATCAGCAGGGGCACCAGGGTGAGAAAGCCCAGGGCGGCGAAGCCCATCGCGCGGTGCAGCAGCTCGAATTCACTGCCCCGCCGCCAGCCGCGTCCGAGCGCCGACCGGTGGAACGCGTCCTCCAGCCGCCGCCACCATCTGGGCCCCCGGGAGCCGGACGCGGACCGATTCTCGGACATACCCACTCCCCTACCCGCGCCACCGGCTCGACCTGGGCAGTGCCGTCCAGGCTACTCGGGGTGGTGACGTTCCGCCGGGAGCTCGCCCGGGGCACCCATGCGGTGTCCCGGCGGCCGTGCGAGCCCGCTGGGCGGGCCTCACGCCGTGGCCATGACCGGGGCTCCGCTGTCCGCGTCGATGACGCTGACCCGGACGGCGGGCTCGCGCACCGTGTCCAGGCTGGCCGCGGCGTCCACCGCGAAGAGCACCAGAACGGGCCTCGCGGCCGTGCCGCCCCCGTACACCCCGGCGAACTGGAGGATGCGCCAGCCGCCGTCGTCCCAGTGGTCCATCAGAGCGGAGCGCACCACACGGGAGACGCTCTGCCAGGCGCGGGAGCGCTCCAGCAGTTCGACGGTCGCGGCGACCGGGACCGCCGTCCGCGCTCCGGCCGCGGTGAGCGGCACCGGTGGCGGGGCTCCGGCCGCATCGGGCGGCATCGCCGCCTGCGTGGTCGCAGGCGCCACCGCCGTCGCTGCCGCCGTCGCCGTCGCTGTCGCTGTCGCTGTCGCGGCGAGCGGATGTCCGGCGATCCGCAGCCGGAGTCGGCGCAGCGGCATTCGCCAGCGGCGCTCCGGATCGGCGGAGAGGGCCGTCAGGGCCACCGCCGCGGCCAGGACCAGGCACGCCGCCGCGGCCGGATGGCGGGCCGCCGCGGTCCACCAGGGCTGCCGCGCCAGGGCCGCCGCGGCACCGCCCGCGAGAACCGCGGCGGCGCGGGCGAAGGCGCGCCAGGTGAGGGGCGCCTCCTGCCGCGCCGTACAGCCGCAGGAGGAGCCGGGCGCGGCGGTGCGGGCGTAGCCGAGATAGCCGAGGAAGCCCGCGCCGAGGAGGGCGGCCCCCGCTCCCGGGAGCGGGGTGGTGGGCGGCGCCAGCAGCGCGGCGGCGAGGAGGAGTTCGACCGCGCCGAGGACGCGGAGGAAGAGCGCGGCCCGGCCGCCGTCGCGCAGCAGCCGAGCGAGCGCGGTACGGGGCGCCTGCCGGGCGGTGCCCCGGCCGAACAGCTTGCCGGCCCCCGCCGGTCCGAGCACCCCGGCGAGCACCAGCGGGGCGAGGTCGCGGGCCAGAGCGCTCACCGCCGCCTCCCCGCACCGGGCGCGACCGCGACCCGTACGAGGTCCACGGAACCGTCGGACGGCCGCCACGCGCCCAGGACCTGGGCGCTCTGTCCGATGGTGAGCCGGGACAGATCGGCGGTCGGCGAGGCGTCGCCGTACGCGGCGCTGGTCCTCTCCGCCATGAGGTTGCCGATGATCTCGTGCTGCCCGTGGGCGAGATGCAGCCGGGTCTTCTCGATACCGCGGATGGTGGCGTGGAGGTTGACGATGTTGACCCACACCGCGTCGGCGGCGAGGGTGCCGTCGGGCAGCGGGAGGCCGCGGGCGTAGAGTCCGTCGCCGGTCTCGATATCGGCCGCGGTGGTGGCCCGGCCCTTCCAGACGCTGGTGGCGCCCGTGATCCGCACCCGGGAGTGGTCGCCGTAGGAGCCCGCGACCTCCAGGACGTCGCCGTTGATCGCGGCGATCCGCCCCTCGGCGAACGCGCTCCGGGCGACCGCGGGGTCCAGGGGGCGTATGGGCGCGGCGAAGGCGGCGTCGGCGTCCACGGCGCCCAGGGCTGTCGCCCCGATGACTCCGGTGGTTCCGGTGGTTCCGGTGGCTCGGGTGCCGAGGACTCCCGTGCTCAGGGCGCTCGCGCTCAGCGCTCCCGTGCCGATGACGGTGGCGCCGCGGAGAGCGGCGGCGGTGAGGAAGCGACGGCGGTCGAGGGGGTCGCCGGTTCGGTACGCGCTCATGGCCTGGCCCGCCTCATTCGAAGATGGAGACCGGCAGGGTGCCGGAGCTCAGGCTGCCGATGGCGGAGAAGGCGGCGGGGGTGAGGTCGATGACCCGGTTGGTACGGCAGACCCCGTCGCAGCAGGTGGACTCGGAGCAGAAGCTACGGGTGCGCGGGCCGCAGTCGGTGACGGTGACACAGACGCTCGCGCCCGAGCAGTCGTGGCGCACCTTCATCTCCGAGCCACAGCCGCGCCGGGGTATGTCCTCGCCGCACAGGTCCGGCCGGGTGATGTCCCAGCACGCCTTGGAGGCGTTGGGCCAGGCGGCGTGCAGGGCGCTGGAGCGGCAGGTGCCGCACGCGCCGCCGCCCGTCGTGGCGCACGGACCCCAGGAGTTGCCACAACAGAACCAGGTGGCCTCGCCGTTCCAGAGCTTGGTCGATCCGCACGCCATGGCGCTGTCCTCCCGGCTTGGGTCCGGCCCTCGGAGCAGCACCATCATCTGCGGGGCCGGGCGCGGTCGCCACGGGAAGGGGTCCGGTCGGAGTCCTCACAACCGCTCGACGACGCGTAGGACTCCGTCCGGCGAGCCGGCGGCCGAGGCCCTCACAACCGCTCGACGACCGTCACATTCGCCTGGCCGCCACCCTCGCACATGGTCTGGAGCCCGTAGCGGCCGCCGGTGCGCTCCAGTTCGTGCAGGAGTGTCGTCATCAGCTTGGCGCCGGTGGCACCGAGCGGGTGGCCCAGGGCGATGGCGCCGCCGTTGACATTGACCCGCTCGGGGTCGGCGCCGGTCTCCTTCAGCCAGGCCAGCACGACGGGGGCGAACGCCTCGTTGATCTCGACCAGGTCGATGTCGCCGATGGTCAGCCCGGTCTTCTTCAGCGCGTGCGCTGTCGCCGGGATGGGCGCGGACAGCATCCGGATCGGGTCCTCGCCACGTACCGACAGATGGTGCACTCGGGCGCGCGGGGTCAAACCGTGCTCCCTCACGGCCTGTTCGGAGGCGAGCAGCAGGGCTGCGGCGCCGTCGGAGACCTGCGAGGAGAGCGCGGCGGTGAGCCGTCCGCCCTCGATGATCGGCTTGAGTGCGGCCATCTTCTCCAGGCTGGTGTCCCGGCGCGGCCCCTCGTCCACCAGAACATCCCGGAACGGGACCACCTCGCGGTCGAAGCGGCCCTCGTCGATGGCGCGCAGCGCCCGCCGGTGCGAGCCCAGGGCGAACTCCTCCATGGCCTCGCGGGTGATGCCCCACTTCTCGGCGATCAGCTCGGCTCCGTAGAACTGGCTGACCGGCCGGTCGCCGTAGCGCGCCCGCCACCCCTCGGAGCCCGCGAAGGGGCCTTCGGTCAGCCCCAGGGGCTCGGACGCCTGACGGCTGGCGAAGCCGATGGGCACCATCGACATGTTCTGCACCCCGCCCGCGACCACCAGGTCCTGGGTGCCGGAGAGCACCGCCTGGGCGGCGAAGTGCAGGGCCTGCTGCGAGGAGCCGCACTGCCGGTCGACGGTCACGCCCGGCACCTCCTCCGGGAGCCCGGCGGCCAGCCAGCAGGTGCGCGCGATGTCCCCGGCCTGCGGGCCCACGGTGTCCAGACAGCCGAAGACGACGTCCTCGACGGCGGCCGGATCGGCGCCCGAGCGCTCCATCAGCGTGCGCAGGATGTGTGCGCCGAGGTCGGCGGGGTGGACGGAGGCGAGCCCGCCCTTCCGCCGACCCACCGGCGTCCTTACCGCTTCGACGATGTATGCCTCGGGCATGGCAGCTCCTTGAGGTCCCTCAGGTCATGACGGTCTTACGGTCGTTCTCGCTCTGCCGGTCGTTCTCGCTCTGCTTGTGCTACTTGCTCTGCTCGTGGTTTTCGCTCTGCTCGTGGTTCTCGCTCGTCTTGTGGTTCTCGCGGAGTGATGCCGTCCAGGACCATCGACAGATACTGGCGGGCGATCTCCTCCGGGCTGTGCTGTCCGCCCGGCCGGTACCACGACGCGGCGACCCATACCGTGTCGCGCAGAAAGCGGTACGCCAGCCGGATGTCGAGGTCGGCGCGGAAGACCCCCTCGGCCACGCCGCGCTCCAGCGTGCCCAGCCACGCCCGCTCGAACCTCCGCTGTGACTCGGTGAGATAGCCGAAGCGCGGCTGGGCGGACAGGTGTTTGGACTCCTTCTGGTAGATCGCGACGGCGGCGCGGTGCCGGTCGATCTCCCGGAAGGACTCGGTCACCAGTGCCTCGACGGTCTCCCGGGGGCCGAGTCCGGCGCCGAGCACCGCCTCGTACCCGGCCCAGAGCTCGTCCAGGAAGGTGGAGAGGATCTCGTCGACCATCGACTCCTTGGAGTCGAAGTGGTAGTAGAGGCTGCCCGCGAGCATCCCCGCCTCGTCGGCGATCCGGCGGACGGTGGTCGCGTTGTAGCCCTGCGCGGCGAAGACCTCCGCCGCGGTCGAGAGCAGTTCGCGTCGCCGCTCGGGGGACGGGCTCACGGTCGTCTTCTTCTCGCTGTTCTTCGCACTGTTTCCGGTGGAAGCGCGGTTCCTGGTGGAATTCGGCACGTTCTCATTCTCGCCTCATGCGTGCTGGCTGCTCACGGACACCGTCTCGCCCGTCATGTACGAGGAGTAGCCGCTGGCCAGGAAGACGATGACGTTGGCCACCTCCCAGGGCTCGGCGTACCGGCCGAACGCCTCGCGCTCGGTGAGCTCGGCCAGCAGTTCGGGGGTGGTGACCTTCGCCAGATGCGGATGCATGGCCAGGCTGGGCGAGACCGCGTTGACCCGCACCCGGTACCCGGCGGCCTCGACCGCGGCGCAGCGGGTGAGCGCCATGACGCCCGCCTTGGCCGCCGCGTAGTGGGCCTGGCCGGCCTGGGCGCGCCAGCCGACGACCGAGGCGTTGTTGACCACGACCCCGCCGTGGCCACCGGCCTTCATCCGGCGCAGCGCGGCGCGAGTACAGCGGAAGGTGCCGTTCAGGGTGACGTCGATGACCTTGTCCCACTGCTCGTCGGTCATCTCGGTCAGCAGGGCGGTGCCGCCGAGCCCGGCGTTGTTGACCACCGCGTCCAGCCGTCCGTGGCGCTCCTCGGCGAGGTCGTACAACGCGGCGATCTGCGCCTCGTCGGTCACATCGCTGACGCATCCGGCGACCCGCTCCTCGCCGAACTCCCCGGCGAGCGCGGCCACCGTCTCCTTGAGACGGCGCCCATGGGCGTCGCCGAGGACGACACGCGCGCCCTCCTCCAGGAACCGGCGGGCCGTGGCGCCGCCGATTCCGGCGCCCGCGGCGGCGGTGATGACGGCCGTGCGACCGGTAAGGAGGCCGTGGCCGGGGACGTACGGCGCCTTGTTGTCCATCACAACGCCACGGTAACCTACCAAACACTTGTTAGGGAAGCGTCCGATGGCGGGATGGAGGGGGAGGCGTCCGGTGGACCTCGATCTCAGCGAAGGGCAGCTGGCCTTCCGGGCCGAGGCCCGGCGGTGGCTGGCCGCACACACGCCCACCACCGCCCTGCCCTCCCTGGAGACCGCCGAGGGGTTCGCGGCGCACCGCGCCTGGGAGCGCATGCTCGCGGCGGACCGCTGGTCGGTGGTGACCTGGCCCGAGGAGTACGGCGGCCGGGGCGCCTCGCTGGTCGAGTGGCTGCTGTTCGAGGAGGAGTACTACGCGGCGGGCGCGCCAGGCCGGGTCAGCCAGAACGGGATCAGCCTGCTCGCCCCCACCCTCTTCGAGCACGGCAGCGCCGAGCAGCGCGCCCGGATCCTGCCGCCGATGGCGTGTGGCGAGACGATCTGGGCCCAGGCGTGGTCCGAGCCGGAGTCGGGCTCCGACCTCGCCTCGCTGCGCTCCACCGCCCGCCGCGCCGACGGCGGCTGGCTGCTCGGCGGGCAGAAGACCTGGTCGTCCCGGGCGGCCTTCGCCGACCGGGCCTTCGGGCTGTTCCGCAGCGATCCGGCGGCGGACGCACCGCACCGGGGGCTCACGTATCTGATGTTCGCCCTGGACGCGCCCGGTGTGACCGTGCGCCCCATCGGCCGCCTGGACGGCAAGCCCGCCTTCGCCGAGCTCTTCCTCGACGAGGTGTTCGTCCCCGACGAGGACGTCATCGGCGAGCCGGGGCAGGGCTGGCGCATCGCGATGAGCACGGCGGGCAATGAGCGCGGACTGACCCTGCGCAGCCCAGGGCGGTTCACCGCGGCGGCGCGGCGGCTGGTGGCGCTGTGGCGGGAGCGGGCGGACGCGCCGGGGAGCGGGGCGGCCGAGGCGGCCGCGGTGCGCGACCGGGTCGCCGACGCGGTGATCCGCGCCCGCGCGTATGAGCTCTTCGCCTACGCGGGCGCCTCCCGGCTGGCCGCCGGGGGCTCGCTCGGGGCCGAGTCCAGCCTGAACAAGGTCTTCTGGTCGGAGCTGGACATCGCCCTCCACGAGACGGCCCTGGACCTGCTCGGTCCCTACGGCGAACTCGCCGACACCGCGGACGACCCCGCCGCGCCCGACCCCTGGTCCGACGGCTACACCTTCGCCCTCGCGGGGCCGATCTACGCGGGCACCAATGAGATCCAGCGCGACATCATCGCCGAGCGGCTGCTGGGGCTTCCGAAGGGGCGCCGGTGAGCTGTGGTGTCGCCGGTGACCGGACCAGTGGTTGACGAGGGGAACGCCTGGATGGAATTCATGCTGGATCAGGCGCAGACGGACTTCGGCCGCACCCTGGACCGGATGCTCGGCGCGGCCGACACGCCGCGCGCCGTCCGGGCGTGGGCGCGCGGCGAGCATGCGCCGGGGCGTGCCGTGTGGGGGCGGCTCGCCGAAGCCGGGGTGACCGGGCTGGCCGTACCGGAGGCGTACGAGGGCGTCGGGCCGCTGCCGGTGGAGCTGGGCGTGGCGTATGTCGCGGCGGGGCGGCACGCCGTGCCGGGGCCCCTGGCCGAGACGGCCGCCGCCGCGGTGCTGTTGGCCGCGCTCGCCCAGGGAGGTACGGCGCGGGCCGGACAGGCGGCCGGACACTGGCTGCCCCGGATCGCCGACGGGCGGGCGCTGGTGACGCTCGCGGCGGCCGACGGCGGGCCGTACGCGCTGGACGCGGACGCCGCCGACGCCGTCTTCGCCGTCGAGGGCGAGGAGCTGTGGCTGGCCCCGGGGCACGGGTCGGTCCAGCCCTCGTTCGACCCGGCCCGCCGACTGGCCCGGCCGCTGCCGGGCGGTGAGCCGCTCGCCCGGGGCCCGGCCGTGGCCACGGCCGCCGCGCGCGCCGCGGACTGGGCCGCCTTCGCCACGGCCGCGCTGTCCCTGGGGACCGGGCTCGCGCTGGTGGAGCGCACTGCGGCGTACGTCAAGCAGCGCACTCAGTTCGGCCGCCCGATCGGCTCGTTCCAGGCGGTGAAGCACCGGCTGGCGGACGCGCTCATCGGGCTGGAGTTCGCCCGGCCGCTGCTGTACGGGGCCGCGGTCGCGCTCGCGGCGAGGCCCGCGAACGGGGCCCGCGCGGAGGTCGCCGCGGCGAAGGTGGCCGCCGGGGAGGCCGCGTACACGGCGGCGCGCACCGCCCTCCAACTGCACGGCGCGCTCGGCTACACCGACGAGTACGACCTCTCGCTGTGGATCCGCAAGGCCCGCGCCCTGCGTACCGCCTGGGGCTCCCCGTCGGTCTGCCGCTCCCGCGTCCTCGCTGCCGCGTCCTCGCGCCCTGACCGGTCTTGATCCATGCTGTATCGACCATCAGTGAGCGAACAGCGAGGTATGCGCGGATGCACCGGCCACGGCCCACCCTGGAGAGCGTGGCGCGCCGCGCCGGCGTCTCGCGCGCCACCGTCTCCCGTGTCGTCAACGGTTCCACGAAGGTCGGCGAGGACAGCCGTGAGGCGGTCCTGAGTGCCATCCAGGAGCTGGGCTATATCCCCAACCAGGCCGCCCGCAGCCTCGTCACCCAGCGCACCGACTCCTTCGCGCTGGTGCTCCCCGAGGAGCCGGGCCGGGTCTTCTCCGACGACCGGTTCTTCCCGGGCGTGGTGCGCGGGGTGAGCCAGGAGCTGGAGGCCGCGGACAAGCAGTTGGTGCTGATGATGGCCCGCTCCCCCGCCAGCCGTGACCGCATCGAGCGCTTCGCCCTGGCCCGCCATGTCGACGGCGTCATGGTGGCGTCGATGCACGGCGCCGATCCGCTGCCGGCCGCGCTGGTCCGGATGGGCATCCCGGTGGTCTGCAACGAGCGGGTGCCGGGCCCAGCGTCGCCGCCGTACGTGGGAGTGGACAACGCGGCGGGCGCGGCGCTGGCCGTCGAGCATCTCATCCGCTCCGGGCGCACCCGTATCGCCACGGTCGCCGGTCCCCAGGACATGGTGGCCGGGATCGACCGGCTCTCGGGCTACCGGGTGGCGCTGGCCGGTGCGCGGCTGGAGGCGTACGTGGCGGTCGGGGACTTCACCCAGGAGTCCGGGGCGGTCGCGATGCGGGAGCTGCTGGACCGGGAGCCGGGGCTGGACGGGGTGTTCGTGGCCTCCGACCTGATGGCGATCGGGGTACTGCGGGCGCTGCGCCGGGCCGGGCGAAGGGTGCCGGAGGACGTGGCGGTGGTCGGCTTCGACGACATCGAGCCCGCGGGCTACACCGAGCCCCCGCTGACCACCGTGCGCCAGCCCATAGCCGAAATCGGCTGCCGCCTGGCCCGCCAGTTGCTCCGCCTGACGGCGGGCGAGCCGATAGAACCGGCGCTGGTTCTTCCCACCGAGTTGGTGCTCCGCGAGTCGGCGTAGCCGGGCGCGCGACACGGTGCCCTCGGGGTGGCCTCGAGGTGACCTCGAGGTGGCCCTGTCGTGGGGGGCTTGGACTACTCGGCTCGGTTGGGTGCGGGTTTCGTCTCGCGCCTTCGGCGCAATTGAGCAGCGGGGCAGGGAGGCGGGGGCGCGGGCCTCGTCGCCGAGCGCCGGGCCGGTGGGTGTGGACGCCGGGGGCGGCACCGGAGGCCGGAAGCCGAGGCCGGTGCCGGGCTGGAGAGAGGTGGGGGGCGTAGGTGGCGGGGGCCGGGTGGCTGTCGTGTGCCCAGGTCGGGGCGGGGCTGCCAGGGGCTGGAAAACGGTGGGGCCGTGGCACCGGAGGGGGCTGCTTGGTGCTGGGCTGGCGGCTCCTCCGGGTACCCGTTGAAAAAACGCTTGATCTGAAGCAACTAATTTGTCAAACGTTTTCGGAGGGGGTACCCCAACCCCTCGCGGCTGTCCGGCGCCGACCCCAGCCCTCGGCCAGGGGCGCCGCCACCGGCGCCCACACCCACCGGGCCGGCGCCCGGCGGCGGTGCCGCGCCCCCCGCCCCCTGCCCCGCTGCTCAAATGCGCCGAAGGCGCGAGACGAAACCCGCACCCAACCGAGCCGAGCAACCCAAGCAAACCAACCCGAGCCGGGCAACCCGTACCGCCAGCCCGCCGCGGAGGCGCCCGCTCAGCCACCCCCCGCATACCGCGGCAGCCAAGCCCGGAAGTCCCGTTCGAACGCGTCGTAGCGGCGTCGCAGGGCCGCGCCCGGCCAGTCCTTCGGCAGCAGGCGGGCGGGAAGGACGGGGTCGGCGAGGAGGTGGCGGAGGGCCGCGGCCGCGACGGTGAAGCGCTCGGCCGGTTCCTCCGCGGCGTCCAGCGCCGCGCCGAGCAGCCTGGCCTGGCGGGCCCAGCCGTCCAGGTCCCACAGGCGCGCGGCGAGCTCGGCCGGATCGCCTTCCGGCGCGCCGGTGAACCAGCCGCACTGCTCGGCGGCGACGTCCGGGCGCGGGTGGACGAGGTTGGCGGGGCGCATCCACGTGCCCTCGCGCAGTTCGGCCAGGCGCAGGGCGGCCATGGCCTGGCGGAGGGCGGCCCGCTCGGCCGCCTCGCGGCGGTCGGAGGTGACGACCGCGATCTCCCAGTCGCCGCTCCAGCGCCGGGTGCGGGGAGCACGGCTGTCGTCCTGCCGCGCCTGGCGGGCCAGCAGCCGGTCGGTGAGCCGGTAGGTGCCGCCGCTCTGCTCCAGGTCACCGGCCGCGACCATACGGGTGAGCGCGACCCGGATGGTGCCCTCGGCGGTGCCGAAGAGCGCGCCGACGCGCACCAGCGCGCGGGCGGGCAGCTGGGGCGGGTGATGGCCCAGCAGGGTGCTGAGCACGATCGAGCGCGCGGTCAGCGGCCGCAGGGTGAGCGTTCCGGTGTCGTCCATGGTTACGCGAAACCCTATCCATTACAGTTCCCCATCGCGCATTATGGAAGTGTAAGACCACCCCGGCCGCCCCCGGGAGACCGCGAACGAGGAGATGTCTGCCATGAGCGCTACGCACGAGGTCCTCAACCAGGCCCCGCCGCTCGTCGGCTTCAGCACGGCGGACGAGCCCGCCCTGCTGGAGGCCCTGCGGCGGCACGGCGGCGGCTGGGGCGAGCGGGAGGTGCGGGAGCTGGGCGCGCGGGCCGGTTCCGCCGAGGTCCAGGACTGGGCGCGGATGGCCGAGGAGCACCCCCCGGTGCTGCACACCCACGACCGCTACGGCCATCGCGTCGACGAGGTCGAGTACCACCCCGCCTACCACCAGCTGATGGGCGTGGCCGTGGAGAGCGGCCAGCACGCGGCCGCGTGGAGCGAGAGCCGCCCCGGCGCCCATCTGGTGCGCGCGGCCAAGTTCTACGCCTTCGCGCAGGCCGAGCCCGGCCATGGCTGCCCCATCTCCATGACGTACGCCGCGGTCCCGGCGCTGCGCGCCGAACCGGAGCTCGCCGCCGGGTACGAACCGCTGCTGGCCGCCCGCACCTACGACTTCGGGCTGCGGCCGCCGCTCGGCAAGCGGGGCCTGATCGCGGGCATGTCGATGACGGAGAAGCAGGGCGGCTCGGACGTCCGCGCCAACACCACCCGGGCCGTACCGGACGGTGCCAGCCGCTATGTCCTCACCGGCCACAAGTGGTTCACCTCCGCGCCGATGAGCGATGTCTTCCTGACGCTGGCCCAGACGGAGGAGGGGCTCACCTGCTTCCTGGTGCCCCGGGTGCTGCCGGACGGCAGCCGCAACCCGCTGCGGCTGATGCGGCTCAAGAACAAGCTGGGCAACCGCTCGAACGCGTCGGCCGAGATCGAGTACGAGTCCGCCGTGGCCTGGCGGGTCGGCGAACCGGGCCGCGGCGTGCGGACCATCGTGGAGATGGTCAACGTCACCCGGCTGGACTGTGTCATCGGCTCGGCGGCCGGCATGCGGGCAGGGCTGCGGCAGGCGCTGCACCACGCCGAGCACCGCCGGGCGTTCGGCGCCGACCTGGTCGACCAACCGCTGATGCGCAATGTACTGGCCGATCTTGCGGTCGAGTCGGAGGCGGCCACGACGCTCGCGATGCGGCTCGCGGCCGCCCTGGACGGCGCGGAGGCCGGGGACGAGGGCGCGGCGGCGCTGCGCAGGCTGGGGCTCGCGGTGAGCAAGTACTGGGTGTGCAAGCGCGGCGCCACCCACGCCGCCGAGGCCCTGGAATGCCTGGGTGGCAACGGCTATGTGGAGGAGTCCGGGATGCCGCGCCTGTATCGCGAGGCACCCCTGCTGTCGATCTGGGAGGGCTCGGGGAATGTCGCCGCGCTCGACGTGCTGCGCGCGCTGGGCCGCGACAACGGCGCCCTGGAGGCGTTCCTCGCCGAGGTCGACGCCGCGGCCGGGGCCGACGCCCGGCTGGACGCGGCCGTGGACCGGCTGCGCGGGCTGCTGCCGCAGCTCGCCGACCCCGAGCGGGCGCAGCTGCTGGCGCGCCGGCTGGCCGAGCAGATGACGCTGGTGCTCCAGGGCAGCCTGCTGGTGCGGTACAGCCACCCCGCGGTCGCCGACGCGTTCTGCGCCTCGCGGCTCGACGGGGACTGGGGGCACGCCTTCGGCACCCTGCCGCCCGGTACGGACACCGGCCCGATCCTGGAGCGCGCCCGTCCGAAGGACGCGCGGTGACGCCCACGGACGGCGCGGCGGGCCCGGAGGCCGCGGACGCGGCCGGTGCGCCCCTTACGGTTCGCACCGAGCGGGAGGGCCCGGTCACCACGGTCGTGCTCTCCCGCCCCGAGGTGCGCAACGCCGTGGACGGCGCGACCGCCACGGCGCTGGCCGACGCCTTCCGCGCCTTCGACGCCGACCCCGAGGCGCGGGTCGCGGTGCTGTGGGGCGAGGGCGGCACCTTCTGCTCGGGCGCCGATCTGAAGGCGGTCGGCACACCACGCGGCAATCGCGTGGCCGAGGGCGGCGACGGCCCGATGGGGCCCACCCGGCTGCGGCTGTCCAAGCCGGTGATCGCGGCGGTCAGCGGCCACGCCGTGGCGGGCGGACTGGAGTTGGCGCTCTGGTGCGATCTGCGAGTCGCCGAGGAGGACGCGGTCTTCGGGGTGTTCTGCCGCCGCTGGGGCGTCCCGCTGATCGACGGTGGAACGGTACGGCTGCCACGGCTGATCGGTGCGAGCCGGGCGATGGACCTGGTGCTGACGGGCCGGCCGGTGGCAGCCGACGAGGCGTACGCCATCGGGCTCGCCAACCGCCTCGTACCGCCGGGGCGGGCACGCGCGGAGGCGGAGCGGCTGGCGGCCGAGATCGCCCGCTTCCCACAGACGTGTCTGCGCTCGGACCGGGCCTCGCTGCTGGAGCAGGAGGGGCTGCCGGAGGACGAGGCCATGGCGCGGGAGCTGCGCCATGGCCAGACCACACTGGCCGAGGGGCTGGACGGCGCGGCGCGGTTCGCGGCGGGCGCGGGTCGGCATGGGAGCTTCGGCCAGCTCTGACCAGGAACGGAACCCGTCACGGGGCGAGCTGAGCGCACGTCGGATGAATGTCCTCGGCTAAACCTCGATGCGCCGATATCCGGGTTCATTCCCCTATTCGAGGGAATCCAGGCGTTCACCCGGCTGGCAGGCGCCCGTTCGGCCGAACATCTCCTCGTGAAGCGATGGCAGCGCGTATGGCGTGCGGGGGTCCTGACCACTGCCCTTCTTCTCGCCTCGGCGGGGGCGACAGCCCTGGCCGAGGAGGGCGGTGTCGGTCCGGCGGCCGCGCCCGCCTCCCCCCGGCCGACGGCCGATGCCCGGTCCGGGGCCGGGGCGGGAGGCCCGGACGACGGACCGCACGCCTCGGTGCGGATCCGGATCGGTCCCGGCCTGTGCGTCTGCGTCGCGGCATCGGCGAGCCGCGTCCGCTTCATCGCCCGGTTCGGCTGGTGCCCCACGCCGACCCCCACGCCCACGCCGACCCCCACACCGACGCCTACGCCCACTGCCACGCCCACACCGACGCCCACCCCCACGCCGACACCGTCCCCAACGCCCACCCCCAGCCCGTCCGCCACACCGACGCCTACGCCCACCCCCACACCGACCCGGAGTGCCACTCCCGCACCCACCCCGACACCGCGGGCCCCCTCCCCCACGCCCACTCCGCGGCTCCCCGCGCCGGGGCCCACACTCGCGCCGGCGTTTCCGCCCCCGCCCTCGCCCCCGCGCACCAAGCCTCCGGCATCACCCCCCACGCCGGCTCCCGCACCGGCCAGGACCCGTGCCGTCGAGATGCACGCGTATCAGAAACCCACGCGTGAGAAGCCCGACAACGGGACCTCGTTGGTCACCTTCACCCTGCTGCTCACCGCGCCCGCGGTCCTCGCGGCCGCCGCTCTCCGCCCGCGTTCGCGCTCCGGCACGCGCGGCGGGCGTGGCGGACGGCGTGGCTGACAGCGCACCGCCGAACCGCTTGGGAGGCTATCCATGCCCGAATGGCTGATTATGACCCTGGTGATGGCCGGGACCTGCGCGGTCGTGGTGACCGGGGCGGTCCTCAACTCCCGTCGGCTCGGGGAGGATGACGATCCGGACGAGACCCCCGATGTCCTCGACTACATGATCATGATGATCGGCGTGGTCTACGCGATCGTGCTGGGCCTGGCGATCGCCGGTGTCTGGGAGGGTCGCTCCGCCGCGCAGGACGGGGTCCGTACGGAGGCGCAGGCGCTGCACGAGGTGGCCGAGCGGGCCAGCGTCTACCCCGGCCCGGTGCGCGACCGGATCCGTGACGACGTGGACGCGTATGTGCGCCATGTGGTGCACACCGAGTGGAAGGTGATGATCGACAAGGGCGAACTCACCGACCGCGGCACCAAGCTGCTGACCACCCTGCGCCGCGATGTCACCTTCGCGACTCCGCACAGCGATCTCCAGTCGCAGGCGTATCAGCCGATGGTGGATCAGGTGGCCGCGGTGGACGACGCGCGCACCGCCCGGCAGCAGAGCGCGGGGCCCACGATGCCCCCTCTGGTCTGGTTCGGCCTGGTGCTGGGCGCGGCGCTGGTGATCGGGCTGGTCTTCACCCTCCAGATCCGCCGCTCGCCCCGGGAACTGCTGCTCGCGGTGATGTTCACCGCGCTCATCGTCTTCCTGCTCTTCCTGGTGTGGGACTTCGACGAGCCCTTCGGACGGTCGGTCGGCGACTCGACCACGGCCTTCACCGATCTGTTCCCCAGCGCACGGGGAGGGTCTTGAGCCCGTTCTGGAAGTTGGAGGTCAGCCGCACCGGCTCACCCGCCCGGCGCAGCCCCGGCAGCCGGTCCAGGGTGGCGCGCAGGATGGCCCGCATCTGGACGCGGGCCAGATGCGCGCCCAGGCAGACATGCGGTCCGAAGCCGAAGCTCAGATGGTCGTTGGGGGCGCGGGTGATGTCGAAGCGGTCGGGGTCGGTGAAGACCGTCTCGTCGCGGTTGGCCGAGGCGTGGAAGACGACGACCTTCTCACCCCGCCGGATGAGCTGTCCGCCCAGTTCCACATCGCGGGTGGCGGTGCGCCGGAAGTCGATGACGGGCGGCCAGAAGCGCAGCATCTCCTCCACCGCTGAGCCGGTCAGCTCGGGCCGGTCGAGCAGCAGCCGCAGGCTGTCGGGGTGGTCGAGGAGGGTGAGCAGCCCGCCGGGGATGCCGTTGCGCAGCGTCTCGTTGCCCGCCACGGCGAAGAGGAAGAACATGTTCTCGAACTCGTCCCGGCTCAGCCCGCCCTCCCGCATCCGCGCCATCACACTGCCCGGCCGGGGCCGCTCGGCGAGTGCGTGGGCATAGGCGAACATATCGGCCAGGGCCTCGCGGGAGCGCGGGTTCATCGGCCGGCCGTCGGGGCGGCGCGGCGCCGAGTCGGGTCTGCGGACGAGGGCGGCGCGCGCCATGGGGCTGAGCTCCTCCTGGGCCGCGGTGGACAGTCCGGCGTAGTCGGCGTCCTGGTAGCCGATAACCCTGCCGGCCCAGTCGAACAGCAGCCGCCGGTCGCCCTCGGGGACGCCCATCACATGGGCGAGGGTCCAGACCGGCAGATCGGCGGCGAGCTCCACGAAGTCGGCCTCGCCGCGCCCGGCCACTGAGTCCACGAGCGCCACCGCACGCTCCTCGATGACCGCCTCCAGCTCCCGTACGGCGCGGGGGGTGAAGGCCGCGGCGACGATACGGCGGGTGCGGGAGTGGTCGGGCGGGTCCTGGTTGAGCATCATCGCCCGCACGAACTCCAGATCGGCGGGGGTGTCGGGGTCGCGGATCTGGGTGGCCCCGAGGTGGGAGGAGAAGACCTCGGGGGTGCGCAGGACGTGTTTGACGTCGGCGTGCCGGAACACCGCCCAGAAGCCGGGGCCGGCCGGCCAGGCCCCGACCGCGGGCTCGTCTATCCGGCAGACCGGGCGGGTGGCGCGCAGTTCGGCGAAGAGCGCGTAGGGCACACCGGCGGTGTAGGTCTCGGGAAGGAACGCCTCGACAGGGTTCACAGCCGAGACCGTACGGCGCCGCCCTCCGGGCCCGTCAAGACGCCCTCGGCCCATCGGACGCCTCAGCCCATCAGGACGCCCTCAGCCCATCAGGACGCCCCAAGGCCGCCGGATGCCCTGGGCCTCACTCGTCCCCCTCGGCCCATCAGGCATCCCGGCCCTGCCTCACGCGCCCCTACGGCACCGGCACCGGGAGGATCCGGCGCAGCGGGTCCTCCGGCAGCCGGCCGTGGGCCTTCCACTCCCGGGGGTAGCCGACCGAGACCTCCTGGAACTTCACCCCGTCCTCCACCGTGGTCCGGGGGATGTGCAGATGGCCGTAGACGACGGTCTCGGCCCGGAACCGCACATGCCAGTCGGCGGTCAGCTCGGTGCCGCACCACAGCGCGAAGTCGGGGTAGCGCAGCACCCGGGTGGGCAGCCGGGTCATCGGCCAGTGGTTGATGAGCACGGTCCGCAGCTCCGGGTCGACGGCCGCCAGCCGGGCCTCGGTCTCGGCGACCCGGGCCCGGCACCACGCGTCGCGGGTGGGGTACGGGTCGGGGTGCAGGAAGTGCTCATCGGTGCAGACCACGCCCGCCTCGTGGGCGTGGGCCAGCGCGGCCTCCTTGGTGGCCAGTCCGTCGAGCCGGAAGGTGTAGTCGTAGAGCAGGAACAGCGGGGCGATGACCAGCGGCCCGCCGATGCCCTCCCAGAGGGGGTAGGGGTCCTCGGGGGTGACGATGCCCTTGGCCCGGCACATCTCCACCAGCGCCTCGTAGCGAGCCACCCCCCGGACTTCCAAGGGGTCCTTGGGATGGGTCCACAGTTCGTGGTTTCCCGGTGACCAGATGACTTTGGCGAAACGCTCGCTCAGCAGGCCGAGGACCTCCTCGATCTCGGAGAACACCTCGCCGACGTCCCCCGCGACGATCAGCCAGTCGTCGTCGGAGCCGGGCCGCAGCCGCTCCACGATCGCCCGGTTCTCCGGATAGGCCACATGAAGGTCGCTGATTGCGAGGAGTTCGCCCCCGTGGGTGCCACCCATTGTTTCTCCTGTCGTACGGTGGCGGTCATGACGCGGTCGCGGTGCGCGGGCACCGCGGTTACGGGCCGGTTGATCACCGGACCGTCCCTGGCGCTAGCCTCGCAGATGTGGTGGACAAACTCCCTCCGTCTTTTGAACGGGGAACCGACGGACCGAAGGTCATCGTGGTCGGACTGGACGGTTCCGAATCCTCCTGGCGTGCCGCGGCCTACGCCTCCGGACTGGCCAGACGGCAGAAGGCGCTGCTCGCCGTGGTCTACATCCAGCCGGTGCTGGCGGCCGGGGCCGCGCTGGGGGCATCGGTGGCCGACACCACGGGCGAGGTGGCCGAGGAGCTGATGGGGGAGATCCGGCAGGCCGCCGAACGGCTGCGCGGCGCCTTCGAGGTGCGCTGGGAGTTCCACACCTTCCGGGGCGATCCGTACAACGGACTGGTCCAGGCGGCCGATGAGCTGAAGGCCGACGCCGTGGTGGTGGGCGCGTCCGAGCAGGCCGGGCACCGCTTCATCGGCTCGGTGGCGGTACGGCTGGTCAAGGCGGGGCGCTGGCCGGTCACCGTGGTGCCCTAGAGCCCCTGCCGGCTCGCGGAGCCCCGCGTGGTGAGGCACGGTGGGAGAAGCGAACGGACCGCCCCACGCACCGGGGAGACTGCGATGGCCCACATCTACCGGGTGACCGAGATCGTCGGCTCGTCCAGCGAGAGCGTCGACGACGCGATCCGCTGCGCCATCGGCCGTGCCTCGAAAACGCTCCGCAATCTCGACTGGTTCGAGGTCGGCCAGGTGCGCGGGCATATCGAGAACGGCCGGATCGCGCACTACCAGGTGGGTCTGAAGGTCGGCTTCCGGCTCGAGGACCCCGACTCCGGCACCGGGAACCGGGCCGGCTGACCCCGCGGCCCCGGCGGGCGCGTGCTCAGCCACGGGGGACGACGGTGGACAGCACGGACGGCAGCGGATACCAGTCGGCGGTGGCGAAGCTGGCGTGGCGGGCGGCGAGTTCGGACACCCGGTCCCTGGCCTGGGCCTCGGTGGGGTTGGTGCCGTCGATCGCGGGGGCCACGTTGTGCGCGTCCGTCATGATCAGCAGGTAGTGCCGCTCGTCGTACCAGGCGGTGTCGATCCCGCTGGTGACATACGTGGAGGCGTCCCCGTCGAAGACCACGAACCACGGCCGGAGCGTGGCGTCGGTGTAGCGGGTGCGCGGGTCGCCCGAGGCGGCGTTGTGGACGGCGGGGAAGGCGGCGGCCTGACCGAGCTTCCCGGCGGCGGACAGATCCCGCAGATGGGTGGCGTACTCACGGTCGGTCCACAGCGTGTCCAGGGGGTTGTTCTCCTCGACCGTGCCCGGTATCAGCTCGAAGACGAACTTGCCCGCGAGCTCCGAGCGGGACGGCCAGCCGTCCGCCCGTACCGCCTCGTCGAGGTCGGCATGGCCGCCCACCACATCCGCCGGACGCAGCAGCGCGTCGCCCAGCGTGGCGCCGAGGAGCGCGTCGAGGTCGCCCGGACCGCGTCCCTTCTTGCCGTTGAAGCCGTCCTTCAGCTCCACCTTGACGAAGATCGGACGGTGTCCGGGATGGGCCTGGTGCCAGGCCCGCATGTCGGCGAGGCAGCCGGCCAGGCTCTGGTTGCGGGGCTTGGTGCGCAGCTCGCCGGGTCCGGCGGCGTTCTCGCAGTTGTTGTCGTTGCCGAGCGGATTGCTGTGTGAGACCCGCCAGCCCGCGCCGAACGCGTTGGTCCACACATCGAGTTCCAGGAGCGAGGCGCCGGAGTCCAGCGCGTCGGCGAAGTAGGGGTACTTGGCGTCCTCGTACGCGTTGTGCACCCCCACCGAGGTGGTGGCGGAATACGACGGATCGTCCGCCGCGGCGGGCCGGGCCTCCGCGGATGCCGTCAGACACAGTGCGGCGGCCGCCGCGGCGACCGCCACCGTTCCCGTGCGCCGGGCATGACCGCGCGCCGGACTCCCCGCCTTGCCCATGTGCCCCCACCCTCGTCGATGTCCCGACCAACTGGGCAGAAGCGTACGGGAGTCGCGTCATGGGTTACGAGGGGTCATGGGTCACAGCGGTACGGGCCCGGCGGCGTTGCTGCCGCTGAGCCCGTCTCATGTGCCGCGTCTCACACGGCCGGGGGCGGTTTTCCACACCGCCGGGGGACGTTCAGGGGTCAGGGGCGCTCCCCCGCACCGCTCGTCGCGGTCTCGTGCGGCCGTCCGCCGGGCGGCTTGGGAGCCAGCGGGGCGGTCAGATCCATACCGGTGCCGCGCCGCAGCCCGGTGAGGAACTCCCGGAGCGTCTCGACGGCGGTGTGCCGGGGCCGCCAGCCCAGTTCCTCCTGGGCGCGGGTGGTGTCCATCAGCGGCAGCCGCAGGGCGGCGTCGAGCAGTTGGGGCGAGGGCGGCAGCAGATGCAGATGCCAGGCCGTGGCCATCGCCGAGCGGGCGGCCAGGCGCGGGATGCGCACCTTGCGCGCGTCGAGGAGGCCCGCCAGCGTGTCGCCGTCCACCGGCGGTTCGGCCGCGAGGTTGAAGGCGCCGCGCACCTCACGGCCGAGCGCCAGCCGGTACGCCTCGGCGGCGTCGTCGGTGTGCAGGACCTGGAGCCGCAGTCCTGGCAGGTCGACGACGGCGGGCAGGAAGGTGCCGCGGATCAGCCGCCGGGGCAGGAAGGGGCCCATGAACAGCCGGCGCTGCTCGGCCGCCGCCTCCTCCTTGAAGAGGAAGCCGGGTCGCATCCGCACCACCCGGATCTGCGGATGCTCCAGCTCGAAGGCGTCCAGCACCCGCTCCACATACGCCTTCTCACGGCAGTACGCGGCCTCCGGCCAGCCATGGGTGGGCCAGGACTCGTCCACCGGGCGGCCGTCCTCGGGGCCGGGCGAGTAGGCGCCCACCGAGGAGGCGTACACCAGCACCGGCACCTCGGCCCGCGCCACCGCCTCGAAGACCCGGATGCTGCCCAGGACATTGGTGTCCCAGGTGACGGCGGGCCGATGGCTCGGCTGGATCAACCAGGCGAGGTGGATGACCGCGTCGGCGGCCTCGAAGTGCCGTACGAGGTCCGCCTCCTCGCCGGAGTCCCGCCCGATGTCCGCCCGTACCCAGGTCGTCTTGGGCGGCGACCAGTTGGGCACCCTGCGGGCGATGCCCACGATCGACGCGATGTCCGGAGCCTCGCCGAGCGCGCGGACGACGCTCGTGCCGACATTGCCGGTGGCCCCGACCACCACCACGCGCATTCCCTGCTTGACGCCCATCTGTCCGCTCCTTCCGGCAGTTTCGTGCTCTCGGCGATCCCGCCCCTCAGCCGTCCTCAGCCCTTGCCGACCAGCTCCCGCGCGGCCGCGACGATCGCGTCCGCGTCGATTCCCGCGTCGCTCAGCTGCTCGGCGGGGGTCGAGGAGGCCGGCATCATGCGCACCGCGAGCCGGACCATCCGGGGCACCGGACGGCCGTCGGCGAATGCCCCGAGCACCGCGTCGCCCAGTCCGCCCTCGGGGTGGTGGTCCTCCACGGTGATCAGGCGCCCGGTCACCTCGGCGGCGGTGCGCAGCGTCTCGGCGTCCACCGGCTTGAGCGAGTACAGGTCGATGACGCGGGCGGGGATGCCCTCCTCGGCGAGCCGGTCGGCGGCCTCGACGGCCTCGTGCAGGGTCACCCCCGCGCCGATCAGCGTGACCCGGTCGCCGTCGGTGGCGCGGACGACCTTGGAGCCGCCGATGGGGAAGGTCTCGGAGGACGGGTAGATGACCGGCGTTCCGCCGCGCGTGGTGCGCAGATAGCGGATCCCGGACTCCCCGGCCATGGCCGCGGTCAGCTGGGCGGCCTGGTTGGCGTCGCACGGGTAGAGCACCGTGCTGCCGTGCACCGCGCGCAGGGCCGCCAGGTCCTCCAGGCCCATCTGCGAGGGGCCGTCCTCGCCGATGGCCACCCCGGCGTGGGAGCCGATGAGGTTGAGGTTCGCGTCGCTGATGGAGGCCATCCGGATGAAGTCGTAGGCGCGGGTGAAGAAGGCCGCGAAGGTGGAGACGTACGGGTTCCAGCCGCGGGCCTGCATGCCGACGGCGGCAGCCACCAGTTGCTGCTCGGCGATGAAGAACTCGAAGTACCGCTCGGGGTGCTCCTTGTGGAAGTACTCCAGCCGGGTGGAGTCGCCCACCTCGCCGTCCAGCGCCACCACATCGCCGCGGGCCGTGCCGACGGCGGCCACCGCCTCCCCGAACGCGTCCCGGGTGGGCACCGAGTCGCCGGTGTTGTAGCGCGGCAGGGCCAGCGGGCCCTCGGAGGCGGGCCGGGCGGGGGTCACCGAGGGCGGGCCGAGCACCGGTACGGCCAGGTTGCGTACGCCGCCGAGTTCGGCGATGGCCTCGTCCGGATGGGTGAGCGGCTTGCCGTGCATGCCCTCGCGGTTCTCCACCGAGGCGACACCACGGCCCTTCATGGTGCGGGCGACGATGGCGGTGGGGCGGCCGACGGTGGACAGCGCCTCGGCGTAGGCGCGGTCGATGGCCTCGATGTCATGGCCGTCGATCTCGATGGTGTGCCAGTCGAAGGCGCGGATGCGCCGCGCGTAGGCGTCCAGGTCCCATTCGTGGCGGGTGGGCCCGCGCTGGCCGAGCCGGTTCACATCGATGATGGCGACGAGGTTGTCCAGCCGCTCGTAGCCCGCGTGCTCGAACGCCTCCCACATCGACCCCTCGGCCATCTCGCTGTCGCCGCACAGCACCCATACGCGGTAGGGCACATGGTCCAGCCGCTTGCCGCTGAGCGCGGTGCCCACGCCGTAGGGCAGGCCCTGTCCGAGCGATCCGGTGGCCACGTCCACCCATGGCAGCCGGGGCGTGGGGTGGCCCTCCAGCCTGCTGCCGCGCTTGCGGAAGGTGACGAACTCCTCGTCGCGGAGGGCCCCGGCCGCCTTGTAGACCGAGTAGAGCAGCGGGGAGGCATGGCCCTTGGAGAAGATCAGGTGGTCATTGCCGGGGTGGTCGGGCTGCTCGAAGTCATAGCGCAGATGGTTTCCCATCAGGACGGCCATCAGGTCCGCGGCCGACATCGACGACGTGGGATGGCCGGACCCGGCGGCCGCGGCGGCACGCACCGAGTCCACCCGGAGCTGCTGCCCCAGCTCGCTGAGTTGTTCGTGTCGCATTGTTCTCCTTCCAGGTTGCGGCGGTCGGCCGCGGCCCGGGGCGCGCCGGCGGTCAGCGGCGGCCCGCCCGGGCCGTCTGAGCGATCTCGGGCGACTCGGTGTCCAGCGGCACCGCCCACGGCGGGACCATCCCGAGCTGCACCGCCTGGCGGGGCAGTACCGCGTCGAGCAGCCAGTCGGAGGCGACCCGGACCCGGTTCCCCGGCATCGCCATCAGGTGGTAGCCGCGGGTGACCGCGTTGGCGATCGGCCCGGACAGCGGTACGTGCAGCGGGTCCGCGGCCGCCTGGACCCCGCCGAGGTCGACGGTGAACCCGAGGTCATGGTGTTTGTACGGCTTGTGGTCGCCGTGCCCGAGGGAGGCGAGGATGTTGTGGGCCGCGACCTTTCCCTGCCGCTGGGCGTGCTGTGCGGTCATCGGGGTGAACTGGCCCGGCCGGGTCAGATCGGGCACCGCGGCGGCGTCCCCGCAGGCCAGCACGTCCGGATAGCCGGGCACGGCCAGATACTGGTCGACCCTCAGCCGGCCGCGTTCGGCCGCCAGTCCGAGCCGCTCCACCAGCGGGTCGGGGCGTACCCCCACGCACCAGATCAGCGACCGGGTGGCGATGCACTCGCCGTCGTCCAGCAGCACCCCCTCCGAGGTGGCCTCCTTGACCGTGGTGCGGGTGCGGACCTCCACACCCCGTTTGCGCAGCACCCGGTCGGCCGTGCGGGACAGCTTCTCGTCCAGCTCGGGCAGCACCCTGGGGGCGATGTCGAGCAGCAGCCAGCGGGGGCGCGGCCCGTCGCGCAGCGAGGTGTTCTTCCGCACGAGCGAGTCGGTGAAGAGCACCCCGTGGGCGGCCACCTCGGTGCCGGTGTAGCCGGCGCCGACCACCACGAAGGTGCGGCGGGCCTCCCGCTCCGCCGGGTCCGAGGTGGTGCCGGACATCTCCATCTGCCGGGTGATGTGATCGCGCAGGTAGAGCGCCTCCGGCATACCTCGGAAGCCGTGGGCGTGCTCGGCCACTCCGGGGATGGGCAGCAGCTTGTTGACGCTGCCCACGGCGAGGACGAGTCGGTCGTAGGCCATCTCGCCGGGGCGTCCGTCCGGGTCCCGCCAGGAGATCCGGCGGGCGTCCAGATCGACGCCGTGGACCTCGCCCAGCACCAGCCGGACATGCGGGAGGGTGCCGGTGAGGGAGACCGAGACCCGCCGGGGCTCCAGGACCCCGGCCGCCACTTCGGGCAGCAGCGGCAGATACAGGAAGTAGTCGTTGGGATTGATCAGGACGATATCCGCCGCGCCGCGCAGGGTGCGGGAGAGTGTACGGGCGGTCTGGTAACCGGCGAAGCCGGCACCGACGATCACTATGCGTACTGGGCTCACACGAATCTCCCGGGCGTACGGGGGCCAGGGCGCTCCAAGTGCCCGTGAGAGCCCGGACCAAACGTGCGGCCCGGTCGGCCCGCCCCGGGGACCGCCTTCCGAACGCCTTCCGGACGGTCCCGCTGCGGTCCCGGGGGCGGGGCCGCGCTCGCGTCAGCGGCGCCGGCGGGCCGTCTGTGCGTCGATCCGCTCGTCCCAGTCGATGCGGTAGCCGGTCAGCCAGTCCGAGGCGCCGCCCGCGGCCCGGTCCAGCTTGCGCGGCATGGTGACATCGCGCAGGGCGCGCGCCACGGGCCCCTGTGCCGTGCGGCGGGCCATGCCCGCACTGGCCATGGCGACCTTCTCGACCCGCCCCCGGCGCAGCGCCTCGTACGCGGCGAAGGCCGACTGGGGCGTGCGCAGATCGCGCAGGCATTTGGCGAGCACGACACCGTCCTCGATGGCCATCGACGCGCCCTGTGCGGCATTGGGCGCGCAGGCGTGCGCGGCGTCGCCGACGATGACCATGGCCTCCTCGGACCAGGCGGGGGTGGAGACGATGTCGTAGGCGGCGGTGGCCACGATGGAATCACCGGTGGCACGGACCAGGTCGGCGGCGGGGGTGTTGTCGTCGGCGAGGAGCGCCAGCAGCCGCTCCCGCCACTCCTCGGCGCTGACGGCGGCGAGCTCGGCCTTGGACATCTCCTGGGCCGGGGCGTTGCAGAACCACCAGATCTCGCCGTCCGGGGCGGTGGTGCAGCCGAAGAACGCCTGCTTGCCGAAGATCATGGTGTAGGCGTCGGGGTCCGGGGGCGAGTCGGCGTCGCGGGTGTAGCCGCAGACGGTGTGCTGTCCGGTGTAGCGGGGGCGGGGCGCGCCCGCGTCTATGATCCTGCGGACGAGCGAGTGGATGCCGTCGGCGCCGATCAGCATGTCGCCCACGGCACGGCCGCCGTCGGCGAAGGAGCCGACGATCCGGCCGTCGGGGCTGGTGTGGGCGGCGAGCAGCCGTTTGCCGTGCTCGATGCGGACTCCGCGGCGCACCGCCTCCTCGCGCAGCACCCGGGCGAGGGTGGCGCGTTTGAGCGTCACGGAGCCGAGGCCGCCGTCCTGTGATCCGGACATGGGGCGGTTGCCGAGCCGTTTGCCGGTGTTGCTGATGAAGTCGACGCGGCCGACCGGGAAGGAGTTCTCCAGCACGGGTTCATGGGCGTCGATGGTGCGCAGTGCCTCCAGGCCGTTGGCGGCGACGACGAGGAACGCACCGGCGTCGATGGCGTCCGTGGGGTACGTCTCGTGGACGACCGCGTCGATCCCGGCCTTTTGCAGGGCCATCGCGGTCACCGTGCCGGCGATGCCGCCACCGATGATCAGGGCTGTGGTCATGGTGCTCCGTGACGTGGCGTGGGGTGTCGTGTCGTGGGGTTGCGACAGCACCATATGGCGGGCCGGAGCTCCTCGGGTCAAGAGCGGGAGATCAACTGGCCGGTGGTGGGCGGCATTTGAGACGGCCGCCGGCGCCGGCAGACCACTCCCTGGGGAGGCCCCGCTACTTGAGCAGCCGGGACAGCCGGCGGTCGGCGAGCGGCTTGCCACCGGTCTGGCAGGTGGGGCAGTACTGCAACGCGGAGTCGCGGAAGGACACCTCGCGGACGGTGTCCCCGCACACCGGGCACGGCTGTCCGGCACGGCCGTGCACCCGCATGCCGTCGCGCTTCTCCCCCTTGAGATCGGTGGCGGCCAGGCCGCGGGAGCGCTCGACGGCGGAGCGCAGCGTGGTGCCCATCGCCTCGTACACCCCGGCGATCTCCTCCTCGGTGAGGTCCGAGGCGAGCCGGTAGGGCGACATCCGGGCGGCGTGCAGGATCTCGTCGGAGTAGGCGTTGCCGATCCCGGCGATGACGCTCTGGTCGCGCAGCACCCCCTTGATCCGGTGGCGTACGCCGCGCAGCAGCCCGGCGAAGGTCTCCAGGGTGAAGGAGTCGTCCAGCGGGTCCGGGCCCAGCCGGGCGATGCCGGGGACCTCCTGGGCGTCGCGGACCACGTACACCGCGAGCCCCTTGCGCGTCCCGGCCTCGGTGAGGTCGAAGCCGGAGCGCTCCGGGCCAGCCAGGAGCAGCCGCAGCGCGAGCGGGCCCTTGCCGGGGCGGGGCGGGGTCTCGGGGAGTCCGTCCCGCCAGCGCAGCCAGCCCGCCTTGGCGAGGTGGACGACCAGATGGGGGCCGTCGGTGGCCAGGTCGAGGAACTTGCCGTGGCGGGCCGCCGCCGTGACGGTGCGGCCTTCGAGCGAGCTCAGCGGCGGGTCGTAGGTCTTCAGGACGCTCACCGCGACGGGGAGGACACGGGCGATCTCCCGGCCGGCGGCGCGCTCGGCCAGGATCGCGGCGAGGGTCTCCACCTCGGGCAGCTCCGGCATGCCACCAGTGTGCCGCAGCCCGCGGCGGAACCACCCGGGGCCCGCGGCGGAACCCGCCGGGGCGCCCCCGAGGGCCGATCACCACCCGATCACCCCGATCACCACCGATTACCCCCGATCACCCCGATCACCACCGATTACCACCGACGCACCGCTCCGGGCTGCGGTCGCGCGAACGCTCCCCTACCGTCTCTTTTGTTCCTTATCGTCGCCCTTTGCCCCGTACGGAGCGTTCCTCATGATCAACACCGGACAGCAGTCCGTACGAAGCGAGACGGCAGACGGCGGTGAGGTGGTACGCGTCGGCGAGGTGGCGCGGCACGAGGCGATGGGCGGGGCGCGGCGCGCGGGGTACGAGGGCTATGAGGCGTACGAGGGCGGCAGCCCCGAGGCGGAGCGGCTGCGCTTCGAGAAGCTGACGCGTGAGCTGCTGCGGATGCAGCGGGTGCACCCCGACCGCGCGGACGGCTCGGGCGTCCCCCAGCTGCTGCGCCCCTTCCGCGCCAGGGCGGCGCTGGGCGTGGAGAACGCCCGGCTGCGGTTCCACGACGGCCTTCCGCCGGAGCTGTGCGTGGGCTACGCCCGGCCGGGCGCCGAGTACCCGGCCGTGGTGCGGCTGTCCAGCGCGAGCGGCACCGAGCCGTACGGCGCCACACCCGATCTGCGCCGGATCGCGGTGCGGGTGCAGGCAGGTCCGGAGGAGACCCACGATCTGCTGGCCACCAGCTTCCCGGTGTCGCATGCCGCCGACGCGCATGAGTTCGTGGCCTTCGCCAAGGCCACGGCGGGCGCGGGGAGCACCGTGGAGAAGGCGTTCGGGCTCTTCGTCCAGCTGCCGCTGGCGGTGGGCTGGGCCACCGCCGACCGGATGCGCCGCAATCTGCGGATCGCCACCCGCCATACGGTGGGCTCGCTGGCCCGCGAGACCTTCTGGAGCCGGGGCGCGATCCTGTGGGGCCCGGCCGGTCCGGTGCGCTTCCAACTGCGCCCGGCGCCCGGCGGCACCCCCGCTCCCCCGCCCGACCGCGGCGACCCGGACTATCTCCACCGTGAGCTGGCGATGCGGCTGTCCACCGGCGACATCGCCTTCGAGCTGTGTGTGCAGCGCTATCTGGACGACCGGCGCACCCCGGTCGAGGACGGTTCGGTGGAGTGGCGGGAGAGCGACGCGCCGGTCGTCCCGGTCGCGGTGCTCACCGTGCCGCGCCAGAACCTGGACAGCGACCGGGCCCGGTCCGCGGCCGGCCGGGTCGAGCGGCTGGCGTTCAACCCCTGGCACACCACCGAGGAGTTCCGTCCGCTCGGCAATCTCAACCGGGCCCGCAAGGCCGCGTCCGAGACCGCCGCGGCGGACCGGCTCGGCCCGCGCCTCCACCACACCGCCGAACCGCCGCGCGCCCCGCTGCTGCCCGACCCGGTGCGCGCGGCCGTCGACCTGCCGGTGCGCGCCGCCTTCGGCCTGGTCAACCGCTGTGTGCCCTGGCACCGGCTACCGGCCCCGCCGGGGCTGCTCAACCCGGTCACACTGGGCCGGACACTGCGCCGGTTCGGCCTCGGCAGGACCGCTCCCTGAGGAGTCGACCGCTGGATCCGGGCGGGTCAGTCCTGGCGGAAGCGGTTGATGGACGGCAGATGGCGCTCGCGCAGCTCCGGATCGCGCACCCCCAGGCCCTCCTCCGGGGCCAGGCACAGCACGCCGACCTTTCCGGAGTGGCGGTTGCGGTGGACGTCCTGGGTGGCGGTGCCGACCGCCGCGAGCGGATAGACCTTGGAGAGCGTGGGGTGGACCATCCCCTTCTCGATCAGCCGGTTGGCCGCCCACGCCTCCCGGTAGTTGGCGAAGTGGGTGCCGATGATCCGCTTGAGCGCCATCCACAGATAGCGGTTGTCGTACTCATGGCGGAAGCCGGAGGTCGAGGCGCAGGTGACGATCGTGCCGCCGCGCCGCGCCACATACACACTGGCGCCGAACGTCTCCCGGCCGGGGTGCTCCACGACGATGTCCGGGTCCTCGCCGCCGGTCAGCTCGCGGATCCGGGACCCGAAGCGCTTCCACTCCCTGGGGTCGGGCGTGACCGGGTCCTTCCAGAAGCGATAGCCCTCCTCGGCCCGGTCGATGACCAGCTCGGCCCCCATGGAGCGGACGAGTTCGGCCTTGCGCCGCCCGGAGACCACACACACCGGGATCGCCCCGCCGTTGACGGCCAGTTGGGTCGCGTACGAGCCGAGTCCACCGGCCGCGCCCCAGATGAGGGTCACATCGCCCTGTTTCATCCGGGCGCCGTTGCGGGAGACGAGCTGCCGGTAGGCCGTGGAGTTGACCAGGCCGGAGGAGGCGGCCTCCTCCCAGGTGAGGTGGGCGGGCATCGGCATCAGCTGGTTGGCCTTGACCAGCGAGAGCTCGGCGAGCCCGCCGAAGTTGGTCTCGAAACCCCAGATGCGCTGCTCGGGGTCGAGCATGCTGTCGTCATGGCCGTCCGGGGAGCGCAGCTCGATGGACAGGCAGTGGGCCACCACCCGGTCGCCCGGCTTCCAGTGGCGCACCCCCGGCCCGGTGCGCAGCACCACACCGGCCAGATCGGAGCCGAGGACGTGGTAGGGCTGGTCGTGGCGGGCGGCTCCGGGGTCGTCGGTCCGCGCGTACCGCTCCAGGAAGCCGAAGGTCGGCAGCGGCTCGAAGATGGCGCTCCAGACGGTGTTGTAGTTGATCGCGCTGGCCATGACCGCGATCACCGCCTCGCCCGGGCCCGGTTCGGGGGTGGGCACCTCACGTATGTGGAGCGACTTCTGGGGATCCTTGTCCTTGGTGGCCATGCCCTCGAACATTTCGGATTCCTCTTTGAGGATCACCGCGCCCCGATAGGACTCGGGAACCTTCAAGGCGGCGAAATCCGCGGCCACCGCATCCTCTGCCAGCATGGCACTGATGATGTCCTGCACGACATGTCCTCCGATGTACCGCTCCGGGCACCCTGTGTCCCGGAGGCTATGGCAGCGGCCACGATCCGAATAACCCCTAGCTCCGCCCAGGTCCGGCCCCCTAGGCGCCCCCCTATACGGCCAGGGAGTGCAGACAGGCGATGAGTGTGCGGGCCTCGACGTTGACGTAATGGCTGTGGCGAATCAGGTCGAGCAGCTGACGCACCGCCATCCAGCGGTAGTGCGGCGGTTCCTCGGGAACGGCGCTCAGCTCCGTCTCCACGACGAGATAGCGGTTGAAGGCGTGGAAGAAGCGGCCGCCCTCCTCGGAGAGCACGGTGTCGAACCGCACCCGGTCGGCCGGCGCCTCCACCACGTCCTCGAGGAACGGCGGGGTGGCCCCCGCGGGCAGATGGGTGTAGTTGCGCGGGGTGCACTGCACGGTGGGGGCCAGCTCCACCACGTCCGTGTAGCCGGGTTCGGCGCGGGCCTGCACCAGCACATGCGGCACCTTGTCGGCGTAGGCCAGCAGAAAGGCCGCCACGCCCGGTCCATGGGGCTCGATCATGGGCTGGGTCCAGCCGCCCACCTCACGGCCGCCCGCCGTCACATCCACGGCCATCACGCTGAAGAAGCGCCCGCTCTCATGGGAGATCCGATGGGCGGTGCGGTGCCAGCCGTCCGCCTCCCGCAGCGGTATCCGTTCGGTGAACACCTCGCGCTCGGTGCGTAATCCGGTGATCCAGCTGAGGATGTCGGCGTCGCCATGGAGGGCGTGCCGCCCCGGCCCCGGCCACCCCGGCCCCACGGTCCCGTGCGGCCCGGCGGCCAGCGGCGCGGGGAAGGTGTCCGCCGGGTCCAGCGGGGAGTGCGGCAGACAGGCCAGGACGCTGCGCGCGTCCATGTTCACCAGGTCCTCCACGGCCAGCAGATGGTGCAGCTGGCCCAGCGTCAGCCAGCGGAACCCGTCGCGCACCTCGATGTCCTCGTCCTCCGCCACCTCGACCAGCATGTTGCGGTTGCGCTTGCGGAAGAACCAGCTGCCCTGCTCCGACTGGCGGACGTCGGCGAGCACCCGGTGCCGTTCGGTCCGCTGGAAATACTCCAGATACGGCACGGCCCGGCCCTTGTGCACCCGGGTGTAGTTGCTGCGGGTCGCCTGGACGGTGGGCGACAGCTGAAGCCCGCCGTGGTTGCCCGGCTCCATCTTGGCCTGCATCAGGAAGTGCGGTACGCCGTCGAAGTCCTTGACCAGGATGCCCAGGATGCCGATCTCCGGCTGGTGGAGGATCGGCTGGCGCCACTCCTCCACCGGCGCCCCGGGCATCCGCACCCGGATGCCCTCGACGGTGAAGAACCGGCCGGTCTCATGGACGAGGTTGTGGGTGTCCGGCGCGAAGTCCCAGCCGCGCATCGCCGTGAACGGAATGATCTCGACCCGGGACTCGTCGGCGTCGAGGCGCTCGCGGAACCAGCGCTGGAAGTCGGCGAGCAGGGTCACCGAGCTGTCGACGGTGGCGGCGGAGCGGACCAGCCGCTCCTGGAGGGTGCTCACCACGCCCATGCCTCCGGTCCGGGGCCGCCGTTGCCGATCGGCGGGAACAGCCTGTCCAGTTCGGCCAGCACCTCGTCGGACAGCGTCAGCTCCATGGCCTTGAAGGCCCCTTCCAGCTGGTCCAGGCTGCGCGGCCCGATGACCGGCGCGGTGATGCCGGGGCGCCCCATCACCCAGGCCAGCCCCACCTCGGCCGGGTCGGCGCCAAGCCCGTCGCACAGCTTCTCGTACGCGGCGACGGCGTCCCGGTGGACCTCCAGCGCCTGGGCCGCCCGGCCCTGGGCGGTCTTCATCGCGGTGCCCTCGGCCAGCTTGCGCAGCGCCCCGCTGAGCAGTCCGCCGTGCAGCGGGGACCAGGCGAGCACCCCGACCCCGTACCGCTGGGCGGCGGGGATCAGCTCCAGTTCGACATGGCGGGTGACGAGGTTGTAGACGCTCTGCTCGGAGACGATGCCGAGGAAGTGGCGGCGGGCGGCGGCCTCCTGGGCCTCGGCGATGTGCCAGCCGGCGAAGTTGGACGAGCCGATGTAGCGCACCTTGCCCTGCCGGGTCAGCGTCTCCATCGCCTGCCACACCTCCTCCCAGGGGGCGTGGCGGTCGATGTGGTGCATCTGGAACAGGTCGATCCAGTCGGTGCCCATCCGGCGCAGCGAGTCCTCGCAGGAGGCGATGATGTGCCGGGCGGACAGACCCGAGTCATTGGGCCGGTCGGTCATCGGGTTGAAGACCTTGGTGCCCAGCACGACCTTCTCGCGCCGGCCGCCTCCCCGGGCGAACCAGCCGCCGAGGAACTCCTCGGTGTAGCCCTTGTGCTTCTGCCAGCCGTACTGGTTGGCGGTGTCGATGAAGTTGACCCCGCGGTCCAGGGCGGTGTCCAGGATCGCGTGGCTCTCCTCGTCGCTCGCCCTGACCCCGAGGTTCAAGGTGCCCAGGCACAGTCGGCTCACCTTGAGGGCGGTGCGTCCGAGATAGGTGTACTGCATCAGAGTCCTTCGGTACGGGCCGCCGCGGCAGCCGGTCGGCTCGAGGTGGCGGAGGCGGCCCACAGGTCGTGGAGGGATTCCTTCAGGGCCACCTGCGGGGACCAGCCCATGAGCCGCCGGGCGAGGCCGATGTCGGCCTGGGTCCAGCTGCCGCCCTTGCTGTGCACGGCGCCGCTCTCCTCGCGCACCAGCCGCGCGGGGACCTGGGAGGCGGAGATCAGCAGCCAGGCCAGTTCGCGCATGCTGAAGGCGCCGCCCTGCCCGATGTTGACCACCCGGCCGGTCACCGGGCCGCTCGCGGCCAGCGCCACGGCCTCGGCGACATCGCGGACGTCGATGAAGTCGCGCCGGTCGTCCACCAGGGTGAGGGCGAGCGGGGCGTCCTCGGTGGTGTGGCGCAGCCGGTGGGCGAGTCCGCCCAGGAAGCTGCCCCGGGGGGTGCCGGGTCCGCAGACGTTGGTGACGCGCAGCACGCAGCCGTCGATACGGCCCGCGTCCGCCGCGCCCAGGACGATCCGGCTGCCGACCAGCTTGGTGCGGGCGTAGGGGGTGCGGGGGGCGGTGGGGTGGTCCTCGGCGATGGCCGTGCCGTCGGGGACGGGGCCGTATTCGTGCACCGAGCCCAGCTGCACCAGGCGCGGCCGCCCGGGAAGGGCCGCCGCGGCGTCCACCAGCCGGTCCACCAGCGGGATGTGGGAGGCCGTCATGTTCGCCTCGTCGCCCTGCCAGCTGTCGCCCGCGGCGTTGACGAGGAGATCGGCGGACTTCGCGGCCCGGACGATGTCCTCGGTCGGCGCGGATACCGCGTCAAGTTCCAGAAAAGCAACTCCAGGAATGGGCTCCGCGGGTTTTCTCGCCATTGCCAGGACTTCATATCCGCGCTTGGCGAGAGCCCGGCAGATATGTCGCCCGATGAATCCGGTGCCGCCGATGACAACGGCCTTCCGATCTCGGATGTGGGCCATATCGCCACCGTATTGGCGCCGCTTCGAGCGGAACAACCCCTACCCTCATCCACCCCTATCGGCCACCCCTATCACGGCGCCGACCTGCGATGTCATTCGAATAGATGTCGTTTATGGGCCTCGCTGACCGCTGCCGCGCGATCCTTCACCCCGAGTTTTTCGTAGACATGCAGCAGATGCGTCTTCACGGTCGCCTGACTGATGAACAAAGCCGCCGCGGCCTGTCGATTCGTGGCCCCGTCCGCGATAAGCCTGAGCACTTGGAGTTCACGGTCGCTCAGCGGTCCCTGAGTGGGTTTGCGGACCTGGCCGAGAACGCGTCCGGTGACCGCGGGCGAGAGGACGGACTGGCCCGAGGAGGCGGACCGCACGGCGCGGGTCAGCTCCTCGCGCGGGGTGTCCTTGAGGAGATAGCCGGTCGCCCCTGCGGCCAGGGCACCCATGACATCGCTGTCGGTGTCATAGGTGGTCAGAACCAGGATCCGGGCCTCCGGATCGCCGCGCAGCAGCCGTTTGATGGCCTCCACCCCGCCCATCCGGGGCATGCGCAGATCCATCAGGACCACATCGGCCGGCTGCCGCTCGTACAGTTCCACGGCCTCGGCACCGTCACCGGCCTCGCCGATCACCGTGAAGCCGGGGTCCCGCTCCAGCACCCCGCGCAGCCCGTCGCGCACCACGGGGTGGTCGTCCACGATGAGGATGCGGATGGGGCCGGGCCCGTCGCCACCGGGGATGTTTCCACCGGGAGTGTTCCCGCTGGGGATGTTCCCGCTGGGGGTGTTTCCACCGGAGGTGTTTCCGCTGGGGGTGTTTCCGCTCATGCACCGGCTTCCTGGGGGATGGCGGGGACGGCCGCGCTGATGGCGGTGCCCTCGCCACGGGCGCTTTCGATGTCCAACGTACCGGCCACCCGGCCCAGTCGGCGCCGCATCGCCACCAGCCCCAGACCGTCGCCACCCGAGGTGCCGGCCTCGGCCTCCGCGGCCGCGGGGTCGAATCCCGCGCCGTCGTCGAGTACGTCGAGGACGGCCACGTCCTCCATGTACGACAGGGTGATGCCCACCTTCGACGCCCTGGCGTGCTTGGCGATGTTGGCGAGTGCCTCCTGCGCCACCCGGTAGAGGGTGGCCTCCAGTTCGGCGTGGAGCGGGATGGCGGTCCCGGTCGTCGCGAACGCGACCGTGACATCCCGCTCCTGTGACCAGCCCTCGACCAGCGACTCCAGGGCATCGGGCAGCGTCCGGGACTCCAGCTGTTCGGGGTGGAGCGCCTGGACCGAGCGGCGCGCCTCGGCCAGGCTGTCCCGGGCCAGGTCCTTGGCGGCGCCGAGGTGACGGCGCCACACTTCGCGGTCGCCTTCGGCGTGTTCCGCGGCCTCCAGCTGCCGGATGATGCCGGCCAGCCCCTGGGCGAGGGTGTCATGGATCTCCCCCGCCATCCGCTGGCGCTCGTCGAGCACCCCGGCCTCGCGCGCCTGGGTGATCAGCTGGGCGTGGAGTCCGGCGTTCTCGGTGAGCGCCGACCGGAGTTCGGCCACGGTCCGCTTGCGCCGCTGGTGCTGTTCGTTCAGCCGGCTCGACAGCAGATTGATCCAGCCAATCACCACGGTCTGGAAGGCGATGGCGGCGATATAGCCGCCCACCGCGCCGGTCGTGGGCCGGGGGAAGCCGTCCGGCACGGTGTTGACGACGAACGAGGTGGCCGCCACGGACACCAGCGCCCAGACGGTCGGCAGCAGCACCAGCGCCTGGAGGAACCCGGTGGCGGCGAAGACCAGGAACACCTGGTCCCGCGCGATCAGCGCGGCGGAGAGGGCGATCAGCCCGGCGAAGTAGACGGCCGTGCGCGCCGTGCCGTACGGCTGCCGGCTGCGGCGGCCCGTCGGCAGGGTATAGGTGCCCAGGATCCAGACGGCGGCCACCGCCGCCAGGCCGAGCGTGGTGAGCAGCTGCCGGGCCGGTGGCAGGCCGTGGACCAGGCTCAGGACCGTGGACAGAAACAGCAGAAGGTAGGGCAGCCCTCCGAACAGGATGTCGGAGTGCCGCTCCCACCGTCCGCCGTCGTCCTTGGACGCGCTCACCTCACTCCCAGCGGAACAGCTTGGCCGCGGCGGCGGTGGCGGCCACCGCGATCACCCCGAGGACGGTCAGGTGCAGCGTCTGCGGCCACTGGTTCTCCCAGGAGTCGCGCAGCGCCTGGAGCGCGGCGCCCAGCGGGGTGTAGTCGCCGATGGTGGACACCGTCTCCGGCAGGTCCTCCTTGGGGAGGAACGCCCCGCCGAAGAAGAGGCTGGGGAAGAGCAGGGACAGGCCCATCGCGGTGGCCGACTTGCTGCTCGGCGCCACGGCCGCGATCACCAGGCCGATGGAGAACAGCGCCCAGGTGCCCAGGACGAAGCTCACCAGGAAGGCGGGGACGTCACCGGGCAGTTTGGTGTCGAAGGCGGTCCTGCCGACGATGAGCACCAGCACCGCGGAGACCGCCGCGGTGACCAGGTTGATGAAGAGCTGGGCGAGCAGCAGGTTCCCGGGGTGGATGGGGCTGGCGGCCATGCGCCGCAGGATGCCCTTCTCCCGGTAGGTGGCGAGGGTCGTGGGCAGCAGGTTGAGGGCCAGCATCGTCAGACACAGCGACATGGCCATCGCGGGGACGAACGCGGCCATCGACGCCTTGGTGGCGGCGTCGTCGTCGGACTTGGTGGTGACGAAGTGGAAGATGGCCAACAGCATGATCGGCAGCGCGATGACGAAGAACACCGCGGTGGGATCGCGCAGGAACAGCTTGCTCTCGACATAGGTGAGCTTGGTACGCCCGGACATGGCAGAAGTCTCCTCGGCGGCTTTAGTTGGCGGGCTTGGAGCCGGTCAGGGCGACGAAGGCGTCATCGAGACTCGCCTGCTCCAGGCGGAGTTCGTTCGCCACGATCTGATTGCGGGCCAGGACGGAGATCACCGCGTAGACCACATTGCCCTTGCCGACCACCGTCACCTGGGACTTGGACCGGGTCACACTGCTCACCTCGGGCAGTGAGGTGAGCAGTTCGTCGTCCATCGGAACGGACGGCTTGAAGCGGATGATCTGCTGCTCATCGACCCGGGACACCAGTCCGGACGGGGTGTCCAGGGCGACGACCCGGCCGGATTCGATGATGGCGATCCGGTCGCAGAGCCGCTCGGCCTCCTCCATGAAGTGGGTGACCAGCAGCACGGTCACATCCTGCTCCCGGACCTTCTCGATCAGCTTCCAGGTCTCGCGCCTGGCGTGCGGGTCCAGTGCGGTGGTCAGCTCGTCGAAGACGGCGATCCTGGGCTTGCCGACGAGGGCCAGCGCGATGGACAGCCGCTGCTGCTGTCCGCCGGACAGCGATCCGTAGGCCGCGTCGGCCTTGCCGGACAGACCCCACTCCTCGATGAGCTCGCGCCAGTCGACGGGGTCGCGATAGAAGGTGCTGTAGAGCTCGAGCGCCTCCCACACCTTCATCTTGGGCGGCAGTTCGCTCTGCTGGAGCTGGATCCCGATGGACTCGCGCAGCTCGGCGAGGTCCTTGTCCTTCAGCGGGTCCAGGCCCATCACGGAGATCTCGCCGCCGTCGCGTTTGCGCATTCCCTCGATGCACTCCACGGCGGTGGTCTTGCCCGCGCCGTTCGGCCCGAGGATGCCGAAGATCTCGCCCTCCTCCACGGAGAAGGACACGTCCTGTACCGCCACATGATTGCGGTATTCCTTGCGCAGGTTACTGACCTCGATCAGCGGCATCGGCCCGGGTCCTCCTCGCTCGGTTCCTTCACTCTTCCACCGTAGGAAGCGGATATCCCCCGCGGATCGGCCCATCGGCTGCCCACCGGGCTGATCCTCCCTCCACCGACCGGCTGAGCGGCCGCATCAACCGATCGGTGGATGGGGGCAGGCCGGGCCGGGTCAGCCGCGCCGGGGGTGCAGCGCCCGGCAGACCTCGTAGGACGGCAGCAGACCGGCCCGTTCGGCCTCGGCCAGACCGGGGGCGTTCCGGTCGCGCGCGGAGACCAGGTATTCCAGATCCTTGGGCCAGGGCAGGCCGAGCGCCGGGTCGAAGGGGTCGATCTCGTGCTCGGCGCCCGGGTTGTACTCCGCCGAGTTCAGATAGGCCGCCACCGTGTCGTCCCGCAGCGCGACGAACGCGTGGCCGAGGCCCTCCTCCAGATAGACCGCCCGGTACGAGACGGGGTCGAGACGCACACTGTCCCAGCGCCCGAAGGTGGGCGAGCCCACCCGCAAGTCGACCACCACATCGAGGAGTTCACCGCTGACGCAGGTCACCATCTTGGCCTGGCCCGGGGGGACGTCCGCGTAGTGCACCCCGCGGACGGTGCCGCGCCGGGAGACGCTGTGGTGGTTCTGGCCCAGGCGCAGCGGATGGCCGACGGCCGCGGCGAAGGCGGATTCGGTGTAGTGGGCGACGAACGCGCCGCGCTCGTCGCGGTGGACGTCCGGGCTGAACTCGTAGGCGCCGGGCACCGCCAGCTCGCGCACCTTCATCGGCCGTGCTCCGCGGTGAGTTCCTCGATCACCGGCACCACATCGTGCGGGGTGGGGGTGCGCTGGTTCTCCTCACGCAGCCGCTCGGCGGCCTCCCGGTACGAGGCGTCCTCCACCAGCCGTTCGACGCTCTCCCGCAGCACCTCGGCGGTCAGCTCGGAGGCGTGGACGACGAGTCCGGCACCGGCCTCGTGCAGGCTGGTCCCCTTGTTCCACCAGTCGGCGTAGCGGATGGTGGGGATGAGCTGCGGTACGCCGTTGACCAGCGCGGTGCCCCAGGAGCCGAAGCCGCCGTGGTGGATGAGGACCGAGGCGCCGGGCAGCAGGGCGTGCAGCGGGACGAAGTCGACGATACGGGTGTTGGCGGGAACCTTCTCCAGCGCCTCGACCTCCTCGGGCGGAAGCGCGGCCACCACGTCGATGTCCATGCTCCCGAGGGTGTTGATCATGTCGGCCACCGGCATGAAGGTGCCGCCCAGGGCCGCACGTGCGGAGACCCCGGAGGTCAGCACGACCCGCGGCCGCTCGGGGGCCTCGCGCAGCCAGTCCGGGATCTCGGAGGGGCCGTTGTGGGGCAGATAGCGGGCCGGGACCCGCCGGAGGGACAGCGGGAGCTGGAGGCTGGTCGGGATCTGGTCGATGGTCCACTGCCCGACCACGACCTCCTCGTCGAAGGTGTGGCCGTAGCGGCCGAGGATGCCGCCGAGCCAGTCGGCCATCGGGTCCTCGCGGCGCTCCTCGGGCTGCTCCGCGAGGCGGGCCAGGAACACCTCGCGCATCTTCGCGTAGATGTCGATGCACCACAGCAGCCGGGCGTGGGCGGCGCCCACGACCCGGGCGGCCACCGGGCCCGCATAGGTGACCGGGTCCCAGATGACCAGGTCGGGCTGCCAGTGGCGGGCGTAGTCGACCAGCTCGTGCACCATGCAGTCGTTGTAGGTCTGGTACGCGAACATCACGCTGACCTTGAACTTCATCAGCACCTGTTCCCAGGAGTGCCGATCGAGCTCCGGGGTGGACCAGTCGGAGAGCGGGTTCTCCAGCGAGTCGCGGTTCTCCGTCAGCATCTCGTGGAGATTGTGGTCCTTGCCGACCGGGACCGCCGTCAGACCGGTGCTCTTGATGGACGCGGTGAGCGCGGGGTTGCTGGCGACATGCACCTCATGGCCGGCCGCGGCCAGTGACCAGGCGAGCGGGACCATGGTGAACAGGTGCGATTGCTCGGACACCGTCGCGAAAAGGATACGCATCGTCGGTTTCTCTCTCAGTCGATGGGTCGTCGGGCGCGGGCGGTGGCCGCCCGCAGGGTGTCCGTGATGACTCCGGCCACCGCTGCCTTCTGCTCACCCAGGTAGAAGTGGCCGCCGGAGAAGACCTCCAGCCGGAAGGAGCCCGAGGTGTGTTCCCGCCAGCCCGCCGCTTCCCGGGCGGTGACGCGGATGTCGCTGTCGCCGGTGAGCCCCACGATGTCGCAGGCCAGCCGGGCGCCGGGCCGGTATTCATAGGTCTCGGCCGCCTTGTAGTCGCTGCGGATGGCCGGCAGGGCCAGCCGCAGCAGTTCGGTGTCGCCGAGGATCCGGGAGTCGGTCCCGCTGACCAGCTGGAGCTCGGCGATCAGCCCGGCGTCGTCGCGCCGGTGGATGCCCAGGCTCCGGTGGTGCGAGGGCGCGGGGCGGCCCGAGGCGAAGAACGCCACGGGCACGGTCCCCAGTTCCCCTTCGAGCAGTCTGGCCAGCTCGAACCCGACGCTCGCGCCCATGCTGTGGCCGAACAGCGCGATCGGCCGGTGTGCCGCCAGCGGCTTCAGCGCCTGGTAGATCTCGTGCGCCAGCTCGTGGATGTTCTCGATGGGCGCGTCATGGCGGCGGTCCTGCCGTCCCGGGTACTGGACGGCCAGCGCCTCCACCGTCGGGGGCAGCAGCTCGGAGATCGGGAAGTAGAAGCTGGCGGCTCCTCCCGCGTGCGGCAGGCAGACCAGGCCGACCTCGGCCTCCGGGCGCGGATGGAACCTGCGGAACCACAGGCTCTCATCGGTGGCGGGCAACGCCATGGTGGTAGTTCCTTCTCTGATGCGGGCAGGGCGCCTCGGCGGGATGTCCGGGCGGGTCAGGCGCCGTCGCGCTCCAGGCGCTCCAGCCAGTCCTCGATGGCCTGGGCGGTGGGGAGGGAGTGGTCCTCCATCATGGTGAAGTGGTTGCCGCGCACATCGACGATGTCGTGCGGCAGCTCCCAGAAGGACCGCCAGTCGGGCAGCTCCTCCAGCTTCAGCGATCCGGTGGACAGCGGCTCCAGCGCGCGCACCAGGAGGGTGGGCGTCTCGATCGGCTCGGGGTCCCAGCCGCCGAAGAGGTTGAGGTACCAGCCCATGGCCGACAGCCGGGCGTCGTCCATGGTGACGAACACGCCCTCGCGCTCGGTCATCCCGTCCATGAGCGAGAGCCCGAACTGGTTGAGGATGCTGCTCTTGGGCACATAGGTGTCCACCAGGACCACCGCGGTGGGCCGGATGCCCATCCGCTCCAGATGTCCCGCGGCGGCGTGGGCGAACCAGCCGCCCGCCGAGGAGCCCAGGAGCACGATCGGCTGCCCGTCCGCGGCCTTCGCCACCGCCTCGGCCTGGGCGGCGACCACCGCGTCCGCCGTCTCCGGAAGGGGCTCACCGCGGCCGAAGCCCGGCAGGGCGAGCGCCGACACATCGCACCGCCCGCGCAGCGAGGCCGCGAACCGCGCGTACTGGTGGATGCCCGCGACCGCCAGGCACGAGGAGAAGCAGAACATATGGTGCCCGGCCGGGCCCTTGCTGAGCCGGACCGGCATCGGCAGCTTCGCCAGCTCGGAGGGGCCGCTGAACCGGGGCCGCAGCGCCGCCGTGGCGTGCAGCAGGTCGAAGATCTCCTTCCATTTCCCGGTCTCGAACGCCTGGGTGTACAGCGCGCTCAGCGTGGAGGAATCATCCGCCGCGGTGGCCGCCGTGGCCGCGGTGGGCTGTTCGGACGGGGCCGGCTGCTTGGCCGCGGCCAGGTCGGAGCGGAGCCGGACGGCCAGATCGGTCGGCGTCTCATGGTCGAAGACGAGCGTGGCGGGAAGCCTGAGCCCGGTGGCCGCGTTCAGCCGGTTGCGCAGCTCCACCGCGGTGAGCGAGTCGAAGCCGGAGTCCACGAACTCATGGGCCGGGCCGATGGCGGAGGGGTCCGGGTGGCCGAGCACGGTGGCCACCTGGGTGCACACCAACTCCAGCAGTACGGCGTCCTGTTCGGCCTCGGACCGCCCGGCGAGCCGTTCCCGCAGCGCGGAGCCGCCGCCCGGCGAGCCGCCGCGCGTGTGCGCGCCCGCCCGGCGCGCCGGTGTCCGCACCAGTCCGCGCAGCAGCAGCGGCACCGAGCCGGAGCCGGCGTTCGCGCGCAGCGCCGCGAGGTCGATCCGCATCGGGATCAGCAAGGGAGTGTCCAGCGCGAGGGCGGTGTCGAGCAGTTCCATGCCCTGTTCGGAGGAGAGCGCGGCCACGCCGGAGCGGGCGGCCCCGGCCGTGTCCGCCGTACCGGTCAGCGCGCTGGTCCGCGCCCACAGCCCCCAGGCGAGGGAGTGGGCGGGCAGCCCACGCGCCCTGCGGGCCTGCGCGAAGGCGTCGAGGAAGCCGTTGGCGGCCGCGTAGTTGCCCTGTCCCGCGCCGCCGAGCACACCGGCGGCGGAGGAGAAGAGCACGAACGCGGCCAGATCCAGCTCCCGGGTGGCCTCGTCGAGATGGAGCGCGGCATCGACCTTGGGCCGCAGCACCGTGTCCATCCGCTCGGGGGTGAGCGAGGAGAGCACGCCGTCGTCCAGCACCCCGGCGGTGTGGAACACCCCGGTCAGCGGATGGTCGGCGGGCACCTGGGCCACCAGGGCGGCCACCGCGTCCCGGTCGGCGGTGTCACACGCCACCACGGCCACGGTCGCGCCGAGCGCGGTCAGCTCCTCGCGCAGCCGATCGGCCCCCTCGGCGGCCGGTCCCCGGCGGCTGGTCAGCAGCAGATGGCGGACGCCGTACCGGGTCACCAGGTGGCGGGCGAGCAGCCCGCCGAGCGTACCGGTGGCGCCGGTGATCAGAACGGTGCCCTCGGGGTCCAGCGCTCGTGTGGCGCCGGTCCCGCCCTGGGCGCGGGCGAGCCGAGGGGTGTGCGGCTGTCCGGCGCGCAGCGCGAGCTGCGGCTCCCCGGAGGGGAGGACCGCCGGGAGGGCGCGTACGGACTCCTCATGTGCGTCGAGGTCGACGAGGGTGAACCGGTCGGGGTTCTCCGACTGCGCCGAGCGCACCAGGCCCCAGACGGCGGCCCCCGGCAGATCGGTGATCTCGGCGCCGGGCTCGGTGGCCACCGCGCCCCGGGTGATGAACACCAGCCGGGAGTCGGCGAACCGCTCATCGGCCGACCAGCTCCGGGCCAGCTCGAGGGCGGTGCGCAGGGAGTCCCGTACGGCGTGGGCCGGTGCGCCGGGCCCGGCCTGGCAGCACACCAGGACCGCCGCGGGGGCGGCCGTACCGGCCTCGACGGCCGCGCCCAGCGACTCCAGGTCCACATACGACTCCAGGTGGACCCCGGCCGCGAAGAGGCTCTCGGTCACCTCGAGCCCGTCGTCGCCGACCAGCGCGGCCCGGGTCAGCGGGGTGGGCCGGTCGGAGCCGGTGAGAGCGGGCCAGTCGAGCTGGAACAGCGATTCGCTGCTCGCGGCGCGGGCGCCGCTGAGCTGGTCGCCGGCCATCTTCCGCAGCAGCAGCCCCTCGACGGTGGCCACCGGGCGGCCGGTCGGGTCGGCCACCGCGAGCGCCACGGTGTCCTCCCCGGCCGGGGAGATCCGCACCCGCACCTCGTCGGCCCCGGCGGCGTGCAGCGACACCCCGGTCCAAGAGAACGGCAGCCGCCCCTGGGCCGTCCCGGGGTCCTCCCCGGCGAAGAGGGTGCCGAGCGCTATGCCGTGCAAGGAGGCGTCGAGCAGGGCCGGGTGGATCCCGTACCCGGCGGCAGCCGACCGCTGCTCCTGGGCCAGCCGCACCTCGGCGAACACCTCGTCGCCGCGCAGCCAGGCGGCCCGCAGGCCCCGGAAGGCCGGGCCGTAGCCGAAGCCGCCCGCCGCGTACCGCTCGTACATGTCGCTGACGTCGAGTTCGGTGGCGTCCGCCGGAGGCCACGCGGTCAGCTCCGCGGGAGTGGCGGATGCGGCGGTGGCGGATGCGGCGGTGGCGAGCGTACCGGTGGCGTGCGGGGTCCATGGCTCGCCGAACCCGGCGCCCTCGGGACGGGAGTGGACGTTCAGCGGGCGCCGCCCGCTCTCGTCGGGTTCGCCGACGGTCACCCGGAGGGTGAGCGCGCCACGGGCGGGGAGGATCAGCGGCGCCTGGAGGGTCAGCTCCTCGACGTGGTCGCAGCCGACCTGGTCACCGGCCTGGACGGCCAGTTCCAGGAAGGCGGTGCCGGGGAAGAGGACCGTACCGGAGACGGCGTGGTCGGCCAGCCAGGGCTGGGTGGCCAGGGACAGCCGTCCGGTGAGCACCAGGCCGTCGGTGTCGGCGAGTTCGACGGCGGCGCCCAGCAGCGGATGCCCGGCCGCGCCAAGACCCGCCGAGGTCACATCGCCCGCCCGGTCGGGGCCGTCCAGCCAGTGGCGCTGCCGCTGGAAGGCGTACGTGGGCAGCTCCACCCGGCGGGCGCCACGGCCCGCGAACACCATCTCCCAGTCCACCGCGCCGCCATGGGCGTGCACCCGGCCGACCCCGGTCAGCAGCGCTTCGGCCTCGTCGCGGTCCTTGTGCAGCAGGGCGATGAAGGCGGCGGCATCGGCGTCGGCGACGCACTCCTGGCCCATCACGGACAGCACACCGGCCGGGCCGACCTCCACATAGCGGGTCACGCCCCGGTCCTCGAGGAACCGCATCCCGTCCTGGAAACGCACCGGCTGCCGCACATGGCGCAGCCAGTACTCGGGCGAGCACAGCTCCTCCGCCACCGCCTCGCCGGTCACATTGGACACCACCGCGATCCGGGGGGCGGCGTAGGACAGCTCCCCGGCGACCTTGGCGAACTCCTCCAGCATGGGCTCCATCAGCGGCGAGTGGGCGGCGATGCCGACCCGCAGCCGCCTGCTCTTGACGCCGACCGCTTCCGCGATCCGCAGAACGGCCGTCTCCTCGCCGGAAATCACCGTGGCGGCCGGGCCGTTGACCGCGCCGAGGGCCACCTGGTCCTCGCGGCCCTCCAGATGGGGCAGCACCCCGGCCTCGCCGGTCTGGAGCGAGACCATCGCGCCTCCGGCGGGCAGCGAGTCCATCAGCCGTCCCCGGGCCGCGACCAGCGCACAGGCGTCCGCCAGCGAGAACACCCCCGCCACATGCGCCGCCGCCAGCTCGCCCACCGAGTGGCCGACCAGGAAGTCCGCGGTCACACCCCAGGATTCCAGCAGCCGGTACAGCGCCACCTCGACGGCGAAGAGAGCGGTCTGGGTGTAGACGGTCCGGTCGAGCAGTTCGGCGTCCTCGCCGAAGACCACATCGCGCACCCCGTGCTCGAGATGGCCGTCCAGGTGGCGGTCGAGTTCGGCGCACACGGCGTCGAACGCGGTGGCGAAGACCGGGAAGGCGGTGTGCAGACCACGTCCCATGCCGAGCCGCTGGGCGCCCTGCCCGGTGAACAGGAACGCCGTCCGGCCCGCACCGGCCACCGCGCCGGAGGTGGCGCCGGAGGCCAACTGGTCGAGTCCGCCCAGCAGTTCGGCACGGTTCGACCCCACGACCACCGCACGGTGGGGGAAGGCGGAGCGGGTGAGCGCCAGCGAATAGCCGATGTCCACCGGGGACGGGCCGGGCTCGCCCGCCACATACGACCGCAGCCGCGCGGCCTGAGCCCGCAGGGCCTCCTCGGTCCGACCCGACAGCGGCCATGGCACCAGGTCGCACCCGGCGGCGGGCCCGGTGTCCGCGGCGTCCTCGTCCGCGGGGTCCTCGGCGGGGGCCTGCTCCAGGATCACATGGGCGTTGGTGCCGCTGAAGCCGAAGGCGGACACCGCGGCGCGGCGCGGGCGCTCGGTGTCCGGCTCGGGCCACGGCCGGGCCTCCGTCAGCAGCCGCACCGCGCCCGACTCCCAGTCGACATTGGCGGTCGGCTCCTCGGCGTGCAGGGTCCTGGGCAGTACGCCGTGGCGCAGCGCAAGCACCGTCTTGATGACCCCGCCGACGCCCGCGGCGGCCTGGGTGTGGCCGATGTTGGACTTCAGCGAGCCGAGCCACAGCGGCCGGTCCACGGGGCGGTCCTGGCCGTAGGTGGCCAGCAGCGCGCCCGCCTCGATGGGGTCGCCGAGCGGAGTGCCGGTGCCGTGTGCCTCGACCGCGTCCACATCGGCCGGGGTGAGCCCGGCGTCCGTCAGCGCCTGCCGGATGACGCGCTGCTGGGAGGGGCCGTTGGGGGCCGTGAGCCCGCTGCTGGCGCCGTCCTGGTTGGTGGCGGAGCCGCGGACGACCGCGAGCACCCGGTGTCCGTTGGCCCGCGCGTCCGACAGCCGCTCCACGAGCAGCATGCCCACGCCCTCGCCCCAGCCGGTGCCGTCGGCGGACGCGGCGAACGCCTTGCAGCGGCCGTCGGAGGCGAGCCCGCGCTGTCGGCTGAAGTCCACGAAGGCCACTGGTGTGGACATCACCATCGACCCGCCGACGAGGGCCAGCGAGCACTCCTGCCTGCGCAGCGCCTGCGCGGCGAGGTGCAGGGCCACCAGCGAGGACGAGCAGGCGGTGTCCACGGTGACCGCGGGGCCTTCGAGACCGAAGGTGTAGGCGATACGGCCGGAGGCGATGCTGCCGGAGCCACCGCTGCCCACATAGCCCTCGACATCGTCGGGCACCTGGCGCAGCCGGGTGGCGTAGTCCTGGTACATCACCCCCGCGAAGACCCCGGTGCGGCTGCCGCGCAGCGTGGCCGGGTCGATCCCGGCGCGCTCCAGGGCCTCCCACGCGGTCTCCAGCAGCAGCCGCTGCTGCGGGTCCATGGCGAGGGCCTCGCGCGGGGAGATGCCGAAGAACGCGGGGTCGAAGTGGTCGGCGTCGGTGACGAAACCGCCTTCCCGCGCATAGCTCGTCCCCGGCTTGTCCGGGTCCGGGTCGTAGAGGGCGTCCAGGTCCCAGCCCCGGTCGGTGGGGAACCCGGTGACCGCGTCGCGGCCGTTCGCCACCAGTTCCCACAGGTCCTCCGGAGAGGCCACCCCACCGGGGTAGCGGCAGGCCATCCCGACGATGGCGATGGGCTCGTGGTCCTTGGCCTCGGCCTCCTGGAGGCGCTGGCGAGTGCGGTGCAGATCCGTGGTCACTCGCTTGAGGAAGTCGCGGAGCTTTGCCTCGCTCACCGTTTACCGCCCATCTCTGTGAATTCCAACTCCGTGCACTACAGGCCGAGTTCGTTCTCGATGAAGTCGAAGATCTCGTCGTCCGAGGCGGCGTCGATGCGGCCGACGACCGCGTCCTCCGCGCCCTCCGGGCCCTGGTCGAGCCGTTCCAGCAGGCCCTGAAGGCGCGAGGCGAGCGTGGTGCGCGCCTCGTCGTCGGCGGCGACCTCGGCCAGGTTGCTTTCCAGCGCGTCGAGTTCCGGAAAGGTCATCGCCGCGGCGGTGAATGCCTCCGGCGCGATCTCCGCTTCCAGATACGCGGCGATCGCGATGGAGGTGGGGTAGTCGAAGAGCAGGGTCACCGGCAGGCGCCGGCCGGTGGCCTTGCCGAGCTGGTTGCGGAGTTCCACCGCGGTGAGCGAGTCGAAGCCGAGGTCGAGCAGACCGCGCTCCGCCTCGACGGCCGCCACCGAGCCGAAGCCCAGCACCCCGGCCACGGTGGTGCGGACCAGGTCCAGCAGGAACCGGCCGCGTTCGGCCTCCGGAAGGCTGGACAGATGCTGTTTGAGCCCCTCGGGCCGCGCGGGCGCGGCCCCGGCTCCGGCGGCCGTCCGCCGGGCGGGCTTCGCGGGCGCGGCCCTGACCAGCCCGCGCAGCAGCGGCGGTACCTCACCGGACCGTGCCCCGAGCCCCGCGGTGTCCAGCCGCATGGGCAGCACGACGGCGGCGTCCACGGCGCGTGCGGCGTCGAAGAGCCGGGCGCCGTCCTCCGAGGAGAACGGGATGATGCCACCGCGCGCCAGCCGGTTCAGATCGGCGCCCGCCAGCTTGCCGGTCATCTCGCTGCGCTGGGCCCACAGCCCCCACGCATGGGACTGGACGGGCCGCCCCTGGGCGCGGCAGTGCTGGGCGAAGGCGTCGAGGAAGGCGTTGGCCGCCGCGTAGTTGCCCTGGCCCATGCCGCCGAAGGTGCCGGCGATGGAGGAGAAGAGGACGAGCGCGGACAGGTCCAGGTCGCGGGTCAGCTCGTCCAGGGCGAGCGCGGCATCGACCTTGGGCCGCAGCACCCGGTCGATGCGCTCGGGGGTGAGCGAGGAGACCACACCGTCGTCCAGGACGCCCGCGGTGTGCACGACGGCCGTCAGCGGATGTGCGGCGGGTACGGTGGCCAGCAGCGCCGCCAGCGCCTCCCGGTCGGCCACATCGCAGGCGGCGAGCGTGACCTCGGCGCCCAACTCCTCCAGCTCCAGGCGCAGTTCGGCCGCGCCTTCGGCGTCCGGGCCTCGGCGGCCGGCGAGCAGCAGATGCCGTACGCCGCCCTCGGCCACCAGATGGCGGGCGATGACCCCGCCGATGGTGCCGGTGGCCCCGGTGACCAGCACCGTGCCCTCGGGGTCCCAGGCGGGCGGGGCGCTCGCGGGGAGCGGGGTGGCGGCGAGCCTGGCCACCATGATGTCGCCCCGGCGCACCGCCAGTTGGGGCTCGTCCAGGGCGAGCGCGATCGGCAGGGCGAGCGCCGACTCCTCGTGTTCGTCGAGGTCGACGAGGACGAACCGGTCGGGGTTCTCCGACTGCGCCGAGCGCACCAGGCCCCAGACCGCGGCGTGCGCCGGATCGGGTACGTCCGCGCCGGGTGTGGTGGCCACCGCGCCCCGGGTGATGAACACCAGCCGGGAGTCGGCGAACCGCTCCTCGGTCAGCCAGGCCCCAAGCAGCGTCAGCGCCCGGTGGGTCGCGGTCCGTACGGCGTCGGCCACGCCCCGGGGCTCCGGTGCGCAGGGCACCAGCACGGTGGCGGGCATGGCGGCCGGGTCGGCGGGCAGCGCCGCCAGGTTCGGGTAGGTGCGCACATCGAGTCCGACCAGCTTGAAGTCGTCGTCGCCGAGCAGGGTCCAGTGTCCGGCGGGGTGCTCGGGCGCCGTCGCGGAGGTGTCGGCGGGCGTCCAGTCGAGCCGGTAGAGCGTGTCGCCGCCCGCGGCTTCGCCGAGCCGTTCGGGCCGCTTGCGCAGTACGAGTGATTCGACGGTGGCCACCGGCCGGCCGATGGTGTCCGCCACGGTCAGGGCCACCATATCGGTGCCGCTCGGGGTGAGCCGCACCCGTACCTCACCGGCACCCGAGGCGTGCAGCGTCACCCCGGTCCAGGAGAACGGCAGCCGGCCCTCCCCCTCCTGGAGCATCGGGCCGAGCGCGATGGTGTGCAGGGCGGCGTCCAGCAGGGCGGGGTGCAGCCCGTAGCCGGTGGCGGCGGACTGCTGCTCCTGGCCCAGCCGTACCTCGGCGAACACCTCGTCGCCGCGCAGCCAGGCCGCTCGCAGCCCCTGGAACGCCGGGCCGTAGCCGAAGCCGCCCGCCGTGAACCGCTCGTACAGGTCCTCGACCCCGATCGGCTCGGCGCCCGGCGGCGGCCACGCCCCGCCCAGGTCGTACGAGCCCTCGGCGGCCCCGGTCGCCAGCACACCCGTGGCGTGCCGGGTCCACGGCAGCTCACGCCCGGCGTCCTCGGGGCGGGAGTAGACGTTCACGGCGCGCCGGCCGTCCTCCTCTGGCGGGTCCACCACCAGCTGGAGGATGACGGCGCCGCGCTCGGGGAGGATGAGCGGCGCCTGGAGGGTCAGCTCGTCGACCCGGTCGCAGCCCACCCGGTCGCCGGCCTGGATCGCGAGCTCCAGGAACGCGGTGCCCGGGAAGAGGACCACGCCGGACACGGCGTGGTCGGCGAGCCAGGGCTGGCCGCGCGTGGACAGCCGCCCGGTGAGCACCAGGCCGTCGCTGTCGGCGAGTTCGACGGCGGCACCCAGCAGCGGATGCCCGGCCGGACCGAGACCGGCCGAGGCTACGTCGCCCACGGTGGCGGGCGCGTCCAGCCAGTAGCGCTGCCGCTGGAAGGCGTACGTGGGCAGCTCCACCCGGCGGGCGCCATGGCCCGCGAACACCATCTCCCAGTCCACCGCGCCACCATGGGCGTGCACCCGGCCGACCCCGGCCAGCAGCGACTCGGTCTCATCGCGGCCCTTGCGCAGCAGCGGGACGAACGCGGCGTCGGTGCCGGTGCCGGTCTCCGTGTCTGTGTCCGTGCCTGTGTGGGCCAGGCACTCCTGGCCCATGGCCGAGAGCACACCGGCGGGGCCGATCTCGACGAAGCGGGTCACATTCCGCTCGGCGAGGAAGCGTATGCCGTCCCCGAAGCGCACCGCCCGGCGCACATGGCGCACCCAGTACTCCGGCGAGCACAGCTCCTCGCCCGCCACCTCACCCGTGACGTTGGAGACCACCGCGATGCGCGGCGCGGAGTAGCCGATCCCCGCGGCCACCGTGCCGAACTCGGCGAGCATGGCGTCCATCAGCGGCGAGTGGAAGGCGTGGGACACGGTGAGCCGCTTGCTCTTGACCCCGGCCGCTTCCGCGATCCGCAGGACGGTGTCCTCGTCACCGGAGATGACGGTCGCCTCCGGCCCGTTGACCGCCGCCACGCTCACCCGGTCCTCATGGCCTTCGAGACGCGGCAGCACATCGGCCTCGGCCGCCTGGAGCGACACCATCGCACCGCCCTCCGGCAGCGCCTGCATCAGCCGCCCCCGGGCCGCCACCAGCGCACAGGCGTCCGCCAGCGAGAACACCCCCGCCACATGCGCCGCCGCCAGCTCGCCCACCGAGTGGCCGACCAGGAAGTCCGGGCGCAGGCCCCACGTCTCGACCAGCCGGTACAGCGCCACTTCGAGGGCGAACAACCCGGTCTGGGTGAACACGGTCCGGTTCAGCGGCTCCGCGTCCGCGCCGAAGACCACTTCCCGCACCGAACCGTCCAGATGACGGTCCAGCTCGGCGCACACCTCGTCGAACGCCGCCGCGAACACCGGGAAGGCCGCATACAACTCCCGTCCCATGCCGGGCCGTTGAGCGCCCTGCCCGGTGAACAGGAAGGCTGTCTTCCCGCCGTCGGCCACCGTCTCCGGGGCCGTCCCCGAGGCCAGCTCCGCCAGGCCACGCAGCAGTCCCTCCCGCTCGGCGCCGACGACCACGGCCCGGTGGCCGAAGGCCGAGCGGCCGGTCGCCAGCGCGTACCCGACGTCCGCCGGGCGCAGCTCCGGCCGCTCCTCCAGATGGTCCCGCAGCCGCCCGGCCTGCGCGCGCAGTGCCGTCTCGCTCCGCCCGGAGAGCACCCAGGGCACCACGTCGGAGTGGATCGACCGCTCGGCCACGGGTGCGGTGTGTTCGGGGCCCTGCTCCAGCACCACATGCACATTGGTGCCGCTGACGCCGAAGGCGGACACGCCCGCGCGCCGCGGCCGTCCCGTCTCGGGCCACTCCCGGGCCTCGGTCAGCAGCTCCACCGCACCGGCCGACCAGTCCACCTCGGGCGAGAGCTCATCGGCGTGGAGGGTCTTCGGCAGTACGCCGTGGCGCAGCGCCAGCACCGTCTTGATGATCCCGGCGACGCCCGAAGCGGCCTGGGTGTGACCGATGTTGGACTTCAGCGCGCCCAGCCACAGCGGCCTGTCCGCGTCCCGCCCCTGGCCGTACGTGGCCATCAGGGCCTGCGCCTCGATCGGGTCGCCGAGCCGGGTGCCGGTGCCATGGGCCTCGACCGCGTCCACGTCGGCGGCCGACAGGCCCGCACCGGCCAGCGCCTGGCGGATCACCCGCTGCTGGGCGGGGCCGTTGGGGGCGGTGAGGCCGTTGCTGGCGCCGTCCTGGTTGACGGCGGAGCCGCGTACCAGCGCCAGCACCTCATGGCCGTTCGCCCGCGCGTCCGAGAGCCGCTCCAGCAGCAGCATGCCGACGCCCTCGGCCCACCCGGCGCCGTCGGCGTCCGCCGAGAACGCCTTGCAGCGGCCGTCGGGGGCCATCGCCCGCTGCCGGCTGAACTCGATGAAGGTGTCCAGCGTGGACATCACCACGACGCCGCCCGCGAGCGCCAGCGAGCACTCCCCCTGGCGCAGCGCCTGGGCCGCCTGGTGGAGGGCGACCAGGGAGGACGAGCAGGCGGTGTCGATGGTGACCGCGGGCCCTTCGAGGCCGAAGGTGTACGAGATGCGCCCGGACGCCACACTGCTGGCGCTGCCGGTGGCCAGATAGCCCTCGAACTCCTCGGGCGCGCGGGTGAAGCGCGAGCCGTAATCGTTGTAGCTGGCGCCGATGAAGACCCCGGCCTGGGTGCCCTTCACCGCGGCCGGGTCGAGCCCGGCCCGTTCGAACACCTCCCAGCTGGTCTCCAGCAGCAGCCGCTGCTGCGGGTCGATGGCGAGCGCCTCGCGCGGGGATATCCCGAAGAACTCGGTGTCGAAGTGGTCGGCCCGGTCGAGGAAGCCACCGCCGGTGGCGTAGAAGGTGCCCGGCTTGTCGGGGTCGGGGTCAAACGTGCCCTCGATGTCCCAGCCGCGGTCGGTGGGGAAGCCCGAGATGGCGTCCCGGCCGTCCATCAGCAGCCGCCACAGCTCCTCGGGGGTGGTCACCTCGCCCGGGAGGCGGCAGCTCATGGCCACGATGGCGATCGGGTCGTCGTCCACCGCGACGGTGGCGGGCAGCGGGCCCGCCGGGGCGGTGGCCCCGGTCTCCCCGGCCCCGCTCTCGGCGAGCAGGAAGCGGGCCAGCGTGGTGACGGTCGGGTAGTCGAAGACGAGGGTGACCGGCAGCCGTAGCCCGGTGGCCGCGTTCAGCCGGTTGCGCAGGTCGACGGCGGTCAGCGAGTCGAAGCCCAGTTCGCGGAAGGCGCGCCCGGCCTCGACCGCCGTGGTGTCGGGATAGCCGAGCGCGGCGGCCACTTCGGTGCTGACGAGGTCGGCCAGCGCCTCTTCGGCCTCCTGTGCCGACAGCCCGGCCAGCCGCTGGGCGAGCGGGGTGTCCTTCTCGCCCGTGGCGGCGGCCGCCGTGTCCGTCCGCCGGGCGTCGGGGAGTTCGCCGAGCACGGCGGCGCCGCCCAGGGAGGGGGTGGCGGCGATGAGCCGGTCCCACTCCACATCGGCCACGGCCACATGGGTGTCGGCCACGTCCAGGGCGCGTTGCAGGGCGGCGATCGCCGGATCGGGCGCCATCGCGGGCATACCGGTGGCCCGCAGCCGCGCCTCGACCGCCTCGTCCACCAGTCCGCCGCCGGACCACGCGCCCCAGGCCACGGAGGTGGCGGGGAGGCCCTGGGCGCGGCGGGAGTGTGCGAGCGCGTCGAGGAAGGCGTTGGCGGCCGCGTAGCTGCCCTGGCCGGGGCCGCCGAGCGTGCCCGCGAAGGAGGAGAACAGCACGAAGGCGGACAGCTCGCGGTCGCGGGTGAGCTCGTGCAGATGGAGCGCCGCGTCCACCTTCGGGCGCAGCACCCCGTCGGCCCGCTCGGGGGTGAGGGTGTCGAGCACCCCGTCGTCCAGGACGCCCGCGGTGTGGACGACCGCGTCGAGCGGGGCCTCGTCCCCGTCCAGCGTGGCGAGGAGGGCGGCCAGCGCGTCGCGGTCGGCGGCGTCGCACGCGGCCACGGTCACCCGGACCCCCGACTCCCGCAGCTCCTCGGCGAGTTCGGCGGCACCGGGGGCCTCGGGGCCCCGGCGGCCGGCGAGCACCAGGTGTTCGGCGCCGCCCCGCGCCAGCCAGCGCGCCACATGGGCGCCCAGACCGCCGGTGCCGCCGGTCACCAGCACGGTGCCGCGCGGCCGCCACGGGGTGGCGGCGTCGGTCAGCGGCACCGAGGCCCTGACCAGCCTGCGCCCGTGGACACCGGAGGCGCGCACCGCGACCTGGTCCTCGCCGGTCAGCCGGCCCGCGAGCACACCGCACAGCCGCGCGACGGCGCGGTCGTCCAGGGTGCCGGGCAGATCCACCAGACCGCCCCGGCGCCGCGGATACTCCGCGGCGGCGATCCGGCCCAGACCCCAGGTGAGGGCCTGCAACGGATGGTCCAGCACATCCGCGCGGCCCACGGACACCGCCCCGCGCGTGGCGTACCACAGCGGGACGTCGGCGCCGGTGTCGCCGAGCGCCTGGAGCAGGGCGAGGTTGAGGGCCAGGCCGAGCGGCTGCGCCGTGCCCGCGCGGTACGGTTCCTCGGCGAGTGCCAGGAGCGAGAGCACCGCGGTCGGCGGCGCGTCCGCCGTGGCCTCATCGAGCCTGCGGGCGAGCGCCTCGCGTACGGCGTCCGCTTCGGTCAGCTCCACCAGCCGTACGTGGGCGCCGCGTTCCCGCAGCGCCTCCGCGACGCGCGGGCCCTCCGGCGCCCCGGCGGGCGCGGCGATCAGCCAGTCGGCACCGGCCGACGACCGGTCGTGGGGGGCGGTGAGCGCGTCGCCCAGGGGGTGCCAGGTGATGTGGTAGCGCCAGGAGTCGAGCACGGACCGCTCGCGGCGCGCCCGGCGCCATGCGGCAAGTGCCGGAACCACCATGGCCAGGGACGACTCCCCGGCGTCCACCTCCAGCGCGGCGGCCAGCGACGCCAGGTCCTCGCGCTCCACGGCGTCCCAGAAGTCCGCGTCCACCGCCTCGGCTTCGGCGGGTGCGGAGGAGCCTTCGAGCCAGTAGCGCTGCCGTTGGAAGGCGTACGTGGGCAGTTCCACAACCGACGCTCCCGTACCGGTGAACACCGCGGCCAAGTCGACGGCCACACCCCGGACAAACGCCTCACCCAGCGAGGCCAGGAAACGCTCCGGGCCGCCTTCGTCCCGCCGCAGCGACCCCACGACCACCGCGTCCTCGACGGTGGCCTGAAGCGGCATCGTCAGCACCGGATGCGGACTCATCTCGAGGAACGTCCCGAACCCGGCCGCGGACAGAGCCCGCACCGCCGACTCCAGCTCCACCGTCTCCCGCAGATTGGTGTACCAATACCCGGCATCGAGCCCGGCGGTGTCCAGGGTGTCGCCGGTGACCGTCGAGCAGAACGGCACCTCGGCACGGCGCGGGGCGATCGGGGCCAGCAGATCGAGCAACTCCTCGCGGAGCGCCTCCACATGAGCCGAATGGGACGCGTAGTCCACCGGGATCAGCTTCGCCCGCACCTCCTCGGCCTCGCACCCCGCCTGGAGCTCACGCAACGCCTCCGGATCACCCGACACCACGATCGAACCGGGGCCGTTGACGGCCGCCACCGAGATACGCCCATCCCACGCGGCGATCCGCTCGCGTACGCCATCGGCACTCTCGGCGACGGACATCATCCCGCCACGCCCAGCCAACCCACGCGCGATCGCCTGCGAACGCAACGCCACCACCCGCGCCCCGTCCTCCAACGACAACCCACCCGCCACCACAGCAGCCGCAATCTCCCCCTGCGAATGCCCCACCACCGCAGCAGGCACCACCCCACACGACCGCCACACCTCCGCCAACGACACCATCACCGCCCACAACACCGGCTGCACCACATCCACCCGCTCCAACCCCGGACCCGCACCCCGCAACACCCCGGTCAACGACCAATCCACAAACCCCGACAACGCCGCCTCACACTCCGCGATCCGCCCCGCGAACACCGGCGACGAATCCAACAACCCCACCGCCATCCCCACCCACTGCGACCCCTGACCCGGGAACACAAACACCGGACGGGTGTCGGTCGCGGCCACTCCCTCACCGCGCACCACGCGCGGGGAATCGCCGCCGGAGGCCAGCGCGCCCAGCGCGTCGATCAGCTCGTCACGGTCGCCGCCCAGGACCAGCGCACGGTGGTCGAAGCGGCCTCGGGTGGTGGCGAGCGAGTGGCCGACATCGGCCGCGGACAGCCCGGGGCGCGCGGTCACATGTGTCAGCAGCCGCTCGGCCTGCGCCCGCAGGCCCGCCGCGCTCTTCGCCGACAGCACCCACGGCACCACTCCCCCGCCCACCGGGGTGTCCCCCTCGGCCGCGGTCTTCGCGGGCTCCTCCTCGGGCGCCTCCTCGAGGATGGTGTGCACATTGGTGCCACTGGCCCCGAAGGCCGAGATGGCGGCCCGGCGGGGTTCCTCGCCGCGCGGCCACTCCCTGGCCTCGGTCAGCAGTTCCACCGCCCCGGCCGACCAGTCGATCCGCGAGGAGCGTTCCTCGGCGTGGAGCGTCCTGGGCAGCAGGCCGTGCCGCATGGCCTGCACCATCTTGATGACACCACCGACGCCACCGGCGGCCTGCGGATGGCCGATGTTGGACTTCAGCGAGCCGATCAGCAGGGGCCGGTCCGCCGCGCGGTCCTTTCCGTACGTGGCGAGCAGCGCGCCCGCCTCGATCGGGTCGCCCAGCGGGGTGCCGGTGCCATGGGCCTCGACGGCGTCGATCTGCTCCGCCGTCAGTGCGGCGTTGGCGAGCGCCTGGCGGATCACCCGCTGCTGGGAGCGGCCGTTGGGCGCGGTGAGGCCGTTGCTGGCGCCGTCCTGGTTGATGGCGGAGCCACGTATGACGGCCAGCACGGTGTGGCCGTTGCGCCGCGCGTCCGAGAGCCGCTCAAGCAGCAGTATGCCGACGCCCTCGCCGAGGCCCATGCCGTCGGCCCCGTCGGCGAATGCCTTGCAGCGGCCGTCCTGCGCCAGCCCGCGCTGCCGGGCGAAGCCGATGAGCCCCATCGGGGCGCCCATCACGGCGGCGCCGCCCGCGAGCGCGAGGGAGCAGTCGCCCTGGCGCAGCGACTGGCAGGCCAGGTGGAGGGCGACCAGCGAGGACGAGCAGGCGGTGTCGATGGTGACGGCCGGGCCCTCCAGGCCCAGGGTGTAGGCGATACGGCCGGACATGATGCTCGCGGAGATGCCGGTGACCAGGTGGCCCTCAAGGCCCTCTGGCATATGGGGCCAGTCGGGGATGTAGCCCTGGTAGGCGGCGCCCACGAAGATGCCGGTCTTGCTGCCGCGCAACGCCGCCGGGTGGATTCCGGCGCGCTCGAACGCCTCCCAGGAGGTCTCCAGCAGCAGCCGCTGCTGCGGGTCCATCACGGTGGCCTCGCGGGGCGAGATGCCGAAGAACGCGGGGTCGAACTGGTCGGCGTCGTGGAGGAATCCGCCCTCGGTGGCGTAGACGGTGCCCTGCCGGTCGGGGTCCGGGTCGTAGAGGTTCTCCAGGTCCCAGCCGCGGTTGCCGGGGAATCCGGAGATGGCGTCGCGCTCGCTGGTGACCAGCTCCCACAGGTCCTCGGGGCCGCGTACATCGCCCGGGTAGCGGCAGCTCATCGCGACGATGGCGATGGGTTCCCGGGAGGCGGCGGTGAGTTGCTGATTGACCCGCCGCAGCCGTTCGGTCTCCTTCAGAGACTCCCGCAGCGCGCCAACGATCTTGTCGGTTGGGTTTGCCATTGTCAGCTCCGCAGTCGAGTCTCGTCAGAGGTCGTTCTTGTCGTAGGCCATGCGCACGAGGTCATCCACGTCCAGGTCGTCGATGGACTCGGCGGGCTCCTCATCCGCCGGTCCGGTGGCCGGGTCGTGGGAACCGGCCAGCCGCAGCAGCTCGTCCAGCAGTCCGGATTCGCGGAGCCGGAGCAGCGGGATGGAGGTCAACGCCCGGCGGACGTCGGCCTCTTCGGGGTCGAGGGCGGTGGCGGCGGTGTCATCGGGGAAGAGTTCGGCGCCGATGTGTCCGGCGAGCTCCTCCGCGCTCGGGTAGTCGAAGACGACGGTGACGGGGAAGCGGAGCCCGGTGGCGGTGCCCAGGCGGTTGCGCAGATCGACGGCGCTCAGGGAGTCGAAGCCCAGCTCGCGGAAGGCGCGCGAGGCGTCCACGGCCTCGGGCCCCGGATAGCCGAGCACGGCGGCGATCTGCGAGCGCGCCAGCGACAGCACGGCCACCTGACGGTCCGCCGGGGCCATCTCGGCCAGCCGGTCGCGCAGTGAGGAGGACTCTCCGGTCGGGTCCGCCCCGGTGCCGGCGTCGGCGGCCAGGATCCGCGCCACCTCGGGCACCTGGTCGATGAGCGGGCTGGGCCGGGCCGAGGTGAAGACGGGGACGAACCGCTCCCAGTCCACGTCGGCGACCACCACCACGGTCTCGTCCCGCTCCATGACCTGCCAGAACGCGTCGATGGCGAGCCTGGGGGACATGAACGGGATACCCCGGCCGCGCAGTTGCTCCTCGGCGAGGTTGGCGGCCATCCCGCCTTCCTCGGGACTCCAGATGCCCCACACCACCGAGGTGGCGGTGAGGCCACGGGCCCGGCGGTGCTCGGCGAGCCCGTCGAGATAGGCGTTGGCGGCGGCGTACGCGCCGTGTTCGCCACTGCCCCAGACGGCCGAGATGGAGGAGAAGAGCACGAACGAGTCGAGCGTGTCCCGGTCGAAGAGCGCGTCCAGGTTCGCGGCGCCCGCGACCTTGGCCTCCGCCGTGTCGGCGAACTCCGCCAGATCCGTGTCGGCGAGCGGGACGAGCACACCGGCACCGGCGATGTGCAGCACGGAGCGGATCGGCGGCCCCTCGGCCTCCACCTCCCGTACGAGCGCCTCCAGCGCGGCGCGGTCGGCCACATCGCACGCGGCCACCGTGACCTTGGCGCCGAGCTCGGTGAGTTCGGCCCTGAGCTTGTCCGCGCCGGGCGCCTCGGGGCCACGGCGGCTGGTGAGCACCAGGTGTTCGGCACCGGCCTGGGCCAGCCGCCGGGCGATCTGGGCTCCGACGCCACCGGTGCCGCCGGTGAGCAGCACGGTGCCCCCGGGGGTCCAGACGGGGCCGTTCCCCCGGTGCTCGGCGGCCCGTACCAGCCGCCGGACGAACACACCGGAGGGCCGCAGGGCCAGCTGGTCCTCGTCGCCGAGGCGGCCCGCGAGCGCGCCGCACAGCCGTGTGGTCACCCGTCCGTCGACCGTGTCCGGCAGATCGATCATGCCGCCCCAGCGCTGGGGGTGTTCGAGGGCGGCGACCCGGCCCAGTCCCCATACGGCCGCCTGGGCGGGGCTGTCGAGGGCATCGGTGCCGCCGGCGGACACGCCGCCACGGGTGGCCAGCCACAGCGGGGCCGCCACCCCGGTGTCGCCGAGCGCCTGGACGAGGGCGAGGGTGAGCGCGAGTCCCATGGGCACGCCCGCGTGGCCGGGGTGCGGGGCGTCGGGGAGCCCGAGCAGTGAGAGCACACCGGACGGGGCGGCCCCGGCGGTGGCCTCGGCGAGCCGCGCGGCGACCGCGGCGCGGTCGGCCTCGGCCACCTCGACGGTGACGACCGTGGCGCCGTGGGTCTCCAGGCCGTCGCGTACGGCGTCGATGAGCTCGGTGCCGAGGTGTCCGACGGGGTGTCCGACGGAGTGTTCAGCGTCGTGTCCGACGAGGTGTCCGGCCGGGACCGCGAGCAGCCAGGTGCCGGTCAGGGCCGCCGAGGCCGGGTCCGGCACCCGGTTCCAGTTGACGTGGTAGCGCCAGGAGTCGAGCACGGACCGCTCCCTGCGGCCACGCCGCCAGGAGGACAGCGCCGGGAGTACGGTCCGCAGCGACGACCGCTCCTCGTCGGCGTCCACCTCCAGCGCGGCGGTCAGCGCGGTCAGGTCCTCGCGCTCGACCGCGTCCCAGAACTCGGCGTCCACGGGGTCGCCCCCGGAGGCGGCCGCCTGCGCCGGGGGCCGCTCCAGCCAGTAGCGCTGCCGTTGGAAGGCGTACGTGGGCAGTTCCACGACCGACGCTCCCGTACCGGTGAACACCGCGGCCCAGTCGACGGCCACACCCCGGACGAACGCCTCACCCAGCGAGGCCAGGAAACGCTCCGGGCCGCCTTCGTCCCGCCGCAGCGACCCCACGACCACCGCGTCCTCGACGGTCGCCTGAAGCGGCATCGTCAACACCGGATGCGGACTCATCTCGAGAAACGTCCCGAACCCGGCCGCGGACAGAGCCCGCACCGCCGACTCCAGCTCCACCGTCTCCCGCAGATTGGTGTACCAATACCCCGCATCGAGCCCGGCGGTGTCCAGGGGTGCGCCCGTGACGGTGGAGTGGAAAGTGATATCCGAGGTGCGCGGGCGGATCGGGGCCAGCAGGTCGAGCAACTCCTCACGGAGCGCCTCCACATGGGCCGAGTGGGACGCATAGTCCACCGGGATCAGCTTCGCCCGCACGTCCTCGGCCTCGCACTCCGCCTGGAGCTCACGCAACGCCTCCGGATCACCGGACACCACGATCGAACCAGGGCCATTCACCGCCGCGACGGAGATACGGCCATCCCACGCGGTGATCCGCTCGCGCACCCGATCAGCACTCTCGGCGACGGACATCATCCCGCCACGCCTCGCCAGCCCACGCGCGATCGCCTGCGAACGCAGCGCCACCACCCGCGCCCCGTCCTCCAACGACAACCCACCCGCCACCACCGCAGCCGCGATCTCACCCTGCGAATGCCCCACCACCGCAGCAGGCACCACCCCACACGACCGCCACACCTCCGCCAACGACACCATCACCGCCCACAACACCGGCTGCACCACATCCACCCGACCCAAGGCGGCCTCATCACCCAACACATCCACCAACGACCAATCCACAAACCCCGACAACGCCGCCTCACACTCCGCGATCCGCCCCGCGAACACCGGCGACGAATCCAACAACCCCACCGCCATCCCCACCCACTGCGACCCCTGACCCGGAAACACGAACACCGGCTTGCCGACGGGGCCCGCCATGCCCTGTGTCACGAGGCCACCGGGTTCGGCCCGGGTGAGCGCCGTCAGCCCGGCGCGGAAGTCCTCAAGGCTCCCGCCGACCACCACGGCGCGGTGGTCGAAGCGGGCGCGGGTGGTGGCCAGCGAGAAGCCCACATCCGCCGGGGACGGTTCAGCGCCCTCCGCGAGGCGCGCCAGCAGCCGCTCCGCCTGTCCGCGCAGGCCGGACTCGGTCTTGGCCGACAGCACCCACGGCACCGCTCCCCCGCCCACCGGTGTCATGCCCTCGGCCGGGGTGGACGCGGGCCCGGTGGCCTCGGGGGCCTGTTCGATGATGGCGTGGGCGTTGGTGCCGCTGGCGCCGAAGGCGGACACTCCGGCGCGGCGGACCCGCCCGGTCTCCGGCCACGGCCGGGCCTGGGTGAGCAGTTCGACGGCGCCCGAGGACCAGTCCACATTGGGTGAGGGCTCCTGGACATGCAGGGTTTGGGGAAGCACACCGTGGCGGATCGCCTGGACCATCTTGATCACGCCGCCGACCCCCGAGGCGGCGGCCGTGTGGCCGATGTTGGACTTCAGCGAGCCGAGCCACAGCGGCCGGTCGGCCGGGCGGTTCCTCCCGTACGTGGCGAGCAGGGCGTTCGCCTCGATGGGGTCGCCCAGCGACGTCCCGGTGCCGTGTGCCTCGACCACATCGACGTCGGCCCCGGACAGGGTGGCGTTGGCAAGCGCCTGGCGGATCACCCGCTGCTGGGCACGGCCGTTGGGCGCGGTGAGGCCGTTGCTGGCGCCGTCCTGGTTGATGGCGGAGCCACGTATGACGGCCAGCACGGTGTGGCCGTTGCGCCGCGCGTCCGAGAGCCGCTCAAGCAGCAGCACTCCGACGCCCTCGCCCCATGCGGTGCCGTCGGCCGTCGAGGAGAACGCCTGGCAGCGGGAGGAGGCGGACAGCGCCCGCTGGCGGCTGAACTCGATGAAACCGCTGGGCGTGGACATCACGGTGGTGCCGCCGGTGAGCGCCATCGAGCAGTCGCCCTGCCGTAGCGCCTGGCAGGCCATGTGCAGCGCCACCAGCGAGGACGAGCACATGGTGTCGACCGTGACGGCCGGGCCCTCCAGGCCCAGGGTGTAGGCGACCCGGCCGGAGAGGATGGCCCCAGACGCACCGATGGACATCTGGCCTTCGAGCCCTTCGGGGAGCTCGGTCAGATCGCGGGCGTAGTCGAAGTCGGTGGCGCCCATGAAGATGCCGGTGTCGGTGCCGCGCAGGGTGCCCGGGTCGATTCCGGCCCGTTCGAAGGTCTCCCAGACCACTTCCAGCAGCAGCCGCTGCTGCGGGTCCATGGTGAGGGCCTCGCGCGGCGAGATGCCGAAGAACACCGGGTCGAACTGGTCGGCCTCCTGGAGGAATCCGCCCTGGCGGGCGTAGGTGCGGCCCTCGCGGTCGGGGTCCGGGTCGAAGAGGTTCGGCAGGTCCCAGCCCCGGTCGGACGGGAAGTCGGCCATGCCGTCCCGGCCTTCGGCGACGGCCTCCCACAGGTCCTCGGGGGACCGGATGTCGCCCGCGTAGCGGCAGTTCATCGCCACGATCGCGATGGGCTCGGGGGTTTGCAGCTCCTGGATCCGGCGGTGTGCGGCGCGGAGGTGGCCGGTGGCCCGCTTGAGGTAGTCGCGCAGCTTCTTCTCGTTGTCCATGGTCGTCAGCTCCTCAAGAGGGCCGGAACGTCGGTGGCGGCCGGGGCGGTGGCGCGGCGGTTCATGAGGCCGTGAGATCCCGGCCCAGCAGCTCGAACATCCCGTCGAGCAGCTCGAACATCTCGTCATCCGTGGCCGATTCGATGTCGTCCAGCTCCAGGGCGGCGAGGGTGGACTGGACGCGGTCGAGCTCCGCGAGCGCGGCGGTGTCCACGTCCGCGGACTCCCCTCCCGATGGCAGGAGTTCCTCCCGCAGCAGCCCGGCGAGGTCGTCGGCGGTCGGGTAGTCGAAGACGAGGGTGACCGGCAGCCGAAGGCCGGTGGCGGCGTTCAGCCGGTTGCGCAGGTCGACCGCGGTGAGCGAGTCGAAGCCCAGCTCCTTGAAGGCACGTCCGCTCTCGACCGCGCCCGCGTCGGCGTAGCCGAGGGCCGCGGCCGCCTGCTCACTCACCAACTCCACCAGAGCGGTGTGGCGGTCGGCCGGGCTCAGCTCCACGAGCCGGGTACGCAGCGCGGCGGCGCCACCGGCCTCCTCCCGCTCCGCTCCGGCCGGGTCCTGTCCGGTGCCACCCGCCTCGGGGAGGTCGGCGAGCAGTGGCAGCGGCCGGGTGGCGGACAGGGCGGACGCGAAACGGCCCCAGTCGATGTCGGCCGCCACGAGGAAACCATCACCGTGCGCGACCGTCTGCCGCAGCAGTTCCAGGGCCCGCGCACCGTCGATGGGGGGCGCGCCGCGCCGTCGCAGCTGGTCAGCCACCTCGCCGTCGATCATTCCGCCGCCCGCCCAGGCGCTCCAGGCCACCGAAGTGGCGGGCAGGCCGTCCGCGCGGCGCCGCTGGGCGAGCGCGTCGAGATACGCGCTGGCCGCCGCGTAGTTGCCCTGTCCGGCGGCGCCCACGGTGCCGGCGATCGAGGAGATCAGGACGAACGCGTCGAGGTCCAAGGCGTGGGTGAGCTCGTGCAGATGGCGCGCGCCCGCCACCTTGGGGCGCAACACGGCCTCGATCCGCTCCGGGGTGAGGGCATCGACGGTGGCGTCGTCCAGCGCGCCCGCGGCGTGTACCACGGCGGTCAGCGGGAGGCCCACGCCATCGCCCGTGACCGAGTCCAGCAGGCGCTCCAGCGCCTCGCGGTCGGCCACATCGCAGGCGGCGACGGTCACCCGGGCGCCGCGTTCGGTCAGCTCGGCCTCCAGCTCGGCCGCGTCCGGGGCCCGCGGCCCACGGCGGCTGACGAGCACCATGTGTTCGGCGCCCTCGTCGGCCAGACCGCGCGCGATCTGGGCGCCGACGCCACCGGTGCCACCGGTGATCAGGACGGTGCCGCGGGGCTGCCAGCGCTCTCCGGAGCGGCCGGCACCGGCCCGCCTGAGCCGCCGGGCGAGGGTGCCCGAGGCGCGGATGGCCAGCTGTTCCCCGCCACCTCGGCCGCCCAGGGCGCGGGCGAGCGCCCGTAGGGAACCCTCGTCGAGGCTGCCGGGCAGATCGATCAACCCGCCCCAGCGCTGCGGGTGTTCCAGGGCGACCGCACCGCCCAGGCCCCAGACGAGGGCCTGCGCGGGGGCTCCGAGACGGTCGGCGCCACCGGTGGAGACCGCGCCACGGGTGACACACCACAGGGGCGCGTCGATGCCCGCGTCGCCCAGCGCCCGCACCAGGGCGAGTGTGGTGGCGAACCCGGTGGGGATGTCGCGGTGTTCGGGGTGCGGTGCCTCGTCGAGGGCCAGCAGGGACACCACGCCGCCGGGTGCCCCGGCCTCTCCCAGGGCCTCGGTGATCCGGGTGGCGAGCCGGTCGCGGTCGGTGTCGTCCGCGCCGATCCGCACGGGAACGGTCTCGACGCCGAGCGCGGCGAGCCCGGCCACGATGGCCTCGGTGGCGACGGGCCCGGCCTCGGCGGCGCCGGTTTCGATGGCTCCGGTTTCGGCGGCGCCGGAGTCCGCGGCGCCGGAGTCCGCGGGCCCGGCCTCTGCGGGCACCGCTACCAGTAGGCGGGCGGGGAGGGCGAGGGGCCGTTGTTCGTCGAGCGACTGCCAGCCGACGCGGTAGCGCCACGAGTCGAGCAACGCCTGGTCGCTCAGCCGGGATCGCCACGAGGAGAGCAGCGGAAGCACCTCGCTGAGCGGTGCGTCGGCGTCCGCGCCCAGCGTGGCCGTGAGCGTGTCCAGGTCGGCGTTCTCCACCGCGCTCCAGAACTCCGCCTCCGCCGGGCCGGTGGCCGACTCGGCGACCGGCCCGACCTGGGGCTCGACCCAGTGGCGGGCGCGCTGGAACGCGTACGTGGGAAGGTCGACACGCCTGGCTCCCCGCCCGGCGAACAGCCCGCGCCAGTCCGCCTCCGCGCCGTGGACATAAGCCTGGGCGAGCGAGAGCAGCATCCGCTCGGGGCCGCCCTCCTCACGGCGCAGGGTGCCTATGACGGCGGCCGAGCCGTCGGCGGCCTCGACGGTGGCCTCCATGGCGGCCGCCAGCACGGGGTGCGGGCTCACCTCCACGAACAGCCGGTGGCCGCTGGTGAGCAGCGCCCGGGTGGCCTCTTCGAGCCGCACGGTTTCCCGCAGGTTGCGCGCCCAGTAGGCGGCGTCCAGCCCGGCGGTGTCCAGGGGTTCACCGGTGACGGTGGAGTGGAAGAGGGTCCGCGAGGTACGCGGCCGGATGGGGGCGAGGATCCGCAGCAGCTCATCGTGGATCTGCTCCACCTGGGCGGAGTGCGAGGCGTAGTCCACCGGGATCAGCTTCGCCCGTACGCCCTCGGACTCGCACTCCGCCTGGAGCTCACGCAGCGCGTCGGGTTCGCCGGACACCACGATCGCGCCAGGACCGTTGACGGCCGCGACGGAGATACGGCCATCCCATGCGGCGATCCGCTCCCGCACCTCCTCGACCGGCAGCGAGACGGACATCATGCCGCCGTGTCCCGCCAGCCCACGCGCGATCGCCTGCGAACGCAACGCCACCACCCGCGCCCCGTCCTCCAACGACAACCCACCCGCCACCACAGCCGCAGCAATCTCCCCCTGCGAATGACCCACCACCGCAGCAGGCACCACCCCACACGACCGCCACACCTCCGCCAACGACACCATCACCGCCCACAACACCGGCTGCACCACATCCACCCGACCCAACGCCACCTCATCACCCAACACATCCAGCAGCGCCCAATCCACAAACGGCCCCAACGCCGCCTCACACTCCGCGATCCGCCCCGCGAACACCGGCGACGAATCCAACAACCCCACCGCCATCCCCACCCACTGCGACCCCTGACCCGGAAACACAAACACCGGACGGGCCTCCACCACCGCAGCGCCCTCACCGCGCACCACCCCGGCGGACGCCCCTCCGGAGGCCAACGCCGCAAGTTGAGCCAGCAGTTGGGGGCGGTCCGCGCCCACCACCGCGGCGCGGTATTCGAAGGCCGACCGTCCGGTGGCGAGCGAGTGGCCGACATCGGCCGGGGACACCTCGGGGCGCTCGTTCAGATGCGTCAGCAGGCGCTCCGCCTGTGCCCGCAGGGCTGCTTCGCTCCTGCCGGAGAGCACCCAGGGGACGGCGGGGCCACCGAGCGCGGTGCCGCCGAGGGCGGTGCCACCGAGGGCGGGTGCGTCGAGCGCGGGGGCGTCGTCTTCGCCGTCCTGCCCGGCCTCCCCGGCCTCTCCGGCCTCCGCGTCATTCGGGGCCTGTTCGAGGATGACATGGGCGTTGGTGCCGCTCACGCCGAACGCGGACACCCCTGCGCGGCGCGGGCGGCCACGCTCCGGCCACTCCCTCGCCTCGGTCAGCAGCTCGACGGCGCCGGAGGACCAGTTGACCGCCGGGGACGCCTGGTCGACGTGGAGTGTCCTCGGCAGCGTCGCGTGGCGCAGCGCCATCACCGTCTTGATGACCCCGCCGACCCCGGCCGCCGCCTGGGTGTGGCCGATGTTGGACTTGAGCGAGCCGAGCCACAGCGGATGGCCCGCGGTGCGGCCCTTGCCGTAGGTGGCGAGCAGCGCGCCCGCCTCGATCGGATCGCCGAGCGCCGTGCCGGTGCCATGGGCCTCGACGGCGTCGATGTCGTCCACCGTCAGCCCGGCGGCGGTCAGCGCCGCCTCGATGACCCGGCGCTGTGCCGGGCCGTTGGGCGCGGCGAGGCCGTTGCTGGCACCGTCCTGGTTGATGGCGCTGGAGCGCAGCACGGCCAGGACCGGGTGGCCGTTGCGGCGGGCGTCGGACAGCCGCTCCAGCAGCACCATGCCCGCGCCCTCGCCCCAGCCCGTGCCGTCGGCACCCGCGGCGAAGGACTTGCAGCGGCCGTTGGCGGCCAGTCCGCGCTGGTGGCTGAACTCGACGAAGACACCGGGGGTGGCCATGACCGCCACCCCTCCGGCCAGCGCCAGCGAGCATTCGCCGCGGCGCAGCGCCTGGGCCGCCAGATGCATGGTCACCAGCGAGGAGGAGCACGCGGTGTCCAGGGTGATGGCCGGTCCCTCGAGGCCGAGGGTGTACGAGATCCGGCCGGAGGCGACGCTGGAGACATTGCCGATCAGCAGATGCCCCTCGACGCTCTGCGGCGCATACCGCGGGTCTCCGCCGTACTGGAACGAGGCGAGGCCCACATAGACCCCGGCCCTGGTGCCCTTCAGCGAGAGCGGGTCGATGCCCGCACGTTCGATCGCCTCCCAGGACACCTCCAGCAACAGCCGCTGCTGCGGGTCCATGGCAAGCGCCTCACGCGGGGAGATGCCGAAGAACGCCGGGTCGAACTGGTCGGCGTCGTGGACGAATCCGCCCTCCCGGGTGTTGCAGGTGCCGGACCGGCCCGGATCCGGGTCGTAGAGCCCCTCGACGTCCCAGCCCCGGTTGGCGGGGAACTCGGAGATCGCGTCCCGGCCCTCGGCCACCAGCCGCCACAGGTCCTCCGGCGAGCGGACACCGCCGGGGAAGCGGCAGCCCATCGAGACGATGGCGATCGGCTCCCGCTCGTCGGCCTCGATCCGCTCCAGCCGGGCTCGGGCCTGCTTGAGGTCGGAGGAGACCCGCTTGAGGTAGGTGAGGAGTTTCTCTTCGTTCTCGTTCGCCATCAGGAAGCCCCGAATTCGTTGTCGATGAAGTCGAAGACCTCGTCGGCGGTGGCGGAGAGGAGGCCGGTGTCGGGGGACGGCCCGCCGGTGTGTTCCCCGGGCGTGCCGCCCAGCTTCGCCATGAGGTCGTTCAGACGCCCCGTCAGCCGCTCCCGCACCCCGTCGTCGGTCAACAGCTCCGGCAGCGCGGACTCCCACCGGTCCAGGTCGTCGAAGAGGGTGCGCGCGTCCGCCGGGTGGGCCGACGGCAGCTCGCCGCGGAGGTACTCGGCCAATGCCACGGGCGCCGGATAGTCGAAGACGAGGGTGGCGGGCAGGTCGAGTCCGGTGACCGCGGCCAGCCGGTTGCGCAGTTCGACGGCGGTGAGCGAGTCGAAGCCCAGCTCCTTGAACGGGCGGCCGCCGGCCACCGCGTCGGACGAGGAGTGGCCGAGTACGGCCGCCGCCTGGGCATGCACCAGATCCCGCAGCGCCCGGTCCAGGTCCTCGCCCGGCAGGCCCGCGAGGCCCGCCAGGAAGGTGTCCGCCACATCGTCCGGCCCGGTGGAGTCGGGGGCCGCCGTGGTGGCGAGGGCGTCGCGCACCTCCGGCAGCTCGCCGATCAGCGGCCGGTGGCGCGCCGCGGTGAAGCCGGGGACGAAGCGGTCCCAGCGCACATCGGCGAGGACGAGGGAGGTCTCGCCGGTGTGCAGTGCCTCGCTCAGCGCGGCCACCGCCAGCCGCGGTTCCATCGCGGGCAGTCCACGGCGGCTGAGGTGCTCCGCCACCTCACCGTGCTCGATCATGCCGTGGTCGGCCCAGGGGCCCCAAGCCACGGAGGTGGCGGGGAGACCGCGTGCCTCGCGGTGCTCGGCGAGGGCGTCCAGATGGGCGTTGGCGGCCGCGTAGGCGCTCTGCCCGCCGCTCCCCCAGGTGGCGGCGATGGACGAGAAGAGCACGAACGCCTCGAGGTGGTCCTGGTCCAGCAACGCGTCCAGGTGGGTGGCGCCCAGGACCTTGCCGTCGGCCATCTCCGCGAAGTCCGCCACCGTACTGTCGGCGAGCTGGGAGAACTCCACGACGCCCGCGGCATGGAAGACGGCACGCACCGGTTCGCCACCGGAGGTGATCCGGCCCAGCAGCGCCGCCACCTCGCCGCGGTCGCGGACGTCGCAGGCCGCCACGGTCACCCGGACACCGCCCTCGCCCAGCGCGATCAGCTCCTCGCGCAGTTCGGCGGCGCCGGGCGCCGCCGTGCCACGGCGGCTGGTGAGTACGAGGTGTTCGGCGCCCGAGCGGACCAGCCAGCGGGCGATCTGGGCGCCGAGCCCACCGGTGCCCCCGGTGATCAGCACGGTGCCACGTGGCTTCCAGCTCTCCCGGCCCGGTGTGCGCAGCGGTGCCCGGACGAGCCGCCGGACGAACACCCCGGCGTCGCGGAGGGCGAGTTGGTCCTCCGGGCCGCTGTCGCCGACGATGCCGGAGAGCGCGGCGCACAGCCGGTCCGCCGACCGCTCGTCGAGATCTCCGGGGAGGTCGACCAGGCCACCCCACCGCTGGGGGTGCTCCAGGGCCACGACCCGGCCGAGGCCCCAGGTGGCGGCCTGTGCGGGGCTGCCGAGCGGATCGGATCCGCTCACCGACACGGCCCCGGTGGTGGCGAGCCACAGCGGGGCGGCGATCCCCGCGTCGCCCAGCGCCTGGACCAGCCCGACATTGAGGGCCAGACCGGTGGTGAGCGCGGTGTGTTCGGGGTGCGGACCGTCGTCGAGGGCGAGCAGCGAGAGCACACCGGCCGGTGTGCCGCCGGTGTCCGCCTCGCGCCGCAGCCGCTCGGCGAGCACGTCACGGCCCGCATCACGGACCGCGTCACGGCCCGCATCACGAACCTCGTCACGGCCGGTCGTGGCCACGGTGAGGGGCACGACGCGCGCCCCGCGCCGACCGAGTGCGGCCACCACTGCGGCGACCCGCGCGCTGTCCGCCCGGCCCTCGGGCACGGCCAGCCACCAGGTGCCGGACAGCGGTGCCGTACGTTCCCCGATGGCCACCGGGGACCAGGTGATCCGGTAGCGCCAGGAGTCCACGGTGGCACGGTCGCTCTGGCCCCGGCGCCAGGAGGAGAGCGCGGGCAGCAGTTCGCCGAGCCGTGTCTGCTCGTCGATCTCCAGGGTGGTGGTCAGTGCCTCCAGGTCCTCGTGCTCGACCGCCTCCCAGAAGCGCGCCTCCACGGAGGACGCGTCGGTGGCGGCTGCGCTCGGCGTTCCCGGTGTGGCGGGGTCGAACCAGTAGCGCTGCCGCTGGAAGGCATACGTGGGCAGCTGCACCCGATGCGCACCGCGCCCGGCGAACACCGCCGCCCAGTCGACCTCACCACCGTGAGCATGCACCTGGGCGACCCCGGACAGCAGCGCCTCGGTCTCATCACGGTCCTTGCGCAGCAGCGGGACGAACGCGGCAGCAGGCTCGGAGACGCACTCGCGGCCCATGGCGGAGAGCACACCGGCCGGGCCGATCTCCACATAGCGGGTGACACCCTGGCCCTCAAGGAACCGTATCCCGTCCGCGAAACGCACCGCCTGACGCACATGGCGCACCCAGTACTCCGCCGAACACACCTCCTCACCCGCCGCCTCACCCGAGACATTCGAGACGAGAGCGATATGCGGCGTGGCGTAGCTGATCCCGGCGGCCACCTCGGCGAACTCGCTCAGCACCCCCTCCATCAACGGCGAATGGAACGCATGCGAGACGCTCAGCCGCTTGCTCTTGACCCCCACCGCCTCCGCCACCGCCAGCACCGCCGACTCCTCACCGGAAATCACCGTCGCCACCGGACCATTGACCGCAGCCACACTCACCCGGTCCTCATAACCAGCCAGACGCGGCGTCACATCCGCCTCGGCGGCCTTCAACGACACCATCGCGCCACCCTCCGGCAGCCCCTGCATCAGCCGACCCCGAGCCGCCACCAACGCACACGCATCCGCCAGCGAGAACACCCCCGCCACATACGCCGCAGCCAACTCCCCCACCGAATGCCCCACCAGGAAATCCGGCACAACACCCCACGACTCCACCAACCGAAACAGCGCCACCTCCAAAGCAAACAAACCCGTCTGCGTAAACACCGTCCGATCCAACACCGCCGCATCCCCACCGAACACCACATCCCGCACCGAACCATCCACATGACGATCCAACTCCGCACACACCGCATCGAACGCCACCGCGAACACCGGAAACGCCCCGTACAACTCCCGCCCCATACCCAGCCGCTGCGCACCCTGCCCGGTGAACAGGAACGCCGTCCTGCCCTCCGCGTCGGCCACCGTGCCGGGCGTGACGCCGGTGGCAAGCCGCTCCAGTCCGCTCAGCAACTCCTCGCGGTCACGGCCGACGACCACCGCACGGTGACCGAAGGCGGACCGGGTCAACGCCAGCGAATACCCCACATCCACCGCACCCAACTCCGGCCGCTCCGCCACGAACGACCGCAACCGCCGCGCCTGAGCCCGCAACGCCCCCTCACCGCGCGCCGAGAGCACCCACGGCACCACATCGGTGTGCACGGAGAGCTCCGGCTCCGGTTCGGTGGCCGGGTCGGCGGGCGGTTCCTCCAGGATGACGTGGGCGTTGGTGCCGCTGATACCGAAGGCGGACACCCCGGCGCGCCGCACCCGCTCGCCCGTCGGCCACTCCCTCGCCTCGGTCAGCAGCTCGACGGCTCCCGACGTCCAGTCCACATGCGGTGTGGGCTCCTTGACGTGGAGTGTCCTGGGCAGCAGACCGTGGCGCATCGCCATGACCATCTTGATGACACCGGCGCCGCCCGCCGCTCCCTGGGTGTGGCCGATGTTGGACTTCAACGCGCCCAGCCGGAGCGGCTGTTCGGCCTGGCGGTCCTGGCCGTAGGTGGCGAGGATGGCCTGGGCCTCGATCGGGTCGCCGAGCGTGGTGCCGGTGCCATGGGCCTCGACCGCGTCCACATCGGCGGCCGACAGCCCGGCGTTCGCCAGCGCCTGGCGGATCACTCGCTGCTGGGACGGGCCGTTGGGGGCGGTGAGGCCGTTGCTGGCACCGTCCTGGTTGACGGCGGAGCCGCGTACCAGCGCCAGCACCTCATGGCCATTGGCCCGGGCGTCGGACAGCCGCTCCAGGAGCACCATGCTGACGCCTTCGCCCCAGCTGGTGCCGTCGGTGTCCGAGGAGAACGCCTTCGACCTGCCGTCGGGGGCCAGGCCGCGCTGCCGGCTGAACTCGATGAACAGGCTCGGCGTCGACATCATCGTCGTGCCACCCGCCAGTGCCATCGAGCATTCGCCCTGGCGCAGCGCCTGCGCCGCCTGGTGGATGGCTACCAGGGAGGAGGAGCATGCGGTGTCGATGGTGAGCGCCGGGCCCTCCCAGCCGAGGGAGTAGGCGATACGGCCGGAGACCACGCTGGCGGCCTTGCCGGTCAGCAGATAGCCCTCCATGTCTTCGGGGATCTCGCCCAGCCGCGAGGCGTAGTCCTGGCCGGTGGAGCCGATGAACACGCCCGCGGGGCTGCCCTTGGTGGAGTGCGGGTCGATCCCGGCCCTTTCCAGCGCCTCCCAGGAGGTCTCCAGCAGCAGCCGCTGCTGCGGGTCCATGGCGAGCGCCTCGCGCGGGGAGATCCCGAAGAACTCGGGGTCGAAGTCGTAGGCGTCGTAGAGGAAGCCGCCTTCCTTCGCGTAGCTCCTGCCCGGGGTGTCGGGGTTGGGGTCGTACAACTCCTCGACGTTCCAGCCGCGGTCGGTCGGGAAGGTCGAGATCACATCGCGGCCGTCCGCCACCAGCTCCCACAGCTCCTCGGGGCCGCGGACCCCGCCCGGCAGTCGGCAGCTCATGGCCACGATGGCGATCGGATCGTCGTCGGCGGGGCGGACGGCGGCCACCACGGCCGCCGCCTCCGGGCGCTCGCTCAGCGCCTCGCGCCGCAGATGGTCCACCAGCACGGCGGGGGTCGGATAGTCGAAGAGGAGGGTGGTGGGCAGCCGCAGCCCGGTGGCGGCACCCAGCCGGTTGCGCAACTCCACGGCGGTCAGGGAGTCGAAGCCGACCTCCCGGAAGGCTCGGGTGGCCTCGATGTCGTCCGGGGCGGCGAGCCCCAGCACGGCCGCCGCGTGTTCCCGCACCAGGTCGAGCAGGAACGGGTTCCGGTCGGCCGCCGCCAGTGCGGCCAGCCGTCGGCCGAACGAGTTCTCGTCGGCTTCCGCGACCCCGCCGCCTCCGCCACCAGCCCGTACGACCCGCCGGACCGGCATCCTGACCAGGCCGCGCAGATAGGCGGGTACGGCGTCCTGCCCCGGGGTGCCGCTCGCGGCGCGCCCGCGCAGCTCCGCCAGATCGAGCCGTACGGGTACGAGCGTGGCATCGCCCGCCGCCCGCGCCGCGTCGAAGAGTTCCATGCCCTCCGCGCTGGGCAGCGGACGGATGCCGGAGCGCGCCATGCGCCGCACATCGGCGTCGGCCAGATGGCCGCTCATGCCGCTGCGCTGCTCCCACAGGCCCCAGGCGAGGGACTGGGCGGCCAGACCGCGGGCCGCGCGGTGCTGGGCGAGGGAGTCCAGGAAGGCGTTGGCGGCGGCGTAGTTGGCCTGTCCGGCGTTGCCGATGGTGGCGACGACGGAGGAGTAGAGGACGAACGCGGCCAGGTCGTGGTCCGCGGTCAGCTCGTGCAGATTCCACGCGGCGTCCACCTTGGGCCGCAGCACCCGGTCGAGCCGTTCGGGGTCCAGCGCGTCCACGACGCCGTCGTCGAGCACGCCCGCCGCGTGGATCACCGCGGTCAGCGGATGCGCGTCGGGTATCGCGCCGAGGAGCCCGGCGAGCGCCTCCCGGTCGGCGGCATCGCAGGCGGCGACGGTGACGGTGGCTCCCAACTCGGTCAGTTCGGAGCGGAGTTCGCCCATACCGTCGGCCGCGGGTCCACGCCGACTGACCAGCAGCAGATGCCGTACGCCATGCTCGCCCACCAGATGGCGGGCGACGAGCCCACCGAGGGTCCCGGTGGCGCCGGTGATGAGAACGGTGCCCTCGGGGTCCAGCGGCCGGCGGCCGTCGGCGAGCCCGGCGGTCCGGGTGGCGGCGCCCTCGACGGCCTTGGCGGCGGCGGCCGCGGTGCCGGTGCCACCGGCCTCCTTGGCGGCGGCAGCCCCGGCAGTCCCGGAGGCCCCGGCAACTCCGGTGGCGGTGGCCTCGGCCACCCCGGTGGCGGCAGCCCCGGCAAGCCCGGTGCCGGTTACCTCGGTGGCCGAGGCAATCCTGGTGGCGGCCCCGGCGGCTCCGGTGGTGGCGGTGGCCTCGGCGGGCGCCGTCCCCCTCGCCACCCGCCCCAGCCGGGGCACCCTCACGAGTCCGTCTCGTACCGCGCACTGAGGTTCGCCAGAAGCCACCGCGGCCGGGAGAGCGGTCGCCGACTCCGGATCGGTGTCGAGGTCGACGAGGGTGAAGCGGCCGGGGTGTTCCGACTGGGCCGAGCGGACCAGGCCCCATACGGCGCCGTGTGCCACGTCCGGGACCTCTTCGCCGGGGACGGCCGCGACCGCGCCACGGGTGACGAACACCAGCCTGGAGGGGGCGAGGCGCTCATCGGAGATCCACCGCTGGATCAGCGCGAGCACGCGGTGGGTGGCCTCGTGGGCCGCCTGCGCCACATCCGCGTTGCTCTCGGCGGCGCACGGCACCAGCACGGCGTCCGGCACCTCCGCCGTCTCCTCGTAGGGCACCGCGTCCACGGCCGCGGAGAGCCCGAGCGGGTCATCGCCCAGCACCGCCCAAGTGGCCGGGGCCGCGGCGGTGTCCGCGGCGGCGGGCGCCACGGGCGCTGTGGGCCACTCCAGGCGGAACAGCGACGGGTGGAGGGCGGAGCGGCCGCCGATCGGTCCGGGCGTGTCCACCACGCGTACGACGAGCCGGTCCACCGAGACCACCGGGGCGCCGTCGAGGTCGGCCGCGGCGACCGCGTAGGTATCGGGACCGGTGGGCGTCAGCCGCACCCGCAGCGCCGTGGCACCCGTGGCGTACAGGACGGCGCCGCGCCACGAAGAGGCCAGCCGCGCTCCGCCGCCGTCGCCCGGGGTTTCCACCGCGTCGAGCGCCGTCTCCAGCAGCACCGGGTGCAGCCCGTAGCGCTCGGCGTCGGCCTCCTCGGCCTCGGTCAGCCCCACCTCGGCGTAGAGGTCCGCGCCGAGCCGCCAGACGGCGCCGACGCCTCCCGCCGTCTCCACCGGGACCGCGTCGGCCGGTGGCCACGCGGCGAGGCCGATGTCAACGGCGGGGGCTCCGGTGGCCAGGACCGCCGTGGCGTACCGCGTCCAGGGCTCGTCGGAGTCGGCGTCCTCGGCGCGCGCGTGGACGCTGAGCGCGCGCGAGCCCCCGTCGTCCGGGGCGCCGACGCGCACCTGGATCACCGCGGCGCCCTTCTCGGGCAGCACCAGCGGCGCGTCAAGGGACAGTTCCTCGATCCGGTCGCAGCCGACCTGGTCGCCTGCCCGGATGGCCAGTTCGGCGAGGGCGCTGCCGGGGAGCACGGCCGCGTCCGGGCCGGTGCGCTCGGTCAGCCAGGGATGGTCCTGTGCGGAGATCCGGCCGGTGAACAGATGGCCGTCCGCCCCGGCCAGCGGCACCGCCGCGCCCAGCAGCGGATGGTCGGCCGCGTCGAGCCCCGCCGCCGCCACATCGCCGGCCGCCACCGGCTTGTCCAGCCAGTGGCGCTGCCGCTGGAACGGATACGTCGGCAGCTCCACCCCCAGTTCGCCGTGGCCCTGGCCACCCGCGAACACGGTGTCCCACGACGGCTCGACCCCTTGGACGTACGCCTCGGCGAACGAGCCGGCGAAGCGCTCCGGGCCGCCCTCGTCCCGCCGCAGTGTGCCGATGACGGCGGCGTTCCCACCGGCGTCCTCGACGGTCTGCTGGAGCGACATGGCGAGCATGGGGTGCGGCGAACACTCGACGAACGCCGTGTGGCCGTCGGCAAGCAGCGCCCGGGTGGCCCCCTCGAAGTCCACCGGCTCGCGCATGTTCCGGTACCAGTAGTCGGTGTCCAGCTCCGCGGTGTCCAGCGGGCCGCCGGTCACCGTGGAGTAGTACGCGATCCGCGAGGCGCGCGGCCGCACCCCGGCCACCTCGCGCAGCAGCCGTTCGCGCAACCCGTCGACCTGCGGGGAGTGCCCGGCGGTGTCCACGCCCGGCACCCGGCGGGACTTCACCCCGTCGGCGGCGAGCTCGGCCATGAAGGCGTCCAGGGCCTCCGGGTCGCCGGATACGGTCACGGTCCCGGGGCTGTTGACGGCGGCTATGCCGAGCCGTTCGCTCCACGGCCGAAGCCGCTCGGCGACCGCCCCGGCCGACGCCAGCACCGAGAGCATGCCGCCCTTGCCGCTCAGCTCGGCCCACGCCTGGCTGCGCCGGGCCACCACCTTGGCCGCGTCCTGGAGCGAGAGCCCCCCGGCCACATACGCGGCGGCGATCTCGCCCTGTGAATGGCCCACCACCGCGGCCGGTTCGACACCGTACGAGCGCCACAGCGCCGCCAGCGACACCATCACCGCGAACAGCGCGGGCTGGACCACGTCGATGCGGGACAGCGACGGGGCGCCCGGCTCCCCGCGCAGCACCGCGCGCAACGACCAGTCCAGGAAGGGCTCCAGCGCGTCGGCGCACTCCTCCAGCCGCTCCGCGAAGACCGGCGATGCGTCCCACAGCGGGAGCGCCATCCCGATCCACTGCGAGCCCTGCCCGGGGAAGACGAACACGGTCTTCCGCCGACTGTCCGCCGTGCCCTGGACCACCTGGGGCGCCGGGGTGTCCCGCGCGAGCGCGCCGAGCCCGTCCAGCAGCCGCTCCCGGTCCCGGCCGAGGATCACGGCGCGGTGGCCGAAGGCCGTCCGGGTGGTGGCGAGGGCGTGGCCGAGTGCGGCGAGGTCGGTGCCGGGGTGGTCGGCCAGGCGGTCCCGCAGCTGCTCGGCCCTGGTGCGCAGCGCCTGCTGGGTGCACCCGGTCAGTACCCAGGGCAGCACGGGCAGCCCCGGGGCCGCCGGGTGCGGCTCGTCGTGCACGGTGGCCGGTTCGGCCGGGGCCTGCTCCAGGATGGCGTGTGCGTTGGTGCCGCTGATGCCGAAGGACGACACGCCCGCGCGCCGGGGCCGCGCGGCCTCGGGCTCCGGCCACGGCCGGGCCTCGGTCAGCAGTTCCACGGCCCCCGACGACCAGTCGACATGCGGCGAGGGCTCGTGTACGTGCAGGGTCTTGGGCAGTACGCCGTGGCGCAGCGCCATCACCATCTTGATGACCCCGGCCACGCCCGCGGCCGCCTGGGGGTGGCCGATGTTGGACTTCAGCGAGCCCAGCCACAGCGGCCGGTCCTCGGCGTGCTCCTGGCCGTAGGTGGCCAGCAGCGCACCGGCCTCGATCGGATCGCCGAGCGAGGTGCCGGTGCCATGGGCCTCGACCGCGTCCACATCGGCGGCGGTCAGCCCGGCGTCGGCCAGCGCCTGCCGGATGACCCGCTGCTGGGCCGGTCCGCTCGGGGCGGTGAGGCCGTTGCTCGCGCCGTCCTGGTTGGTGGCGGAGCCGCGCACCAGCGCCAGCACCCGGTGGCCGTTGCGCCGCGCGTCCGACAGCCGCTCCAGCAGCACCATGCCCACACCCTCGCCCCAGCCGGTGCCATCGGCGTCGGACGAGAACGCCTTGCAGCGGCCGTCGGGCGACAGCGCCTTCTGGCGGCTCAGCTCGACGAAGATCCCGGGGCTGGACATCACGGTGGCGCCGCCGGCCAGCGCCAGCGAGCACTCGCCCTGGCGCAGCGACCGTACGGCCATGTGCAGGGCCACCAGAGAGGACGAGCAGGCCGTGTCGACGGTGATCGCCGGGCCTTCGAGACCCCAGGTGTAGGCGATACGGCCGGAGGCGACGCTGGTGGTGCCACCGGTCAGCAGATAGCCCTCGAACCCCTCCGACGCCTCGTCCATCCGCGGCCCGTAGTCCTGTGGCATGGCGCCGACGAAGACACCGGCGTCGCTGCCCTTGAGCGTGGTGGGGTCGATCCCGGCGCGCTCGAACGCCTCCCACGCGGTCTCCATCAGCAGCCGCTGCTGGGGGTCCATCGCCTGGGCCTCGCGGGGGCTGATGCCGAAGAAGGCCGGGTCGAACTGGTCGGCCTCGTAGAGGAATCCGCCCTCGCGCACATAGCTGGTGCCATGGCGGGCCGGGTCCGGGTCGTAGAGCCCCTCCAGGTCCCAGCCCCGGTTGGCGGGGAAGCCCGCGATGGCGTCTCGACCCTCGCTGACCAGCTGCCACAGCTGTTCGGGGGTGCGCACCCCGCCGGGGAGCCGGCAGCTCATCGCCACGATGGCGATCGGGTCGTCGTGGCCGGTGGCCACGGGCCGGGTGGCGGCCGGGCGCGGGGCCACGCCCGGCCGGGAGCCCACCGCCACGTGCTGGACGTGGCGGGAGAGGGCCAGCGGGGTGGGGTGGTCGAAGAGGACGGTCCCGGCGAGCCGTGTGCCGGTGGCGGTGCTGAGGAGGTTGCACAGCTCGACGGACATCAGCGAGTCGAAGCCGAGCTCCTTGAAGATCTTCTCGGGGTCGACGGCGTCGGGGCCCGGAGAGCCCAGGACCCAGGCGGTGTGGGTACGGACCAGCTCGAGCGCCACGCGCTCGCGCTCGGCGGCGTCGGTCAGGGCCGCGAACTCCTGGCGCCAGGAGAGGGGTTCGTCGGTGGCGGCGTCCTCGGTGCCGTGGAGGTCGGTGTCCAGCCAGTAGCGCTGCCGCTGGAAGGCGTACGTGGGCAGCTGCACCCGATGCGCACCGCGCCCGGCGAACACCGCCGCCCAGTCGACCTCACCACCGTGAGCATGCACCTGGGCGACCCCGGACAGCAGCGCCTCGGTCTCGTCACGGTCCTTGCGCAGCAGCGGGACGAACGCGGCAGCAGGCCCGGAGACACATTCCTGGCCCATGGCGGAAAGCACACCGGCCGGGCCGAGCTCCACATAGCGGGTGACACCCTGGCCTTCGAGGAACCGCATGCCGTCCGCGAAACGCACCGCCTGACGCACATGACGCACCCAGTACTCCGCCGAACACACCTCCTCACCCGCCGCCTCACCCGTGACATTCGAGACGAGCGCGATATGCGGCGTGCCGTAGCTGATCCCAGCGGCCACCTCGGCGAACTCGCTCAGCATCCCCTCCATCAACGGCGAATGGAACGCATGCGAGACGCTCAGCCGCTTGCTCTTGACCCCCACCGCCTCCGCCACCGCCAGCACCGCCGACTCCTCACCGGAAATCACCGTCGCCACCGGACCATTGACCGCCGCCACACTCACCCGGTCCTCATAACCGACCAGATGCCGTGTCACATCCGCCTCGGCAGCCTTCAACGACACCATCGCGCCGCCCTCCGGCAACGCCTGCATCAGCCGACCCCGAGCCGCCACCAACGCACACGCGTCCGCCAGCGAGAACACCCCCGCCACATACGCCGCAGCCAACTCCCCCACCGAATGCCCCACCAGGAAATCCGGCACAACACCCCACGACTCCACCAACCGGAACAGCGCCACCTCCAAAGCAAACAAACCCGTCTGCGTAAACACCGTCCGATCCAACGCCACCGCATCCCCACCGAACACCACATCCCGCACCGAACCATCCACATGACGATCCAACTCCGCACACACCGCATCAAACGCCACCGCGAACACCGGAAACGCCCCGTACAACTCCCGCCCCATACCCAGCCGCTGCGCACCCTGCCCGGTGAACAGGAACGCCGTCCCACCGCCAATCGTCGCCGTGCCCGGGACCATGCCCGCGGCCAGATCGTCGAGGCCCCTCAGCAGCTCCTCGCGGTCGCGGCCGACGACCGCCGCACGGTGACCGAAGGCGGACCGGGTCAACGCCAGCGAATACCCCACATCCACCGCACCCAACTCCGGCCGCTCCGCCACGAACGACCGCAACCGCCGCGCCTGAGCCCGCAACGCCCCCTCACCACGCGCCGAGAGCACCCACGGCACCGCGTCCGGGGCCGTCGGCCGTTCCGGGGCTGGGGTCAGGGCCGGAGCTGGGGCCGGGGTCGGGTTCTCGGCGGGTGCCTGTTCCAGCACCATGTGCACATTGGTGCCGCCCATGCCGAACGAGCTGACGCCCGCGAGCCGTGGGGCGTCCGCCTCCGTGGCCCAGGTGTCAAGGCTGGTCTGGACCGTCAGGCCCAGGGTGTCCAGGGGGATCGCGGGGTTCGGTGTCTCGTGGTTGAGGGTCGGGAACAGCTCGCGGTGGGCGAGCGAGAGCACCGTCTTGATGAGGCCGGTGATGCCCGCCGCGCCTTCGAGGTGGCCCACGTTCGTCTTGACGGAGCCGACCCGCAGGGGTGCGTCGTCGGCCCTGCGTGCGCCCAGGACGGCGCCCAGCGCCTCGGCCTCGACCGGGTCGCCGACCTTGGTTCCGGTGCCGTGCAGTTCGACGTACTGGACCTTGGCGGGGTCGACCCCGGCGCGCTCGTAGGCGGCGCGCAGCATGGCTTCCTGCCCGTGGGCCGCGGGGGTGGTGAGGCTGTCGCCGCCGCCGTCGTTGTTGGCCTCGGAGCCGCGGATCACACACAGCACGGGGTCGCCGTCGCACAGCGCGTCCTGGAGTCGCTTGAGCACGACGAGACCGCCGCCCTCGCCGCGCACATAGCCGTTGGCGCGGGCGTCGAAGGTGTAGGAACGGCCGTCCGGGGAGAGCGCGCCGAACCGGGAGGCCGCGATGAAGCTGTCGGGGGCGAGGTTGAGCTGGACGCCGCCCGCCACGGCGGTCTCGGTCTCGCCGCGTCGCAGGCTCTCGCAGGCCAGGTGTACGGCGGCCAGCGAGGAGGACTGCCCGGTGTCCACGGCCACGCTGGGGCCGCGCAGCCCGAGGGCGTAGGAGACGCGGTTGGCGATGATGCCGCGGTTCAGGCCGGTGAGGGTGTGCTGGGTGATGGCGGCCGGGTCGCGCCGGTGGACCAGCGTCGCGTAGTCATCGGCGATCGCGCCGATGAAGACTCCGGTGCGGCTGCCTTCGAGATGTGCGGGGAGGAGTCCGGCGTTTTCCAGTGCCTCCCAGCACAGTTCCAGCGCGAGCCGCTGCTGGGGGTCCATCGCCAGTGCCTCGCGGGGGGAAATCCCGAAGAACTCCGGATCGAACTCCGCTGCCGTTTCGACGAACCCGCCGAATCGAATGCCGGCGTCCCGCAGCTCATCGGCATACCGGTCCGCCGGGATCCGAGTGATGGCACTCTCTCCATTGCGCAGCAACTGCCGGAACTCATCCGGGGTCGATGCGCCCGGCACGCGACATGCCATACCGATGACCGCGATGTGCCCGTCACGCACCAGGGAGTTCTCCGACATCACGACCTCAGACTCTTCTCTCAGTTGAGATACGACGCGACTGGACTGACCATGATCCGGAAGTCGACGGTATGGGGCGGGAGTCGACTCAACCACCCCTAACCGCATCCACCCCTAACCGCAGGTGTAGGGGTGGTCATATCTTCTTGAGCGGCTCCCACCAACCGCGGTGTGCCATGTACCACTTGGCGGTTTCCGCGAGACCGTTCTCGAATGACATCTCGGGGCGGTATCCGAGTTCCGCGGAGATCTTCGCGATGTCCACCGAGTAACGGCGGTCATGGCCCTTGCGGTCGGGCACCCGCTCGATCAGCGACCGGTCGGCGCCGAGCAGTTCGAGCAGCCGTTCCGTGAGTTCCAGATTGGTCAGTTCGGTGCCGCCGCCGATGTTGTAGACCTCGCCGGGTCGGCCGTTCTCGGCGACCAGGGCGATACCGCAGCAGTGGTCGTCCACATGCAGCCAGTCCCGCACATTTCCGCCGTCGCCGTAGAGCGGCACCGGTCTGCCGTCCATGAGGTGGGTGACAAAGAGCGGAATGACCTTCTCGGGGTGCTGGTAGGGGCCGTAGTTGTTGGAGCAGCGGGTCACGCAGACCGGCAGTCCGTGGGTGCGGTGGAAGGCCCTGGCCAACAGATCGGATGACGCCTTGGAAGCGGAATACGGCGAGTTGGGTTCCAGCGGTTCCTCCTCGCTCCAGGAGCCGCTTTCGATGGAGCCGTAGACCTCGTCCGTGGAGATGTGGACGAATTTTCCGACCTCCGCGTTCGCGGCCGCGTTGAGGAGGGTGTGCGTGCCCAGGACATTGGTGCGCACGAATTCCTCGGCGCCGGATATCGAGCGGTCGACATGTGATTCGGCGGCGAAGTGGACCACCAGATCGGTGCCCCGCAGCAGCTCGCCGACGAGTTCGCCGTCACAGATGTCGCCGCGGACGAAGCGCAGCCGGGGGCTGTCGGCGACCTCGGCGAGGTTGGCCTCGCTGCCCGCGTAGGTGAGCTTGTCGACCACCACGACCTGGGCGTCCGCCCACGCCGGGTACGCCCCTGTCAAGGTCTGCCGGACGAAGTGGGAGCCGATGAAGCCCGCGCCGCCGGTCACAACTATGCGCACTGGAGACAACCCTTCAGCGGTGATTGGCCGCGATATCCATCAGATATTTTCCGTAGTCCGTCTTGCCGAGCTCGGCTCCGAGCTCGTAGCAGGCGGCGGCGTCGATGAACCCCATGCGGAAGGCTATCTCTTCGAGACAGGCGATCCGCACTCCCTGGCGCTGTTCCAGAAGCTGCACATACTGGCCGGCCTGGAGCAGCGAGTCATGGGTTCCGGTGTCCAGCCAGGCGAATCCGCGGCCGAGCCCCACGAGCCTGGCCTTTCCGCGTTCCAGATAGACGCGGTTGACGTCCGTGATCTCCAGTTCGCCGCGTGCGGAGGGCCGTACGTTCTTGGCGATGTCCACGACGTCGTTGTCGTAGAGATACAGACCGGTGATGGCGAGGTTGGATTTGGGTGCGGCCGGCTTCTCCTCGAGGGAGATCAGCCGACCGTGCTCATCCATTTCTCCGACACCGTAGCGCTCGGGGTCCTTGACTCCGTAGCCGAAGAGCACACAGCCGTCGACATGGCTTGCCTCATGGTGCAGCATCTTCGAGAAGCCGGGCCCATGGAAGATGTTGTCGCCGAGGACCAGCGCCACCTGGTCATCGCCGATGAATTCGGCTCCGATGATGAATGCCTCGGCGATTCCATTGGCATCGGGTTGTTCGGCGTACTCGATCGAAAGGCCGAGTCGGCCGCCGTCGCCGAGAAGCGCGCGGAACAGCCCCACATGGAGCGGGGTCGAGATGATCTGGATTTCCCTGACACCGCCGAGCATGAGCACCGACAGCGGGTAGTAGATCATCGGTTTGTTGTAGACGGGAAGGATCTGCTTCGACACCGCATGTGTCAAAGGATGCAGTCGGGTACCGCTTCCTCCGGCGAGGACTATGCCCTTCATGCGGCCAGAAGCTATCAACGCCGTCGGCCCGCGCTCCAGGTCTGCCGGGGCGATAGGGGGGTAATCAGGGGTGGGCATGGAACAGGGGTGGCCTCATGCGGCCACCCCTTCCGCGGGACATCGCCCCCGTCATCGCTCAGGCGATTTCATCCACCTGGGCCCGCAGCGCGGTCGGCAACTGCTGTCGGCTCCTTATATTCAGCTTGCGGTAGACCCGCGTCAAATGCTGCTCGACCGTGCTGATGGTGATGAACAGGTTGGCGGCTATTTCCCGGTTCGTATAACCGTCCACCGCCAGGGCGGCGACCCTGGCCTCGGATTCGCTGAGCTTGGTCCCCAGGGACGGCGGCACCGCGGGTTTCGGGCCGAGCGGTCCGGACACCGGCCGCACCACCGGCCGTGGATCGCGGGCCTCCAGACCGGAGTCGAGGCGGATCCGGGCGCACAGCTCCTCGGCGCCGCACTCCTTGGCCATCCGCCAGGCCCGGCCCATGATGGCGTCGGCCCGTCCCAGCTCCCCGGAGCCGCGCAGCGTACGGCCCAGATCGTCCAGCGCCCGGGCCAGCTCCAGGCGGTCGCCGGAGCACTGCAACTCCTCCACGGCCTGGCCGAGCAGCCGGGACCGGTTCTCGATGTCCCCGGCCGCGGCCAGTATTCGCAGCGAGACCCCGCGGACCCGGGAGTCCCCGGCGCCGTTCCTGGCCAGCTGCTCGGAGACCAGGTTCGCGGCCTTCTCCCGGTCGCCGAGCTCCAGCCATGCCTCGGCGGCGTCGGAGCGCCAGGGCAGCAGCGCCGGCTGGTCGAGCTCCCACAGCTGGGCGAGCCGGCCGGCCATCAGGAATTCGCCGAGCGCCGCGTTGATGCGGTTGGTGGCCAGGTAGTAACAGCCGCGGGCGCGGGTGTAGCCCAGTCCGTAGATGCTCTTGAACAGCGCCTCGGGGACCGGGCGGCTCAGCTGCCGGGCCGCCGCGTCGTACTTGCCCATCGCCGTGTACGCGAGGATCTGGCTGGCCAGGGGGCCGCCGATGAAGACGCTTCCGTCGCGGCCTGGCACGATCTCCAGGGCGGTGGTCGCATAGGCCGCCGACTCCACGAGATTGCCCTGCCGCAGGGCGATTTCGGCCCGGATCGAGGCGAAGATGGCCCGCCAGCCCGGCGCCCGGCGCCGCTCGGCCTCGTCCATCAGCGCATCGCACCACGGCGCCGCCTTGTCCGGGCGGCCCGCGTACACCAGTGCGTTCACCGAGTTGACGATGGGTTCGAAGGTGGCGTCGGTGAGCGGCGAGACCTCGAGCACCTTCTCCGCCGCGGCCACCGGCGACTCCTCGCTCCCCCCGCGGCCGAAGAAGCCGCTGAACGCGGCCGTGATCGTCGACAGCGCGGAGGGTCTGCGCGATCTGAGCTGCGCCCGGGTGGCGCCGGCGTCCTCGCCCTGGCGCGCCGCGGCCCCGGGGGGCCGGTCCTGCGCACCGGACTCCTGGGCCCAGCGGGCGGTCATCCGGAACTGGGACATCGAGGCGGGTCCCGCGTTGCTCATGACGGCGTTGAGCCGGCCGATGGCGCCGCGCGCCTCCTCGATCCGGCCGTGCGCGAGCAACAGCTCGATCAGCCGCCCGATATGGGCGGCGGGCAGCCGGTCGGCGTACAGCGCGGCCAGCGGCTCCGCCAGCATCCGCTCGGACGCCGACGGGTTGAGCCGCCACATGATCCCGGCGGTGCCGATCCTGATGCCGGCCCGCAGCTCCTCGTCCTCGCAGGCCGAGTACGCCAGCTCCAGGCAGGCGACCGCCAGCTTGGCGTCGTCCTCGGCGAGCGCCTGCTGCGCGGCGTCCCGCAGCAGCGGCACCGCCCAGGGCTCGTCGGCGGACTGGGCGGCGAGCAGATGGCGGGCCACGGCGAGGGTCGCCCCGCCGCCCTGGTGCAGCAGTACGGCGGCGCGGCGGTTCATGTCCAGCCGGGCGTCGGGGTCCATGTCCTCCAGCACCGCGGCCTCGACGTACGGGTGGCGGAAGGCGAGCCCGTCGACGAGGCCGGCCGCGTCCAGCGCTGCGGCCCCGCGCCGGGTGCCGGTGGGGCCGATGCGCAGCAGCCGGCCGAGGAGTTCGAGGGAGGCGGACGCGCCGAGCACCGCGATACCCTCGGCCAGCCGGGAGACGATGCGCCCGCTGCGGTAGACACAGGTGAGCGCGGCCTGGACGAACATGTCGCCCACCACGGGCTCCACCGCGCCGCCGCGCCGTGGCGGCGCCCCCGCGGTGCGGTAATCGTCTATCACCGCGCGTAGCAACAACGGATTACCGCCGCTCACCTCATACCAGCTGTAGGCCACATCGGCCGAATCCGGAAGCCCCAGCCGGGTGGTGAGCAGCTGCGCGGTCTCCTCCCAGGACAGCCTCTCCAGCCGCAGCCGCTGGAAATTGGGCTGACGCAGCAGTTCGGTATTGAAGACGGCGTCTTTCTGCTCGCTGTCCGTCGCCTGCGCGAACACCATGAGGAGTTTGGCGGAGCGGGAACGGGTCGCCAGATACAGCAGGTACTGAAGTGACGTCGCGTCGACGAGTTGGAGTTCGTCGACGCAGATCACCACCGGTTCGCGGGAGGCGAGTTCATGGAGTGCGGCGCGGAACTCGCGGGCTCCCTGAACATGGGTCGGGGTTGCGTCGGCGCGATCGCCACCAGGGGTTTCATGGGGCTGTGCGACGCCGAGGGGGGCCTGGTCGAGGGCCCGGTGCAGATGGTCGGCGGTGGCTTTGGGCAGCCGGGGGGAGTCCAGGAGCTGGCGCAGCGTGCCGAGCGGAGCCCGGTCGGCCGAGGTGCCGTATGCCTTGAGGACGAGGGCTCCGGCCTTCGCCGCATGGGCCGTGACGGCTTCGAGCGTATGGGTTTTGCCGCAGCCGACCGCGCCCTCGACGAGTACGAGGCCCGCCTCCCCGGCCAGACATCGGGAAAACGTCCGCCGAAGTCTGTCGAATTGCGCGTCGAATTGTCTGGCTCTGGCCGATAAAAACACCATTGCTCGCACCCCCGAATGCGACGCGAAGCACTGCTCACGGCAGTCCGAACGCCTTCCGGCAAGCTATACGCCCACCGGGCACGCCACCATCGCCGCACGTAAAATCATCGTTAACGAATTACCAATTCTGGGCAGACTGCCCGACGATCGACAAAATCGATCCGCCCGGTCCACCCCTACGTGGGGCGACACCTTGAAGCCGAAGTGCACCGATACCCTGACACGCCTGCACCACCCCCGTTCACGTGGGCATTTGTTCGGAGGGCGCCAGCATACACGAGACCCCCTAGCCGCAGGCGGGAGAATCCATGACCTCCTTGGCTCCGACACGAAGTGGTCATCGATAAGGGCATCACAAGATCCACTTCGAACATTTTTTTGCCCGTTTTGAGGGCTAATGCGATTCTTATGTCCGTTGCCCTCGGTAACCGCAAGCGATTCGCCAGGAATTCTTCTGCCATAAAGTGGACAGCGAGTCGGCACGCCTATTCCCGTACCGATGAATTCCGAGGCCACCCACCCGCCGCCGGACTGTTCCAATGACATCCGCGCGTCCATTGTCATCGCTCATGGAGGTGCAGCCCCCGCCCTCCCTTGCGACCCAGGTGACCCGCCTCGACCAGCCGCTGAAGATGGCGGGCCGGGGTCAGGGCCGGATCCCGGAAGGTGCCGTGCAGGGTGCGCTGGATGGCGAGGGAGACATCCAGGCCGATCACATCCAGCAGGCGCAGCGGCCCCATCGGATAGCCCTGTCCGGCCGCCATCACCGTATCGATGTCATCGGCGGTGGCCCAGCCCTCGTCCAGCATCGTCACCGCGCTGTTCAGATAGGGAAAGAGCAGGGCGTTGACGATGAAACCGGCCCGGTCCGGGCAGTCCACCGCACGCTTGCCGAGCGCCGCGGCCAGCGCGTGCGCCGTGCCCAGGGCCTCCTTGGAGGTCAGCACGGTGTGCACCACCTCCACCAGCCGCATCACCGGAGCAGGGTTGAAGAAGTGCATCCCGATGACGTCCTCGGGCCGCCGTGTCGCCATCGCGCACTCGATGACGGGCAGGCTCGAGGTGGAGGTGGCGAGCACCGCCCCCGGTGCGCACACCCGGTCCAGATCGGCGAAGACGCCCCGCTTGACGTCGATGTCCTCGGCCACGGCCTCGACCACCAGGTCGCAGGCGCCGAGCGCCTGGAGTTCGCAGCCCGCGGTCAGCCGGCCCATCGCCTCGGTGAGCAGCCCGGGCGCCAGCTTGCCACGCCGCACCCCGCGCTCCAGCGAGCGCTCCACGGCGGCCGCTGCCTCCTTCGCGCGCCGCTCGCTCCGGGCCACCAGCACCGTCGGATAGCCCGAGCGCGCACACACCTCCGCGATACCGACGGCCATGGTGCCCGAGCCCACCACCCCGATCCGCCGCACGGCGCGGGCCGGTACGGGCTCGCCCAGGCCGTCCGCCGCGCCACCCCGGGCCGCGCCGCCCGCCCCGTACTCGTAGAAGCCGCGGCCCGCCTTCACCCCCACCAGACCGGCCGTCACCATATGGGCCAGGGTGGGCGCGGGCGCGTACCGCGGATCACCGGTGCGCTCGTACAGCGCCTCCAGGGAGTCCCGCGCGGTGTCCAGGCCCATGGCGTCCAGCTGGGCCAGCGGCCCCATGGGCAGTCCGCAGCCCAGGGTCATGGCGGTGTCGATGCTGTCGCGCGAGGCGTAGCGCCGCTCGTACATGGCCACCGCGTTGTTGAGGTACGCCATGGTGAGCGCGCCCCCGATGAAGCCCGGCCGGTCGGCCACCGGCACCGGGATCCGGCCCAGGTCGCGGATCAGCTCCCGGACGTCCGCCAGCACCGCGTCCGCGGTGAGCGGGGTGCCCACCACCTCCACCGCCGGCGACTCGCGGTCGGGTCCCAGCGGGAAGAGGTGCAGTCCCACCGTGCGGTCGGTCCGCCCGGAGCCGAAGGCGATCTCGGTCACCGGGAGCCCGGTGGTCGTGGTGGCGAACACCGTCTCCGGCGGACACTCGGCATGGGCGCGGGCGAGCAGCCGGCGCTTGGTCTCCAGCCGTTCGGGGACCGCCTCGATCACCAGATCGGCCCGTGCGGCGGCCGCCGGGTCGGTGGTGAACTCGACGGCGGATTCCGCCGCGGTCACCCGCTCCCGGCCGCGCCGCAGGGCCGGTTCGTCCCGCTCCACGGCGATCACCCGCCGGCCGCCGCGGACCAGGGCGTCCACGAGGTGGCGGCCGGTGGTGCCGAGCCCGAACACCGCGACGGTGGAAAAGCGCTGTGCCATGCCGATGAGTCCTTTCGCTGGCCGGTACCTTGCGTTTACTCACGGACCGCGGCGCCCGGAGCGCCGATCCGGTGCCGCACCGGACAGGCGGTGGCGGGCCGGGGGTGCTCGGGGGTCGAGGTGGCGACCACGATCCGGCCGAGCTGATCGGCGCGGATCCCGGCGTCCGCGAGTGCGGCGCGGGCGGCCTCCACGGCCGGATCGGAGGTGGCCTCGTGGCCGGCGGCGTAACGACGGCTGTGGATCCCGGTCTTGGCGGAGATCCGCTCCGGGGTCATCCCCACGCGGCCGCCGCCTTCGCCGGTGCCATCGCTGTCGTCGCGGTTCGCGGGGTGCGGCAGTGCTCACGAAGAAGGCGGTGCTCGAGAAGAAGCATTGAGTGGTTCCCTCCGGATCCATGCCGGGCTTCGACGCTACGGACCGGGCACGGCACGGATAACCCCTAACCCATCACCCCCCCTAGGCCCCCTACCGGGCGAACTCCGCACCGCCGCAGACCCGTGCGCATGGCGGGCACCCGCCAAAGGTGGTACCGGATACATGCAGGCCAACCGCAGACAGGCCCAGGGAGCGGCCCCCATGGAGTGGTTCACCTCATCCGACTACTGGCTGAGCCGGCTGGTCTTCCAACGGGGTCTGGCCGCCGTCTATCTGATCGCCTTCGTGGTGGCGGCCCGGCAGGGCCGGGCGCTGCTCGGCGAGCGCGGGCTGACCCCGGTGCCGCGCTTTCTCGCGCAGGTGCCGTTCGGGCGCTCGCCCAGCCTGTTCCATCTGCACTACTCCGACCGGTTCTTCGTCTGCTGCGCCTGGCTGGGGGCCGCCCTGTCGGCCGCGCTGCTGGTGGGGGCCGGGGACCGGGCGCCGTTGGCGGTCGCGATGGTGGCGTGGCTGGTGCTGTGGCTGCTGTATCTGTCGATCGTCAATGTGGGACAGGTGTGGTACGGCTTCGGCTGGGAGTCCCTGCTGCTCGAGGCGGGGTTCCTCGCCGTGTTCCTGGGCAACGATCGCACCGCGCCGCCCGTGCTCATCCTGTGGCTGCTGCGCTGGCTGCTGTTCCGGGTGGAGTTCGGCGCCGGGCTGATCAAGATCCGTGGGGACCGCTGCTGGCGGAACTTGACCTGTCTGTACTACCACCATGAGACCCAGCCGATGCCGGGTCCGCTGAGCTGGTTCTTCCACCATCTGCCGAAGCCGCTGCACCGGGTGGAGGTGGCGGCCAATCATACGGCTCAGCTGATCGTGCCCGTGGTGCTGTTCACCCCGCAGCCGGTCGCGAGCGTGGCCGCGGGGATCGTCGTGGTCACCCAGCTGTGGCTGGTCGCGTCCGGGAACTTCTCCTGGCTCAACTGGCTGACGATCCTGCTGGCCCTCTCGGCGGTCGACGGGCGCCGGGCGGCCGAGCTGCTGGGGCTGCCCGGGCCGCCGGAGCTCGCCGCTCCCCCGGTCTGGTACGAGGCGGTGGTGCTGGCGGCCACCGCGCTGGTGCTGGTGCTCAGCTACTGGCCGGCCCGCAATCTGCTGTCGGGCCGCCAGCTGATGAACTATTCGTTCAATCCGCTGCACCTGGTCAACACCTACGGGGCCTTCGGCAGCGTCAACCGCAGCCGGCAGGAGGTGGTGATCCAGGGCACCGGCGATGCGGTGCTCACCCCGGACACGGTCTGGAAGGACTATGAGTTCCGGGGCAAGCCGGGCGATGTGCGCCGGATGCCGCGCCAGTACGCCCCGTACCATCTGCGGCTGGACTGGATGATGTGGTTCGCGGGGATCTCACCGGCCTACGCCGGGTCGTGGTTCACCCCGCTGATCGGCAAGCTGCTGGTCAACGACCGGGCGACGGTGCGGCTGCTGCGGGCCACGCCCTTCCCGGAGGCGCCGCCCGCCCATCTGCGCGCGCGGCTGTATCTCTACCGCTTCACCACCCCGGCGGAGCGACGGGCCACCGGGGCCTGGTGGCACCGGACCCTGCTGGGCGAGTTCCTGCCACCGGTCAGACTGGAAGACCACGACTCGCCGCGGGTGTGACACCAGGCCGGCCGGCACTCAGGCGGCGGCGCCCTTCGCGTTCGGAGTCTCGGCGCCCGGCGGGGGGTTGCGCAGCACGGCGTAGCCGACGCCGACGCCCACCGCGATCGGCCACTCCAGCACTCCGGCGAGGCCCATCGCGCCGAGGCCGAGGTAGAGCGGAAGCCCGCCCTTGGCGGGCAGGACCCGCCGTGCGGTCCTGATCGGCACCGCGGCCACATTCGCCGTGGCCATGGCGACACGGGGAACGGTGAAGGTGACCGTGCGGTCGTTCTTCCCCGAGGACGTGCCCGTCTTCCGGGTGTCGGTGGTCTTGGGTGTCGTCGTCGCTGCGCTCACGCCTTCCTCCTACCAGATGCCCCTTTGATTACTTTATGGCGGAATTAGGTAAGCATAGGCCGATTTCACCAACCCGGCATACCAGGACCGAGGGGAGAGCAGCGGGTGCTGCCCATCACTACGCTCACGGGCCTCGTCTCCGCGCCGTCCCGCGGAATCAGCGGTCTGCGGCTGCGGCTCGCGGACATCTCCGACGTCCTGCGCGACACCGGCGACCGGCGCACCAGCCGGCGGGTGTGGGCCCGGGCGGGGCGGGCCCATATGGAGGTACGCGGGCTGACCGGCCACGGGGCGGGCCATGAACGGCTGGTCCATGAGCTGGAGTCCGCGCTGCGGCGGCTGGCAGGCGTCAACTGGGCCGGGGTGAACGCGTCGCTCGGCCAGGTGCTGGTCGACTTCGACGAGGACGAGTTCAGCCCCGAGGACGTGCTGGAGGCGGTCGAACGCGTCGAGGCGGCCCATGGGACGGGCGCGGACGACTTCCCGGCGGGCCGTCCGCAACCGCCGTTCGCCTCCACACCGGCGACGCTCGCCGCGACCGCGCTCGCCGCCGACTGCCTCGGCCTGGCGACGGCCGCCATCCGGCGGATGACGATGCGGCCCGCGCTCTCCCCCACGCTGCGGATCCCGACGGTGATGGCGGAGATCCAGCCGCGGTTGCGCGGTGTGCTGGAGTCCCGGCTCGGCCGCGCCCAGGCCGACGCGCTGATCGGTGTGTCGAACGCCGTGGTGCACGCCCTGACCAGGGGCGAGGCCCCGCTCGCCCTGGACGCGCTGCAACGTCTGCTGCAACTCGCCGAGATCCGCGGCCGGCAGACCGTATGGCAGCGCCGCGAACCCGAGTTGGTGGCGGACGGCGACGGGCTCCCGGAGCGCTCGCACCCGGCCGCACCCCGGCCCGCTCCCCTGCCTCCCGGGCCGGTGGAGACCTGTGTCGACCGCACCTCGCTGGCCGCGCTGTCCGGTGCGGGCGGGCTGCTGGCATGGACCCGCGACCTCGAGCAGGCCGGTAAGGCGCTGCTGGCCACCGTGCCGAAGGCGGCCGCGATGGGCCGGGAGGCGTTCGCCGCCCGGCTGGGCGACGTACTGGCACGGGACGGTGTGGTGCCCATGGACGGCACCGCGCTGCGGCTGCTGGACCGCGTGTCGGCGGTGCTGATCGACGCGCGGGTGCTGTGCGCCGGCCGGCCGCGGCTGCTGTCGGTCGCCACCGTCGGCGACCTCGGCGAGGCCGAGGCATGGAGCGCCGCGCAGTCCGTCCTGGACCGCCGCCCGCTGCGGGAGCTGTCCGGCGACGGGCCCTGGACGCGTGGACCCTGGCGGCTGGAGCGGCCCCATGAACTCCCCGCGGCGCTCCCGGCGAGTCCGCCGGCCCTGACCGCGGACCTGTACGGCGCGGACGGCCGGCGGCAGGCCCGGGTCCGGATCGGCTGCGAACTCGACCCACTGGCCGACGCCCTGGTGGCGGCGGCCCGCCGCGGCGCGCGGCGACTGGTGCTCACCCACCACGCCAGTACGGACGAGATCGCTCCCTGGGCCGATGAGCTGCTCCCGCCCGGCGCGTCGCTCCCCGACACGGTGCGCCGCCTCCAGCTCGACGGCCACGGCGTGCTGGTGATCAGCGGCGCGGACGACGAGGCGCTGGGCGCGGCCGATCTCGGCGTCGCCGTCATGGCGCGTGGTGCGGGCCGGGTGTGCTGGTCGGCCGATCTGCTCTGCGGCCCCGGACTGGTCCACGCGTGGCGTGTTCTGCGGGCCCTGGAGGACGCGCGCTCGGTCAGCCGGCGCTCGGCCCGGCTGTCGATGGGCGGATCCGCGCTCGGCGCGCTGATCGCCGCGGCGGGGACCCGGCCCGCGGTGGCCGGGCTCGCCACCTCTCCGGTGTACAGCGCGGCGTTCCTGGCCATGCTCGGCGGGATCCGCGCGGCGCGCCGGGTGGAGCGCCGTCCCGCACCGGCGCCCCGCGTCCGCGGCAACTGGCACGCCCTGGGCGCGCGGGAGACCCTCAGCGTGCTGTGCGCCTTCCGGGAGAACGGGACGGAGCCGCCCGACGGCTCGGGCGCGCCCCACGGCGCGGGCCCCGGGGAACCGGGCGCGGCTCCAGGTGACCCGGGCGCGCCGCGGTCCTCCCGGACGCTGTGGGCCGACGCGACACGCCTCGTGCCCGATGCGGCCGGGACGGACGTACGGGCCGGGGCGCCCGGTGTCGTGGGAGCCGGTGCCGTGGGAGCCGGTGTCGTGGGAGCCGGTGTCGTGGGGGCCGCCTCCTCCCGTTTCGCGGCCCTGACCCGGAACACCGCCTCGCTGGTGAACGCGGTGCGCGAGGAGCTGCACGATCCGCTCACCCCCGTGCTGGCGCTCGGCGCCGCGGCCTCCGCGGCGGTGGGCTCCGGTGTGGACTCCTTCCTCGTCCTCAGCGTGATGGCGGGCAACGCGGTGATCAGCGGCGCACAGCGGCTGCGGGCCGAGCGCTCGCTGCGCGGCCTGCTGCTGAGCGAGCGGATGAACGGCCGGCTGGTCGGCTGGGCGCCCTCGATGTCCCTGGCGGACGGGGTGGCGGCGGACCGGGAGGTGTTCTTCGCGGGGCTGACCACCGCCCCGGTGCACACGGTGGCCGCCGAGGAGCTGCGGGTCGGGGACATCGTCGCGCTGCGGCCCTCGGACGTCGTACCGGCCGACGCGAGGCTGCTGGTCAGCGAACGGCTGGAGCTGGACGAGGCCGGGCTGACCGGCGAGTCCGGGCCGGTCGCCAAGGACCCGGCCGCCACTCCGGGCGCCGACCTCGCGGACCGCTCCTGCATGGTCTACCAGGGCTGCACGGTGCTCGCCGGAACCGGATACGCCGTGGTCGTGGCCGCCGGAGCGCAGACCGAGGCGGGGCGCGCCGCCGAACTGGCCGGGCGTCCCACCGCGCCCATCGGGATCGAGGGCCGGCTGGCCGCGCTCACCAAGGTCGCGCTGCCCGCCACCGGCCTCGGCGGCGCCGCCGTCACCCTGCTGGGGCTGCTGCACGGGGCGCCGGTGCGCGAGGCGCTGTCCACCGGAGTGGCCATCGCGGTGGCCGCCGTGCCCGAGGGGCTGCCGCTGGTGGCCACGGTGGCGCAGTCCGCCGCGGCGCGCCGGCTCTCGCACCGCGGGGTGCTGACACGTACGCCACGGGTGCTGGAGGCCCTGGGCCGGGTGGACGTCGTCTGCTTCGACAAGACCGGCACCCTGACCGAGGGCCGGCTGGCCGTGGCCCGGGTCGCCGCGTACGACCATGAGCTGCCGACCGGCAGCGCGCTGGGCGAGCGGCTGCTGCGCACGGCGGCCCGCGCCTGCCCCGAGCCCGAGGGCGGACGGGCGCTGGCCCACGCCACCGACCAGGCCGTCATCGACGCCGCGGCGGCGCACTGCGACGGGGACGGCGTCTGGCGTCCGGTGTCCGAGCTGCCCTTCGAGGCCAGCCGGGGATTCTCGGCGTGTCTGGGCACCGAGTCCGGGCGCCCGTACCTGGCCGTCAAGGGTGCGCCCGAGATCGTGCTCGCCCGATGCGCCTACGCCCTGAGCCCCGGGGCGGCGGACGACACCTCACCACTGAGCCCGGGGGCGGCGTGCGACACCGGGCCGCTGAGCCCAGGGACGGCCGACGACACCAGGCCGCTGAGCCCAGGGACGGCCGACGACACCAGGTCACCGACCCCGGGGGCGGCCGACGACACCAGGCCGCTGACCCCGGAGCGGCTGCGCGCCACCGAGCGCCTGCTGCACTCGCTGGCCTCCGACGGGCTGCGGGTGCTGGCGGTGGCCGAGACCCGGCCCGCCGGGTCCGACACGCCGACATCGGAAGTGGCCGCGATCGCCCGGGAGCTCACCCTGCTGGGCTTCATCGCCATCGCCGACACCACGCGGCCGGGCGCCGCCGAGACCGTCAAGCGGCTGACGGACGCCGGGGTACGCGTCGCCATGGTCACCGGCGACCACCCGACCACGGCGGTCGCCATCGCCCGGGAGCTCGGCATCGCGGACGCCGAGCCGGTGCTCACCGGGGCGGAGCTGGACACCCTGCCCGAGGGCGAGCGGGTCGAGCGGATCGCCCGTACCACCGTCTTCGCCCGGGTCTCCCCCGAGCACAAGGTCCGTATCGTCCAGGCGCTGCGGCAGGCCGGACAGGTGGTGGCCATGACCGGGGACGGGGTGAACGACGCGGCCGCGATCCGCCTCGCGGACATCGGCATCGGACTGTCCGCACGCGGCTCGGCCTCGGCCCGTGCCGCCGCGGACCTGGTGCTCACCGATCCGGACCCGACCCGGATCCTCGACGCGCTGCGGGAGGGCAGGGCGCTGTGGCGCAGTGTGCGCGACGCGGTGGCGATCCTGGTCGGCGGAAACGCGGGCGAGGTCGCCTTCACCCTGCTCGGCGCGGCGGTGGCCGGACGGGCCCCGCTGGGCGCCCGTCAGCTGCTCCTGGTGAATCTGCTCACCGATATGCTGCCCGCCCTCGCGGTGGCCCTGGCCCGGGCGCGGCGTCCGGAGCGCGCCAAGTCCGGTGAGGACCCGCTGGTGGGCGGCCCCGCATCCGCGCTGTTCGGCTCCGATCTGGGCCGTATCCTCGCGGTGCGCGGCAGCGCCACCGCACTGGGCGCGGCCGCGGCCTGGCAGTGCGGACGGATGACGGGCCGGGCCCGGCGGGCGAGCACCATGGGGCTCGCGGCGCTGGTCGGCACCCAGCTGGGCCAGACCTTCATGACCGACTGGCACAGCCCACTGGTGCTGGTCACCAGTCTGGCGTCGGCGGCCACGCTGTTCGCCATCGTGGAGACTCCGGTGGTCAGCCACTTCTTCGGCTGTACGCCCCTGGGCCCGATGGCCTGGTCGGTCGTCGGAGTCTGCTCGGCCGGTGCCACCCTGGGGGCGGCCGTCGCACCCCGGCTGCTCTTCCCCCGGCGGATGCCGCTCGCGGTCTGAACGCGTCACCCGGGAACGGGACATCTCAGGTGTTTCTCACCCAGATCTTTCCTTTCATTCACCGAATGCTTACCTGGTGTGCGCCGCCCGCTTCCCGGCCCGGGTCAACCTACGAACTGGAAGCGGATGCCTCGCTTCCGCTCGTGTTCCATCCAGTGAGGTACCCATGGCCAATATCCTGACGACCGTCCTGGTCAAGCTGGCCCAGATCGCCCTGGAGGCGCTGGTCGCCCAGCTCGCGAAGTCGCTTCTGACAGCGGCCTTCAGGCCGGCCGCCGCGCCGGCCACCGCCTGATACGCCCCTCAAGGCTTCATCGTCATCAAGGCCCGGAAACGCCATGCCGCTCCCGGGCCTTCCGTATGGGGGCGGCGCCGCTCGGCCCCGTTCAGTGGCCGTACGACGCCGCCCGGTGCACCGGACCGTGGGCGGTCGGGCAGTGCTCCCCGTCCGCCCGTCCCCGTGCGGCCGGGTCGTCCAGATGGTCGACCTGGAGCGTGGTGTGGGTGATCCCGTACTCGCCGCTCAGCACCGCTTCCAGGTCCTCCCGGACCGCGTGGCAGTCGCCGCCCGCCGCGACCAGGACATGGGCGGAGAGCGAGACCTCGCCCGAGGTGATCTGCCAGACATGCAGATCGTGCACCTCGGCCACCTGTCCATGGGCGACCAGCCGGCCGCCCACCTCATCGGGCTCGACACCGGTCGGGGCGGCCTCCAGCAGCACCCGGCCGGAGGCCCGCAGCAGTTCCACGCCCGCCTTGATCATGAGGAGGACCACCAGCAGACCGGCGATCGCGTCGGCCCGCGCGAAGCCCGTCGTCACCACCACCAGTCCCGCGACGACGGTGGCGATGAAGGCGTAGAGGTCGTTGAGCACATGCTGGAAGGCGCCCTCGACATTGAGCGAGGAGCGGTTCGCCTTCGACATGCACCACGCGGCGGCGAGATTCACCGCCACACCGGCCAGCGCGGTGATCAGCACCAGACCACCGGTCACCTCGGGCGGGTCGATCAGCCGCCCCACGCTCTCATAGCCGAGATAGGCGCCGAGCAGCAGCAGGGAAAGACCATTGGCCTGGGCGGAAAGGATTTCCGACCGCTTGAGCCCATAGGTGTATCCGCCGCGTGCGGGGCGCGCCGAGAGCCGGATCGCGATGAGCGCGAGCACGATCGAGGCGGCGTCGGTGAGCATATGGGCCGCGTCGGACAGCAGCGCCACGGAGCGGGCGATGATCCCGACGACAACTTCCACCGCCATGAAGCCGCTGATCAGCGCGAGGGCGAGGGTCAGCCACCGGCGGTCGGCGTTCTCCGCCACGCCGTGCGTGTGGCCACCGTGCCCGGGTCCGCCGTGCCCCTCGTCGGGTCCGTGCGCATGAGCCCCCACCGGCTCCTCCTCGGATCGTCTCGGATCGTCTTCGGGACAGCGCAATTGAAACAGCACCGGGGGGAATTCGCCAAAGGCTGCAATGGACACGGTTATCAATAGACTTCCACACCGGCGGCGAATGGGCTTTATGAATGCGGCAATGCTTTTCGTTTCGGAGTGTGAAAAGGGTGCGCGGCCCGGTCGCCCTGGCATGCCGCCGGGGAGTCGCTGACGTGTGCGACACCCCGCCGATGCGGGTGAGACCGGCTCGCGGAAGGTGACCGGGCGGGGCAGGGCGCGTTGTCCGAATATGACGACGACGATGCGACGCCGTTCTCTCTCGCAGCCGAGCAGAGCGCTGGACCGGAGCACCGAAGGCGACGGAACGGTTCATCAGACCGTTCAGACATCCACATCCGTACCGATCTACGCCGCGCTGGTCGAGCGCTGGGCGTCCGCGGGGCGCGCGGTACCCGGGCGCTACGACCGCGAGTGGACCGAACTGGTCAACTGTCCACCCTGGCCGGACCGGATCCGGGCGGCGACCCGCCCGGCCGCACGGTCGTCGTCCGCCGACTGAGCCACCGCCCGGGCCCCCGCGCGGGGATCGCGCGGACACCGCGAACGTCATCGCGCGGCCATCCCGGACATCACCGCACGGCGAGCGCGGAGGTCACCGTGCGGGAGACCCGGACGCCACCGTGCGGGAGACCCGGACGCCGCCGTGCGGGAGACCCGGACGCCGCCGCGGGGCGGCGCGGATCGCGCCTACTCGTCCCCGCCCTCCAGGCCGCCCTCCGTCTCCAGATACAGCTCCCGCACCCGCTCCAGCACCTCCGGGTCGGGCTCGTCCCACAGCCCGCGGCTCTCGGCCTCCAGCAGCCGCTCGGCCATGCCGTGCAGCGCCCAGGGGTTGGCCTCCTCCAGGAAGGAGCGGTTCTCCGGGTCGAGCAGATAGGTCTGGGCGAGCTTGTCGTACATCCAGTCGGCGACCACACCCGTGGTGGCGTCGTAGCCGAAGAGGTAGTCGACCGTCGCGGCGAGCTCGAAGGCGCCCTTGTAGCCGTGGCGGCGCATCGCCTCGATCCAGCGCGGGTTGACCACCCGGGCGCGGAAGACCCGTGAGGTCTCCTCGTGGAGGGTGCGGGTGCGGACCGTCTCGGGGCGGGTGGAGTCGCCGATGTACGCGGCGGGGGCCGTGCCCTTCAGTGCGCGCACGGTGGCCACCATGCCGCCGTGGTACTGGAAGTAGTCGTCGGAGTCGGCGATGTCGTGCTCGCGGGTGTCGGTGTTCTTGGCCGCGACCGCGATCCGGCGGTAGGCGCTCTCCATCTCGGCCCGCGCCGGCCGCCCTTCGAGCCCGCGCCCGTAGGCGTAGCCGCCCCAGACCGTGTAGACCTCGGCGAGGTCGGCGTCGGTGCGCCAGTCGCGGCTGTCGATGAGCTGGAGCAGCCCGGCGCCGTAGGTGCCGGGGCGGGAGCCGAAGATGCGGGTGGTGGCGCGGCGCTCATCACCGTGTTCGGCGAGGTCGGCGCGGGTGTGCGCGCGTATGTAGTTGTCCTCGTCGCTCTCGTCGAGGGCGGCGGCGAGCCGTACGGCGTCGTCCAGCAGCCCGACGACATGCGGGAAGGCGTCCCGGAAGAACCCGCTGATGCGCAGGGTGACATCGACACGCGGGCGGCCCAGCTGGTCGAGTGTCACGGGTTCGAGTCCCGTCACCCGGCGCGAGGCGTCGTCCCACACGGGGCGGATGCCCAGCAGCGCGAGCGCCTCGGCCACATCGTCGCCGGAGGTGCGCATCGCGCTCGTCCCCCACAGCGAGAGGCCGACGGACTTCGGCCACTGACCGTCGTTGTCGGCGCGGTAGCGCTCCAGGAGCGAATCGGCGAGGGCCTGGCCGGTCTCCCAGGCCAGCCTGCTGGGCACGGCCTTGGGGTCGACGGAGTAGAAGTTGCGGCCGGTCGGCAGGACGTTGACCAGTCCGCGCAGCGGTGAGCCGGACGGCCCGGCGGGGACGAACCCGCCGGCGAGAGCGTGCACGGCGTGGTCGATCTCGTCGGTCGTGGCGGCCAGCCGGGGTACGACCTCGCGGGCGGCGAAGTCGAGGATCGCGGAGACGGCGGGGCGCTGGTCATCGGGCAGGGTGAGGACGGCCTTCTCGACGGCCTCCGGGGCCCATTCGGCGTCCTCCATCGCCTGGACCAGCGCGCGGGCCCGCTCCTCGGCCTCGTCGGCGCCGGTGCGGGTGGCGGCCGACTCGTCCAGGCCGAGCGCCTCGCGCAGACCGGGGAGCGCGGACGTACCGCCCCAGATCTGGCGGGCGCGGAGGATGGCCAGTACGAGGTTGACCCGCCCGGGTCCGGTCGGCGCGGCGCCCAGAACATGCAGTCCGTCGCGTATCTGGGCGTCCTTGACCTCGCACAGCCAGCCATCGACGTGCAGCAGGAAGTCGTCGAAGCCGTCGTCGTCCGGCCGCTGCTCCAGGCCCAGGTCGTGGTCGAGCCGGGCGGCCTGGATGAGGGTCCAGATCTGGGCGCGGATGGCGGGGAGCTTGGCCGGGTCCATCGAGGAGATGGCGGCGTACTCGTCCAGCAGCTGTTCCAGCCGCGCGATGTCGCCGTAGGAGTCGGCGCGGGCCATCGGCGGGACGAGGTGGTCGACGAGGGTGGCGTGGACGCGGCGCTTGGCCTGGGTGCCCTCGCCCGGGTCGTTGACCAGGAAGGGGTAGATCAGCGGCAGATCGCCGAGCGCGGCGTCGGGGCCGCAGGCGGCGGACAGTCCGGCGTTCTTGCCCGGCAGCCACTCCAGGTTGCCGTGTTTGCCCAGGTGGACCATGGCGTCGGCGCCGAAGCCGCCGTCCGTCCGGGGTGCGGCCATCCAGCGGTAGGCGGCCAGGTAGTGGTGCGAGGGCGGCAGATCGGGGTCGTGGTAGATGGCGATGGGGTTCTCGCCGAAGCCGCGCGGGGGCTGGATGACGACCAGGAGGTTGCCGCGGCGCAGCGCGGCCAGGACGATGTCGCCGTCCGGATCGCGGCTGGTGTCCACGAACATCTCACCGGGCGGCGGGCCCCAGTGTTCCTCGACCGCGTCCCGGAGCTGCTGGGGGAGCGTGGCGTACCAGCGGCGGTAGTCGGCGGCGGGGACGCGGACGGGGTTGCGGGCGAGCTGCTCCTCGGTGAGCCACTCCTGGTCATGGCCGCCCGCCTCGATGAGGGCGCGGATCAGCTCGTCACCGTCGCCGGAGACCAGGCCCGGGAGCGCGTCCGGCCCGTCCTCGGGGCCGAGGTCATAGCCCTCCGCGCGCAGTCGGCGCAGCAGGGCGACGGCGCTCGCGGGCGTGTCGAGGCCCACGGCGTTGCCGATCCGGGAGTGCTTGGTGGGGTAGGCGGAGAGGACGAGTGCCAGCCGCTTGTCGGCGGCGGGGAGGTGGCGGAGCCGGGCGTGTCGTACCGCGATTCCGGCGACACGCGCGGCGCGTTCGGCATCGGCGGCATAGACCGGCAGGCCGTCCTCGTCCACCTCCTTGAACGAGAACGGCACGGTGATGAGCCGCCCGTCGAACTCGGGGACGGCGACCTGGGTCGCGGCGTCCAGCGGCGACAGCCCCTCGTCGTTCTCCTCCCACGCGGTGCGCGACGAGGTCAGGCACAGCGCCTGGAGCACGGGCACGTCCAGCGCGGCGAGCGCGCCCGCGTCCCACGCCTCGTCGTCGCCGCCCGCGGACGCCTCGGCGGGTCGGGTGCCACCGGCCGCGAGGACGGTGGTGACGATGGCGTCGGCCGCGCCGAGGGCCTCGATCAGCTCGGCCTCGGGGGCGCGCAGCGAGGCGACGAACAGCGGCAGCGGGCGGCCCCCGGCGTCCTCCACGGCCCGGCACAGGGCCTCCACGAAGGCGGTGTTGCCGCTCATGTGATGGGCACGGTAGTAGAGCACCGCGATGGTCGGGGCGATCGCGTCGGCGGGGTCGGCCGCGCGGCCGGTGCGCTCCAGCGGGCCCCAGGTGGGCGCGGGCGCGGGCGGTTCGAAGCCATGGCCGGTGAGCAGCACGGTGTCGGAGAGGAACCGGGCCAGCTGGCCCAGATTGGCGGGCCCGCCGTGGGCGAGGTAGGCGTGGGCCTCGGCGGCGATGCCGACCGGGACCGTGGACGCCTCCATGAGCTGGGCGTCGGGCGCCTGTTCACCGGTGAGGACGACCACGGGGAGGTCGCCCGCGAGCAGCGTGTCGAGCCCCTCCTGCCATGCGCGGAGGCCACCGAGGAGCCGTACGACGACGAGTTCGGCGCCCTCCAGGAGACCGGGCAGGTCGTCGAGGGCGAGGCGGGCCGGGTTGGCGAGGCGGTACGGCACCGGGCCCCTGGCGGCACGGGCGCTGAGCAGGTCGGTGTCGGACGTCGACAGCAGCAGAATCATGCGGCGGCATACCTTCCTCGGGGTCCGCGCCCCGGGCGGGTTGAAGACGGCGGCAGTTCCTGGCTCGCTCGGCCGCTGCCGTTTCTGGCAGCCACCGCGCTCACAGTGGCGGGACCGCGCCGGATTTCCACCGGCTTCCTGCCGTGAGTGCCGTCTTATGCGTGTCGCGGGTCGGGACCGACCCACCGCTGAGCATAGTAAGCGTTGCTGACCTGCCACGGGATGGTGCGTTCCGGCCTCCGTGGAGCCTGGCCGGGGCGGTGGGCCGGACCGGATCGTCGGTATGCTCGCCGCCATGCCCCTCCCCCCGACAACCACCCCACCAGGGGATGAAACCCCCGTGCGCGGACGCGATGACGCCTGTCCCGGCGCGCTGCGGCTGCACCCGGCGGACGATGGTTCGCTGGCCCGGATCCGGGTGCCCGGCGGGTTGCTGACGGCCCGTCAGGCCGAGGCGCTGGGGCGGGTGTCCGAGGAGCTCGGGGACGGGCGGCTGGACATCACCTCACGGGGCAATGCGCAGGTGCGCGGCCTGGCGGCGGGGTGCGGCGCGGAGCTGGCGGCCCGGCTGCGGGCGGCCGGACTGCTTCCCTCGGACCGCCATGACCGGGTGCGCAACATCGTGGCGTCGCCGCTGTCCGGCCTGGACGGCCGGGGGCACGCGGATGTGGTGGCATGGGTGCGGGAGTTGGACGCCGCGCTGTGTGACGACTCACCGGCGGGACCGGCGGGGCGCGGGGAATTGTCCCCCCTGTCCGGCTTGTCGGGCAGGTTTCTGTTCGCGCTGGACGATGGCCGTGGCGATGTGGCCGCCTTGGACGCGGATGTGACATTGATCGCAACGGCGGACGGTGGAGCGGTGCTGCGATGCGGTGGTCCGCTGCCGGGCCCGGGTGCGTCACGGCCGTCGGGCGCGACACACCCGGACACGGCAGTGCGGCGGGCGCGTCGTACGGACGGCTCGGACCCGCTCGGCCGTGGCGCGGAGGCGAACACCGGCGGTGCGGGCGCGGCGAGCCTCGCCACGGACGGGTCGATGGCAGGGGGCGGCGGCCTGCGGGTGCGGGGCGAGGACGCGCCACGGGCGGCGGCGCTTGCCGCGGTGGAGTTCCTGACACGGGTACGGGAAAGCGGGACACGGGCGTGGCGGGTACGCGAACTCCCCGCCGAACACGCCGTGACGACCGGCGGATTGGCCGCGCGACTCGCCGGTGCGGGCATCGAGGCCGTACCGGTGGAACACACCCCGGCACCCGCCTCCGCCGCGCCACCCGCCCCCGGGTCGGTCCCCGGCCCGAACGGGCGCCACGCGCTGTCCATCGCCCTCCCCCTGGGCCGGGTGAGCGCCGCGCAATGGCGGCTGCTCACGACGCTCGCCTCCCGGGGCGGGGCGGATGAGCTGCGTATGACACCCTGGCGCGGCGTGGTGCTCCCCGGGTTCGCCCCGGACGACGCGCCCGGCGCCTTGTCCGAACTCGCCGGTGCGGGGCTGGTGACCACGCCGGACTCACCGTGGCTCGGGGTCGGCGCGTGCACGGGGCGCCCCGGCTGCGCCAAGTCCCTGGCGGATGTGCGGGCCGACGCGGCGCGCATGGTCGCGGACGTGACACGGGGGCGGGCCGCGGGCACCGGGCGAGTCGCGGCGGGCGCGGCGGACACGCCGGACACGGCGGGGGCGTCCGCAAACACGGCGGGTGCGGTCGCGGACCCGGCGGGAACGGTCGCGGACCCGGCGCGGAGGGACGCGGACAGCGGACACGTGGACACCGGACACGTGGTCGTGGGCGGTTCGCCGCCGTGGCCGGTGAACGGTACGACATCCGGTGGCGGCCGGGCCGGGCCCGAGCCACTGCCGGTGTACGTCTCCGGCTGCGAACGCCGCTGCGGTCACCCCGGGGGCCGCTGGGTGGACGCGCTGGCGATCGGCGACACGGGCTATCGGGTCACCGTACGGGGCGCGGGAGGAGACACGCCGGAGACGGACAGCGTGGATGTGACAGCGGAGCAGTTGGCCGGCGCCGTGGCGGCGGCCCGTGGAACGACATGATCGAGGACATCGAGGACACCGTGTTCGACTACGAGAAGGACGGGGCGGCCATCTACCGCGCCTCCTTTGCCACCATCCGCGCCGAGGCCGACCTCGGCGGGCTTCCCGCCGACGTCAGTCAGGTGGCGGTGCGGATGATCCACGCCTGCGGCATGGTCGACCTGGTCAAGGACCTCGCGTACACCCCCGGGGTGGTCTCCCGCGCCCGCGCCGCGCTGCGGTCCGGCGCGCCCGTGCTCTGTGACGCGCGCATGGTCGCCAGCGGGGTGACCCGTAAGCGGCTGCCCGCCGACAACGAGGTGATCTGCACCCTCGCGGACCCCGCCGTACCGGAGTTGGCGCGGCGCATGGGCACCACGCGCAGCGCCGCCGCGCTGGAGCTGTGGCGGGACCGGCTCGATGGGGCGGTGGTCGCGGTCGGCAACGCCCCCACGGCGCTCTTCCGGCTGCTGGAGATAATCGCAGAAGGAGGGGCAGGAGGGGCAGGAGGGGCGCGCGCGCCGCGCCCGGCCGCCGTGATCGGTGTGCCGGTGGGCTTCATCGGCGCCGCCGAGTCCAAGGAGGCGCTGGCCGGGCATCCGGCGGCGCTCGACCACCTGGTGGTGCACGGCCGGCGCGGCGGCAGCGCCATCGCCGCGGCCGCGATCAACGCGATAGCGAGCGAGGAAGAGTGAGCGAGCAGCAGACGGGCCGGCTCTACGGTGTGGGGCTCGGCCCCGGCGACCCCTCCCTGATGACCGTACGCGCCGTGGAGGTCATCGCCGAGGCCGATGTCATCGCGTACCACAGCGCCCGGCACGGCCGCAGCATCGCGCGCTCCATCGCCGAGCGGCATCTGCGGCCCGACCACATCGAGGAGCGGCTGGTCTACCCGGTCACCACGGAGTCCACCGACCATCCGGGCGGCTACCGCGGCGCGATGGAGGAGTTCTACGCGGACGCGGCCGCCAGACTCGCCGCGCATCTGGACGCGGGACGCACGGTCGCGGTGCTCGCGGAGGGCGATCCGCTCTTCTACGGCTCGTATATGCACATGCACAAGCGGCTCGCCGACCGCTACCCCACCGAGGTCGTCCCCGGTGTCACCTCGGTCAGCGCGGCGGCCGCCCGGCTCGGCGCACCGCTGGTGGAGGGCGAGGAGGTGCTGACGGTCCTCCCCGGCACCCTGCCGGAGGAGGAGTTGACGGCCCGGCTGGCGACGGCGGACGCGGCGGCCGTGATGAAGCTCGGCCGGACCTTCCCGGCGGTGCGGCGGGCGCTGGAGCGTTCGGGGCGGCTCGCGGACGCGCGCTATGTTGAGCGCGCCACGATGAACGCGGAACGGACCGCCGCGCTGGCCAAGGTCGACCCGGAGTCGGTGCCGTACTTCTCGATGGCGGTGCTGCCCAGCCGGGTGGACGCGCCGCGCGGTGCGTCCGGCGTGGGCGAGGTCGTGGTCATCGGCCTGGGCCCGGCCGGTCCGCTGTGGCTCACCCCCGAGGCACGCGGCGAACTGGCCGCCGCCGACGACCTCGTCGGCTACACCACCTATCTGGACCGGGTGCCCGTACGGCCGGGCCAGCGGCGTCACTCCTCCGACAACAAGGTCGAGGCCGTACGCGCCGAGTTCGCCCTCGACCTGGCCCGGCGGGGCCGGCGTGTCGCCGTCGTCTCCTCGGGCGACCCGGGCGTGTTCGCCATGGCCACCGCCGTCCTGGAGGCCGCCTGCGAGGACCCCTACCGCGAGGTCCCGGTGCGGATCGTCCCCGGTATGACGGCGGCCCACGCCGCCGCGGCCCGAGTCGGTGCCCCGCTCGGCCACGACTACGCGGTGATCTCCCTCTCCGACCGGCTCAAGCCCTGGGAGGTGATCGCCGAGCGGCTGCGCGCCGCCGCCGCGGCCGACCTGGTGCTCGCCCTCTACAACCCCGGCTCCCGCAGCCGCGTCTGGCAGGTGGGCAAGGCCCGCGAACTCCTGCTGGAACACCGCGCCCCCGACACCCCCGTGGTGCTGGGCCGCGACATCGGCGGCCCGGGGGAACGGGTACGGATCGTCCGCCTGGCCGACCTCGACCCGGCCCAGGTCGACATGCGCACGATCATCCTGGTGGGCTCCTCCCAGACCCGCACGGCCCGCCGCGGCGACGGCACGGAGGTCGTCTGGACCCCGCGCCGCTATCCGGAGGCATAGCCTCCGGGCTTCGCACCCGTACCCGGACCCGGGCTTCGGGCCCGGACCCGGACACCGGTCTCAGGCCAGCGTCGTGCGGAGCCAGGTCGCGGCTTCCGACGGGGTTTTGGCCACCGGGATGCCCTGGGGGGCGGGTGGGCGGCGGATGATGACGACCGGGAGGTCGGCGGCGCGGGCCGCGGTGAGTTTGGGGGCGGTGGCGTGGGCGCCGCTGTCCTTGGTGACCAGCACCTCGATGCGATGGCGGCGCAGCAGCTCCGCCTCGCCCTCGAGCGTGAACGGACCGCGGTCGAGGATCACCTCCATCCGGGGCGGGACCGGCGGCTCGGGGGCGTCGACCGAGCGGACCAGGAACCACTGCCGGGTCAGATGGGCGAAGGTGGCCAGGCCCATCCGCCCCGTGGTGAGGAAGATCCGCTCCCCCAGGTCCGGCAGCAGCCGCGCGGCCTCGGCCAGCGAGCCGGCCGAATGCCAGCGGTCGCCCGGACCGGGCACCCACCCGGGGCGGCGCAGGGCGAGCAGGGGAACATGGACGTCGGCGGCCGCCCGGGCCGCGTGGGAACTGATCGTGTCGGCGAAAGGATGGGTGGCGTCGATGAGCGCGTCCACCTGGTGCTCGCGGAGCCAGCGGGCCATGCCCTCGGCACCGCCGAACCCGCCGATCCGCACCTGCCCCACGGGCAGCCGCGGTGCGGCGACCCGGCCCGCGAGGGAGCTGGTGACGCGCAGGGCGGGGGCACCGGCGAGTTCCTCGGCGAGGCGGCGCGCCTCGGTGGTGCCGCCGAGGATGAGCACATGGCGCGCCGGTGCGCTGTTCATCGGGATCGGGTGCCTTTCGTCGTCCGTGCGCCCGTCATCGTATGCGCGGCGGCCCGCCCATGGCTGAGGCGGAGACGACGGCCGAGGCGGCCGGGGGGCGGGGCGCGCAGCTGGAGCGGTCGGGGCTGCGGCACGGCTGGACCACCGGGGCGTGTGCCACCGCCGCGACGACGGCCGCGTACACCGCGCTGCTGGGCGCGGAGTTCCCCGATCCGGTGACCATCGAACTGCCCAAGGGGCAGCGGCCCGCGTTCGCGCTCGCCGCCGAGGAACTGACGGCGGACCGGGCCATGGCCGCCGTCGTCAAGGACGCGGGGGACGACCCCGATGTGACCCACGGCGCGCTGGTCAGGGCCACGGTGCGGGTTCTGCCGCCCGGCAGCGGAGTGGTCTTCCGGGCCGGTCCGGGCGTCGGTACGGTCACCCGGCCCGGGCTGCCGCTCGACGTGGGCGAACCGGCCATCAACCCCGTGCCGCGCCAGATGATGCGCGACCACATCGCCTCCGTCGCGGCCCGGCACGGCGGAACCGGTGACGTCGAGATCGAGATCTCGGTGGACCACGGCGAGGAGATCGCCCGCTCCACCTGGAATCCGCGGCTGGGCATCCTCGGCGGACTGTCCATCCTCGGCACGACGGGCATCGTCGTGCCCTACTCCTGCTCGGCGTGGATCGACAGCATCCGGCGCGGGGTGGACGTCGCGCGCGCGGCGGGGCGAAGCCATGTGGCGGGCTGTACCGGCTCGACATCCGAGAAGGTGGCGGTGGCCGTGCACGGGCTGCCGGAGGACGCGCTCCTGGACATGGGCGACTTCGCGGGGGCCGTGCTGAAGTATCTGCGCCGCCACCCGGTGGACCGGCTGACGATCGCCGGAGGCTTCGCCAAGCTCTCCAAGCTGGCCGCGGGCCACCTGGATCTGCACTCCTCGCGCTCCCAGGTGGACAAGGGGTTCCTCGCGGAGCTGGCCCGCCGGGGAGGGGCGGACGAGAAGCTGGCACAGGCCGTGGCAACGGCCAACACCGGCCTGGAAACGGTGCAGTTGTGCGCCGCCCATGGCGTACCCCTCGGCGATCTGGTCGCGGCCACGGCCCGCGACACGGCCCTCGGGGTACTGCGCGGCGCCCCGGTAGCGGTGGACGTGATCTGCGTCGACCGCGCCGGTACGATCGTCGGCCGCGCGGAACCACGCGCCCCACGGGACCGCTGACCGACTCCGCCGCCACGAGGGCGCGACACGGCCACGCGCCCGGGTGCCAACGCCTTCGGCGCCGGGCGCGACGCGCCGGGAGCGACGCGCCGGGAGCCGTCGCGGCTCACCGCACACCACGCGAGCCCCCCGCGCGCGACACCACGTCCTCACCACGGCGGACACGGCGCCCCCCCGCCGCACCATCGGGGCGGGCGCCTCGGCGCGCACGGGCGGCGGGTGGTGGTCCCGGTCTCGCGGGGAGGGCGCGGCGTAACCGGGGGGAGCGGAAGCGCTGGTACTCAGCCCCCGGGCGGCGGGGTGCAGGCGGGACAGCGGCGGTCGCACCAGGGGCCCCGCCCCCGGAGCGGCGGCTCAGGTGCCAGGTGTGTCGCAGGGCTCGTGGGGGCGTTCGCGGTTCGGGGAGTAGAGGTGGCTGTCGCGGAATTGGTCGGCGGCGAGGGTGCGGCCCACCAGGATGACCGCTGTCCGTACCACGCCCGCCGCCTTCACCTGGGGCGCGATGTCGTCCAGGGTGCCGCGCAGGACCAGTTCGTCGGGGCGGCTGGCCATGGCGACCACGGCCGCGGGGCAGTCGGCGCCGTAGTGCGGGAGGAGTTCGGCGACGACGCGGTCCACGTAGCGGGCGGCGAGGTGCAGGACGAGCAGGGCGCCGCTGCGTCCCAGGGTGGCCAGGTCCTCGCCTTCCGGCATGGGGGTGGCCTGCTGGGCGACGCGGGTGAGGATCACCGTCTGGCCGACGGTCGGGACCGTCAGTTCGCGTTTCAGCGCGGCGGCCGCGGCGGCGAAGGCGGGTACGCCCGGGATGACTTCGTACGGAACGCCCGCCGCGTCGAGGCGGCGCATCTGTTCGGCCACGGCGCTGAAGACCGACGGATCGCCCGAGTGGAGGCGGGCCACATCATGGCCCGCCTCATGGGCGGCGACGAGTTCGGCGGTGATCCGGTCGAGGTCGAGCCGGGCGGTGTCGACGAGGCGGGCGCCGGGCGGGCATTCGGCGAGCAGTTCACGGGGCACCAGGCTGCCCGCGTACAGACACACCTGGCAGCGGGCCAGGGTCCGGGCGCCGCGCAGCGTGATCAGATCGGCGGCACCGGGGCCCGCGCCGATGAAGTACACCGTCATCGTGTCTCTCCTTGAACGGCCTGAGCGGCCTGAGCGGCTTCGACGGATCCCGCGGGGTCGGCGGCGTACGCGCCGGGGCCTGGGGAATCGAGCGGTTTGGTGGCGGACCACTGGGTGACCGGCATCGCCTGCCGCCAGCCGGTGAAGGCCCCGACCGGGGTGGCGTGGGAGACGGCGAGCCGGACGAGGTCGCCGCCGTGGCGGCGGTGGCGGTCGGCGAGCAGCGCCTCGGACTCCAGAGTCACGGTGTTGGCGACGATCCTGCCGCCCGGTGGCAGGGCCGCCCAGCACGCCTCCAGCACCCCGGGCACGGTCAGGCCGCCGCCGATGAACACCGCGTCGGGGGCGGGCAGTTGGGCCAGGGCGTCCGGTGCGGCGCCGGTGACGACGGTCAGCCCGGGTACACCGAGCGCGGCGGCGTTGCGGCCGATGCGTTCGGCGCGCACCGGATCGCGTTCGACCGAGACCGCCCGGCAGGTCCGGTGGGCGCGCATCCACTCCACGGCGATGGAGCCCGAGCCGCCGCCGACGTCCCACAGCAGCTCCCCGGGGGCGGGGGCGAGCGCGGCGAGGGTGGCGGCCCGCACATGGCGCTTGGTCAGCTGTCCATCGTGGTCGTACGCCGTGTCGGGCAGCCCAGGGGCGAGCGACAGGGGCCGGGTGCCCTCCGCCGGTGCGCAGTCGACGGCGATGACGTTGAGGGGGTCGCCGGGCGGATGGGGCCAGTCCTCGGCCGTGCCCTCCACACAGCGTTCCCGCACGCTCCCCAGCTGCTCCAGCACCCGCATCCGGCTCGGGCCGAAGCCGCGTTCCGCGAGCGAACCGGCCACCTCGGCGGGGGTGTCGGCGCCCGCGCTGAGCACGAGCAGCCGCCGTCCCGCGTACAGCTCGCGGTTGAGCGTGGCCAGGGGGCGGCCGACGAGGCTGACCACCTCGGTCTCCTCCAGCGCCCAGCCGAGCCGCGCACAGGCCAGCGAGACGGACGACGGATGGGGCAGCACCCGCAGCCGCTCGGCGCCCAGCAGTTCGGCCAGTGTGCGGCCGATGCCGAAGAACATCGGATCGCCGCTGGCCAGCACGGAGATCCGCCGCCCCGTGTACGTGGCGAACAGCCCGGGGACGGCGGGGCGCAGCGGGGACGGCCAGGGGACGCGTTCGCCGTGGCACTCCGGCGGCAGCAGGCCCAGATGGCGCCGTCCGCCGATGACCACCTCGGCCGTGCGCAGCGCCTCGCGGGCCGCGGGACCGAGCCCGTCCCAGCCGTCGGCGCCGATGCCGATGACGGTCACGGGGGGAGGCGGCGGGCTCACAGTGGTCACCTCGTGGGTCGGGGACGGTCCACGAAACTCTACTGACCTGCTACGACGCCCCGGCCCCCGGCTCCCGCTCCAGTCCCCGCTCCCGGTCCGGCCCCCAATCCGGGCCCCGCTCCCCCGCCTGCTCCCGGTCCAACTCCAGTTCCCGCCCGCGCTCCAGCTCCGCCAGCGCGAGCAGTTCCTCCACGGTCATGTCCTCGGGTATCGGCACCGGCGCCGGAGTGCGCAGTGGCGGCTGCCAGCCCTCGTCCGGGGCCCAGCGCCGTATGATCCGGGCCGGCGCCCCGGCCACCACGGCATGGTCGGGCACCTCGCCCCGTACCACCGCGCCCGCCGCGACCACCACATTGCGGCCCAGCCGGGCCCCCGGCAGGATCACCGCGCCCGCGCCCAGCCAGCTGCCGGGGCCGATGTGAACGGGCGCGGAGCGCGGCCACTGGCGGCCGATGGGCTGTTCCGGATCGTCGTAGGAGTGGTTGTCGCTGGTCACGTAGACATACGGACCGCAGAAGACATCGTCGCCGAACTCCACGCTTACGGAGGCGATCACATGGCTGCCCCGGCCCAGCACCACACCGTCGCCGATACGCAGCACCGGCTCGGGGCCGAGGTCCACATCGGGCATCATGCCGGCGGTGAGGGTCACCTGCTCGCCGATGACGCAGTGCTCACCGAGTTCGATCCACGGTTCGCCGAAGACGGTGCCCTGGGGGAAAGCCAGCCGGGTGCCGACGCCGATACGGCCGAACCGGTACGGGCCGGGGCGCTCGGCCGTGACCGCGCCGGCCCGCTGGACGGCGCGCCACCCGCGGTGGACCAGACGGGAGGTGACGCGTCCGCACCAGCCCCGCCAGGATGAGAACGGGTTCTCGTTCTTCGGCATTCGCCCACCGTATCGGCCCATCGGAGGGCCGTCTGCCACACCCCGCGACACCCTCCGCCACGCCCCGGCGCCCCCTACACGCCCCCGCGCCCCGGCGCGTCGCGCAGTACGCAGTCGCCGCACAGCCCGCCCCCGGGCACCCGGTAGTAGAGACAGCAGGTGCGGCGCCGGTAGCCGAGCGGCTCGGTGGTCAGGGTGCCGGCGTCGCGCAGCGGCGGGTGGACGAGCTGGGCCCGCGTCAGCTCTACGGCCCGGTCCGCCGCCTCGGCCAGGCCCCGCTCCCGGCACCAGTCGTGCAGCACCAGCAGCGAACCGGCCAGCGCCGAGGCGGCGTTGCCCCACAGCAGCCGCCCCGAGACCCGGTAGCCGCGCCGAACGGCATGGTGCAGCGGCATCAGATGGACGAAGGCCGCGGTGCCCACCTGACCGGCGAGTCCCCCCGGTTCGCCCATGATGGGCGGCACGCCGGGCCACCACAGGTCGTCGGGGGCGACACGCGCGGGGTTCCACCACAGCCGGTCGGGCCGGAGGTGGGGCACCCTGCCGGAGAGGGCGGCCGGGCCGAGCGCGAGCGACCACACCCGGGCGGCGAGCCCCTGGAAGACGAGCGAGGCCGCGACCCGCGGCTCATCGGTGCGCAGGCTCGCGGCGACCGCCTCGACACGCGCGCTCAGCACCGGCCCGGCGGCGCCCGCGCTCGTCAGCCGGTACGCCTCGCCGATCCGCGCGTACCCCTCCTCGCGTGGCTCGCCGGTGCCGGTGCGCAGGGCGAAGAACGGCCCGGCCCGCGCCGCTTCGGAAAGCGGCGCCTCATCCACCGTCGGCCGGGGCCCGGAACGCCTCAAGCAGCTGGTCCGCCGCCAGCGTGGCCGTCAGCGTGCCCTCGCGGACCCGCTGCTCCAGCTCGGGTCCGAGCCGCCGCACCTCGGGGTGGGCGTGCAGCCGCGCGAGCAGTTGGTCGCGCACCATCGACCAGGTCCAGTCGACCTGCTGGTCGCGCCGCTTGGCGTGCAGCGCGCCCGTGGCCTCCAGCACCCGGCGGTGCTGCTCCAGCCGCTCCCACACCACATCGAGCCCGGTGGACTCGCGGGCGCTGCATGTGAGCACCGGCGGGTTCCAGGGCGCGTCCGGGGGCTGCAACAGCCTGAGCGCGCCCGCCAGTTCCCGGGCCGCCGACTTGGCGTCCCGTGCGTGGGGGCCGTCGGCCTTGTTGATGGTGACCACGTCGGCCAGCTCCAGCACGCCCTTCTTGATGCCCTGGAGCTGATCGCCGGTACGGGCCAGGGAGAGCAGCAGGAAGGAGTCGACCATATTGGCCACCGCGGTCTCGGACTGGCCCACGCCCACGGTCTCCACCAGCACCACGTCATAACCCGCCGCCTCCATGACGACCATGGACTCGCGGGTGGCGCGGGCGACCCCGCCCAGCGTCCCGGCGCTGGGCGAGGGCCGTACGAAGGCGTCGGGGTCCACCGCCAGCCGCTCCATCCGGGTCTTGTCACCCAGGATGGAGCCGCCGGTGCGGGTCGACGAGGGGTCGACGGCGAGCACCGCGACCTTGTGGCCGACTCCGGTGAGCATGGTGCCCAGGGCGTCGATGAAGGTGGACTTGCCCACCCCGGGCACCCCGCTGATGCCGATCCGCCGCGCCCCTCCGGTGTGCGGCAGCAGCTCGACCAGCAGCCGCTGGGCGAGGTCGTGGTGGTCGGGCCGGGTGGACTCGACGAGTGTGATCGCACGGGCGATGTACGCGCGCTTCCCGTCGAGCACGCCCTTGGCGTACTCCTCGATGTCGATCGTCCGCGGCATGGCCTACAGCTCGTGGCCCAGGTCGGCGGCCAGCTTCCGCACCAGATCGTGGGCGGCGTCCGGGATGACCGTGCCCGGCAGGAAGACGGCGGCGGCGCCGGCCTCGTGCAGGGTCTGGACGTCCTGCGGCGGGATGACCCCGCCGACCACGATCGTGATGTCCTCCCGCCCCGCCTCGGCCAGCTGCTCGCGCAGCGCGGGCACCAGCGTGAGGTGGCCGGCCGCGAGCGACGACACGCCGACGATGTGCACATCGGCCTCCACCGCCTGCCGCGCGACCTCCTCCGGGGTCTGGAACAGCGGGCCGACGTCGACGTCGAAGCCCAGGTCGGCGAAGGCGGTGGCGATCACCTTCTGGCCGCGGTCATGCCCGTCCTGGCCCATCTTGGCGACCAGGATGCGGGGGCGGCGGCCCTCCTCGCGCTCGAACGCCTCGACCAGCGTGCGGGTGCGGTCCACGCCGGACGACGGTCCGGCCTCTTCTCGGTACACACCGGAGATCGTACGGATCTGGCCGGAGTGGCGGCCATAGACCTTCTCCAGCGCGTCGGAGATCTCGCCCACGGTGGCCTTGGCGCGGGCGGCGTCCACGGCCAGCGCCAGCAGGTTGCCCTCCAGGCCCGCGCCGGGGCCGGACTCGGCGGCCGCGGTCAGGGCGCGCAGCGCGTCCTGGCAGGCCGCCTCGTCGCGCTCGGCGCGCAGCCGCCGCAGCTTCTCGATCTGCTGGGCGCGCACCACCGTGTTGTCGACCGCGCGGACCTCGATCGCCTCATCGCTGTCGACCCGGTACTTGTTGACGCCGATCACCGGCTGGCGCCCCGAGTCGATCCGTGCCTGGGTGCGGGCCGCGGCCTCCTCGACGCGCAGCTTGGGGATGCCCGCGTCGATGGCCTTGGCCATACCACCGGCCGCCTCGACCTCCTCGATGTGCTGCCAGGCCCGCCGCGCCAGGTCGTACGTCAGCTTCTCGACGTAGGCACTGCCGCCCCACGGGTCGATGACCCGGGTGGTGCCCGACTCCTGCTGGAGCAGGATCTGGGTGTTGCGGGCGATCCGCGCGGAGAAGTCGGTGGGCAGCGCGAGCGCCTCGTCCAGCGCGTTGGTGTGCAGCGACTGGGTGTGGCCCTGGGTGGCGGCCATGGCCTCCACACAGGTGCGCGCCACGTTGTTGTAGACGTCCTGGGCGGTGAGCGACCAGCCGGAGGTCTGCGAATGGGTGCGCAGCGACAGCGACTTGGGGTTCTTCGGGTCGAACTGCTTGACCAGCTTGGCCCACAGCAGCCGGGCCGCCCGCAGCTTGGCGATCTCCATGAAGAAGTTCATGCCGATCGCCCAGAAGAACGACAGCCGGGGCGCGAAGGCGTCCACGTCCATCCCGGCGTCCCGGCCGGCCCGCAGATACTCCACACCGTCGGCGAGGGTGTACGCCAGCTCCAGATCGGCCGTGGCCCCGGCCTCCTGGATGTGGTAGCCGGAGATGGAGATGGAGTTGTAGCGCGGCATCCGCTGCGAGGTGAAGGCGAAGATGTCGGAGATGATCCGCATCGACGGCTGCGGCGGATAGATATAGGTGTTGCGGACCATGAACTCCTTGAGGATGTCGTTCTGAATGGTCCCGGCCAGCTTCTCGGGCGGTACGCCCTGCTCCTCGGCGGCCACGATGTAGAGCGCGAGCACGGGCAGCACCGCGCCGTTCATCGTCATCGACACGCTCATCCGGTCCAGCGGGATGCCGTCGAAGAGCTGCCGCATGTCGTAGATGGAGTCGATGGCCACGCCCGCCATGCCGACGTCACCGGTGACCCGGGGGTGGTCGCTGTCATAGCCCCGGTGGGTGGGCAGGTCGAAGGCGACCGACAGGCCCTTCTGGCCGGCCGCGAGATTGCGGCGGTAGAAGGCGTTGGACTCCTCGGCGGTGGAGAACCCCGCGTACTGCCGGATGGTCCAGGGCTGGTTGACGTACATCGTCGGGTACGGGCCGCGCAGATACGGCGCGGCGCCGGGGTAGGTGCCCAGGAAGTCGACGCCCGTGAGGTCCTCGGCGGTGTAGAGCGGCTTGACCCCGATGCCCTCGGGGGTGTCCCACACCAGGTCCTCCACGCCCTTGCCCACGCTGTTCTGCAAGGCGGCGGCCCAGTCGTCCGAGCTGGGCACCGGACCTTCGGCCGGTCCGTCCAGATCGACCGCCGAGAAGTCCGGGATCTTCCCGGGCTCCACCGGAGAGCCCGTCATCACGCCACCCCCATGGTGTCCAGAGCCGAGGAGAGCACCTCGACCGCGTCGCAGCCCGCGAAGACGTATCCGTCCACTCCGGCCCGCTCATACTCTTCCTGTTGTGCCCCCGGCCGTCCGGCCAGGTAGACCCGGGTCGCCCCGGCCGCCTTCAGCCGCTCGGCCACGGCGGCCGCCCCCTCCGCGTACAGCTTGTCGCTGGAGCACAGGCAGGCCATGCGGGCGCCGCTGGCGGTGAACGCCTCGGCGACCGACTCCGCGGTCACGGTGACCGGCTCGTGAACCGCCTCGATCCCGCCCGCCTGGAAGAGGTTGGTGGCGAAGGAGGCACGGGCGGTGTGCGCGGCGGCGGGGCCCAGCGCGGCCAGGAAGATCCTGGGCCGGCCGCCCTCGGCCGCCAGATGGGCGTCGGCGCGGGTGCGCAGCGCCTCGTACGCCTCGTCACGGCGCACCCTCGGCAGCCCACCGGCGGGCGGCTCGGGCGCGGGCTCGCGCTCGACGGGCCGCTCGGCGAGGTTCGGGAACTCGCTGACGCCGGTGATCGGCTCCTTGCGGCGGGCGAGGTCGCGCCCGCGGCGCGCCCAGGTCTCGGCGAGCCGGTCGCGCACCAGCCCGGAGGCGAGGGCCGCGGCCATTCCCCCGGCGCGCTCGATCTCCTGGAACCAGGCCCAGGCGGCGCGGGCCACATCGTCGGTGAGCTTCTCGACGTACCAGGAGCCGCCTGCCGGGTCGATCACCCGGGCCAGCTGCGACTCCTCCAGCAGGATCGTGGAGGTGTTGCGGGCGATGCGCCGGGCGAAGTCGTCGGAGAGGCCGATGGCGCTGTCGAAGGGCAGCACGGTGACCGCGTCCGCGCCGCCGACGCCCGCGGCGAGAGTGGCCACGGTGGTGCGCAGCATGTTCACCCAGGGGTCGCGCCGGGTCATCATCACCGGCGAGGTCACCGCGTGCTGGCGCTGGGCGCGCGCCTGTGAGGGCGCGCCGCACGCCTGCGCCACACGCGCCCACAGGCGCCGGGCGGCCCGCAGCTTGGCGATGGTGAGGAACTGGTCGGCGGTGGCCGCGTAGCGGAACTCCAGCTGGGCGCAGGCGGCTTCGATGCTCAGCCCCTCCTCGGTGAGGGTGCGCAGATACGCCACCGCGGCGGCGAGGGAGCAGCCGAGCTCCTGGGCCGCCCCGGCGCCCGCCTCGTGGTACGGCAGCGCGTCCACGGCGAAGGCCCGCACCCCCGGGTGGTCGCGGTCGCAGATCCGCGCGAGGTCGGCCGCGGCGGCCAGCTGTCCGGCCAGGCCGTCATCGCGTCCGGTACGGGCCGCAAGCCCCAGCGGATCCGCGCCGAGGTTGCCGAGCGCGGCGCCCGGCGGCACCTCGCGGCCGGAATAGAGCCGCAGCAGGGCGCGGGCGGCGTCCTCGAAGTCGGCGCCCGCGTCGAGGCAGACGGAGGCGAGGTCGAGATAGACCCCCTTGAGCGCCTCGGGCAGCGCGTCCACCGGCACCCCGGCCCGGCCGGCCGCGAGCCAGACCGAACCGGCGCCGTTCTCCAGGTCGGTGAGGATCGCCTGGTTGGTGCGCACCGGATCGGGGTGGGCGTGGCGCTGGCGCACATCCCAGCCGGACAGGGCGGAGCCCTCGGCCCGGCCGCCGCGTACGAAGGGCGCGAAACCGGGGAATCCGGCGTCTTCGGGGGCGTCTTCGGCGGCGTAGAGGGGGCGGACGGTGATTCCGTCCTCGAGTGCGGTCGCGAGGGCCTCTTCGGCCTCGGCGCCCACGGCGTCCGAGGTGCCGGTTTTACGCAGCACGCCTTCGACGAGGTGGCGCCATTGGTCTCGCGTCACTTCCGGAAAATCGTCGGCTAGGGGAAGCCCGTCTGGCAGGACCGTCATAGGAGGAGGCTAATGGGGCCCTCTAAAGCCCGAGCAGAGGGTACGGCTGTGAGCTTACTCTCTAGGGATCTCAGGGATGGTTCCTAGGGAATTCCGTAGTGGCGAATGCCGACATCTGGGGCGCGTGAGGCGGATGGGCCCGGCGCGGGACGCGGAACGCATGCCCGTTGCCGACGACGGTCACCGTGCCCGTTGTCGGCGACGCCCCCATGCCCGTTGTCCGCGACGCTCTCTGTGCCGGAGTGTGCCGGATGTCCACGACCGCCTCCCTCGCCCGTCGCCGACACCGCCTCGCGCATACAGGGGCCGCGTGGACGGCGGCCCCGGGCGTACAGAAGCCCGCCCGGTGCGACGGGGGATGCACACCGGGCGGGCTCGAAGACCTTTTTACCGCATCGGCGGGGGGTTATGCATCAAAAACGTGTTCCCCTCCCCACTTCACCATGCGACAGGCAGCGAGATCAGGCCACGCGCGCGGGTCGACGGCCGCCATCGGAGCCGCTCCCTCGGAACGTCCAGCCGAAGCCCCGGGAAACGCCGAAGTAGCGCGGCCAGAGCGATTTCCGTCTCGATTCGGGCCAGGGGTGCGCCGACGCAGTAGTGGATGCCATGACCCAGCGCAAGGTGACCGGACCGGCCAAGATGTGGATTGAACCCGTCCGGATCCTCGAAGTGGGCCGGGTCACGGTGTGCGGAGGCCACCGAGAGCAGCACGGTCTCCCCGGCGGGGATGGTCACACCGCCGATCTCGATCGCCTCGAGCGGGAAGCGGCGGATCCCCAGCGACGCCGGGCCCTCGTACCGCGCCAGCTCATCGAAGGCGGCCGCGAGTCCGCTCGGATCCTCGCGCAGCTCCTGGAGGGTCTTGGGGTGGTCGAGCAGGGTGAGCACCGAATTGGCGATGAGGTGGACGGTGTTCTCGTAGCCCGCGAGGAGGATGAGGAAGGCGAGCGAGGTCAGTTCGTCCTCGGTGAGCCTGCCGTCGCCGTCCCCGGTCTCGTCGTCACGGACCCGGATCAGGTCGGAGAGCAGATCGTCCCCGGGCTCGGCGCGCTTCTTGGCGATCAGCCCGGTGTAGAAGCGCAGCATGCTGCCGACCGCCTCCTTCGCCGCCCGCGGCCGCGCCGGATCGGGGGTGATCAGGGCGTCGCTCCAGGCCCGGAAGTCGCGCCGGTCGCGCTGCGGAACGCCGAGCAGATCGCAGATGACGATGATGGGCAGCTGCCCGGCGTAGGCGGCGAGGAGGTCCGCGCGGCCGTCGGGCTCGATGGCGTCGAGCAGTTCGTCGGCGATCCGCCGGACCGGTTCGCGCATCTTCTCCACGCGGCCGGGGGTGAACGCCTTGACCACCAGCCGGCGTACCCGGGTGTGGTCCGGCGGGTCCATGTTGAGCAGATTCCTGTCGAGGGCGGGCGGCAGGGAGAAGCCGCTGTAGTTGCCCGGCGCGGCGTGGCGCTTGTCGAGGGCAAGGCGCGGATCGGCGAACAGCCGCCGCACATCCTCGTAACGGGTCACCAGCCAGGCGGGGCGCCCGTCGGTACCGGCGATCCGGTGGACCGGGCCGGCCTCGCGGAGCTTGGCGAGGGCCGGGTGGAGGTCCTCGATCATCGGGGCGGTGTCAACGAGTTCCGGGCCGTCCGCTCCGGCGGCGTTCGCGGTGTTCTGCATGGCTCCCGACTCTAGGCGCTGGCGTCCTCCGGGCCTGGACGGGTGGGCCGTTCCAGCCCGTCCAGGTGATGCGCACGCCGGGGCGAATGGTGTGGCCGGGAGGCGGCGCCGGGGCTGAATCTCCCCGGCGCCGCCTGTGCCACGGGCGGCCCCGACCCCCGTCCAGGGCCACCTCGTCTGTGATCCCCCCGTTCACCGCCGCTGGGCGGCGGTCTCCTCCCTCAGTTCCGCGAGCACCTCGTCCACCAGCGGCAGGTGGTAGACGTCGGCGACACGGGCGAGATGCTCATGCTCCGCCACCAGTTCGGCTCCCGTCGCCACCACTACGCTGTCCGCCGCGGACTCCGGCACATGTCCGTCTGCTTGATTCAGCAAACCGCGTCTGAGCGCCGCCGCTTCCACTACGGCAGCAAGTTGCCAATCGTCGAGTCGCGCCGCGCCGGCCTTGACATGGGCGATCTCCAGCGCGCGGGCCTCCACATGACGCCGTACGCCACGCTGGACATCCCGGATCTCCGCCATCTGACGGTTGGCCCGCCACTCCAGGTCCGCGAACGGCCACCAGCCGGTCCAGCGGGAGTGCCCCATGGACACCTCGGGGGCCTGCGTGGTGACCTCCCGCCACAGCGGCCGCAGCCTCCGGAAGCGGCGCCACGCGGAGGCCCTCGGGCCCACGGCCGGGATGGCGAAACCCGCCAGCACCAGGAGCGCCGCGACCGAGGCGGTCAGCGGGGCCACCCCATTGGAGAGCCAGTACAGCTCATGGCCCGCCCAGGAGAAGACAAAACCGATCAGCTTGCAGGCGCAGTACGCCAGCCCCAGCCAGCATCCGGCCGCCAGCACCCGCAGCCCCCGGGCCAGCCAAGAGCCGTGCAGGGTGGCGGCATAGCGCGGGCACAGCATCCCGAGCCCCGCCAGACCGGCTCCGAAAATGGCCAGATACAGCACCAGGAAGAGAACCACTCCGGGGGCGTCGGCGTAGGCGGTGCTGAAGTCGCGCGGGTGCTCCACGGCGTCGGGGCGGCCCACCGCGAAGCCGACGATGGCCACGGTCCACGCCACGGCCACGGCGGCGACCACGAGGCCGGGCCGCACCGCAGACCCCGTCCAGCGCAGCAGCAGCACCAGGGCGCCGGTGGCGAACACCACGACGGAGGAGTAGAGGAAGACCATCGCGAGATTGGCGACGCCCACCAGGCCGTCGAACCAGCGGTAGACGCTGGGCGCGGAGAGCAGGAACACATTCGCCACGGCCGCGGTCATCACACACGCCAGGCCGAGATCGGCGTTGGCGCGGTCGCGGAACCAGGCCCGGGCCTTGTAACCGGCCATCGTCCAGGCGGCGGCGCCGAAGCACAGATAGACGAGGTCAAACACCGGTCTCACCACCCGGTTCACCGCGTACGCCACCGTGGTCGCGGTCGGTGCCATCGGTGCCGTTGGTGCCATGGGTGCCATCGGTGCCGTTGGTGCCATCCGTGCCGTCCGTGCGGCGGGCCCTGCCGGCGCGGTCGCCGCCGTCGGTCCTGTCCGTACGCACATGGCCCAGCGCCGGGCCGAGCGCCGCGGCGAGTTCGGCCGCCCGGCCCTGGAGCGGCAGCCCGTGGTCCGGCGAGGTGGGCACCACATGCTCCATCAGGAGGGTGCCCAGCACCTCGGTCTCGCGCTCGGTGAGGTTGTCGTAGCAGTGGTGGCGGGCGAAGTCCGGGGTCATCCCCAGCCGGCGCATCGCGGTGGTCACATCCACCGACGGCGTCCACATCCGCAGCGCGTCCTCGGTGACCGCCGGGTCCTGCTCGTGCCCCAGCAGCAGATGGCCGATTTCATGCAGCACGATGTGGATCTGGTGCCAGGGGGACGTCCTGAGCTCGTAGAAGATCCAGTAGTCCTGGTCGGTGGAGGCGGTCATGCCCGAGACCACACCGCCCAGGCTCATCGGCACCAGCTGGACGGGGCGTCCGACGCGGCGGGCGACCAGGTCGCACAGACCGGGCAGATCGGTCGAGGCGGGCAGCCCGAGCTCCTTGATGAGCTGCTTGCACCGCCGCCGCATCCGGCCCACTCGCATGCCTGTACCACCCTCGTATCCGGTCCGCCGCCAGGAGGAGAACAGCTGCGGGTCAGCCACGGCCATTCGTCGCCCCGCCGTCCGGACCGCCCGAACCGTCCGCCCCTCCGGCGCCGTTCGGGCCGGGCGGTTCGGGCGGGAGGTTCATCTGCTGCCGGAACTGGGAGATGATCGTGGTGAGGCTGTCCTGGACTTCCGGCGGGAGGCCCACGGAGCGCAGCGCGATGCTGCGGACCCGCTTGTCGCGCATCGCGACGAGGAACCGTACCTCCTCCTCGACCCGCTCCGCCTGCGAAGGCGACAGATCGCCCAGCAGATAGCCGACGGGCACGGCGAAGAACTTGGCGAGCGCCCGCAGCACATCCGGGCTGGGGTTGGTGCGCCTGCCGTTGCGCAGCATCGACAGATACTGCTCGGTCAGGCTCACCCCGCCGTACTCCTCGCGGCCGCTGATCTCCTCGGCCACGTGTGCGTTGGTGTACGGCGCGCCCGGCGGGTGCATGGTGGTGAACAGGTAGTTGAGCCGCTCCGCCAGCGGGCTGCCGGCCGCGTCCGGTGACCTGTCGGCATCCGCTGCCATTGCGCCCCCTCACGGCCGGCTCCCGGGCTCAGCACCCTCACGGTTGGTTAAGGCGGACGACGCCGCGCGATGCATCCTGCCATGAGCGTCGCGCGGGGCACCAGACCGGTTCCTGATCGCGGGGGGCCGACCGACTTAACTACCAGTTGGTAGCTGAGCCAAAAGGGTGATCCGTGGGGCGAGGGAGGCGGCCGGCCGACGGCCGCGATGTCCGCTTGTTGCCAGCGGCCGCGGCCGGGGAACCGGTGTCCTCCCTCGCGTCTCAGCGCATGCGCCGGCGTCTCAGCGCATGCGCCGGGTCATCAGTCCACGCTCTGGAGGATGTGGGGCTCGGCGAGGTCGTCCTCGTAACCGGCGAGTCGGATCGGCGCGGAACGCGCCCATACCTCCAGACTTCCCACCTCCGCGGTCTGCACGAACCGCCCGCTGCTATCGGCGGGCGCGTCGTCGCTCTGTGTTTGTTCGGGGGTCACCGCACACTCCCTCGTGTCGGCTGAACCGGATCTGTCGTCAGATTAACCAGCACCTGAACGCGGCGCGCGTCGATTCTCATGAAGTGGACAACGAGCCGCCGACCGGACCGCGTTCCACCCCCGGTGACCGCCGGAAACCTCCCGTGGTGAGCTGGTACGTACGAGACCCGCCGAACTCGTCTCATCAGGTGGACATGGCGGCATCCCAGGCGACATGGCCGTCGGACCGCGGCAGGGTCGCCATGCGCGATGGCCGGGCGCGCTCACGGACCGTATCCGGTCCGGACTCCCGGTGATCGCCTCCGCGGTGGCGCGGGCGCCGACGGCACTTTCAGGGCCGGGAGATCCGAGGTCTCACCGCGCCCTCCAGCTCCAAGGCGCTATTTCTCCCCTGCGCGGCCGCCGTCCATCCGATGTTTATGGCGCACAAGGGGTTCCCGTTACCTCACGCGGGCTGCATCATGCCCGAGGGGTTCAGATCGAGGAACCTCAGGCATGTACGTGACCGCCGCCGCTGCCCCGCAGAAGACCGCCCGCACCCGGTTCACACCCCCTGGAGCGTCATGTCATCCGCACCCACCCGAAGGACCGTCGTCGGCACCGCCGTGGCCGCCGGTACCGGCGCCGGGCTCGCCGGCCCGGCCACCGCATACGCCGCCGGACCGCGGGCACCCGCCGCGGCCGCCCGCCCCGCGGAGGACCCCTGGACCACGGTCCTCGCCGACGCCGACATGGTGTGGCGGAAGCTGCCGCGGACCTGGTACGAGGGCCCCTTCCTCGGGAACGCCCTGCTCGGCTCGGGCATCTACGCCGAGCCGGGCGGCGCGAACGCGGTGCGCTTCAATGTGCAGCACAGCGAGGTCCAGGACCATCGGCCGGAGTTCGGCTCCCTCTTCGGGCTCGCCCGGCTGCCCATCGGGTACTTCACCCTGGAGCCGGTCGGGGCCATCACCGCCGTCGACTGGCGGCTGCGGCTGCGCGACGCCGAGCTGACCGGGACCATCACCACCGATCAGGGCACCCTCGACCTGCGCGCCCTCGTCCACAACTCCCGTTCCGTGCTGGCGATCGAGGTGACTCCGAGCGCCGGTGAGGCCGCGTTCCGCTGGGTGTTCCACCCCGCCGAGGCCATCAGCCCGCGGGTCGCCTTCAAACCCGTCCCCGACGGCTACACCGGCAATCCCCCGGCCGTGGTCGAGGACCACGGCGGCGTCCAGGCCGCCGTGCAGCCGCTGCTCGCCGGGGGACAGCATGTGACGGCCTGGCGGGAGCGGACCCGCGCCGGGCGGCGGACGCTGTACGTCACCGTGGCCCACTCCCACCCCCGGCGCACCGCGCGCGACCGCGCGCTCAAGGACATCCGGTCCGCCTCCGCGCTCTCCTACGACGCCCTCGCGCCCGCCCACCGCTCGTGGTGGCACGCGTACTACCGGAAGAGCTTCCTCTCCTTCCCAGACGCCCGGCTACAGCGCTTCTACTGGATCCAGCTGTACAAGGTGGCCGCGGCCGCGCGCGCCGACGCCCCCGTGATGGCCACCTCGGGGCCCTGGCTGGAGTCCACCCCGTGGCCCGCAACCTGGTGGAACCTCAATGTGCAGCTGGAGTACTGGCTGATCCACGGCTCCAACCACCTGGAACTCGACGCGGTGACGCGGGCGCTCGGCGAATTCCGCGACAACCTCTCCAGCCAGCTCGACACCCCCTACCGCAAGGACTCGGCGGGCATCCCCCGCACCACCGACATCCACCTGGTCAACGGCGGCGGTGTGGAAGGCGGCGGCTACGCGGTCGGCATCCCCGGCCAGGACCCGCCCACCCCCGAGGTCGGCAACCTCACCTGGGCGCTGCACAACGTATGGCTGACCTACCGCCACACCATGGACGAGTCGGTGCTGCGCGATGTGGTCTTCCCCCTGCTGCGCAAGGCCGTCGCCTACTACCTCCACTTCCTCGCCCCCGGCAGCGACGGCAGGCTGCATCTGCCCGCCACCTTCTCGCCCGAGTACGGCGTCAACGCGCCCGACTGCAACTACGACCTGATGCTGCTGCGCTGGGGCTGTGCCACCCTCCTGGACTCGGCCCGGCTCCTCGGCGTCGACGACCCCTCGGCGCCGCGCTGGCGGGAGGTGCTGGCGAGGCTCACGCCGTACCCCGTGGACGAGAACGGCTTCATGATCGGCGCGGGTGTTCCCTTCGCCAAGTCCCACCGCCACTACTCCCATATGCTCGCCGTCTATCCGCTGTACGAGGTCACCTGGGAGGACCCCGCGAAGCGCGAGCTGATCGAGACCTCCCTCGACCACTGGGTCGGCTTCGAGGGCGCGCTCCAGGGCTACACCTTCACCGGCGCCGCCTCGATGTCCGCGCAGATGGGGCGCGGTGATGACGCGCTCGGGTACCTGGGTGAGCTGATGCGCCGCTTCATCCAGCCGAACACCATGTACAAGGAGTCCGGGCCGGTCATCGAGACGCCGCTGTCCGCCGCGCAGTCGCTGCACGACATGGTGTGCCAGAGCTGGGGCGGGGTGAACGGCGTCATTCGCGTATTTCCCGCGCTGCCCGCCGCCTGGCGGGAACTGGTGGTCCATGACTTCCGCACCCAGGGCGCCTTCCTGCTGAGCGCCGCCCGCGAGGACGGCCGGACCCGCTGGGTGCGGCTGCGCAGCGAGGCGGGCGCGCCGTGTGTCGTACGGCATTCGATCGACGGGCCCATCGAGGTGCGGGACGCGCGGGGGCGGCGGCTGCCGTACGAGACCGTGGGCGCGGGAACGATCCGGATCGCGCTCACCCGGGGCCAGGAGGCCGTCATCACCGCCCACGGCGACCGCCCGGATCTGACGGTCCGCCCGGTCGAAGCCGATGCGCCGGCGGCGCGCTGGGGGCTCCCCGCGTCCTGATCCCCCGGCCCGGGGCGCCATCGGATGACGCGTGCCGACCGCGGTTCCGGGATACCCATCACGCATGAGAGGTATCAGTGACTTCGACCGCCGGCTGTTCGCGCGGGTCGCGGACAGCCAACTCCGCGGTGTCCATCCGCTGCTGCCCCGGCTCAGCCGGGCCGCCGACCACGGCCGGCTGTGGTTCGCCACGGCCGGAGTGCTCGCCACGGTGGGCGGCCGCACCGCGCGGCGGGCCGCGCTGCGCGGGATGGGCTCGCTCGCCGCCGCGTCGCTCGTCTCGAACGTCGTGGTCAAGTGGACCGTGGAGCGCAAGCGTCCGGTCCTGGAGGCGGTGCCCCTGATGCGCCGGCTGCGCCGGCAGCCGTGGACCAGCTCCTTCCCCTCCGGGCACTCGGCCTCCGCCGCCGCCTTCGCCACCGGGGTGGCCCTGGAGTCCTCGCGGTACGGCCTGCTGGTCGCCCCGCTCGCCGCCGCCGTCGCCGTCTCCCGGGTGTACGTGGGCGTCCACTACCCCAGCGATGTGCTGGCCGGTATCGCCCTCGGCGCCGGCGCCGCCGCGCTCACCTGCCGCTACTGGCCGCCGCGCCCCGAGGTCCCGGCGCAGGCCAGGCCGAGGGTCTCGGCGCCCGCCCTGCCCAAGGGCGAGGGGCTGGTGGTCCTGGTCAACCCGCGGGCCGGGGTGGCCGGCACCACGGGCGGATTCACGGTCGCCGAGCAGCTGCGGGTGCTGCTGCCCGGCGCGGAGATCCTGGAGTGCGGGCCCGGCGACGACCTCATGGCTCTGCTCCGGCAGGCCGCCCAGCGCGCCGTGGACCGAGCCGGGGCGCTGGGCATCTGCGGCGGGGACGGCAGCGTCAACGCGGCCGCCACGATCGCGGCCGAACGCGGGCTGCCGCTCGCCGTGTTCCCCGGCGGCACCCTCGACCACTTCGCGCTGGACCTCGGCGTACCGGCCTTCGAGGACACCGCGCACGCCGTGACCGAGGGCGACGCCGTGGCCGTGGACCTCGGCCGGGCCACCCCCCTCGCGGGAGGCGGTGGGACCAGCCACTTCGTCAACACCTTCAGCCTCGGGTTCTACCCGGAAATGGTGCGGATCCGGGAGGGCCTGGAGGGCCGGCTCGGCAAGTGGCCCGCGGCCGCCGTCGCGCTCACCCGGGTGCTGCGCACCGCGAGCCCCATGGAGGTGAAGGTCAACGGGCGGTCGCGGCGGCTGTGGATGCTGTTCGCGGGCAACGGGATCTACTCCCCCGAGGGCTTCGCGCCCACCTACCGTCAGCAGCTCGACGGCGGACTGCTCGACGTACGGGCGATCGACGGGGAGGAGCGGCTGGCCCGCACCCGGCTGCTGATCGCGGCGCTCACCGGCACGCTCGGGCGGTCGCATGTCTACACCACTCGGCGGATGCGCCAACTGCGCCTGTCGGGCCTCCACAACGTGGACAGCCGTGCCTACGATGGAGAGGTGGCCGCCGACCCGGCGGAGGAGCTGCTGGTCGACAAGTGGCCCGGGGCGCTCACCGTCTACCGCCCCGCCGAGCCGCAGAACGAGCTGCTCCAGCGGGCCCGTACGGCCGCCGCGAAGGCACCCCATCGGTGGAGGGCCCTACTACGCAAGTAGTACGCGCAAGTCTGTGCTCAAGGACGACGACGAGGGGTCCTCCCACCGTCAAGGATGAGGGCATGGACGACGACCGATCGGCCCAGGGGGCCGCGACGTGACATCCCTCGCGCTGTCTGTGCTGCTGGCCCTGGTCTCGGCGGTCTGCTACGCCGCCGGAGCCATACTCCAGGAGCATGTCGCGGCCACGACGCCGCGCCTCGCGTCCGCTCCGCTGCGGCGCGGGAGTTGGTGGACCGCGGTGTCCCTCAACGGGGCGGGCGCCGTCCTCCATGTGATCGCCCTGGCCTATGGTCCGCTGAGCGTGGTGCAACCCCTAGGGGCTCTCACGATCGTCTTCGCCCTGCCGATGGCGGCGATATTCGTCCGCCGCCGGGTCGGCGCGGCCGGCTGGCGGGGCGCGCTGCTGGCCACCGTGGGGCTCGCCGGACTGCTCTCGCTGACCGGCTCCTCGCGGGCCCAGTCGCTGGCCGAACGGGACGGCTTCTGGCTGATCGTGATCACGGTCTCCGTCATCGCCGTGCTGGCCGGGGCGGCCCGTCTGATGCGCTCGCCCGGGATCCGCGGTGTGCTGCTGGCGGCGGCAGCGGGGACGGCCTTCGGCATCTCGTCGGTGGTCACCAAGAACGTGGCCGTGGAGTGGACCTGGGACGCGTGGGAGGACGCCCTGCCCGGTCTGGTCACGATCGGGCTGCTGGCCTCGGGTGGGGTACTGCTGTCCCAGGCGTCGTACCGGGGCGCCGGGCTGGCCTCACCGCTGGCGACGGCGACCGTGGTCAATCCCGTGGTCGCCACCGCCGTCGGCATCGCGGCGCTGGGCGAGCACTTCCGGCACGGCGCGCCCGGCACCCTGCTCGCCCTGGTGGCGGCGCTCGTCGCGAGCACCGGCCTGGTGATGCTGACGGTGCACAACGCCGAGGCCGAGGGCGAAGCGGCCACCGAGGACGCCCCTCAGGCGCGGGTCGCGGCCGCCGTGGGGCCCGATGCCCCCGCACCCGAGGGGCAGGACGGGCGCGATGCCGCCGGCGGAGGTGCCGGGCCGAAGGCTCCGGAGGAGCCCGGCGGATCCGGACCGCATGCGGTGCCGGGCGGCCCCGCCGAGCCCGTTCCCCCGCTCCGTCTCCCCCGTCCGATCCCCCGCCAGCCCACCGGCGAGGAGAAGCCCGACCCCCGGCTGCCCGGCCGTGGCGAGGCCGTCCTACAGCACCACGCCTAGACGGCGCCGCCCGGCCGCCCTGGGCCGAGCAGCTCCACCAGCCCCGAGAGGCCCTCATGGCCATGGCCGTCGGCGACCCGCCGGGCCATGAGGTCGCCGATCGGGGCGATCAGTTCGGGGCTGATGCCCTGGTCCCGTGCGGAGCCGGTGAAGTTGACGAACGCGGCCGACTGCATGGCGAGGTTGGAGACCACCCCGGTGGCGTGGTCACCGGAGTCGATCTGCCGTGCGTAGCCGTCCACCACCCCGGACATGGCGGTCAGCCAGCGTCCCATCAGCGGGGCGGCGTCGGCCGCCGCCACCCCGTCCGACCGCATGAGGGCATAGCCGTGCAGCACGCCGGAGAACATCCCGTACATGGCGCTGAGCAGGGCGAGGTCGTACAGCGGGGCCCGGCCGGGGTCCTCGCCGAGATGGTGGCTCTCGCCGAAGAGGTCCAGCACGGTCCGGTGGGCCGTGAAGGCGGCGGGCGAGCCGCTGTAGAGGAGGAAGGCGGCGGGCGTCCCGATCATCGGCGGGACGGCCATGATGCCGCCGTCGAGATACTGGGCGCCGTGTCCGGCCGCCCATGCGGCCAGCTCACGGGCCTGCCGCGGAGTGCCGTTGGTGAGGTTGACGACGGCCCTGCCGGACAGGGCGTCCCCGAGGGGCGCCAGCACCTGCCGTACGGAGTCGTAGTCGAGCAGGCAGACCACCACCAGGGGGCTCGCCGCGACGGCCGCACCGGCCGTGGCGGCGGTCCGCGCGCCCTCGGCCGCGAGCGCCTCGGCCTTGGCGGCCGTACGGTTCCACACCGTCGTCCGGTGCCCGGCCCCGACCAGGGCGCGGGCCAGCGCGGTGCCCATGTCGCCGAGGCCCAGCACCGTCACGGGGGTTTCGCTCATCTTCATTGCTCCAGTTGTTCCGATACCGCTTTGTCGTAGGGGTCCGGCGCGCCGGTCACAGACTCCTTCCTCGGCGGTAATGTGGACAAGTACGCACTAAAAAGTGCGTACTTACCTTGAGGTCAGTGGGGGCCATGGAAAAGCAGCCGTATGTCTGCGGTTTGGACGCGGCCGTGGATGTGATCGACGGCAAGTGGAAAGTGCTGATCATTTGGGCGCTCAATCACCAGCGGTGCCGTTTCGGGGAATTGAAGCGGCTTGTTCCCGGTGTGAGTGAAAAGGTGCTGACACAGCAGCTGAGGGAGTTGGCGGCGGACGGAATCGTCCACCGGGAGAGCTACGACGTGGTGCCGCCGAAGGTGGAGTATTCGCTGACCGGGCTGGGCGAGGAGCTGAATACGGCGCTGCGCCCGCTGGGCGCCTGGGGCAAGCGCCGGATGGCGACACTGGCGGAGACCGGCCGGGGCTGAACGCTCCGCCGGACGCCGGGCCACTCGGCCCGAGAAGGTCGCCCGGGGGCGCGACGAAGGTCACCCGGGGGCGCGACCCCGCCGCGGAATCCCTTTTCCAACTGGCCCTGTGCGGGGTAGGGGTGAGGGATCACCCCGCTCACTTGGAGGCCCCGTGACCGACAGCGCTCCCCGGAGCCAACCACGCACACCCTGGCGAGCCGTGTTCGGCGGCTCGATCGGAAATCTCGTCGAGTGGTACGACTGGTTCGTCTACGCCAGTTTCGCCACCTACTTCGCCGGAGCCTTCTTCCCCAAGGGCAACGACACCGCACAGCTCCTCAACACCGCCGGGATCTTCGCGGTCGGGTTCTTCATGCGTCCCGTCGGCGGCTGGCTGCTGGGCCGGTTCGCCGACCGGCGCGGCCGTAAGGCGGCGCTCACCCTGACGGTGTCGCTGATGTCGGCCAGCGCGCTGCTCATCGCCATCGCCCCGACCTATGACCAGGTCGGCTACTTCGGCGCGGGCGTGCTGCTGGTGGCGCGGCTGCTCCAGGGCCTGTCGGTGGGCGGTGAGTACGCGGCCAGCGCCACCTATCTCACCGAGGCGTCCCGGCCCGGCGGCCGGGGCTTCGTCTCCAGCTTCCAGTACGTGTCGATGACGATGGGTCAGCTGATCGGCCTCGGTCTCCAGATCGTGCTCCAGCACACCATGTCCGATGACGCGCTGCACTCCTACGGCTGGCGCATTCCGTTCATCGTCGGCGCCGTGGGCGCGGCCGTGGTCTTCTGGCTGCGGCGCAATCTGCTGGAGACCGAGATCTACGCCGAGGAGGACGCCCGCCAGGACCAGGAGCGGGGGACCATCGCCGAGCTGCTGCGCCACCGCAAGGAGGCGGCGCTCGTCATCGCGCTGACCATGGGCGGCACGGTCGCGTACTACACGTACACCACCTATCTGACCAAGTACCTGTCGAACACGGCCGGAATGAGCAAGTCCGACGCATCGCTGGTCAGCTTCTGCGCCCTGTTCCTGTTCATGCTGTTGCAGCCGCTGGCCGGGGCGCTCTCGGACCGGATCGGCCGCCGTCCGCTGCTGATCACCTTCGGCTTCGGCTCGATGCTCGGCACCGTGCCCATCATGACCGCGCTCTCACACGCCGACACCTTCACCGGGGCGCTGCTGCTCTCGCTCGCGGCGCTGGTCATCGTCACCGGCTACACGTCGATCAACGCGGTGGTGAAGGCGGAGCTGTTCCCCACCCATGTCCGGGCGCTCGGGGTGGCCCTGCCGTACGCGCTGGCGAACGCGCTGTTCGGCGGCACCGCCGAGTATGTGGCGCTGTGGTTCAAGAAGGGCGGTGTGGAGTCCGGGTACTACTGGTACGTCTCGGCGTGTGCGGCCGTCTCGCTCATCGTCTACCTCACCATGCGGGAGACCCGCGACGCCGCCCTCTCCCGGGACCGCGCCGATGGCCCGGCCGCCCCGGGGAAGCAGCGGACGACGGCGGTGTGACGGGGGCGGCGGGCCGGATCCGGGTCAGCGGCCGACGGCCACGCTCATCTGGGCCCAGACCACCCGTCCGCCGTCCACGCCCGGCCTGTCCCCCCACGCGTCGGCCAGGGCGCGGACCAGTGCCAGTCCGCGTCCGCACTCATCCTCAAGACCGGCCTCCCGCGGCGTGGGGACGGCCGGTCCGCCGCCCTGGTCGGCGACCTCGACATAGAGCATGCGCCGCTCATGGGCGCGCAGCACACAGAGGATCTGCTCGCTTCCGGTGTGCACCAGGGCATTGGTGAACAGCTCGGACATCACCAGCTCGGCGGCGTCGCAGAGATCCTCGTGGAAGCCCCACTCCGGTACGCGCGAGCGGACCCGGTGCCGGGCGATGGCGACCGACGCGCCTCTGGCGGGCAGCTGGAACCTCTCCTGGCGGAGGGCGGAGTCAACGCTCCCGGGGCTCGGGTGGTGGGCCATCGTCGAGCGCTGACGCAATGCCACGGCCATGTGCCTTCCGTCCGTCTACCTGTGGGGGCGTGAATGCCGTACGTGAATGCCGCAAGTGCGCGACACAGCAGTCACGTTGGACCGGTCACACCCGTCACTATCGTTGCTGCGAGCATCAGTTGGCAAGGCGCGATCTGCAAAATGCAGAATAGCCAGCGCACTCTGTTGCCCTCACCTCGCACGTGGCACACTGATTCCTGACAAGACCGTCCCAGGAGGTACGACGTGGGTGAAGCGCGATCTGCCCCGACCGTCGGGCAGATGGTCCTCGGCATGCGGCTGCGGGACCTTCGCGAGAAAGCCGGCGTCAACTACGACCAGGCTGCCAGGGCGCTGCACGTCAACCAGACCACGGTGCGCAGGATGGAGAAGGCCGAAGTCGGCCTGAAACTGCCCTACGTCGAGAAGCTGCTGCAAACCTATGGCGCCGACCAGGAAGAGATCGACTCCTTCCTCGCACTCGCCGAGGAGGCCAACAGGCCCGGCTGGTGGCACCGGTTCCGTGATGTGCTGCCGGACTGGTTCAGTCTCTATGTGAGCCTCGAGGGCGCGGCCAGCCGTATCCGCGCCTACGAGCCGCACTTCGTCCCCGGGCTGCTTCAGACCGAGGACTACGCCCGCACGCTCCTCTCCATCGGTTTCCCGCACGGGTCCGACCGGGAGCTCGAGCGCCGGGTGGCCCTGCGGATGGAGCGCCAGGAGCTGCTCCACCGCCCGAACGGACCACATCTGTGGGTCGTGATGGACGAGACGGTGCTCCGTCTGGCCATCGGCGGCCCCGAGGTGATGCGCGCCCAGGTGGACCATCTGATCGAGGCCGCGCAAAGACCGAACGTCACCCTTCAGGTGGTGCCGTTCTCCGCCGGCCCGCACCCGGGCATGGGCGGCCCCTTCCAGCTCTTCCGGTTCCAGATCCCGGAACTGCCGGACATCGTCTATGCCGAGGGCCTGACCGGCGCCGGCTATCTCGACCAACGTTCCGATGTGGTCGCGTATCTGGAGGCCCTGGACCGCATGGGCACCCAGGCCACACCGGCGCGGCGCACGGAGAGCTTTCTCCGTGGGATTCGCAAGGAGCTCTGACTGTGGATCAGGTAGATGTGTACAACGGCATGCCGGCCAAACAGCTGGCGATCGAAGGCTGGGCCAAGCCCTGGAGCGGCCCCAACGGCGGTGCCTGTGTGGAGGCCCTGCGGCTGAAGGACGGGCGGGTCGCCCTGCGTCAGTCGACCGATCCGGACGGCCCTGCCCTGATCTACACCCACCATGAAATCGAGAGGTTCATCCAGGGCGCCAAGGCCGGCGCCGCGGACTTCCTGCTCACACGCCCAGAAAACCTGACCACCTCGGCGGGTTCCGCACCGGAACGGAGGGCCGCGTGACCGACTACGGGCTCGCCCCTGACCAGATCGACACCACCAAGCCGCACCCGGCTCGGATGTACGACTTCTACCTCAACGGCAAGGACCACTACGAGGTCGACGCGGAGGCCGCCGGGCGGGTGCTGGAGGTCTATCCGACCGTCCGGCTCAACGCGACCGTCAACCGGGGCTTCATCCACCGCGCCACCCGCTGGCTGGCCCGGGAGGCCGGGGTCCGGCAGTTCCTCGACATCGGCACCGGGATACCCACCGAGCCCAACCTCCACCAGGTCGCCCAGGGCGTCATCCCGGAGGCCCGGGTGGTCTACACCGACTACGACCCCATCGTGCTGGCCTACGCCCAGGCGCTGCTCATCGGCACCCCCGAGGGCCGTACGGCCTATGTGCAGTCGGATGTGCGCGACCCCGAGCGGATCATGAGCGCCCCCGAGCTGCACGAGACGCTGGACCTGACCCAGCCGGTGGCGATCTCGGTGAACGCGCTCTTCCACTTCATTCCGGAAGAGGACAAGCCGTACGAGATCGTCCGCAAGCTGATGGAGCCTCTGGTCCCGGGCAGCTATCTGATGCTGACCCACTCCACCCATGACTTCTCGGAGGAGACCTGGCGGAACGTCATCCAGGTCTACAAGGAGAGCGGAATCTCCTTCACCACCCGCTCCCGGAGCGAGGTCGGGGCGTTCTTCGACGGTCTGGAGCTGATCGACCCGGGTGTGTCGGAGCCCCACCAGTGGAAGCCGGACCCCGGTGACCGCCCGGAGGCCATCCGCAGCGCGGACATCAACATGTGGGCGGGAGTGGCCCGGAAGTCCTAGGGGCCCAGGCCCCGGGACCGGGCCTCACGGCCCGGTGCCGATCGACCCGGTGCCGTCGCCGACCGTGAAGCCCAGTATCGCGCCCCCGCCCGGGCGCGGCCGGGCGAAGACGGTGCCGCCGTGCGCGAGGGCGACCTCGCGCACGATGGCAAGACCCAGCCCGGAACCGGGCAGGCTGCGCGCCCCGGGGGCGCGGTAGAAGCGGTCGAAGACCCGCTCGCGGTCCTCCGCGGCGATGCCCGGACCCCGGTCCAGCACCTCCACCCGGCGGCCGCTGATCATCACCTCGACGGGCCCGGTGCCGTCCTGGTCGAACTTGGCGGCGTTCTCCACCAGATTGGAGATCGCGCGCTGAAGGGTGGCCGGGTGGCCCGTCAGACGGGTGTCGCCACTGGCCCGTACGGTGATCTCGCGGCCGGTCCGGCGCCGGGCGAGGGTCACGGCGGTGGTGGCCACCTCCTCCAGCGAGACCTCCGTACGGGGTTCGTCGTCCCGCTGCCCGGCCGCCAGATCCACCAGTTCATTGACGAGGTCGGTCAGCTCCCGGGTCTCCCCCGCCAGATCGGCCAGCAGATCCTCCCGCGCGGGCCCCGGCAGATCCTCGAAGCGGCGCAGCAGGGAGATATTGGTGCGCAGCGAGGTGAGCGGGGTGCGCAGCTCATGCCCGGCGTCCTGGACCAGCCGCCGCTGGTCGTCCTTGGAGCGCGCGAGCTGTCCGAGCATGCCGTCGAAGGCCCGTCCGAGGCGGCCCACCTCGTCGTCCCCGGCGACCGGCACCGCCACCTCCATCCGGCCGGTCGCGGCCACGCTCTCGGCGACCCGGGTCAGCCGCACCAGCCGCCGGGTGATCCGCCCGGCCAGCCACCAGCCGGCCAGCCCGGCCGCGAGGATGACGGCGACCACGAAGAGCGCGGTGCGCTGCTGGAGCTCTTGCAGCAGATCCTCGGTGTCGCTGATCTGCTGGGCCACCTGGACCGCGCCGGTGCCGTCGCCCACGGCCACCGTGGCCATGCGGTACTGCTCCCCGCCGATGTCGATCTCACGCCGTACGACGGTGCCGGCCGTGTGGGCGGCGGCGGTCGTCCGGTCCTCGTCGGTCACCGGCAGCGGGGGCTTGCCCGCGTCGTAGACCGTGCCCCGGCCGTTGATCACCTGGACGTCCATCCGGCTGATCCGGCGCAGATCGTCCCGCAGGTCGTACGGGACGGGCCCGGTGGACTCGGTGGGGTACTGCCGCAGGACCACCTTGTCGCCGCGGACCTGGCCGCGCAGATCGTGGATGACGTCGTCGAACGCCGACTGCTGGTCCACCCGCACCAGCCCGGCCGCCGCGTCATAGCTGAGACCGCCGACCAGGAGGGTGACCACGGTGGCGGCCGCCGAGAACGAGAGCGCGAAGGTGGTCCGCAGACTGGGCCGCCTGCGGCGGAGCCGTGGGAGCCGCACCATCACTCCTCCCGCAGGGTGTAGCCGACCCCGCGCACCGTATGGATCAGCGGGGTGCGCCCCTCCGGATCGACCTTGCGGCGCAGATAGCCGATGTAGACGGCGAGGTTCTTCGAACCCGGGCCGAAGTCGTAGCCCCAGATGCGGGCGTAGATCGTGGCGTGGTCCAGGACGATGCCCGCGTTGCGCGCCAGCAGCTCCAGCAGGTCGAATTCGGTACGGGTCAGCTCCAGCTCCGTACCGCCGCGCCAGACCCGGCGCGCCGAGGAGTCCAGGCGCAGGTCCGAGACCTCCAGCACCCCGTCGATGGCGGTGTCCTCCGGCGCGGCCGGTTCGGCGGGGGCGGCCCGGCGCAGCAGCGCGCGCAGCCGGGCGAAGACCTCCTCGACCTCGAAGGGCTTGGCCACATAGTCGTCCGCGCCGGCGTCGAGACCCTCGATCCGGTCGGCGGTCTCGACCCGCGCGGTGAGCATGAGGATGGGGGTGCGGTCCCCTTCGGCGCGCAGCACCCGGCACACCTGGAGCCCGTCCACGCCCGGCATCATCACATCCAGGACCACCACGTCCGGGCGCTCGCGGTGGATGGCCGCCAGCGCCTCGATCCCGTCGGGCACGCCGGTGACGCGGTACCCCTCCAGGGTCAGGGCGCGTTCCAGCGCCTGGCGGATGGCACGGTCGTCCTCGGCGAGCAGCACGGTGTTGGTCACACCCCGAGTCTGCCAAGGCCACAGCGGTGCCCGTCGCGGGCGGGGGTCCCGAGCGGTGCTTCTTACCCCGCTCTCACCTTCTTCACGCGACGGGCTTACCGGACCTCGGCAAGGTGTCCGCTATGTTCCGGGGGGAACTCGCCCCGGGAATGCAACCGGCCGGAGAAAATACCGCATGAAGATCGCATTCCTGCTGCACAACGCCTACGGGATCGGCGGAACGATCCGGACGACGATGAACCTCGCGACGGCGCTCGCCGACCGTCACGAGGTCGAGATCGTCTCGATGATGCGGCACCGCGAGACGCCGCGTTTCGCCCTCGACCCCCGGGTGCGGCTGGTCCCCCTGGTGGACACGCGTCCAAACGGCGCGGACGCGAAGGACCCGCTGTTCTTCGAGGCCAGCCGGGACTTCCCGGCCGCCGAGAAGCGGCACCACCAGTACAACCGCCTGATCGACACACGGGCCGCGGAGTATCTGCGCGACTGCCCCGCCGATGTGATCGTCGGCACTCGGCCGGGGGTGAACGTCTACATATCCCGCTTCGCCCCCCGCCGTGCCCTGCGCATCGCCCAGGAGCATCTGCGGTACGAGGCGCACAGCAAGAAGCTGCGGGCGGAGCTGGCCCCGTTCTACCGGTCGCTGGACGCCGTGGTCACCACGACGGAGGCGGACGCCGCGGTCTACCGCGAGAAGATGCCGATGCCGGGGGTGCGGACCCTCGCGATACCCAACAGCGTCCCCGAACCGGCCGTCGCCCCCTCCGAGGGCACCGCGCCGGTGATCGCGGCGGCCGGGCGGCTGGTCCGCGGCAAACGCTTCGACCTGCTGATCGACGCCTTCGCGGAGGTCTCGGAGAAGTACCCGGACTGGCGGCTGCGGATCTACGGCGGGGGCGCGGAGAAGGAGCGGCTGGCGGAGCACATCGAGCGGCTGGGCCTGTCCGGGAGCGCGGAGCTGATGGGGTCCTACTCCCCCATCGAGGCGGAGTTCGCGAAGGCGTCGCTGGTCGCGGTCGCCTCGGACGCCGAGTCGTTCGGGATGACGATCGTGGAGGCCATGCGCTGCGGGGTGCCGGTGGTGAGCACCGACTGCCCGCTGGGCCCCGCCGAGATCATCCGGGACGGGGTCACCGGGCGGCTCGTCCCCACCGGGGACAAGCACGCGCTGGCGAGCGCCCTGATGGAGCTGATGGCCGACGCCCCGGCCCGGCGGGCGATGGGCGCGGCCGCCCTGGAGGGCTCCCGGATCTATGACCCCGCGCCGATCGCCCGGCGCTACGACCAGCTCTTCGAGGAGCTGCGCACGAGCCGGTTCGCCCGCGGCTGGGAGCGCTACCGGACCGCCGCCCGCGCCCGCTGGCGGCGCCTGGCCCGCCGCTTCGGCATCGCCCCCGGCCGCCGCCGCACCCCGGCGGCGGGCGAGAAGGCGAGCGCGTAACCCCGGGCGGGGCCGCGTATCCGGCACCCGCGCGGGTGGACGGCGCCCCGGCCGAGCGGGGCGCCCGCCAGGACACCGGGGAGTACCCGGACACCGGGGCGGACGCTCATGTCGAGGCGGACGCGGATGTCGGGGCGCACCCGGACACCGGGGCGGCGTACGCGGATGTCGGGGCGCACCCGGATGTCCCGGCTTACCAGGAGGTCCCAGCGCGCACCAGGACGTCCGGGCTTACCAGGACGTCGGGGCGTAGTCCTTCAGGAAGCAGCCGAAGAGGTCCTCGCCCGCCTCGCCCCGGACGATCGGGTCGTAGACCCGCGCCGCGCCGTCCACCAGGTCGAGCGGGGCGTGGAAGCCCTCGGCCGCCAGCCGTATCTTCTCCGGATGCGGGCGCTCGTCGGTGATCCATCCGGTGTCGACGCTCGTCATCAGGATGGAGTCGGCCTCGAACATCTCCCGTGCGCTGGTGCGGGTCAGCATGTTCAGCGCGGCCTTGGCCATATTGGTGTGCGGATGGCCCGCGCCCTTGTAGCCCCGGCCGAACTTGCCCTCCATCGCGGAGACGTTGACCACGTACTTGCGCCGGGCGGGCGAGGCCGCCATCGCCGGGCGCAACCGGCTGACCAGGATGAACGGCGCCGTCTCATTGCACAGCTGGACCTCCAGCAGCTCGACCGGGTCCACCTCGTCAACCCGCTGCACCCAGGTGTTGGTCGGGTCCAGGTCCGGCACCAGCCCGCCCGCGTCGATCGCGGTCCCGGCCTCGATCCGGGCCGGTGAGGCGGAGCCGCTGGTGAGGGCGAGGGCGGTGAGGTCCTGCGGGGTGAGGGCGCCGTCCCGTGCCGCGCGGGGGCCCGGCAGGGCCGCCTGGGCGCCGCTGCCGAAGGCGCCGAGGACCAGGGACTCGGGGAGCTCCCCGGCGGGCGGCGGCGCCGACTCGCCCGCTATCAGCTCGGCGTACGCCTGGGGTGTGCGGCGGACGGTCTGGGCGGCGTTGTTGATCAGTATGTCCAGCGGGCCCGCGGCGCTCACCTCGTCGGTCAGCGCGATGACCTGGGCGGGGTCACGCAGATCGATACCGACGACCTTGAGCCGGTGCAGCCACTCCGCGCTGTCCGGCATGGCCTTGAAGCGGCGGACGGCGTCGCCGGGGAAGCGGGTGGTGACGGTGGTGTGCGCGCCGTCGCGCAGCAGCCGCAGCGCGATATACATCCCGATCTTCGCGCGGCCGCCGGTGAGCAGGGCGCGGCGCCCGGTGAGATCGGTGCGGGCGTCACGGCGGGCCCGGTTCTCGGCGGCGCAGTCGCGGCACAGCTGGTGGTAGAAGGCGTCGACCTCGACATACCGGGTCTTGCAGACGTAGCAGGAGCGGGGGCGCGCCAGGATGCCCGCGATCTCGGTGCTGACGGAGCTGGTGAGCGCGAGGCCCAGCGTCTCGTCGTCGATCCGGTCCGCGGCGCCGGTGGCGGTGGCCTCGGTGACGGCCTTGTCGTTGGCGGTCTTCGCGGCCCGCCGCTCCTGGCGCCTGCGCTGCTTCACACTGCGGTAGATCCCGGAGGTGGCCCGGCGGACGGTGATCGCGTCGGGGTGGTCGACCGGCAGCCGGTCGAGTTCCGCCAGCACGCTCAGACAGGTCGCCAGCCGCTCCGGGTCGATGCCCGGCCCCTCGGCCGTCGCCCGCTCGGCCCGGCCTTCGTCAGTCACCGTCATCGCCGCTGCCGCTTTCTGGTTCGTCTGTTCCCCTGGACAACGGCGAAACTGTACGGAAGCGGGGGCGTATGCGCCAAACCGTGGCCCGCGTCACCCTCCTCCGGGCTTGCGGTACGCATAGCCGCCGGTCGGCGCCGGGGTGGCCGCCGCGGCCGGGTGTCCGGTGTCCGTCAGCGCGCGGATCACCCCGTGGTCGGGGGAGAGCGCACAGGCCGGGTCGGTACGGGCGGCGTCGCCGGTCAGGGCGTACGCCTGGCAGCGGCAGCCGCCGAAGTCCTCCGCGCGGCGGGAGCAGGTGCGGCACGGCTCCCGCATCCACCCCTCGCCCCGGTAGCGGTTGAAGGCGCCCGAGTGGTCCCAGATCCACTCCAGGGAGTGGTCACGGACATTGGGCGGGTCCAGGTCCGGCAGGCTCGCGGCGGCGGGGCAGGGCAGCGCGGTGCCGTCGGGCGCGACGGTCAGCGAGACCGCGCCCCAGCCGCCCATACAGGGCTTGGCGACCCCGTCGAAGTAGTCGGGCACGACCCACACCAGGTCGGTGGCCCCGCCCAGCCGGTCCCGCCAGCGCTGGACCGTCTCCCGCGCCCGGGCGAGCTGGTCGCGGGTGGGCAGCAGGGCGTCCCGGTTGCGCAGCGCCCAGCCGTAGAACTGGGTGTTGGCCAGCTCGATCCGGTCGGCGCCCCAGTCCACGCCGCGCCGGATGAGGGCGTCGAGCGCGTCGAGGTTGTCGCGGTGCAGGACCACATTGAGGCCGAGCGGCAGTCCGGCCGCGCGCACCAGGGCGGCGGCCCGCTCCTTGGCGGCGAAGGCGCGGTGTCCGGCGATCCGGTCGGCGGCGGCCGGGTCGGCGTGCTGCACGGACAGCTGGACGCTGCGCAGCCCGGCGGCGGTCAGCGCGGTCAGCCGGGCGCCGTCCAGGCCCACTCCGCTGGTGACGAGCTGGGTGTAGATCCCGGCGGACTCGGCGGCGGTGACGATCTCGGCCAGATCGCCGCGCAACAGCGGCTCCCCGCCGGAGAGATGGGTGTGCACCACGCCGAACTCCCCGGCCTGGCGCATCACCTCCGTCCACTCGGCGGTGGACAGCTCACGGGAGCGGCGGACCAGCTCCAGCGGGTTGGAGCAGTAGGGGCAGTGCAGCGGGCAGCCGTGGGTGAGCTCGGCGAGCAGGGCCCAGGGGCGGGGCGCGGCGGTCATCGGACCCAGCCCTCCCCGCGCATCCGGCCGAGGAAGGCACGCACGTCGTCGGCCACGGGCGCGCCGGGGAAGCGGCTTTCGAGCTCCGCCACGATGGTGTCGAGGTCGCGGTCGCCGTCGCACAGCCGCAGGATCCGCGCGGCGCTGCCGCGCAGCACCACCACCCGCTCGGGCAGCACCAGCAGATCGGCGTCGCGCACCCGGTCGTGGCGCAGGCTCACCGCGGGGGCCAGCGCGGGCCGCCATCCGGCCGGGGCGGGCGGGGTGCCGGCGGCGGTCATGTCCCCTCCCCGGGGCCGTCCTTGGTGTCGGCGTGGTCCACCGCGTCCAGCAGCGACCACAGCACATCGCATTTGAAGGCGAGCGCCGCCACCGCGCGGTCCTCGTCCTCGGGGGTGCGTGCCCAGGTCAGGACGGCGTCGAGGGCCTCGGTGCTGTCCCGGCGCCCCTGGTCGACCCGGTTGCGGAAGTAGGTCAGGCCCTCGCGCTCGATCCATGGGTAGTACCGCTCGAAGGCGTCGATACGGGTGAGCATGATGCCGGGCGCGGACAGTTCGGTGAGCGAGGCGGCGACGGCTTCCAGGGGCCCGCGCAGCCGGCAGAAGTTGACGTAGCCGTCGACCGCGAGCCGCACCCCGGGCACCACCTCCTCGGCCGACAGCAGCCGGTCCCGGTGCAGACCGGCGGCCTCGCCGAGCCGCAGCCACCGCTCGATACCGCCCTCGCCTTCGGTGGTGCCGTCGTGGTCCTGGATGCGCCGCAGCCACATCCGGCGCAGCCGTGGGGTGTCGAATTTGGCGGTGATCAGGGCGTCCTTGACGGGGATATGGCGCTGGTAGTGGAAGCGGTTGAGGATCCAGCGGCGCAGTTCGGCGGGGGTGAGCTCACCCGCGTGCATCCGTACGTTGAAGGGGTGGCGGTCGTGGTAGCGCTCCTGCGCGACCGCGCGCAGCCGCTCCTCCAGCCGTGTGCGTGGGGTGCTCACAGGTCGATCACCATCCCGTCGGCGGCCACCTCGACACCCAGCTTGCGCAGCTCCGTGTGGTGCGGCGCGGCCGGGTCGTTGAGGGGGTTGGTGTTGTTGAGGTGGGTGTACAGCGTGCGTCCTTCGAGCGCGGCGAGCCGCCGCGCCGTGCCGTCCGGTCCGTCGATCGGCAGATGTCCCATGGCGGTGGCGGTGCGCGAGCCGAAGCCGCTGCTGAGGGGCTCGTCGTCGGACCAGAAGGTGCCGTCGACGATGACGTGGTCGGCGCTCTCGGCGGCGCGCTGGAACGTGTCGGACCAGGCGGCGAGCGCGGGGGCGTAGAGGAGGGAGCGGCCGGTGGTGCGGTCGGTCAGCCGCAGCGCGACCACCCAGCCGCCGTCGTCCGGGGCGTCGAGTCCGGCCGCGTAGCGGGGGCGTTTGGCGGAGACGGGGACGGCGCCGATGACGAGGGGCGAGTCCTCGGCGAGCGGCCGGTCCTCGGGGCCGAGGGGGCGCCAGTCCAGCCTGGCGTAGGGGGTGAGGACCTCGCCCAGGTGGAGTCCGGTCAGCAGGGCGTGCCGCACCGGGGCGGTGGCCACGATCTCGATGCCGTCCGCCTCGCGCAGCCGGGCGATGCCGAGGGTGTGGTCGAGTTCGGCGTCGGTGAGGATCACCCCGGCCAGCGGGGTTCGGCGCGGTTCGGGCCCGGGGTGCAGTTCGGGGTGGTCCTCGACCTGGTCGCCGAGGTCGGGGGTGGCGTTGACGAGGTACCAGCGGCCTTCGGCGGCCTGGACGGCGAGCGAGGCGTGGCGGCGGCGCCACCCGGGGTGGGCGCGTGCCCCGGAGCATCCGGGGCACGCGCAGTTCCACTGGGGTACGCCGCCACCCGCCGCGGTGCCGAGCACGCGCACGCGCATGGCGGGGGGCTCAGCGGGCGTTCAGCGAGTAGGCGGTGACCTCCAGCGCGGTCTCCACGACCACGTAGTCGGGGGTCTGCCAGGCGGTCTGCCCGGCGTCGGTGCGGGTGCGGTCCGCCGCCTCGGGCGCGGTGCGCGGGGTGGTGTCGTTCATGGTTTCGACCTGCCTTCCATCTGGTGGGAAATTGGTCCACAGGACGGAACGGACGGGCCGTCAGCGATCTCGGTCCATGAGGGCTCTCCTTCTTCGGGCTGTGAAGGCCGAGGGAGGGGATGCGCATGGTGTTCCGTCTGTTGCAGGGTCACCAGCCGTCGGGACGTGGTCAAGAAGCGTGCACCAAAAAGGTCATCCGACCTCTGATGGTTCGACAGCCCTGAGGGCGTGAAATCGACCACGTGGCCGACTTCTTGGCCCGTACCAATGCTTGACGCCCCAAGAGACACCTCCTACCTTCCGCGATGCACCGGCCCCCTGCTGTCGAATCTGTTGACGCGTTAGTAAGCCTTCCTTACAGTTCCCCGCATGTGAACGGGGATCAGACAGGAGAACGGGATGAAGAGGTACCGGAACACCGCCGCCGCGGCGGCCGCCACCGCGCTCGCCGCCGGCCTGCTGATCGGGACGGCCGGAACGGGAACCGCCGCTCCCGGCCGGGCCGATTCGGCTCCCTCGGACATCAAGACCGTCTCGTCCGGCTGGACCGTCCCCTGGGGGCTGAGCTGGCTGCCCGACGGCTCGGCGCTGATCACCGAGCGGGACTCGTTCAAGGTCTACAAGCTCACCCAGTCGGGCACCAGGACAGAGGTGGGCACGGTGCCCAATGTGGTGACCACCGACGGTGAGGGCGGGCTGCTGGGCATCGCGGTCTCCCCGAACTGGAACAGCGACCACACCATCTATCTGATGCACACCGCCTCCGAGGGCAACCGGATCGCCCGGATGACCTACGACGGCTCCTCGCTCGGCGGCTACCAGACCCTCGTCACCGGCATCAAGAAGAACAAGTACCACAACGGCGGACGCCTCAAGTTCGGCCCGGACGGCTATCTCTACGCCACCACCGGCGAGGCGCAGACACCCGATCTCTCCCAGGACAAGAACTCGCTCAACGGGAAGATCCTGCGCATGACCACGGACGGCAAGCCCGCCCCGGGCAATCCGTTCGGCACGCTCGTCTACTCCTACGGCCACCGCAATCCGCAGGGCATCACCTGGGACCCGCAGGGCCGGCTGTGGGAGGCCGAGTTCGGCGACAGCAAGTACGACGAGCTCAACCTCATCGAGGCGGGCAAGAACTACGGCTGGCCGATCTGCGAGGGCGAGTGCTCCACCGCCGGGATGACCGGCCCCAAGCGCCAGTGGCCGACCGGCGACGCCTCGCCCAGCGGGGTCACCTACGCCGACGGCGCGATGTACCTGGCGGCGCTGCGCGGTGAGCGGCTGTGGCGGATCCCGGTGGACGGGACGAACGCGGGCACCCCGAAGGCGTACTACACCAGCTCCTACGGGCGGCTGCGCACCGTGGAGACCGTGCCGGGCAAGAACACGCTGTGGCTGTCCACGACGAACGCCGACAGCAACGGCGGGGAGCCGGACGGCGCGGACAAGGTGTTCCAGGTCGAGTTGAAGTAGCCCCGTCGTGGATGGGTGATGCGTACGGTCGCGGTCCGCCGGGCCGCGACCGTACGCCCGTGTCAGTGCGCGAGCCGCTCGTTCATCAGCAGGAAGGCGCCCAGACCGTGGAGGTCGTTCGTATTGCGCGCGCGGCCGAGGTAGTAGGCCAGATCCCCGACGTTGGTGCCCTCGCTGATGTCGGTGATGTTCGTCAGCCCGTCGGAGCCGACCGACACCTTCCGCAGCACGCCCTCATAGCCCCTTCGCGCCGCCTCGGTGTAGCCGCCGCCGCTGATCCAGCCGTGCTCCAGGGCCGCGTGCAGCATCAGGGTGTACATGCTGGAGGCCGAGGTCTCGGTCCAGTTGCCGGGCTCGCTCGCCTTGTCGACCACCTGGAACCAGCGGCCGGTGGCCGGGTCCTGGTAGCGCGCGAAGCCCTTCGCCAGGTGCCGTACGTTGTCGATCAGTTCGGCGCGGCGCGGATGGTCGGCGGGGAGCAGTTCCAGCACCTCGACATGGGTCATCGCGGTCCAGCCGATGGCCCGGGCCCAGAAGTGGGCGGAGGTGCCGGTGGTGGGGTCGGGCTTCCACGGGGCGTCGCCGTCGGCGTCATAGCCGTGGTAGATCAGCCCGTTGGCCGCCTTGAGGTGGCGGAAGTACACCGAGAGGTTCCTGGTGACCTCCTCGTACGCGTACTCCTGGTCGCCGTAGGCGATGCCGTAGCGCAGCAGGAAGGGCTGGGCCATGAAGACCCCGTCGCCCCACAGTTCGTTGGTCCTGCCGGTGGCGTGCCACATCCCGCCGTCGGCGGTGCGCGGATAGGTGGTGATCCGGGCCCGGATCTGGCCGGCGGCGGTCCGGTAGCGGGGGTCGCCGGTCTCCTGGTGGAGGATCAGCAGCAGATTGCCGGCCTGCATCGCGTCGAGGTTGTCGAAGGTCCGGCTCATATGGCCGTCGGCGTCGACGAAGTTGTCCACCCAGCGCTTGATGTACGCCAGGTACGACGGCTCATCGACCCGCTGGTGGACGCGGTAGGTGCCGAGCAGGAACAGCCCCTGGATGTAGCCCCAGCCGCCGAGGGACGCGGGGTCCGGGCGGCGGGCGATGGTGGAGTCCACCACCGCCCGCGACCAGTCGGCGGGCGCCGCGCCGGCGCCCGCCGTCGGGAGGAGAAGACCACCGGTGAGGCCCAGTGTGCTCGCGAACAGCGTTCTGCGACTGATCATTCAGTCCTCCTTGGGTGTCAGGACGCCCCCAGGGCGCCATGTACACGTCAAGAATATCGGCACACACTCCGTACCGGAACAAAAGCGGAGGAAAGGCGAGGATGAGCCGGGCCCGTCAAGGCCGAATCCCGCCAAGGTAAGGTAAGCCTGACCTTACCAATTGGAGTTGCTCGTGGGCCCCCTTCGTCTGTTCCCCCTGCTCTCGGCCGTCCTCGCCGCGACCGTCCTCACCGGCTGCGGATCCTCGGATCCCGCGTCGTCATCGGCGTCTTCGGCGTCTTCGGGGTCTTCGGGGTCTTCGGCGGTCTCGAAGGCTCCGGGGTCCTCCGCGGCGGACGGTGACTTCCCGCGCACCGTCGCCCATGAGCAGGGCAGTACGCCGCTGAAGGCCGCGCCGAAGCGCATCGCCGCGATCAGCACCGGACAGCTCGACGATCTGCTCACCCTCGGCGTCGTACCGGTGGCCACCACCCGTGCCGACTACGCCGGACTCGTCCCCGGCTATCTGCGCACGGCCTTCCCCGGGCAGGCCGAGGCGCTCGGCTCGATGACGGACATCGGCACCCGCACCTCCCCCAACCTGGAGAAGCTGGCCGCCGCCAAGCCCGATCTGATCCTGGTCAACAGCACCCAGGGCGCCCTCTACCCCAGCCTGGCGGCCATCGCCCCGACCGTGGTCACCAAGGGCCGCGGGGTGAACTGGAAGAAGGACCTGCTGACCGTCGCCGACGCGGTGGGCAGGCGCGAGCGGGCCCGCACCCTGCTCACCCGCTTCGAGAAGGACGCCGCCGACCAGGGCGAGAAGCTGGGCGGCGAACACACGGCGCTGTCGATGGTGCGCTTCAACCCCGACCGGGTCCGGATGTTCGGGAAGAAGTCCTTCACCGGCACCATCGCCGACGACATGGGGCTCGGCCGCCCCGAGTCCCAGCGCTTCGACGACATCTCACAGGACCTCAGCGGTGAGCGGATCCCGCGGATGGACGGCGACTGGATCTTCTACTCCGTCCAGGGCCGCCCCGGGAAGACCGACGCCGCCACCTATCTGTCCAATCCGCTCTGGAAGAAGCTGGGCGCGGTCCGCGGCGGGCATATCGTCAAGGTCGACGACGACCCCTGGTACCTCAACGCCGGGCCCACCGCCGCCCGGGTCGTACTGCGCGACATCACCGAGCACCTCGGGCGCTGACACCGGGCGCCCCAGACGCTGACACCGGGCGGCACCGGGCGACACCGGCGCCGACGGCGGGCGTCCCGGGCGCTGACCGCGGGCACCTCAGGTGGCCGAAACCGAACCCCTCCACGGCCGGGCCGACCTCTCGACGCCCCGGCCACCCGTGTCAACCTCCGACCGGCATAAGCCACCGTCACACCCCGTATGCGATCGGGACAATGCGTCACCACAAGTCCGTCCTCAGGCAATAGTCTCGGCGTACAAGCCGTGGCTGAGGAGGCACCCATGGGGACCGGGGATCGCGAGCAGGCATACGCACGGGCGCGGCAGGAGGCCGAGCGGCTCACCGCGAACGGAATCCAGGGCATCGCGCTGACCTGGGTGGACAACGCGGGTCTGACCCGGGTGAAGTCCGTGCCCACCGCGCGGCTGCCCCAGGCCGCGCGGCGCGGGGTCGGGATGTCCCCCGTCTTCGACGTCTATCTCGTGGACGACTCCATGACCACCAGCCGCCATGTCGGCGGCCCCGACGGGGATCTGCGGCTCCTCCCCGACCTGGAGCGGCTCACCCCACTGGCCGCACAGCCCGGCTGGGCCTGGGCCCCGGTCGACCGGTACGACCAGGAGGGCCGGGCGCACCCCGTCTGCCAGCGGCTGTTCGCCCGGCGGATGGCCGAGCGGGCACGGGAGCGGGGGCTGGCCGTGCGCATGGGGTTCGAGACCGAATGGGTCGTCACCACGGGCGACCCGGACCAGGACCCGCCGCGCTACCCCACCACCGGCCCCGCCTACGGCATGGCGCGCCTGGTCGACCTCGCCGACTATCTCGCCGATCTGCTCGGCGCGCTGGACGCACAGCACACCGAGGTGCACCAGCTCCATCCGGAGTACTCCCCCGGCCAGTTCGAGGTGTCCCTGGCGCCCACCGATCCGGTGGCCGCCGCCGACCTCGCCGTGCTGGTGCGGGAGACGATCCGGGCGTGCTCCGGGCGCGCCGGGCTCAACCCGATGTTCGGCCCGGTGGTGGACCCGGGCGGGGTCGGCAACGGCGCCCATCTCCATCTGAGCCTGTGGCAGGGGGACCGCAATCTGTGCCGGGACGGCGACGGACCGCACGCCATGACCGCGACGGCCGAGGCGTTCCTCGCCGGGGTGCTGCGCGAACTGCCCGCCCTGCTCGCCATCGGCGCCCCCTCCCCCGCGAGCTACCTCCGGCTCGAACCCTCCCGCTGGGCCGGGGCGTACCAGTGCTGGGGTCTGGAGAACCGCGAGGCCGCGGTGCGCTTCATCACCGGCGCACCGGACGACGCGGGGGCCGCCAACGCCGAGATCAAGTCCTTCGACCCGGCGGCCAACCCCTATCTGGTGGCGGGCGCGGTCATCGCCGCGGGCCTCGGCGGGCTGGACGCCGGGCTCTCCCTGCCGCCGCCCGTCTCCGGGGACCCCGCGGTCGAGGGGCGCGAGCGGCGGCTGCCCACCTCGCTGCTGACGGCGCTCGAGCACTTCGAGGACTCGACGGTGCTGCGCGAGGCGCTGGGCGATCCGCTCTTCGAGTCCATCGCCGCGGTGCGCCGGGCGGAGGCCGCCCTGTTCGAGAAGTCGTCCCCGCGTGAGATCGCCATCGCGACCCGGAGGCGGTACTGACCGATGGAGGCCGCCGAGCAGACGGATCCGACCGAGCCGCCGCTGCCGCCCCTGGTGGACCACCACTGCCATGGGGTGGTCCGCTCCGAGCTGGGCTCGGCGGCGTTCGAGGCGTTCCTGACCGAATCCGACGCGCCCGCCGCGCTCGGCACCACCTTCTTCGACAGCCAGCTGGGGTTCGCGGTGCGCCGCTGGTGTCCGCCGCTGCTGGGCCTCGAACCGCACTGCCCGCCCGCCCACTACCTCGCCCGGCGGCGCGAGCTGGGCGCCCGGGAGGTGGCCCGGCGGCTGCTGAGCGCCACCGGGATCAGCGAGTTCCTGGTGGACACCGGGCTGCCGGGCAATCTGACCACCCCCCAGGAGCTGGCCCTCGCGGCGGGCGGCACCGCCCATGAGATCGTCCGGCTGGAGCAGTTGGCCGAGCGGATCGCCGACACCTCGCTGACCGCCGACGACTTCCTGACCGGGGTGGCGGACGGGATCCGGGAGGCGGCCCGTACGGCGGCCGGGTTCAAATCGGTGGCCGCCTACCGCTACGGACTGGACTTCGAACCCGATCCGCCGGGCCCCGGCGCCGTCCACACCGCCGCCGAACGCTGGCTCGCCCGGCGCGGCCAGGGCGGCACCGCCGCCGCCCGGGTCACCGACCCCGTACTGCTGCGCCATCTGCTGTGGTCGGCGGCGTACACCGGGCTGCCGCTCCAGCTGCACACCGGCTTCGGCGACCCCGATCTGCGGCTGGACCGCTGCGATCCGCTCGCCCTCACCGACTTCGTCCGGGCCGTGCGCCCCACGGGCTGCACCCTGATCCTGCTGCACGGCTATCCGTACCACCGCGGCGCCGCCTATCTGGCCGCCGTCTTCCCGCATGTGTACGCCGATGTGGGGTTGGCCCTGTCGCACACCGGGGCACGGGCCGGGGCCGTGCTCGCGGAGATGCTGGAGCTGGCCCCGTTCGGCAAGGTGCTCTTCTCGACCGACGCCTACGGTCTGCCCGAACTGTATGTGGTGGGGGCGCGGCTCTTCCGGGAGGCGCTGACCGGGCTGCTGACCCACTGGGTGGCGGAGGGCGCCTGGTCGCGCCGCGACGCCCGCCGGGTGGCGGCGCTGCTGGGCGCGGACAACGCCCGCCGCGTCTACGGCCTGGGCACCCCGGCCCCCCGCGCGGGGTAGCCGCCCGCGGTTCCCACCGCACCGGAACGGTCCGCCCCGCCCGTGGTCCGGACGGCGACGGGCCGCCGCCCCGCGCGGGTACGGGGGCGGAGTGGGCGTCGCGGCGGCCGGGGTTCATGCCGGATGAGGCGGCTGTCGCCGCCCGAGCCCGTTGGCACGGCGGAGTTTCCGGTCAGGTGGCCAGGTCCAGCCATTCCCCGACGGCCAGCACATGTGCGCGCCGTCCGGCGTGCGTGCGGAACTCCTTCTCCGGGTCGGAGACCTCGACATAGCCCGCGATCTTGTCCGGCTGCTCCGGCTCGTAGTGGATCGGCACCGCGTACCGGGCGTCGAGGATCTCCGCGGCCGCGGCGGCCTGCCGCGGGTCCAACGCGGCGGGCAGCGGGCTCGGCGGCTGAAGGTGCGGTGCGTCGACCACCGCGCCGTTGGCGGGCAGGAACACCGCGTCGAACGGGCTGAACCGGCGCGCGATGAGCCACCAGTAGCCGTGGAACATCGTGTCGCCGCCGTGGAAGACCCGCTGCCCGTCGGCCTGCACCACCCAGTTCAGCTGCGGGTCGCCGAGCCCGTCGACGGAGGGCACCGCGGTGACGCGGAACGGCCCGAATTCGCGGGTGGACCAGGCATCCACGACCTCGGCGGCCAGCCGGTGCAGGGCCAGTTCGCGCTCGGCCGGCAGCGTCGTCACGTTGTCCACGTCGTCGCCGTGGCCGGGCGCCGGTCGCAGCACCGGCGCCCCCGGCGTCAGCGCGTCCGCGAGCGCGGACGCGTCGGTGTGGTCCCGGTGCAGGTGGGTGACCAGTGCGGCGGTGGCCTTCCCGCTCGGCTCCGCCAGCCCCTCACCGGGCTTCCACCCTGTGAACAGCGGTGAGAGATCCCGGACGTAGTCGACCACCAGTCGCCTGCCGCCCGCCTCGATCTCCACTCCGGCCCAGCCCAGTCGTCGCACCCGCATCTCGCACTCCTTCGTTCCGGTGATTGCCACGCGAAACTTAGCGTACGCGCGTTCGCTAAATCAATAGCGAACGCGCGTACGCTATCCTTGCCGTATGTCACCACGACGCTCAGCGGCCGAAGCGCAGGCCACCAGGGGCCGGATCCTCGGCCGCGCCGCCGAGATCGCCTCCGAAGAAGGGCTGGACGGCATCACCATCGGCCGGCTCGCCGAGGAACTGGAGATGAGCAAGTCCGGGGTGCACAAGCACTTCGGCACCAAGGAGACGCTCCAGATCTCCACGCTGGACAAGGCGTTCGTGGACTTCTGGCACCGGGTGGTCGAGCCCACCCTGACCGAGCCGCCGGGCCTGCGGCGGCTGCGCGCGGTGTGCGCCAACTCCGTGGGCTACCTGGAAGCGCCACTGCTGCCCGGCGGCTGCCTGATGACCGCGGCACTCACCGAATACGACGGCCGCCCGGGCCGGGTCCGCGACGCGGTGGCCGAGGTGTGGTCGCGCTGGCGGGAACAGCTGCGGGCGGACCTGACCGCCGCGGTGGAGAACGGCGAACTGCCCGCCGGATTCGACATCGACCAGGCGCTGTTCGAGATCATCGCCGCCGGTCTGGCACTGAACGCGGCCATGCAGCTCCAGCACGACCGGGCCGCCGCGGGCCGGGCCCGCCGCGCGATCGAACGGGCCCTGGCCCAGCCCTGACGCGACCCACCCCGGCCCGGCAGCCGACGGGCCGCCGACACGCGCGCCGGAGACGGCCGCCGACGCGGGGCGGCCGATACCGGACGCGGGTGACGTCCGGGCCGAGGCGCCGCGCGCGTCGGTGGCGGACCGGGGTCCATGCCCGGCGCGGAGCGCGTCCGCAGTACCGTGCCCGGAACGTACTCGACCGTAACCGGAGGAGATCGCATGCGGATCGGCGGCACGACCGTCCTGCTCACCGGGGCCACCGGCGGCATCGGGCGGACACTGGCCCGCGCGCTCGCGGCCAAGGGCGCCAAGCTGCTGCTCACCGGGCGCCGCGAGGAGGTGCTGCGCCCGCTGGCGGACCGGCTCGGCGGCCGAGCGATCGTCGCCGATCTGGCCGAACGGTCCGATGTGGAGCGCCTCGTCGAGGAGGCGTCGGACGCCCGGATCCTCATCGCCAACGCCGCGCTGCCCTCCAGCGGCCCGGTCCTGGACTACCGGCCCGAGGAGCTGGACCGCGCCCTCGATGTCAATCTGCGCGCCCCGATGCTGCTGTCCCGGCTGATGGCGCCGCACATGGTGGAGTCGGGGTCCGGTCATCTGGTGATGATCGGCTCGCTGTCGGGCCGTACGGCCTCCCCCGGCGCCGCGCTCTACAACGCGGCGAAGTTCGGGCTGCGCGGTTTCGCCCTCGGGCTGCGGCAGGACCTGTACGGCACGGGGGTGGGGGTCTCGCTGGTGCAGCCCGGATTCGTGGGCGACGCCGGGATGTTCGCCGACGCGGGCACATCCCTCCCCACCGGGGTCCGGACGATCTCCAGCCGGCGGGTGGCCGCCGCGACCATCCGGGCCATCGAGCGGAACCGGGCCGAGGTCAACGTGGCCCCGCTGGAGTTGCGGCTGGGCACCGCCATCGGCGGGCTGTTCCCGGCCCTCGCCGAGCGGGCCCAGCGGGGTGCGGGCGCCGGCGAGGCGTCCCGTCAGCTCGCCGAGGGGCAGCGCGACAAGCGCTGAATCCACCGCCCTGTGCGCGGGCGGTGCCGATGTCCCCGGCACGGACGGCGGTCCGGTTGGCCTCGGCGACCACCCGTCCGCGCCAGGGACATTGACACCGCCCGGTCCCCATGCCAAATTTTTCGCGACCCTGGCCGGACAACGTTGTCATACGGAGGTGCGTCCTATGCGGTCGCTGATCGGTGGAATCCGAGCCCGCACGGCGGGCACGGTCGCGGGCGTGCTGACGGCCGCGCTGCTGGGCGCCGGTCTGCTGGGACCGCCGGGCGCGGCGGCCGCGCCCCCGGCCGCGCCCCCGCCGGCCGACGCCACCTCGCTGGTCCATCCGTTCGTGGGCACCGAGAACTTCGGCAACACCTTCCCCGGGGCGAGCGCCCCGTTCGGCATGGTCCAGGTCAGCCCGGACACCGGCGGCCAGGGCGGCTACGACTACGACCAGAACGCCATCCACGGCTTCAGCCAGACCCATCTGTCCGGAGTGGGCTGCGGGGTGGCGGGCGAGCTGCCCATCATGCCGACGACCGGCGCGGTCGGCGACGTCGACCCGGAGCACTACCGCTCCACCTTCAGCCATGACGACGAGGAGGCCACCCCGGGCTACTACCGGGTGGGCCTGAAGACCTACGGCATCGACGCCGAGCTGACCGCGACCCGGCGCACCGGCTGGCAGCGCTACACCTTCCCGGCCACCGGCGCGGCCAATGTGCTGTTCAACACCGGCAAGGCCAATCAGAAGGTCTTCGGCTCGGAGATCCGCGTGGTCGGGGACCGGACCGTCGAGGGCCGGGTGGAGGCCGGGAACTTCTGCGCCGGAAAGGACCGGCACACCGTCTACTTCACCGCCACCTTCGACCGCCCCTTCGCCTCCTACGGCACCTGGCGCGGCACGACTTCGTCCCCCGGCTCCCGCGAGGCGGCCGGAGAGGGCGGCAACGGCGCCTGGGCCACCTTCGACGCCACGCGGGACCGGGACGTCGTGGTCAAGGTCGGGCTGTCGTACACCGGTCCCGAGGGCGCGGCCAAGAACCTCGCGGCGGAGACCGGGGATTCGTACGACTTCGACGCCACCCGCGCCGCGCTGCACGACACCTGGCGGAAGAAGCTCGACGCGATCCGGGTCGGCGGCGGCACCGAGGAGCGGCGGAGCGCCTTCTACACCGCGCTGTACCACGCCCAGCTGCACCCCAATGTGGCGGGCGACGTGGACGGCCGCTACACCGGTTTCGACGGCGCGGTCCACACCGCCTCCGGCTACACCCCGTACCAGAACTTCTCGCTGTGGGACACCTACCGGCCGCAGAACCAGCTGCTGGAGCTGCTGGAGCCGGGGGTGGCCCGCGATGTCGCGCTGTCGGTCGTGGGCATCGGCCGGGACGGCGGCTGGCTGCCCCGCTGGGCGCTGGCCAACAGCGAGACCAACATCATGACGGGGGACCCGGTGACCCCCTTCCTCGTCGAGGCGTGGTCCAAGGGGCTGCTGGCCGGGCACGAGGACGAGGCGTACGCGCTGCTGAAGAAGAACGCGACCAGCACCCCACCCGCCGACTCGCCCTACAACGGCCGCTCCGGAGTGGACTATTACCGGGAACTCGGCTACGTACCCTCGGGGCTGGAACTCGGCACCGACTGCGCCGACAAGGGCGGTGACAACGACTGCGTCCACCCCGCCTCGGCCACCCTGGAGTACTCTGCGGCGGACGCCGCGCTCGCCCTGATGGCGCGCGGGCTCGGACACCGCGCCGACGCCCGGACGTTCGCCGAGCGCGGCCAGGCGTACCGGACGCTGTGGGACCCGTCGATCGGGCAGTTCCGGCCGCGTACGGCCGACGGCGCGTGGGTGACCCCGTACGACCCGGTGGAGGCGGGCCGGCAGTTCCACGAGGGCGGCGCCTATCAGTACCAGTGGCTGGTGCCGCAGGACCCGGCCGGTCTGGTGGGGCTGATGGGCGGCAGGAGCGCGACCGAGAAGCGGCTGGACGACTTCTTCGCCTACGGCAAGCTGCTCACCGACCCGGCGGGCACGGCCCGCCAGGACTGGATCTCCGCCCCGTACGACTACTACGGCAAGCCCACCTACAACCCCAACAACGAGCCCGATCTGCACGCCCCGTACATGTATCTGTGGGCGGGCGCGCCCGCGAAGGCGGCGACCGTGGTGCGGGCGGCGATGACGCTGTTCACCACCGGGCCGGACGGGATGACCGGCAATGACGACCTCGGCACGATGTCGGCCTGGTACGTCTTCTCCTCGCTGGGGCTGTACCCGACGATGAGCGGCGGGGACTTCCTCGCCCTGTCCAGCCCGCAGTTCGCCTCGGCCGTGGTCCGCGTCGGGCGGTACGGCCTCCGGCAGGGCGGCACGCTGACGGTCACCGCACCGGGTGCGAGCGACGCCAAGCGGTATGTGCGGAGCGTCTCGCTGGACGGCCGGAACGTGGCGCGGACCTGGCTGGACTGGGACCAGGTGGCCCACGGCGGAAAGCTGGCCCACCGGCTGTCCACCGAACCGTCGTCCTGGGGCACCGGACCGGGCGCGGAACCGCCGTCGGTGGGCGCCTCGCACAGGGGCTGAAACCGGCCGGTTGTGGTGTAGGTTCTATGGCCCGCCTGGACACACGGGCCATGGGGGGTGTGGTCGAGCGAGGGAGCGGGTGTCCATGCGTGCTGTGGTGTTCGACGACTTCGGACGGCGGCCCGAGGTCCGTGGTGTCGAGGACCCCGCTCCCGCCGCGCACGGCGCGGTGATCCGCGTCGAGGCCACCGGGCTGTGCCGCAGCGACTGGCACGGCTGGATGGGTCACGACCCGGACATCCGGCTGCCGCACGTCCCCGGCCATGAACTGGCGGGGGTGATCGAGGAGGTCGGCCCCGACGTCGTCAACTGGCGCCCGGGGCAGCGGGTCACCGTGCCGTTCGTGTGCGCCTGCGGGCGCTGTGCCGCCTGCGCGGAAGGCGCCCAGCAGGTGTGCGAGCGGCAGACCCAGCCGGGGTTCACCCACTGGGGCTCGTTCGCCGAGTACGTGGCGATCGAGAACGCCGATGTGAATCTGGTCGGCATACGCAACGAGCTGTCGTTCACCACGGCCGCCGGTCTGGGCTGCCGCTTCGCCACCGCCTTCCGCGCGGTCGTCGCCCAGGGCCAGGTCGCCCCGGGCGAGTGGGTCGCGGTGCACGGCTGCGGCGGAGTGGGGCTGTCCGCGGTGATGATCGCCGCCGCGGCCGGGGCGCGGGTGGTGGCGGTGGACATCTCACCGCGGGCGCTGGCGCTCGCGGCCCGGTTCGGCGCGGCGGTGTGCGTGGATGTGGGCTCCACCCTGGGCTCGGTGGCGGAGGCGGTCGCGGACGCGACGGGCGGCGGCGCCCATGTCTCGCTGGACGCCCTGGGCTCCCCGCGGACCTGCGCGGCGTCCATCAAGAGCCTGCGCCGCCACGGCCGCCATGTCCAGGTCGGGCTGCTGCCGCCGGCCGCCGGGACGCCGATGATCCCGATGGACCGGGTCATCGCGCTGGAGTTGCGCCTGCTGGGCAGCCACGGCATGGCCGCCCATGACTACGCCCCGATGATGGCGATGGTCGAGGCCGGTTCGCTGCGGCCGGATCTGCTGGTCACCGATGTCATCGGGCTCGACGCGGTGCCCGAGGCGCTGTCCACGATGGCGTCGGGGGCCAGGGGCGGGGTCACGGTCATCGAACCGCACCGCCCACCCGTGACGGGGAGCTGACCCCGCCGGTGACCGGGAGCTGACGAACCGTCCCCGCGCGGTTCCTACGGCACCCGCACCGTCCCGCCGGTCACCCGGATCCGGTCCGTCGCCGCCGGGTCGGACGCGATGGGGGGCACATTGGCCGGGGTCAGCTCGGGGGCGTGCCCCGGCTCACCGCCGCGCGGGACCGTGCGCACGACCTGGCTGGGCGGCAGTTCGGCCCGCCCTTGGAGTCGCTCCCACATCAGGTCCAGGGCCTGCTGGTAGTAGTAGCCGAGCGGGACGTACCGGTTGTCGAACCCGGCGGCCTGGGAGTCGCTGTGGTGGGCGTGGGTGATCTCGGCGTAGCTGACGGTGCCCGGCCCGTGGCCCGCGCGCGAGGTGAGCCCCAGATACGGCCGCGAGCTGTGGTTGACCGGCACCCTGGTGTCGTCGCGGCCCTGCACGATCAGCGCCGGCTTGCCGTGCAGATCGCCGTCGCGCCGGGTCTCGTCCAGGCCCTCGGCGAGCCGCCCGGCCCAGTCCCGCTCGGCGCTCGGCGCCCCGGGCAGGGGGAAGGCGAGCCGGTAGACGCAACGCTCTCCCCGCAGGTTGTAGTCGTGCTCACCGCCGGGTCCGACGGAGCGGGCGTCGGCCACGGGCCCGCCGGGTGAGTTCTCGTCGATCAGCACGCCGGGGACGGGCGCCCGGCCGGAGCTGGTGCCGAAGGCCCCGGCCAGCTCCGCCGTGCGGTACGGCGCGGGGGAACCGGAGGAGTCGGTGCGGGCCCAGCCGTACCCGCACAGCCCGTCGGCGACCGAGGCGCGGGCGAGGCTCATCGCGTAGGAGGCGGGCGTCTGCGGGTCGTAGTGCGAGACCTGGAGATACCCCGACCGGGGCTGGAATCCGGCGCGCACCAGGGCCTCCTGGGCGAGGCGCGGCAGCCCGTCCGGACCCGCCCGTTCGGCATCCCGGCGCGGGATCAGCCGGGGGTCGTCCCCGACGAGGGCGGCGCAGCGGCGGCGGGCGGCGGGCACGTCCAGCGTGGCGTAGCCGGGTGCGGTGGGCTCGGTGAGCGCGGCGCACGGCTGGAGCAGCGAGGCCAACGCGTTGTAGCGGATCAGCGGCAGCCCCGCGGCGGGCACGGCCCGGCCGCCCTGGCGGACCCGGACGCCGTTCAGCGGGGCCAGGTTCAGCTGCGGTTCGGAGGCCACGACCGCGTCGACGAGCCCGCCGCGGTCGTCCTCGCCCGCGGCGACGGCCGCGCCCCCGCCGTTGGAGACACCGGTGGCCAGGACCGTGGTGGAGGCCGGGGTGTAGCCGCCGCCGGGGGCTCCGGCGCGCCAGTCGCGGTTCAGCACGGCGAGGGCGAGCCGTATCGAACGCAGCACATCGCGCCCCCAGGTGGCCTGCGGGTTCATCCCCGAATGGGCCATCTTGTAGGCGACGCGGTACGGGTGCTCCGCGTCGAAGCGGGCGCGCTCGGCGTCGCTCAGCCCGGCGTCGAAGGCGGTGCGGCCGTGGAGTCGGGCGCGCGGACCGGTCGTTCCGTCATAGCCCATGACGGTGCCCGAGTGCGGATCGTCGAAGGCCGGGCCCATCCCCTTGTCGGTGTAGGCGACCGCGCAGCGGTGGTGCAGACCCCAGGCCCCGGCGGTGCCGACCATGCTGTAGACCCCGCCGAGCCCGGTGGCAGGCGCGGCGATGACACACGGCCGGGCGCGGTCGAAGCCGTCCGGGACCTGGACGACGAAACTCACGCTGTGGGCGCCGCTGCCCGCCACGGCCCGGTACTCCACCCCCGCGACCTTCCCGTCGCCGGGCACGGGGCGGCCCCGGTCCACATCGGGTCCGTAGAGCCTCCCGAGGCCGCCACCGGATCCGGCGGACAGCCCGGCGGAGGCCCAGACGGCCTGGCGGCGCAGTTCGGCGGCGGTGGGCCGGTCGGGGTCGGCGGCCCGTGGCATGGGCCCGCGCAGCCCCGCGAAGCCGAGCCCGGCGGTGAGCAGATCGTCGCTCCGCCCGTCGTACCGCCGCTCGGTCAGCTCGCTGATGAACGAGGGAAGCGCCGAGCGGGCGGACGGGGTGCGGTCGACGGCGTGGGCGAGCGGGGAGACGAGGGCCGCGGTGAGGGCGAGGGCCAGGGGCAGGGACACGGCGGGCAGGCGGCCGGCGGATGGCATGGGCGGTTCCTTCCGGGTCAGAGCGGCAGGGCGCCCGTCGCGAGGGCGGCGGCGGTCATCACGAGCGTCGTCCCGAAGGCCCAGCGGAAGATGAAGCGCTGGTGCTCCCCGAGCTGTACGCCGCTCATGCTCAGGAGGATGAAGGTCGCGGCGGTGAGCGGGCTCAGCGGGAAGCCCGTGGTCATCTGGCCGAGGACGGCGGCGCGGGCGATCTCGGCGTGGTCGGTGCCGAAGGCGTCGGCGGTCCCGGCGAGCACCGGCAGCACCCCGAAGTAGTAGGCGTCCGGGGTGAGGACGAGGCTCAGCGGCATGCTGGTGACGGCCACGAGTACCGGAAGATGGCCGCCGAGGCCGTCGGGGATGATGTCGACCAGCGCCTCGGCCATCTTCCCGATCATCCCGGTGCCGCCGAGGATGCCGGTGAACACCCCGGCCGCGAAGATCATGGTGATGACGAGCACCACGCTCCTGCCGTGCCTCTCCAGCAGCTCCTGCTGGTCCTCCCAGCGGGGGTGGTTGACCAGCAGCGCGAGGACGAAGGCGAAGACGAAGAGCACGGGCAGCGGCATGGCCTCCAGCACCAGGCAGACCAGCAGGGCCACGGTGAGCACCACATTGAAGACGGTGAGCGCGACACCGGCGCGGGTGGCGACCCGGGGTGTGCCGGGGCCGTCCCCGACCGCCACCTCGGCCGGTGGCGCGGGCTCGAGCGCGCCGAGCCGCCGCCGCTCACGGCGTCCGATGAGATACGCGGCGAGCAGCACCCAGGCGATACCGGCGGCGAGGGCGGGCAGCAGCGGTGTGATGATGTCGGAGGTGTCGATCTTCAGGGCCGCCGCGGCGCGGGCCGTCGGCCCGCCCCACGGGATCATGTTCATCACGCCCGCGCCCAGGCCGACCACCCCGGCGAGCACCAACCGGCTCATCCCCAGCCGCTGGTAGACGGGGAGCAGCGCGGAGATGGTGATGAGGAAGGTGGAGGCGCCGTCGCCGTCGAGCCCGACGCATACGGTCAGAACGGCGGTGCCGACCGTGATCCGTACCGGGTCGTTCCTGGTGGCGCGCAGAATGCCGCGGATCAGCGGCTCGAAGAGGCCCGCGTCGATCATCAGGCTGAAGTAGAGCACCGCGAAGGCGATCATGATGCCGGTCGGGGCGACCTTGGACAACCCGTCGAGCGCCATCGGACCCAAGTCGTCGCCGTATCCGCCGATGACCGCGGTGGCCACGGGCGTGAGGACGAGGGCCACCAGCACCGAGACCCGTTTGGTCATGGTGAGCAGCAGAAAGCCGCCGATCGTGCAGAACCCCAGTGCTGCCAGCATGGCCGCTCGCTTCCTCGTCCGGTCGGGTGCTGCCGAAGAGTTTCCGAGCGGGGAAAGATCCGCGTCCAGCATCGAACACAGATCTATCCATGCGTTTCGCGCAACAGTTCCCCTGCCCGGCCGCCGCGCCTACGCTCACGGCCCATGGACGTCACCCTGCGCCAGCTGACCGCGTACGCCGCGGTCGCACGCGCCGTGAGCTTCACCGCGGCCGCCGCCGAACTGCATGTGTCCCAGTCGTCGCTGAGCCGTGCGGTCGCCGATCTGGAACGGACGCTGGGGATGCGGCTGCTGGAGCGGGACACCCGCAATGTGCGGCTCACCCCGGCGGGCGCCGAGGCGCTGCGCATCGCCGACCAGATCCTCTCCGCACACCGCGCGGGCCTGGCCCAGCTGGGGCGCTACGGCGCCGGTGAGCGCGGTGCGGTGGCCCTGGCGACCCTGCCCTCGGTCGCGGCCGTGCTGCTGCCGCCGGTGATCTCCGCCTTCCGCGCACGGCGCCCGGAGATGACCGTACGGCTGCTGGACGGGCTGGAGCGCTCGGTGCTGGACCGGGTGGTCGACGGGGACGCCGACTTCGCGGTCAGCACGGTGGCCCGGCGCGCCCCGGGCATCACGCTGCGGCCGCTGGTGCGGGACCGCTTCGACGCGGTGCTCCCGGAACACCATCCGCTGGCCGGGCAGGCGGAGGTGACCTGGGAGGAGCTGGGCCGGGAGCCGTTCCTCGCGGTGGGCACCGACTCCAGCGTGCGCCGGATGACCGACGCGGCCTTCGCCCAGGCCGGAATGGAGGCGAACCCGGCGGCCGAGGCGTCGAACGTGGCCACGGTGGGCGGTCTCGTGGCGGCCGGGCTCGGCGTCTCCGCGCTGCCCGCCCTGGTCCATCCGCTGGTGGGGCCGGGCCGGCTGGTGCGGCGTCCGCTGGTGGGGCCGGTGGTCGAGCGCCGGCTGTACGTCGTCCTGCCGACGCGCCGCACGCTTCCGCCGGGGGCGCGCCGCTTCCTGGAGCAGCTGGAGGAGTTCCGCTCCGCGGCGGACGCGTTGCCGGCGGGGGTGGTGTGGGAGGAGGCGGGCGAGGACCGGTGAGACCCGGGTGCACCGCCCCGGCTCATGCGGGGTCCGGCGATCCTTGCGAGATCCGCATGAATTGATCCCCCTTCATTGCTGGACGCGCATACTCCCCGCCCCGCAGCCTGGCCGCATGGAGGACCAGACCAGCACAGGGCAGGGACAGCTCACGGGGTTGAAGGTGGTGGAGTTCGCGCATGTGGTGGCGGGCCCCCTCGCCGGGGGGATGCTCGCCGACCAGGGCGCGGACGTCGTCCACGTGGAGCCGCCGGGTTCCGGTGACGCGGCGCGGGCGATGGGCCCGCGGCGCGACGGCGTACCGCTGTGGTTCAAGGTGGCGGGCCGCAACAAGCGCTCGGTGACCCTGGATCTGCACCACGAGGAGGGCAGGGAGGTCGCCCGGGAGCTGATCGCCTGGGCCGATGTGGTGATCGTGACACTCCGGGCGGGCCGGCTGCGCGCCTGGGGCCTGGACTGGGAGGCCGTCCACGCGCTCAACCCCACCGCGATCCTGCTCCAGATCTCCGGTTTCGGCGCCACCTCCTCGCGGGCCGACGCCCCCGGCTTCGGAAAGATGGGCGAGGCCCGCAGCGGGGTGGTCCATCTGACCGGCTTCCCCGAAGGCCCGCCCGTGCACACCGGCTTCTCGCACGGGGACGCGGTCACCGGGCTGATGGGCGCGTTCGCGGTCCTGGCCGCACTGCACCGCCGGGACACCGATCCGGACTCCTTCGACGGCGAGTGGATCGACCTGGCGCTGTTCGAGCCGCTGTACCGCCTGGTGGAATGGCAGATCATCGCGTACGACCAGCTCGGTACGGCCCCCGGGCGGGCGGGCAACCAGCTGGCCGTCGCCCCCGCCGCCGTCATCAACACCTACCGCAGCGCCGACGGCGACTGGCTCACCGTCACCTCCGCCACCACCCGGTCGGTGCGCAATGTGGTGCGGCTGCTGGGCCTGCCCGACGAGGAGTTCACGACCGTGGAGCAGCAGCACGCGGGGCGCGAGCGGCTCGACGCGGCGCTGCGGGAGTGGGTGGCGGCGCGCCCGGCGGCCGAGTGCCTGGCGGCGTTCGAGCGGGCCGAGGTGGTGGCCTCGCGGGTGTTCACCGCCGCCGACATCGTCGCCGACCCGGTCTACGCCGAACGCGAGGACATCATCACGGTGGACGACCCCGACCTCGGCCCGGTGCGGATGCAGTCGGTGATCCCGCGCTTCCACCGCTCCCCCGGCGCGGTGTGGCGGACCGGCCCCGCGCTCGGCGCGGACAACGCGCTGGTCTACGGGGAGTGGCTGGGCATCGACGGCGGACGGCTGGCGAAGCTGGAGGCAGAAGGTGTCATCTGAGTCATCCGGGTCATCCGACGGTGTGACGGGGGCGGCCGACGTGACCGGCGCGACCGAAGTGACCGGCGGGACCGAAGTGACCGACGTGACCGCGCACCGCGTCCCCCTGCGCTCCCTGCTCTTCGTACCCGGCAGCCGCACCGGCTGGCTGCCCAAGGCGGAGGCGGCGGGCGCCGACGCGGCCATCCTCGACCTGGAGGACGCCGTCCCGGAGGACGGCAAGGCGGCGGCGTGCGAGGCCGTGGCCGCGGCCGTCGACCGGGCCGCCGGGACGCCCCCCGGCCCGATGCGGCTGCTCGTACGGATCAACGCGCTGGACCGCGCGGCGGGCTGGCAGGGCGCCGACGAGCTGCGGGCGGTCGCCCGACCCGGGCTCTACGGCATCGTGCTGCCCAAGGTGAGCGGCCCCGAGGACGTGACCACCGCCGACCGGCTGCTGGCCTGGTGCGAGCGCGAACACGGCCTGCCCGAGGGGCATTTCGCCCTGCTGCCGCTGCTGGAGACGGCACGCGGGCTGCGCGAGGCGTACGCCATCGGCCGGGCCGCCGCCCGGATCGCCCACCTGGGCGCGGTGGCCGCCCCGGGCGGGGACGTGGAACGGGCGGTCGGCTACCGCTGGAGCCCGGAGGGCGAGGAGACCCGCGAGCTACGGGCCCGGGTACTGCTCGACGCCCGCGCCGCGGACCGCCCCCATCCGGTGGCCGGGCTGTGGGCGGATGTGGCGGACCTCGCGGGACTACGGCGCTTCGCCGAGCAGAACCGTGCGCTGGGGTACGAGGGGATGGCCGTGATCCACCCGTCCCATGTGCCGGTGGTCAACGAGGTGTTCTCGCCGGACGCGGAGGAGCTGGCCCGCTGCCGTCGGCTGATCGCGGCGGTGGAACGGGCACAGGCGGAGGGCGCGGGCGCGGTGCGCTTCGAAGGGCGCATGGTGGACGAGGCGATGGCGGCGACGGCCCGCGAAACCCTGGCCCGCCAGGCTGGGGACTGAGGGGCGCCGCCCCTGCACCCCCAGACCCTCAGGCCGGCCGTAGCCGATGAGATTGCTCAGCGGCGACATCCCCGCGGCGGTCGCCGAGCTCAAGCGGACCCCGGCGACGACCTGCACATCATGGGCAGCGGCGCGCTGATCCAGTCACTTTCCCCGCTGGGCCTCATTGACGAATACCTGCTCTGCGTCCACCCGCTCGTCCTGGGCGCCGGGCGCCGTCTGTTCGCCGACGGCTTCGGTCCCATCGCGTTCGGTCTCGCCAACGCGACCCCGACGGCCACCGGCGTCATCATCGCCACCTATCGGCCCCTCGAAGGGTAGAACGCGGCTCCGCCGAGTCAGGAGCACGGCGAGCGACCGCGCTGTGATCATCACGGGGGAGGCCAGGGCGGTCGTGGAAGCTCGACCTCCGTCTGGACGGCCACGGTCACCGGCGCATCCATCGCGGTGCTCACCTACCTGCGCGCCTGACCGTCCGATGCCCCGGGTCGAGGAGCAGCTTCGCGGCCACCGTCGTCCCGTCGGTGCGCATCCTGCCCGCCACGGACCTCGCCCGGGCCCGGGTCTCGGGGTCAGGGCCGTCTTCAGCGCGGCCAACAGGGAGTCGAGGGTCGGTGCCGGACCGTCGTGCACACCACGCTCGCGCCGGATCTGGCGCAACGCGTCAGGGCTGAATGTGCGTGCAGGGGTTCCCGTCGTCGGCATTGCGTCGGGTGCCGAACACGGCGGGGAACCTGGGGCCGCACCGCCGAAGTGGGACCCTGGCCGAGGGCTGTGCCACCTGGCTACTTCCAGGAGAGCACGCAGGTCGAGCGCTACACAATTTGCGTATGGCGCAAGGTGTGTAGGGGCCGCCGACCCTCTCCGCGGCTGCCACGAGAAGTATTGAGGCCGATCACAGGAAGTAAGGCCGGCGAGCCCCCGGGGCCTCAACATGACGCCCGGCAATCCGGCGCTCCGGCCAGCGGGCACGGGCATACATCGCCCGGGTCTCCCGTGGGGTCTCCGGCGGACTCTCGTACCCGCCCGGGGCGTCCGGCCGTACCCGCCAGCACGAGCCCCCAAAGGCGCAGTCCCGGGCCTTCAGTTCGTCGAACCGCCCGGCTCTATCTCCTTAGGCTGCTCCGGAAGCAGCCGGTTGACCATCATTTCCGGGGCCGCGTCCATGCTGAGTGCTTTCATGGCAGCAGCAGAGTTGAGATCGTCCCTCTGCTTCGAGTCTGCAACCCGGTCGATGAACGTTGTCGCGATTTCGAGCTTGTGATCGATGTCGATCTTCTTCTCGTTGTCCTCGGCCGCCTTCGTCAGATTGGCCATGGTCCGCTTCGAGTGGAGCGCCAGCGCACCACCGCCGATCGTGATCAATGCACCCGTCAGGCTCGTCACCAACGGCAGGTAGCTGAGGTCAGGGTTACCGGCGTGAACCAGCGCCAGCACTCCCCCCGCAAGGATGATTAGGGAGCCGCCGGTCATGAACAACACGCTCAGGCGGAACGTCCACTCTGCCTGCTTCAGCGTGTGGTTCAGGAAGTCGAAATGGAACTTCTGTCGCCGTTCGGGAAGGCTTAGACCGCGAGAAGCCTGATAAACACGCCCGCTATTGACACTTCCACGGCTGACCTCAGAAGGGCACGCCAGCGCGCTTGGCCAGCCGCGTAAGCCTCGGGTTGCTGCGTCGGTGCAGCGACGTGAGCACACGCATCAGCTCTTGGCTGGTCGGATGGACACGGGCCATCTCCGGGGCGACATCCCAAGCCGCTTCGAGCGATTCGAGAGCCCCGTCACGGTCCCCCAGGGCGAGCTTTGCCCGGCTGATATTCATGTGCAGCGGGCCAACGCGCGTGGCCGGAAGCGTCACCCCGCCCCGGATCAGGTCATCCGCCGTATTGAGAGACTCGCGGTAGTCCTCCATGTCAGAGGCCGTCGAAATGGCATGCACAGCGGTGTTCTCGGGCCCGAAGTGGATGCCATGGTCTTCGACGTCCTCAGGGAACTCCTCGGCCACCTGCCACGCTGCCGCGATGTGCCGTTGGGCGGTTGCCTTGTCCTTGATCCGACCGGCCAGCGTCAGCCCGCGCAGGTGCAGGATGCCCAGGCCATAGGCGCGGTCATGGCCTCGCAAGGTCGACTCGGCCTCAACAACGGCACGGTCCACAATCGCCAACCCGCCCGCGAAGTCTCCGGAGTTCAGGAAGGCTCCGGCCTCGTCCCGGGCGGCCACCGTGGCCGCGATGGGGTGCGCACGCTCGGCGGCCAGCCGCTGTTTCATGACGGCCAGCTCGGCGAGGTGCATCCAGCGGTGTCGGGCGGCCAGCCAGTAGACCACCGAGTATGTGTCGGCGACACGGGTCCAGGCATCGGGCGACTGGGTGGCGTGCGCGTAGTTCGTCGCGTCGGCCAGCACGCCCGGGAGCTTCTGCAACACCGCCGACAACTCGGTCCGGTACCGGTGCTCGTTCAGTTCGGCCAGTTCTCGAGGAAGGTCCTCAGGGTGTGACGGCGGCGTGTCGGGAATGTCGAACCGCCGAATGGCGTAATTGAGGGCAGCGAGGCTCTTCTCGTCGGTGCGCTCGACAGGGGCCGTGCCCAGCAGCTCATCCAGCGTCAGCCCCATTGCCTGAGCGAGAGCGGCGGCAATGCCCTGGGTCAGCGCGCGGTCGCCCACCTCAATCTTGCTGAGCAGCGAAACCGACACGCCCGCACGTCGGGCAAGGGCAACCTGACTGAAGCCGCGCACCTTGCGGCAAACGGCCACATTCGCACCTGGCCCGGGAATCTTGGTCACGCTCATGGTGTGCGTCTTCCCCACTCGACTGGCGTTATCTCTGATCCATCGTCTCACTCTCAGCACTCACGCGCTTGCGCCTTGTGCAAGAGGTGTGCAAGTTCCCTTTGCAAAGCGGCAGTTCTCTTGTGTGAGCTACATATGCCCAAGTGGGACGAGGGATCATGACACAGACAGAACAGAAGCCGCCGACGGTGCTCAGCCACGGCGATCTGCCATATCCAAAAGGCACACTCGTCGAAGACGCCGAGACCGGTCAGACGGGCGAGCTGCAAGGCGTGATCGAGGAGCGAGTCAAGGGCACCGGAAAACTTTTCAGCCAAACGGCGTACATGCGGCCGAGGGGAGGTGGCTTTGAGTGGGAAGCCCCTTTGGACCGCATCAGGCCGACCGACGACAAGAACGGTTAAGCCTGCCCACCAAGTGCGCTGCCCTGATCGGCCCGGGTGACGTGATCGGCTACGACGGCGAGTGGCGCACGGTCAAGGAGGCATCGACCGCCCAAGGGCCGATGGGCGGGTTAGCCGTCGTGGTCATCTGGGAGGAAGGGGGCGCGGCGCGCTTTCCCGCCGGTGACGAACTCCTCCTGGGAAAACCGGACTCCGCCTGAGCGCCTGAGCCTCACCCCGGTCACATTTGGGGTGGGGCTCAGTTGCGCCTTGAGGCTGCCTGCGCGCCCGATCCGACCCATGACAGGGAAGGTAGGGATCGGTGGACGGCGCAGTCCTCCTTATCCTCGCCATCGCTGGCGTGGCAGCGATCTCCCTCTTCTCCGTGACGGCTCCTCCGAGCCCGGAGCACGGCGAGCGACCGTGCGGCGATCACCACGGTGGCGGCCAGGGCGGCCGTGGCCGAGCAGATCACGAGGGCGGGCCAGATGTAGCCGAGCTGGGCCAGGGTGCCCTCGCGGTTCATCAACAGTCCTACCAGCTCGGTGAGTTGGGCGAAGAGGACCATGGGGACGGCACAGGGCAGCATGCGCAGGCCCACTCGCCACAGCGGCCGGTCCGCGGTGCGCCGTGCCCAGCGGCGTGCCCGAACGGCCCCGAGCACGCCCAGGACGATCGCCGACAGGGTCAGCGCCGCGAGGACGTAGTCGGCCTTCATCGTGAACGGAGTGCGCACCGCCGGCGACTTGCCCTGGGCCAGGTCGACCAGCCCGTCGAGCATGACGGCGGCGTCGTCCCCGGAGATCATGCCGGTGTTGGCCACGATCGCGATGCCGGTCCGGCTGTCGGGCAGCAGCGTCTGGATGGCGTTGTGGGTCAGGAGTTCCCCGGTGTGCCGGATCTGCCGGGGCTCCTCCCCGGACGGGCTCAGGGACCAGCCCATCGCGTACTCGCGGCCCTGCGGCGGGGTGTGCATGACGTCGACGCTCCGGGCCGAGACGACGCGCCGCCCCGCCGCGGACACGCCCTGGTTGTTCTGGGCGATCAGCCACCGGGAGAGGTCGTCCGCCGTGGTGACGACGCCGTGGCCGCCGGCCGCGAACCAGCGGGGGTGGGTGCGCGGGAAGAGCATGCCGTAGGCACGGACGTAGCCCCGGGCGCGATCGGGCATGTCATCGGTGGTGTTGACCGACTCGGTGTGGGTCATGCCCAGCGGCCGGAAGACCTGGGTGGCCAGGTAGTCAGCGAAGGGCCGCCCGCTGACGACCTCGACCAGCCGGGCGGCGACGAAGTAGTTGGGGTTGTGGTAGTTCCACTCGGTGCCCGGCCGCGCGGCGAGCCGGGCGCCGCGCATGCCCGCGACCGCCTCGGTGAGCGTGTGTGGCTGGGGCCGGGTGAGGTCGGGGTAGGCGGAGTCGGCCATGCCCGATGTCTGGTTCAGCAGCTGCCGTACGGTGATCTTCTCGGCCCGCCGGTCGGCCATCGTGAACTCGGGCAGATAGCGATGGGCCGGTGTGTCCAGGTCGACCCGGCCCGCCTCGACCAGCCGCATGACGGCCAGCGCGGTCATGGACTTGGAGAGCGAGGCCACCGGCACCGGTGTCCGCGCGGTCATGGCCTTCCCGGCCGCGGTGTGCCCGTATCCGGCCGTGTGGACGACCCGGTCGTCCCGGGTGACCGCCACCACGGCGCCCGGCAGATCGGTCCGCTCCATATAGGCGTTGACGTAGGCGTCGATCGAGGCGGCGTTCAGCGTGGCGTGGGTTGGGGTGGTGGCGTGCGCGGTCGCCGGGCGGCCCACCGCCGTCGAGGCGATGAGCAGGGCGATCGCCAAGTGGAAGAGACGTCTGTATCCATGGGTCGGCATGGCGCCCATCCCACCGGGGGCGGGGCGCGCACCGCATTGGTGTGCGTACGAGACCAGAGGTAGTGCGCGCGCTACCGACCGGGGACGGACGGCTCGCATATCTTCTGCGGATGCCTTCTCGAACAGCCTGGCAGGCTCTCGCTCAGCGTCCGTTGGGGTTCCTGGCCTCGGCCTGGCCCTGGCGGGCGTTGGCCTATCTGCTGTCCGGGGTCGTCTTCGGCGCGATCGCCATGGTCACGCTGCTGACCATGGCCCTGGTCGGGCTGGTGTCGCTGATCGTGGGGGTGGGCGCCGTCCTCCTCCTCGCCGTGGCGCTGTCCGGCATCGTCGTCACTCGGATCGAACGCCGACGGCTGCGGCTGGTGGACCCGGACCCGGCGCCGGATCCGCACCGGGCCCCCGAGCGCCCCGGGCTGCGCGGGTGGCTGGAGACCCGGCTGCGGGAGCCCGCGACCTGGCGGGAGCTGAGCTTCACCGCGGTGTCGATGACCGCCCTGTGGTGGATGGACCTGCTCGTCCTGGCCTTCGCCCTCGCCCTGCCCGTCCTGCTCATGACGTCGCCGATGGATGACCCCGGCGCCTGGCCGTGGCTGGTCATCGGCGCGTGCCTGCTGCCCGCGGCGCCGTACACCATCACCGCCTGGGCCGGCGCCCGTGCCGCGCTGACCCGTCTGATCCTGGCACCGCGCGACGGCGAACTGGGCCGGGAGCTCACCGAGGTCCGGGCCTCCCGGGCGCGTCTGGTGGACGCCTTCGACGCGGAGCGCCGACGGATCGAGCGGGACCTGCACGACGGCGCCCAGCAGCGGCTGGTCTCCATCAACGTCATGCTCGGCCTGGCCGGTCTCGACGCGGAGCCGGGCTCGCCGGCGGCCCGGCAACTCGCGCTGGCCCAGGGCGAAGTCACCCTCGCCGTGAACGAGTTGCGTGAACTCAGCCGGGGTGTGCACCCCAAGGCCCTCACCGACCATGGCCTCGCCGCGGCCGTGGACAACCTCACCACCCGCTCCGCCCTGCCGGTCACCGTCGACATCCGGCTTCCGTACCGCTTGCCCGCCGCCGTGGAGAGCACGGGGTACTTCGTCGTCGCCGAGGCCCTGGCCAACGCCACCAAGCACAGCCGGGCCACCCGGGCCGAGGTCCACGCCCGGCTGGACGCGGATGTCCTGACGCTGACGGTCCGGGACGACGGCGTCGGCGGGGCGGACCCGGCCGCGGGCACCGGTCTCGTCGGCCTGGCCGACCGCGTCGCCGCGGCGGACGGCAGACTGCGGATATCCAGCCCGGTGGGCGGCCCTACACTGCTGCGCGTGGAGCTCCCATGCCGCTGAACATCGTGCTCGCCGAAGACTCACCGCTGTTGCGGGACGGCCTGGTCAGCGTGCTGACCCGCTTCGGCCACCAAGTGTCGGCGGCCGTCGGCGACGCCGACGCGCTGATCGCCGCGGCCCATGAGCACGACCCCGACATCGTCATCACCGATGTACGGATGCCCCCGGGCAACGCCGACGACGGCCTCCGCGCCGCGGTCGCGCTGCGCGGCCACCGCGCCGGTCTGCCCATTCTGGTGCTCAGCCAGTACATCGAGCAGTCCTACGCCACCCACCTGCTCGACTTGGGCAGCGAGAGCGGCATCGGCTATCTGCTCAAGGACCGGGTCAGCGCCGTCGCCCACTTCGCGAGCACGGTCGAGCAAGTGGCCGCCGGGGCGACGGTCATGGACCCCGAGGTGGTGCGCCAGCTCCTGCGGCGGCGGCAGGACCCCCTGCGGCGGCTCACGCCCCGGGAGCGTGAAGTCCTCTCCCTCATGGCCGAGGGGCGCTCCAATGCCGAGATCGCCCGTGACCTCTATGTCACCGAGGCCGCGGTCAACAAGCACGTCAGCTCCATCCTCCAGAAGCTCGACCTCCGCCTGGACGGCCACGGACACCGGCGCGTCCTCGCGGTGCTCACCTATCTGCGCGCGTGACCGTCTGTCCGTGCGCCTGACCGTCCGATGCCCCGGGGTCGAGGAGCAGCTTCGCGGCCACCGTCGTCCCGTCGGTGCGCATCGTGCCGCCACGGCCCTCGCCCGCGCCCGGGTCTCGGGGGTCAGGGCCGTTTTCAGCGCGGGCAGACGGGGAGTCGAGGGTAGGGGCCGGACCGTCGTGTGCCGCGCCGATGCCCAGCTCGGGCGCGAGCCGGAACGCGGCCGCCGCAGACGGCGGACGCTCGCCGGTCACCACCGAGCGCACCGCCCGCCCATGACGGGGAGCTGACGGATCGTTCCGGCGGCGGCTCGGCGCGGCGGGGGCTTCGCCCCGGGCGACGATGTGGAACGGGCCGGCTTGGGGCAACCGGTCGGGACCCTGTTGGGCACGCGTCGTGGTTCTCGGCGTCCCGGCGATGCGAGAGGGGTCACTCCCGGCGGGCTGGCGTCGTTCTGCGGGGGAGAACAAGATGCAGATGAGGGTGAAGGCGGTGGCTATGAGGAGGGGCACGATGAGGCTGATGCCGACGATGGCTCCGGCGGCCGCTGATCCAGCTGATCGCCTGACCGCACACCTCCTGTTCGCCCTACCCGCCTCGAAGATCAAGGACAACGAGGTCCATGTCTGATCGCGCGAAAGAATCCGTCCTACGGTCCCCGGGCATATCGCACCTGCTGGTGGTGGTGCTGTTCTGCTTCTCGGGATTCGCCCTCCTGCTCCCGGTCTCCCCGGCATGGGCGGTCAACGGAGGAGCCGACGAGTTCGGCGCCGGACTCGTCACCGCCGTCCTGATGGCCGCCACCGTCCTGGCCCAGCTGTGCGTCAAGGCGACGCTGCGCACGATCGGATGGACCCGCACCCTCGCCCTCGGCGCGCTCCTCCTGGGCCTGCCCGCCCCCCTGCAAGCCCTCAGCGACCATCTGCTGCCCGTTCTGCTGACGACCGCCCTGCGCGGAGCAGGCTTCGGCATCATCACCGTCTGCGGCTCGACAGCCGCGGCCGCCCTGGCCCCACGCGGACGCCAGGGAGCAGCCATCGGGCTCTACGGCCTCGCCGTCGCCCTGCCCCAGGTCATCCTCACTCCGGCGGCCCCCTGGCTGGTGGGCACGTTCGCCCTGCCCGCGATCATCGCCTGCGGTGTTCTTCCCGTCCTCGCACTGCCCTGGACACGACCCCTCGGCCACGCCGTCGAAGCCCGCACCCACAGCCCCTCACCCCAGGACGGCCACGTCCGGAGCCCCGATTCCACGGCCACGGTGCTCCGGCGCATCCTGCTGCCGCTCACCGTGCTGCTCCTGGTCACGGCCTCAGGCGGAGCGGTGCTCACCTTCGCCCCGCAGTTCACCGCCACCCCGGCGCTCGCCGCCACCTGCCTGCTCGCCCTCACCACCACCGCCGCGGCGGCCCGCTGGGGCTGCGGGGCGCTGGCCGACCGGATCGCTCTGCGGCCGATCACCGCCGTCCTCGTCGCGACCGCGAGCGCGGGCCTCGCGCTGATCGCCCTGGCCGTCGGCTCGGACAGCCACACCGTCCTGGCCCTGTCGGCCGGACTGCTTCTGCTGGGAGCCGCGTACGGAGGGCTCCAGAGCCTCACGCTGGTGCAGGCGTTCGACCGTGCGGGCGCGGAAAACCGGCACACGACGTCGGTCGCCTGGAACATCGGCTACGACGCCGGCACCGGTCTCGGCTCCCTGACGCTCGGCCTGGCGGCCCAGGTGGCCACCTTCTCCGCCGGCTTCGCCACCATGTCGGCGTTGATGGCGGCCGCGTTCCTCGCGGTCCTCCTCAACGGTGCACGGCCGACCGCCGCCCCCTCAGCGGACAGCCACCCTCCTGCCCGCAGCGGAACCCGCCGCTCGCGCATCCGCCCCTAGGGTCTGTCGTCAAAGGGGGCGCCCGGCCGCGAGCAGGGGGCACCTCCCAGCGGTAGCTGGGGGAGTCTGGTGCGGTCGATCGCAAGGCGGA
>NZ_JBEZNG010000012.1:0-165478 GCF_040653035.1 Streptomyces malaysiensis subsp. malaysiensis
CGGTTACATTCCGAACCCGGAAGCTAAGCCTTTCAGCGCCGATGGTACTGCAGGGGGGACCCTGTGGGAGAGTAGGACGCCGCCGAACAAATTTTGCGAAGAGCCCTGTCGGGACTTAGGTCACCGACAGGGCTCTTCTTTTGTTGTGTTGTGGGCCACTCGGTGTTCATGTTGTCTGGGCACGATGCCGCTCATGGGGACTCCTACGGATGAGCTGCTGCATGAGTTGACCCGGGCGCGTGTGCGGCCGGGCGACGAGGTCATCGTGCCGTCCTACGGCACTCCCGAAGCCGCGGAAGCGGTGCTGCTTGCCGGCGCCAGGCCGGTCTTCGTGGACATCGACGCCCATACCTACTGCATAGACCCGGCCGCGGTGGCCGGGGCGCTGACGCCCCGGACCGCGGCCATCGTGGCCATTCACACCTTCGGACACCCCGCCGATATGGCGGCCCTGACCGAGCTGGGCCAGCGGAACGGCGTGCTGGTGATCGGATACGGGGCGGCCCATGAGCCCGCCGGGGAGATTCTGCGGCGGCAGGCCAACGCGGCCTATCTGGACGGAAAGCTGCGCGGGGTCCTTACCCCGCCGGTTTCGCCCGGAGTGGAACACACCTATCAGCAGTACGTCGTTCGGGTTCCCGGCAACGGCCGGCCGGACCGGGACGCCTTCGCCCGTACGCTGCGTTCTCGCGGCGTCGTATGCCATGTGCCCGTACAGACGCCCGCGCACCGCACCGCGCGCTTCCGGCGCGATCTGTGGCTCGCGGAGACCGAGAGGGCGGCTGATGAGTGCCTGGCGCTGCCCGTCGATCCGACCATGTCGCGGCGGGAATTGCAGCGGGTGGTCTCTGCCTGCAACGCGCTGGGCGGGCTGCTGGAGTCAGCCGCCTGAGCCATTGGGCGGGTGGTCGGGGGCGTACCCGAGTTCGGGTATGATCTATTCCGTCGACGCGCCCCAATAGCTCAGTCGGCAGAGCGTCTCCATGGTAAGGAGAAGGTCTACGGTTCGATTCCGTATTGGGGCTCTCCTGCGAAGGCCCCCGCCAATTGGCGGGGGCCTTCGTCATGTTCGGGTATTGCCTTCGAGCACGGCCGGGGACGCCACGGCGCCCGGTCGTGCTCAGCCCGGCCGTCCTCAGGAGTCGGCGGGCTCGGGGACGCGCATCGCCAGGATCGCCATGTCGTCGGAGGGCGGCTCCGCGGCGAAGCGCTCGACCGCGCGCAGCACCCGCGCGGCCACCGCGCCCGCCGTAAGGCCGGTGCAGGTCGTAAGGACGTCGATGAGGCCGTCGTCGCCGAGCATCCTGGTGCCCTCGCGCCGCTCCGTCACACCGTCGGTGACGCACAGCAGCACATCGCCGGGGTCGAGCGTCACCGTCTGCTCGTACAGCTCGAGGTCCTCCATGACGCCGAGCAGCGGCTGGGGTTCGGCGGCCGCCTCGATGCTGCCGTCCTGGCGCAGCCGGAGCGGCAGAGGGTGTCCGGCGCAGACGACCTTGAGGACCGCGCTGCCGTCGTGCTGCGGCCACAACTCCCCGTAGAGAAGGGTCAGGAAGCGGCTGCGGGCGCCTTCGTCGAGGATGGCCGCGTTGAGCCGCTCCAGGACGGCGGGGCCGCCGAAGCCCTCGCGGGCGAGCAGCCGCAGGGCGTGCCGGGCGAGTCCGGTGACCGCGGCCGCCTCCGGTCCGGTGCCGCAGACATCGCCGATGGCGAAGCCGTACGCCCCGTCGCGGATCGGGAAGAGGTCGTAGAAGTCGCCGCCGACCTCGTTGCCCTCGCCTGCCGCGCGGTAGATGACCTCGACCTCGACGCCGGGGACCTCGGGCTGCTCGGGCGGCAGCAGGCTGCGCTGGAGGGACTGGCTGATGGCGGTGCGCTCCGAGTAGAGCCGCGCGTTGTCCAGCGCGAGCGCGGCCCGGCGGGAGAGGTCTTCGGCGAGCTCCAGGTTCTCCTGGCGGAAGTGCTCGTCGGTGGGCTTGCCGAGGATGAGCATGCCGATGACGCGGTTGCGGGCCACCAGGGGCAGTACGACCGTCTCACCGCCGACCGCGGAGGCGGTCGCGAGCGAGGCGCCGGGGCCGGAGGAGGGGCGGGCGGAGTCGCCGAGGCTGAGGCTGCGCAGCGAGGTGCGCAGGGCGGCGGCGTGGGCGGCGTCGTAGGGACCGGACCAGCTGCGGGCCCCGCCGGTGGGGACCTGCTCCGGTGGGTCGATCTTCATCAGCAGGGCCTTGAGCCCGTCGATGCGGTCCTCGTCCTCATGCAGCACGTACGACAGCTCGGGGTCGGACGCCTGGTCGGCGACCGTATAGACGGCGCACCAACTGGCCAGTGTGGGCACCGTCATCTGGGCCATGAGCGCCAGCGTCTGATCGCGGTCCAGGGTGCCCGCGAGGAGGTCGGACGCCTCGACGAGGAAGGACAGCGAGCCGCGGCGCAGCCGCTCCAGCTCGGTGAGGCGGGCGCGCTCGACGGCGAGGGCGATGCGGTCGGCGGCGAATTGCAGCCGCAGGGCCTCTTCGTTGCTGTAGCGGGCGGGGGACTCGGCGGCGACGCCGAGCGAGCCGGTGAGCCGGCCCTCGACCTTCAGCGGGACGGTGACGACGGAGCGCATTCCGGTGTTCACCAGCAGTGGGACGGCGCCGGGCACCGCGGACAGGTCCTCGTGGACGGCGGGCATCCGGGCCGAGCCGTAGCGCCCGGTGCCGGCTTCGACGGGGACGCGGGCGAAGCGCTGGCGGGCGGAGGGCAGCCCGGTGGAGGCGCGGACCTCCAACTCGGTTTCGTCGTCGGTGGCGAGGAGCAGATAGGCGGCGTCGCCGTCGAGCATGTCACGGGCCCGCTCGACGGTGCGCTGGAGAAGGCCGTCGAGGTCGTCGGGGGCCGGGGAGCCGATGAAGACCTCGAAGGCGTCGGTGGCCGGGCCCCGCTCGGCGGCGTCGGTGGTGTCGGCGCTCGCAGCGCGCATCGGGCTCTGGAGTACGGCGCGCTCGCGGTCGCGGACCAGCAGGCAGACGGTGGAGGGCTCGCCCTCGGCGTCGCGGATGCGCAGATGGGAGGCGTAGACGGGGGAGACTCGGCCGTCGGCGCCGCGGATGCCGTAGGAGCCCTCCCAGCGGGAGAGCTGGAGCGCCTCGGCGACGCCGGTGCTGGTGCCGGGGGTGTGCGGCCAGGCGGCGAGGTCGGTCAGCGGCTTGCCGACGACCTGCTCCGATGGGTAACCGAACAGCTCCTGAGCGTCGTCGTTCCAGGCGCTGATCAGACCGCCGCTGTCGACCTGGACGACCCCGACCCGGACCCGGGCGTCGGCGATGGGCAGGGCGCTGGAGGGCAGGGCGGGTCCTGCGGCGCGGGTGCCGGCCGGGCGGTCGGGGAAGTCGAGCTGGAACCAGATGTGCTTATGGGTCGCGGTGTACTCCACGCCCCAGCGGGTGGCGAGCGCGGCGCACAGCAGCAGACCGCGGCCGCCCTCGCGGTCGGGGTGTCCGAAGTGGTGGCCGCCGTTGCTCTGGAGCGGGACCTCGCGCTCGGGGTAGCGGTCGGCGACCTCGACGCGCACGCCGGTGTCGGCGCGGATGCAGACCACATCGGCGGTGGTACCGGCGTGCACCACCGCGTTCGTGACGAGTTCGCTGGTCAGGACGACGGCGTCGTCCACGATGTCGGTGAGGCCCCACCCCTGGAGGGTGTCCCGGACAAAGGTGCGGGCGGCGGCGACCGAGCGTCCCACCGGCTCGAAGGTGGCGGCTGCCCGCGCGGTGATCACAGGTCTCCTCATAAATGTCTCGGCGAACTGCTCACCCATGTCGCAGCGCCCCTCCGATGCCCTGGCCGGTTGCCAGGTTACTTACCATCGATGCCCGCGCGAATGCCGGTCGCCCTTGATTCCACCCAGAGTGTGCCTTCGGGGGTGTGGGATGCTGCCGAACTGTTATGGCCTGGTTGGGGCATGGTGAAACACTGGGGAAGCTGGAAGAAGAACCCGACGAGGACGGTCAACCCTGCGGGAGGGACACGGTGGAGTCTGGCGCAGCGGCGCGGGGCACGAATACGCGCGCGAAAGGCGGACGGTCCCGGAGCAATGGGACGACTGAAGTGGACACGGCGGCCCTCAACCGGTTGCTGACCGCGATGACGGCCATGCGGGACGGGAACTTCCGCAAGCGGCTCACGGTCTCGGGCGAGGGCGTGATGTCGGAGATCGCCGCGGTCTTCAACGAGGTCGCGGACCGCAATCTCCAGCTCACCGGCGAGCTGACCCGGGTGCGGCGGGTGGTCGGCCGCGAGGGCAAGCTCACCGAGCGCCTGGAGACCGGCGCCTGCGAGGGCCAGTGGGCCGCCGCCATTGACGCGTCCAACGCCCTGGTGGACGATCTTGTACGGCCGGTGTCCGAGGTGGGCCGGGTGCTGTCGGCGGTCGCCGAGGGCGACCTGGAGCAGCGCATGGACCTGCGGGCGCAGGGCGCCGACGGTTCGGCGCATCCCCTGCGGGGCGAGTTCCTGAAGGTGGGGCGCACGGTCAATGGCCTGGTGGATCAGCTCTCGGCGTTCACCGACGAGGTGACGCGGGTCGCGAGCGAGGTCGGCACCGAGGGCAAGCTGGGTGGCCAGGCCCGGGTGCGGGGGATGTCGGGCTCGTGGAAGGACCTCACGGAGTCCGTCAACACGATGGCCTCCCGGCTCACCGCCCAGGTACGTGACATCGCTCTCGTGACCACGGCGGTGGCCAAGGGCGATCTGTCCCGGAAGGTCACGGTCCATGTGTCCGGGGAGATGCTCGAGCTGAAGAACACCGTCAACACGATGGTGGACCAGCTCTCCTCGTTCGCCTCCGAGGTGACCAGGGTCGCCCGTGAGGTGGGCACCGAGGGCGAGCTCGGCGGCCAGGCGAAGGTGCCGGGCGTCGCGGGTGTCTGGAAGGACCTCACCGACTCCGTCAACCTCATGGCCGGGAACCTGACCGCGCAGGTGCGCGGGATCGCCCAGGTCACCACGGCGGTCGCCAATGGTGATCTGTCGCAGAAGGTGACGGTGAGCGCACGCGGCGAGGTCGCGCAGCTGGCCGAGACGATCAACACCATGACCGAGACCCTGCGCACCTTCGCGGACGAGGTCACACGTGTGGCCAGCGAGGTCGGCGCCGAGGGGCTGCTGGGCGGTCAGGCGCAGGTGCCGGGTGCGGCGGGTACGTGGAAGGATCTCACCGATTCGGTGAACACCGCGTTCCGCAATCTCACCGCGCAGGTGCGGGACATCGCGCAGGTGACGACGGCGGTGGCGAACGGCGATCTGTCGCAGAAGGTCACCGTCGATGTGGCCGGAGAGATGCTGGAGCTGAAGAACACCGTCAACACGATGGTGGACCAGCTTCAGTCGTTCGGCGCCGAGGTGACCCGGGTGGCCCGGGAGATCGGCGTCGAGGGCGAACTGGGCGGTCAGGCGCAGGTGCCGGGTGCGGCGGGTACGTGGAAGGATCTCACCGATTCGGTGAACACCGCGTTCCGGAACCTCACCGGACAGGTGCGCAACATCGCGCAGGTGACGACGGCGGTGGCGAACGGCGATCTGTCGCAGAAGGTCACCGTGGACGTCTCCGGTGAGATGCTCAAGCTGAAGAACACCGTGAACACCATGGTGGACCAGCTGTCCTCGTTCGCCGACCAGGTCACCAGGATGGCGCGGGACGTGGGCACCGAGGGCCGACTGGGCGGTCAGGCCCGGGTGGACGGGGTCAGCGGCGTCTGGAAGGACCTGACCGACTCCGTCAACTCCATGGCCGGGAACCTGACGGCGCAGGTGCGGGGTATCGCCCAGGTGACGACCGCGGTCGCGCGCGGCGATCTGTCGCAGAAGATCGAGGTGGACGCCCGCGGCGAGATCCTCGAGTTGAAGAACACCATCAACACGATGGTCGACCAGCTGTCCGACTTCGCCGAGCAGGTGACCCGCGTCGCCCGCGAGGTGGGTACGGACGGCAGGCTGGGCGGTCAGGCGCAGGTGCCCGGTGTGGCGGGCGTGTGGCGCGATCTGACCGATTCGGTGAACGGCATGGCGGGCAATCTGACCGCCCAGGTGCGCAATATCGCGCAGGTCGCCACGGCGGTCGCGCGCGGTGACCTCTCCCAGAAGATCGACGTGGACGCCCGCGGCGAGATCCTGGAGCTGAAGAACACTCTGAACACGATGGTCGACCAGCTGTCGTCCTTCGCGGAGGAAGTCACCAGGGTCGCCCGTGAGGTGGGCACCGAGGGCCAGTTGGGCGGCCAGGCCGAGGTGCAGGGCGTCTCCGGGACGTGGAAGGACCTCACCCAGTCCGTCAACAGCATGGCCAACAACCTGACGTCCCAGGTGCGTTCCATCGCGGAGGTCACGACGGCGGTCGCCATGGGCGATCTGTCGAAGAAGATCACCGTTGATGCCAAGGGCGAGATCCTGGAGCTCGTCACCACCGTGAACACGATGGTGGATCAGCTGTCGTCGTTCGCCGAGCAGGTCACCCGGGTGGCCCGTGAGGTGGGCACCGAGGGGCAGTTGGGCGGTCAGGCGCGGGTTCCGGGCGTGACCGGTATCTGGAAGGACCTGAGCAACAACGTCAACCTGATGGCCAATAACCTGACCATCCAGGTGCGGAACATCTCGCAGGTCTCGGCCGCGGTCGCCAACGGCGATCTGACGAAGAAGGTGACGGTCGAGGCGCGCGGCGAGGTCGCGGCGCTGGCCGACACCGTGAACACGATGGTGACGACGCTGTCCTCGTTCGCCGACGAGGTCACGCGGGTGGCGCGCGAGGTGGGCACGGACGGCATCCTGGGCGGCCAGGCCCGGGTGCCCGGTGTCTCGGGGACGTGGAAGGACCTCACCGAGTCCGTGAACTCGATGGCGTCCAACCTGACCGGGCAGGTCCGCAACATCGCGATGGTCACCACGGCCATCGCCCAGGGTGATCTGACCAAGAAGATCGACATCGAGGCGCGGGGCGAGATCCTCGAGCTGAAGACGACCATCAACACGATGGTGGACCAGCTGTCGTCCTTCGCCGACCAGGTGACCCGGGTGGCCCGTGAAGTGGGTACCGAGGGCCAGTTGGGCGGTCAGGCGCGGGTGCGGGACGTGGCCGGCACCTGGAAGGACCTGACCGAATCGGTGAACGAGATGGCCGGCAACCTGACCCGTCAGGTGCGCGCCATCGCCGAGGTCGCCACCGCGGTGACCCGCGGCGATCTCAACCTCAAGATCGACGTGGACGCCTCGGGCGAGATCCAGGTCCTCCAGGACCACATCAACACCATGATCGCCAACCTGCGCGAGACCACGCTCGCCAACAAGGAGCAGGACTGGCTCAAGGGCAACCTCGCCCGGATCTCCGGTCTGATGCAGGGGCGGCGCGACCTGGAGGACGTCGCCCGGCTGATCATGAGCGAGCTGACCCCGGTGGTCTCCGCCCAGCACGGTGCGTTCTTCCTGGCCGTACCGCCGGGCGAGGGCACCGACGTGGTCGCGGACAGCACCTCCGACGACGGCTACGAACTGCTTCTGGTCGGCTCCTACGGCTACTCCCACGGCTCGATGCCCACGCGCTTCAAGCGCGGTGAGACGCTGATCGGCACGGTCGCCGAGGAGAAGCGCCCGATCCTGGTGGAGAACGTGCCACCGGGCTATCTCAAGATCGCCTCGGGGCTAGGCGAGGCGGCTCCGGCCCATGTGATCGTGTTGCCGGTGCTCTTCGAGGGGCAGCTGCTGGGTGTGGTCGAGCTGGCCTCGTTCCAGCCCTTCGCCCAGATCCAGAAGGACTTCCTCAACCAGATCGCCGAGATGATCGGCACCAGCGTCAACACCATCAGCGTCAACACCAAGACCGAGGTGCTGCTGAAGCAGTCGCAGGAGCTGACCGAGCAGCTGCGCGAGCGGTCGGCCGAGCTGGAGAACCGGCAGAAGGCCCTCCAGGCGTCCAACGCGGAGCTGGAGGAGAAGTCCGAGCGGCTGGCCCGCCAGAACCGCGACATCGAGGTCAAGAACACCGAGATCGAGGAAGCCCGGCAGGTGCTCGAGGAGCGCGCGGAACAGCTCGCCGTCTCGATGCGCTACAAGAGCGAGTTCCTGGCCAACATGTCGCATGAGCTGCGCACCCCGCTCAACTCCCTGCTGATCCTGGCCAAGCTGCTCGCCGACAACGCCGACGGCAATCTCTCGCCGAAGCAGGTGGAGTTCGCCGAGACCATCCACGGCGCCGGCTCGGACCTGCTCCAGCTGATCAACGACATCCTGGACCTGTCGAAGGTCGAGGCGGGCAAGATGGACGTCAGCCCGACCCGTATCGCCCTGGTCCAGCTCGTCGACTACGTGGAGGCCACCTTCCGGCCGCTGACCGCGGAGAAGGGCCTGGACTTCTCCGTAAGGGTCTCGCCGGAGCTCCCGGCGACGCTGCACACCGACGAGCAGCGGCTGCTCCAGGTGCTGCGGAACCTGCTGTCCAACGCGGTGAAGTTCACCGACAGCGGCGCCGTGGAGCTGGTCATCCGGCCGGCGGGCGCGGATGTGCCGAACGCCATCCGGGAGCAGCTGCTGGAGCACGGTGCCCTGCGCGACGCGGACGCCGACATGATCGCCTTCTCGGTCACCGACACCGGTATCGGCATCGCGGCGAGCAAGATGCGGGTGATCTTCGAGGCGTTCAAGCAGGCCGACGGCACCACCAGCCGGAAGTACGGCGGCACCGGACTCGGCCTGTCCATCAGCCGGGAGATCGCCCGGCTGCTCGGTGGCGAGATCCACGCGGCCAGCGAGCCCGGCCGCGGCTCGACCTTCACGCTCTACCTGCCGCTGCACCCCAGCGAGCTGCCGCCGCAGGGCTATCCGCAGCTCGCTCCGAGCGGCGCGGCTCAGAGCCCGCTGGCGCTCGAGGCGTTCCCCGGCGGCGCGGAGGAGGCCGAGGAGGACGAGACGGCGGAGCGGGAGGCCGCACACGACGTCTCAGGCGCTTCCCCGGCGTCGGGCGGCCGTGGCGGCTCCGGGCTGTTCCGGCGGCGTCAGCGGGCCGAGCAGGAGGCGTTGCGGGCCAATGGGGAGGCGCCGCCGGAGGCGGAGCCGGACCCCCGGTCGGCGGGCCGCCGCCCGGCACGGCAGGCGCAAGCCCCCGAGCCATGGCTGCTGGGCGGTCAGGACCTGGTGGCCCCGGAGCCGGCGGGCGGCTTCCACGGCGAGAAGGTGCTGATCGTCGACGACGACATCCGTAATGTCTTCGCGCTGACCAGTGTGCTGGAGCAGCACGGGCTCCAGGTCCTGTACGCGGAGAACGGCCGGGAGGGCATCGAGGTCCTGGAGCAGCACGACGACGTCGTGCTCGTCCTGATGGACATCATGATGCCGGAGATGGACGGCTACGCCACGACGGCCGCGATCCGCAGGATGCCCCAGTTCGCCGGGCTGCCGATCATCGCCCTCACCGCGAAGGCGATGAAGGGCGACCGGGAGAAGAGCATCGACGCGGGCGCGTCGGACTACGTCACCAAGCCGGTCGACACCGATCATCTCCTTACGGTGATGGAGCACTGGATGTCGGTGGAGTGACCCGAGGTACGTCCGGGGCGGGAGTGGTGTTGACTGAGTGTCGCCGAACACGTGTGGGAACGCGGTATTCGGGGAACCTTCTGGTCTCCCACCGCGTTTCTGCTACGTGCACAGTGACATCGCGGTGACAGGGTGTGGCGAACAGCGGGGTGCGGCTACCATGACCGGCACAAGGACGGACGGCGCAAGGGAGTCGTCCCCTGGGGCGGCGCCCGGTGCTTCCCCCAGCTTTTCGAGCTGGGGAGACCCCAAGCCGGGACGAGGAGGACGGGGCATGGTGCAGAAGGCCAAGATCCTCCTGGTCGATGACCGGCCGGAGAATCTGCTGGCGCTGGAGGCCATTCTCTCCGCGCTCGATCAGACCCTGGTGCGGGCATCGTCAGGGGAAGAGGCGCTCAAGGCGCTGCTGACGGACGACTTCGCGGTGATTCTGCTGGACGTCCAGATGCCGGGCATGGACGGGTTCGAGACCGCGGCGCACATCAAGCGCCGGGAGCGGACGCGCGACATCCCGATCATTTTCCTCACGGCGATCAACCACGGCCCGCACCACACCTTCCGGGGATATGCGGCCGGTGCGGTGGACTACATCTCCAAACCCTTCGACCCGTGGGTGCTCAGAGCCAAGGTCTCGGTCTTCGTGGATCTGTACATGAAGAACTGCCAGCTGCGGGAGCAGGCGTCGCTGCTGCGGCTCCAGTTGGAGGGCGGTCAGCCCGCCGCCGGGGAGGCCAAGGAGTCGGCGGGGCTGCTCGCCGAGCTGTCCGCGCGGCTCGCCGCCGTCGAGGAGCAGGCCGAGGCGCTCTCCAAGCAGCTGGACGAGTCGGCCGACGCCGCCGCCGTGGCCACCGCGGCGCATCTGGAGCGCAAGCTGACCGGTCTGCGGCGGGCGCTGGACGCGCTGGAGCCGGGTGCGGGCAGCGGAGCCGGTCAGGTCCCCTCGCAGAACTGAACCGATCGACCTCACCGGACCGGTCAACCGACCGTCACCGTCGGTCGGCCATCGCCGATCGGTCATCCGCACTTTGACGCGCCGTCACGGCCGTCTCACCGCCTCGTCGGCGCGGCGGCGGCGTGTGATGTCGGTGACGCCTGATACCCCCGCCATGCGTGCTCCGTACGGCGGACGCGGGTAATCTCGCCTCCATGGCCTCTCGTACGTCCGGCAAGGGTTCCCAGAGCACGGCGGGCACCTCGAAGAAGCGCGCCGGGCAGTCCGGAGGCGCCGCGAAGAAGGCGGCCGCCAAAAAGGCGCCCGCGAAGAAGGCGCCTGCCAAGAAGTCTGCCGCGCCCGCGAAGAAGGCCGCCGCGAAGAAGGCGGCACCCCCTCCCGCGCCGAATCCCACCAGCGGCGTGTTCCGCATCGTGCGCGCCGTGTGGATGGGGATGGCGCGCGGCGTCGCGGCGATGTTCCGCGGTATAGGGCGCGGCGCCAAGGGGCTCGACCCCGCCCACCGCAAGGACGGCAGCGCCCTGCTGCTGTTCGCCCTCGCCCTGATCGTTGCCGCGGGCACCTGGTCCAATCTGGACGGGCCGGTCGGCGGGCTGGTCGAGATGCTGATCACCGGCGCCTTCGGCCGGCTCGACCTGGTGGTGCCGATACTGCTGGGCATCATCGCGGTCCGGCTGATCCTCCATCCGGAGCGGCCGGAGGCCAACGGGCGGATCGTCATCGGGCTCTCGGCGCTCGTCATCGGCATCCTGGGGCAGGTCCACATCGCCTGCGGCGCCCCGGGGCGCGGCCAGGGCACCGAGGCGATACAGGACGCGGGCGGTCTGATCGGCTGGGCCGTCTCCCGGCCGCTGATCTACCTGATGGGCGAGGTGCTGGCGGTACCGCTGCTGGTGCTGCTCACCGTCTTCGGGCTGCTGGTGGTCACCGCGACGCCGGTCGCCGCCATCCCGCAGAGGCTGCGGCAGCTGGGCGTCCGGCTCGGCCTGGTGCGCGACCACGAGGACGGGTACGCGCCGGAGGCCGGGTACGACGCGGCGGAGTACGCCGATGAATGGCGCGAGACGCCCGCCAGACGGCCTCGTAGGACCTCGCTCGCCAAAGAGGACCCGGACGTGGCCGGTGGCCCGGAGCGGGCCGAGGAGGAGGCGCTGCGCAAGCGCCGGCGTTCGCGCCGCTCGTCGTCCGTCCAACCGCCGCTCGACCGGCCCCTGGACGCGGTGGACGTGGCCGCCGCTGCCGCCGCCTCGCTGGACGGGGCCGTGCTGCACGGTGTGCAGCCCTCGCCGCTCGTCGCAGGGCTCAGCAACGGGATTTCGGGCGAGCGCGAGGACGGGGCCGCCAGTGGCGGGGTGCCGGTCGCGCGCGACGCCGACAAGGAGCCGGGGAAGAGCGGCGCCCGGGGCAAGGCGGCGGGTGGGAAGGACCGTCCGGACGGAGCCGGCGAGGAGGATCCCCACCAGGTCCCCGACCTCACCCGGCCCGCGGTCGAGGCGGGCGAGCCGCTGCCGCCGCGCGCCGAGCAGTTGCAGCTCTCCGGGGACATCACCTACTCGCTGCCCTCGCTCGAGCTGCTGGAGCGCGGTGGGCCCGGTAAGACGCGCAGCGCGGCCAACGACGCGGTCGTGGACTCGCTGACGAAGGTGTTCACGGAGTTCAAGGTGGACGCCGCCGTCACCGGCTTCACCCGCGGTCCGACGGTCACCCGCTACGTGGTGGAACTGGGCCCGGCTGTGAAGGTCGAGCGGATCACCGCGCTGACCAAGAACATCGCCTACGCGGTCGCCAGCCCCGATGTTCGGATCATCAGCCCGATCCCCGGCAAGTCGGCCGTCGGCATCGAAATCCCCAACAGCGACCGCGAGATGGTCAACCTGGGCGATGTGCTGCGCTCGGCGGACTCCGTGGGTGACGACCATCCGATGATCGTCGGGCTGGGCAAGGACGTCGAGGGCGGCTATGTGGCGGCCAATCTGGCCACCATGCCGCATGTCCTGGTGGCGGGCGCGACCGGTTCCGGCAAGTCGTCCTGCATCAACTGCCTGATCACATCGATCATGGCCCGTGCCACCCCGGACGATGTGCGGATGGTGCTGGTCGACCCCAAGCGTGTGGAGCTGACCGCCTATGAGGGCATTCCTCATCTGATCACACCGATCATCACCAACCCCAAGCGCGCCGCCGAGGCGCTCCAGTGGGTCGTACGGGAGATGGATCTGCGCTATGACGATCTCGCGGCATACGGCTTCCGCCATATCGACGACTTCAACGCGGCGGTCCGCAAGGGGAAGGTGAAGGAGCCCGAGGGGAGCGAGCGGGAGCTCAGGCCCTATCCGTATCTGCTGGTGATCGTCGACGAGCTGGCCGATTTGATGATGGTCGCACCGCGGGATGTCGAGGATTCGATCGTGCGGATCACACAGCTGGCGCGTGCGGCCGGTATCCACTTGGTGCTGGCCACCCAGCGGCCCTCCGTGGACGTCGTCACCGGCCTGATCAAGGCCAATGTGCCCTCGCGACTCGCCTTCGCCACCTCCTCGCTGGCCGACAGCCGCGTCATCCTGGACCAGCCCGGCGCCGAGAAGCTGATCGGCAAGGGCGACGGCCTCTTTCTGCCGATGGGCGCGAACAAAGCCATCCGGATGCAGGGTGCCTATGTCACCGAGTCCGAGGTCGAGGCCGTCGTCGAGCACTGCAAGGCGCAGATGGCACCGGTCTTCCGCGACGACGTGACGGTCGGGACGTCCAGGAAGAAGGAGATCGACGAGGAGATCGGCGATGATCTCGATCTGCTCTGCCAGGCCGCTGAGCTGGTGGTTTCCACCCAGTTCGGCTCGACCTCGATGTTGCAGCGCAAGCTGCGGGTGGGTTTCGCCAAGGCGGGGCGGCTGATGGATCTCATGGAGTCGCGCGGCATCGTCGGCCCCAGCGAGGGATCCAAGGCACGCGATGTACTCGTCAAGCCGGATGAATTGGATGGCGTGCTCGACGTGATCCGCGGTAAGGCTCACTCATAAGGGTTTGGCGGGCAACCGTTTCCCCTACCGAAACGTCAAGTTGAGGGAGGTGGCGGAGTGAGACCCCAGAATCGTGACCGAACGGCAATCCCGATGGCGGACAAACTCCGTCCTCCCGCTTGCCCGACCCTTTCGCCCCACCCCTAGACTGAACCTCCAGCAGGTGGCTCACGCTCGAAAGGCGCCCCCGTGTCCATCGGCAACCTCCCCGAAGACGGCAACTCCCCCGAAGACGACCGGCTTTCCATCGGTCGCGCCCTCCAGCAGGCCCGTATTTCCGCGGGGCTGACCGTCGACGAGGTCAGTTCCTCGACCCGGGTGCGCACCCCCATCGTGCGGGGCATCGAGCAGGACGATTTCTCGCGCTGCGGCGGCGATGTCTACGCCCGGGGGCACATCCGTGTGCTCGCCCGCGCCGTGGGCCTCGATCCGGAGCCCCTGATCGCGCAGTTCGACGCCGAACACGGCGGCCGGCCCGCGCCGACCGCGCCGGCGCCGCTGTTCGAGGCCGAGCGGATCCGCCCCGACCCCCGGCGCCCCAACTGGACGGCCGCGATGGTCGCGGCGATCGTCGCCGTCGTCGGATTCGTGGGCTTCACCCTCGTCCGGGGCGGTGACGGCGACGGCTCGACCGTCGCCGACGACCCCGCCTCGCCCAAGCCCAGTGCCTCCGCGCCCACCAACAGCGCCGCCCCCTCCAAGCCCGCCACGCCGAACAAGCCCGACCCGTCCGACAGCGCCATCGCGGGCGTCCCGGCGGACAAGGTCACCGTCAAGCTGACGGCCGAGGGCGGCCAGAGCTGGATCTCCGCCCAGGACCACAACGGCCGGCTCCTCGAGGAGGGTGTGCTGCGCGAGGGCGACTCCAAGACCTTCAGCGACAGCCGGCGCATCGATCTGGTGCTGGGCAACGCCGGGGCGATCAAGCTGTTCGTGAACGGCAAGGAAGTGAAGAATGTCGGCACCAGCGGGGCCGTCCAGCGGCTGAGCTACACCAAGGGAGACCCCGAAGCGGGCTGAGCCACGGGACGATCGGGAGCCCTGGCAGCGGGGGCTGTCGTGGGGACAAAGTAGTCTGAGCGCATGCCCGAACGCCGCACCGTCGCCCTTGTCACTCTTGGCTGCGCCCGTAACGAGGTGGACTCGGAGGAGCTCGCAGGCCGCTTGGCGGCGGACGGCTGGGAGCTCGTCGAGGAAGCCGCCGACGCCGACGTCGCCGTCGTCAACACCTGTGGCTTCGTCGAGGCCGCCAAGAAGGACTCGGTCGACGCCCTGCTGGAGGCGAACGATCTGAAGGACCAGGGCCGCACTCAGGCCGTGGTGGCCGTCGGCTGCATGGCCGAGCGATACGGCAAGGAGCTCGCGGAGGCGCTGCCCGAGGCCGACGGGGTGCTCGGCTTCGACGACTACGCCGACATCTCCGGCCGCTTGCAGACCATCCTCTCCGGCGGCATCCACGCCTCCCACACCCCGCGCGACCGCCGCAAGCTGCTGCCGATCAGCCCGGCCGAGCGGCAGGACGCCACCTCGGTGGCGCTGCCCGGCCACGCCCAGGACACCGCGCCCGAGGACCTGCCCCAAGGGGTGGCCCCGGCCTCCGGGCCACGAGCCCCGCTGCGCCGCAGACTGGACAGCAGCCCGGTCGCCTCGGTGAAGCTGGCCTCCGGCTGCGACCGGCGGTGCTCGTTCTGCGCCATCCCGTCCTTCCGCGGCTCCTTCATCTCCCGCCGCCCCTCCGATGTGCTGGGCGAGACCCGCTGGCTGGCCGAGCAGGGGGTGAAGGAGGTCATGCTGGTCTCGGAGAACAACACCTCGTACGGCAAGGACCTCGGGGACATCCGGCTGCTGGAGACGCTGCTGCCGGAGCTGGCCGCGGTGGACGGCATCGAGCGGATCCGGGTCAGCTATCTCCAGCCCGCCGAGATGCGCCCCGGGCTGATCGACGTGCTCACCTCGACCGAGAAGGTCGCGCCGTACTTCGACCTGTCCTTCCAGCACTCGGCGCCCGGAGTGCTGCGCGCCATGCGCCGCTTCGGCGACACCGACCGGTTCCTGGAGCTGCTCGAGACGATCAGAGGCAAGGCGCCGCAGGCCGGCGCCCGGTCGAACTTCATCGTCGGCTTCCCCGGTGAGACCGAGGAGGACCTGGCCGAGCTCGAGCGCTTCCTCAGCGAGGCGCGGCTGGACGCGATCGGCGTCTTCGGGTACTCGGACGAGGACGGCACCGAAGCCGCCGGTTACGCGAACAAGGTCGACCCCGATGTGGTCGCGGAGCGTCTGGAGCGCGTCTCGCGGCTCGCGGAGGAGCTGACCGCCCAGCGGGCCGAGGAGCGGCTCGGCGAGGTCGTCGAGGTGCTGGTGGAGGAGATCGACGAGACCGGGGCTGTCCTCGGCCGCGGCGCCCACCAGGCGCCGGAGACCGATGGCCAGACGCTGCTCGGCACCGATGGGGAGCCGGAGGTGGGCCGTATGGTCGAAGCGAAGGTGATCGCGACGGAGGGAGTGGACCTCGTCGCGGAGCCGCTTGTGCCGCTGGAACGACAGGGCGGCGGCACGTCCACCGGGGAGGCTGACAGATGACGGGTGTCCCGGCCTCCGCCGCGGGAGGCCACCGCCGCCCGGCGTCCGCCGCGGTCGGGCCCGCCAGTTTGTGGAACATCGCCAATATCCTCACCATGGTGCGGCTGCTCCTGGTGCCCGCGTTCGTGTTGTTGATGCTGCACAATGGCGGGTACGACCCGGTGTGGCGCTCCTTCGCCTGGGCGGCGTTCGCCATCGCGATGATCACCGATCTTTTCGACGGTCATCTGGCCCGCCGTTACAACCTGGTCACCGACTTCGGGAAGATCGCCGATCCGATCGCGGACAAGGCGATCATGGGTGCGGCGCTGATCTGTCTGTCGGCCCTGTCCGACCTCCCCTGGTGGGTGACGGGCGTGATCCTCTTCCGTGAGATCGGGATCACACTGATGCGGTTCTGGGTGATCCGGATCGGGGTCATTCCGGCCAGCCGGGGCGGAAAGCTGAAGACGCTCGCGCAGGGCACCGCCGTCGGGATGTACATCCTGGTGCTGACCGGGCCACTGGCCTCGCTGCGGTTCTGGATGATGGCCGTGGCCGTGATCCTTACGGTGGTCACCGGCCTGGACTACATCCGGCAGGCGATCGTGCTGCGCAGGGCGGGCCGGACGACGGAGGAGACCACGAAGTGAGCGACGGCGGAACGGCGGCCGAGGTGCTGGCGCTGCTGGAGCGGCGCGGACAGACCCTGGCCGTCGCCGAATCGCTCACCGGCGGTCTGGTGGCCGCCGAGCTGACCTCGGTGGACGGCGCCTCCCGCTCCTTCCGCGGCTCGGTGACGGCGTACGCCACCGAGCTCAAGCGCGAGCTGCTGGGTGTGGACGGTGCCCTGCTGGCCGAGCGCGGTGCGGTCGACGCCGAGGTGGCCCGGCAGATGGCCCGGGGGGTACGGCGTGCGCTGGGCGCGGACTGGGGCGTGGCCACCACCGGTGTGGCCGGTCCCACACCACAGGACGGCCAGCCCGTGGGCACCGTTCATGTGGCCGTCGCGGGGCCCTCGGACGCGATGGCCGCGGCGGCGCTGCGGCTCGAAGGAGACCGTGCCGGAATCCGCGGACAGACCGTCCAGGCCGCAGTCAAGCTGCTGTTCAGCGAATTGATCGCGACCGCAGGGGCAAAGGATACGGAACAACACGGCGGGATTTGATGTTTGCAGCCCTGAGTGAACACGACATCGCTCCCCGCACGGGTACAGCCGGAGGCGGTACGGTGGGGCGTGAAGGATCCGGATCCGAGGTCCGAGGAGGGAGCCAGCGATGATTCTGCTCCGTCGCCTGCTGGGTGACGTGCTGCGCCGGCAGCGCCAGCGCCAGGGCCGTACTCTGCGCGAGGTTTCCTCCTCCGCCCGGGTGTCGCTCGGCTATCTGTCAGAGGTCGAGCGCGGCCAGAAGGAAGCCTCGTCCGAGCTGCTGTCGGCGATCTGCGACGCCCTGGAGGTACGGATGTCGCAGGTCATGCGCGAGGTCAGCGACGAGCTCTCGCTCGCCGAGCTGGCCGAGTCGGCCGCGTCCACCACCGAGAAGGTGCCGGCGCCCATGCGGCCCGTGCTCAACCCCGTTTCCGTGACGTCCGTGACGGGCGTCCCGGAGGAGCGGGTCACCATCAAGCCGCCCAAGGAAGCCGTGGACGTCGTGGCGGCCTGAGCCCCTGCGAAGCCCAGGCCGTGCCTGGGATCCCCACGACATCCCCAGAGCTCTTCGAGGCCCCGGCCGGTAGCGATACCGGGTCGGGGCCTCGATGTTTGTCGGGCCGGAGTTTGTCGGGCCCGAGTTTGTCCGGCCGGATTCGGGTCACCCCGCATGAGGAGAGGCAATCAAGGGGGGCCGAACGGTCGAACAGGAGGAAAGCGAATGTCTGTGGTGAAGAGCCCACTGCCGGAGGAGCACCTCAAGGTCGTCGCCGACGCGCTGCAAGGCGCACTCGTCGACCTGGTCGACCTCCACCTGGTGGGCAAGCAGATCCACTGGACGGTCGTGGGCCCGCGATTCCGCACGATCCATCTGCAACTCGACGAGGTCGTGGCGTCGACCAGGGAGTATGCCGACACGGTGGCGGAGCGGGCCTCGGCGCTCGGGGTGCCGCCGGACGGTCGGGCTCAGACGGTCGCCGCGACCAGCGGTGTCCACACGGTCAAGGACGGCTGGACCGAAGACACGCAGGCCATCCGGACGCTCGTGGACGCCCTGGGAGCGGTGATCGGGCGGATGCGGGAACGTATCCGCGCGACCGACGAACCGGACCCGGTGACCCAGGACATTCTCATCGAGCTCACCCGGGACCTGGAGAAGCACCACTGGATGTTCCAGGCGGAGAACGGCGGCAAGCGCGGCTGAGGGCTGAGGGGGCTGAGGCTGGGGGTTGAGGCGGATTCGGGCCCGGGGCGGGCTCGGCCCCGGCGGGCCCGAGGCGGGCTTGAAGGCTCCGGGTGGGCCGAGGACCGACCCTCGGGGCGCTGACGGGCACTGACGCTTGAGGCGTCGGTTCCGGGCCCGGGGGAGGCTGCTCTTCGACCGGGGTTCCGGCTCGGCGACCCGTTCTGGGTGCGCCATATGGCCCGGCTGGGCAAACTGGGGGGAACGCGAGTGTCCGACACGCGCCGACCTGCCTCCTGTGCGCCCTCCCGCCGTGTGCGAACAGGCGTCTGGCGTCGCCCGAAGGAGGCAGTCATGGCAGCCGTCGGAGGGGCCGACACCCGGGGCCTCAGGCCGGTCCGGTGGGTGCTCGCGCTCGCTCTGGGCGGTGTCTGGTGGTGGTCGGTGCTGCGGCTGGCGATACAGCCGGGAGAGGCCGGGCCGGTGGAGGGGGCGTTCGCGGTCGGCGGCTGGGGACTGAGCCTGCTGCCGGTGCACTGCGGGCCCTCGCCGAGAAGGGGAGGGCGTCGTCCCCGTCAGGGAGGCCCTCCGCGTCAGGACGGGCCGGGCCCGGGTCCCTGTGGCCCCGCCTGGCAGCTCGGGCACCAGAAGGTCGAGCGCTCCTGACCCGCGCGCCCCTGGTCGGCGGCGCGCACCGGTGTACCGCAGCGCAGGCAGGGCCGCCCCGGGCGTCCGTACACCCACAGTCGGCGGTCGCGGCGCGGCTCGGCCGTGGTGACCCGGGCACGCCGGTTCCTGTTGGCCTCCAGGAGCTTCTTCGCGTGGGCCACCAGACGCTCGGGGGAGGGCACCTCGCCGATCGGCAGCCAGGGCGACACCCGCAGTACGAAGCACAGCTCGGACTTGTAGACATTGCCGATCCCGGCGAGGTTCCGCTGGTCCAGCAGCGCCTCGCCCAGGGGCCTGGCCGGATCGGCGAGCAGTCGGCGCAGCGCCTCGTCCGGATCCCAGTCCGGGCCGAGGAGATCGGGGCCGAGATGGCCGACGATCCGGTCCTCGTCGCCGGTGCGCAGCAGTTCCAGGACGGGGAGGCGGTAGCCGACGGCGGTGTGGGCGGCGGTGGCGAGGATGGCCCGGATCTGGTGGTGCGGGCCGCCACGCCAGCGCTCGTCGGGCCCGTACACCTGCCAGGAGCCGTCCATCCGCAGATGGGAGTGGAGGGTCAGGCCGCCCTCGACTCGGGTCAGCAGATGTTTGCCGCGCGGGACGACCTCCAGGACCTGCCGGCCGGTGAGGTCGGCGGTCGCCAGACGGGGGACGCGCAGGTCGCTGCGGATGAGCGGGGCGCCCGCGAGGGCCTGGTGAAGGCGCTGTGCGGTCTGCCAGACGGTGTCTCCTTCGGGCATGGGGTCCATGATGCCGGTGGGCGTGGGCATACGGGAGCGCCGCGGACCCTCGGGGCAAGGGCGCCATGCCGGAGCGCTTGTCGATCAGGGGCGCTGCGTGATCAGCGTCGGTGGGTGATCGGGGGCGCGGGCGGAACTCGCGTTGGGGTTCAGGGGGCAGGAATCCGCGTGGGGGTCAGGGGCGCAGGCGCAATCCGCGTGGGGTCGGGTGGAAGCCCGCCGATTCCAGGAGCCTGCCGATCGGGGACGAGAGCGCCTGGGCGCCGTTGACGCGCTCGACGGTGACGGAGCCGAGCGCACCCGCGCGGGCGGACTCGGCCAGCGCCTCCACCGCCGTCCACAGCCGGGTGTCGTCCTCGGGGGAGGCGGCCTCGGCCTCGCCCGAGGGCCAGGCGAGCAGGGTCTTGCCGCCCCGCTCCATGTAGAGCGTCAGCTCTCCGTCGACGAGCACCACCATCGCGCCCGCCTTACGGCCCGGCCGGTGGCTCGCGTCCGCGGGCGGATCGGGCCAGGGGAGTGCGGCGCCGTAGGCGTTGGCGGGGTCGGCCGAGGCGAGCACGAACGCGCGCCGGGACTGCCCCCGCTGTCCGTCGAAGGCGGGGGCCGCCTCGCGGTCGCGGGCCGTGCTGACCGCGCGCAGCCGGTCCACCGCGCCGTCCATCGCGAACTGTGCGGCGCCGAGCCCCTCGACCACATAGCCGCGGCGGGCCTGGCCGGTCTCCTCGAACGCGGACAGCACCCGGTAGGCGGCGGAGAAGCCGCCCTCGACCCCCTCGGCGGCGACCGCCCCGCGGGTGACCACGCCGTGCCGGTCGAGCAGGGTGCGCGCCAGGGCGTGGGCACGGTGGGTGGGCTCGGACTCGCGCTCCGGCAGCAGGGACCAGCGCCCGGCGACGGTGGGCGGGCCGTTGCGCGAGGCGGTGGGCCGGCCGGTGCGGCCCGTCAGGCCGCCGTAGCGGCCCCGGGGGACCGTGCGCTTGGCGCGATGCGCGGTGGCGCCCGCCGTACGGCCCGAGCCGAGCAGGGAGCGCAGCGGGGCGAGGGTGTCACCGGTGGCCAGGCCCGCCCAGACCAGGTCCCACAGGGCCTCGGCGAGCTGGGGGTCCTGGAACTCGTGCCCGGCGGCGCGGGCCTGTTCGGCGATCTGGCGGAAGAACAGCCCGTACCCCCCGGCCAATGCGTCGAGGACGGCCTGGTGGAGGGGGCTCGCCTCGAGGGGGTGCGGGGTGTGCAGCAGCAGCGGAGCGGTGTCGGCCAGGTGGAGGGTGACCCATCCGTCCTTCCCCGGCAGCGCTCCCGCACCGGCCCAGACGACCTCCCCGGAGGCGGTGAGCTCGTCGAGCATCGTGGGGGTGTAGTCGCTCACCCGGGACGGCAGGACCAGCTTCTCCAGGGCGGAGGCGGGGACGGGCGCGCCCTGGAGCTGCTCGATCGCGCGCACCAGACCGTCGATACCGCGCAGGCTGTGGGTGCCCAGATGCTGCCACTGCGGGAGGAAGGCGGCGAGTGCAGAGGGCGGTACGGGCTCCACCTCATGGCGGAGCGCGGCCAGGGAGCGGCGCCGCAGCCGGCGCAGCACGGCGGCGTCGCACCACTCCTGGCCCATCCCCGAGGGGTGGAACTCGCCCTGGACGACGCGGCCGCTCGCGGCGAGCCGGTGCAGGGCGCCCTCCGTGACGGCCGCGCCGAGGCCGAAGCGGGCGGCGGCCCGCGCCGAGGTGAACGGGCCGTGGGTGCGGGCATAGCGGGACAGCAGATCGCCGAGCGGGTCCTTGACCGGTTCGGTGAACGCCTCGGGGACACCGACCGGCAGCGCCGTGCCGAGCGCGTCCCGCAGCCGCCCCGCGTCCTCCACCGCGGCCCAGTGGTCCTCGCCCGCGATCCGGACCCGGATGGTGCGTCGGCTCCCGGCCAGATCCTCGGCCCATCCGGGCTCGGCGCCGCGCTCGGCCAACTCGGCTTCGGTGAGCGGGCCGAGCAGCCGCAGGACGTCGGCGACGCCCTCGGCGTCCTTGATCCGGCGGTCCTCGGTGAGCCACTGGAGCTCGTGCTCCAGCTCGGCCAGGACGTCGGCGTCGAGGAGCTCGCGCAGCTCGGCTTGGCCCAGGAGCTCGGCCAGCAGCCGCGAGTCGAGGGAGAGGGCGGCGGCGCGGCGCTCGGCGAGCGGGGAGTCGCCCTCGTAGAGGAACTGCGCCACATAGCCGAAGAGCAGCGAGCGGGCGAAGGGGGACGGCTCGGGGGTGGTGACCTCCACCAGCCGGACCCGGCGGGCCTCGATGTCGCCCATCAGCTCGGTGAGGCCGGGGACGTCGAAGACATCCTGGAGACACTCGCGGACGGCCTCGAGGACGATCGGGAAGGAACCGAAATCGCTGGCCACCTGGAGGAGTTGCGCGGCGCGCTGGCGCTGCTGCCACAGCGGGGTGCGCTTGCCGGGGTCGCGGCGGGGCAGCAGCAGGGCACGGGCGGCGCATTCGCGGAACCGGGAGGCGAACAGCGCCGAGCCGCCGACCTGGTCTGTGACGATCTGGTCGATCTCGCCCTTGTCGAAGGCGACATCGGCCGCGCCCACCGGGGACTGCTCGGTGTCGTACTCCGCGCCCTGGCGCATCGGGTCCGTGTCGAGGAGGTCGAGGCCCATCAGATCGGCGTCCGGCAGCCGCAGCACGATGCCGTCGTCGGCGTGCATGACCTGGGCGTCGATGCCGTAGCGCTCGGAGAGGCGGGCGCCCAGGGCGAGCGCCCAGGGGGCGTGGACCTGCGCGCCGAAGGGGGAGTGGACCACCACGCGCCAGTCGCCCAGCTCGTCGCGGAACCGCTCCACCACGATCGTGCGGTCGTCCGGCACATGCCCGCAGGCACGGCGCTGCTCGTCCAGGTATCCGATGACGTTCTCGGCGGCCCAGGCGTCCAGACCGGCGGCCAGCAGCCGCAGCCGGGCGTCCTCGGGCGCCAGCGCGCCGACCTCGCGCAGGAACGCGCCCAGGGCGCGGCCCAGCTCCAGGGGGCGGCCGAGCTGGTCGCCCTTCCAGAAGGGCAGCCGGCCGGGGACGCCGGGGGCGGGGGAGACCAGCACCCGGTCGCGGGTGATGTCCTCGATCCGCCAGGAGGTCGTGCCCAGGGTGAACACATCGCCCACCCGCGACTCGTACACCATCTCCTCGTCGAGCTCGCCGACCCGCCCGCCGCCCTTCTTGGGGTCGGCGCCGGCCAGGAAGACGCCGAAGAGCCCGCGGTCGGGGATGGTGCCGCCGGAGGTCACCGCGAGCCGCTGCGCCCCCGGGCGACCCGTGACCGTATGGGCGACGCGGTCCCACACCAGGCGCGGCCGCAGCTCCGCGAAGGCGTCGGAGGGGTAGCGGCCCGCGAGCATGTCGAGGACCGAGGTGTACGCCGACTCCGGGAGCGAGGCGAACGGCGCGGCCCTGCGGATCAGGGCCAGGAGCTCGTCCACGTCCCAGGTGTCCATGGCGGTCATGGCGATCAGCTGCTGGGCGAGCACGTCCAGCGGGTTGGCGGGCACCCGCAGCGATTCGATGGCGCCCTCGCGCATCCGCTCGGTGACCACCGCGGCCTGCACCAGATCGCCGCGGTACTTGGGGAAGACGACGCCGGTGGAGACCGCGCCCACCTGGTGGCCGGCCCGGCCCACCCGCTGAAGACCGGAGGCCACCGAGGGCGGTGACTCGACCTGGACGACCAGGTCGACCGCGCCCATGTCGATGCCGAGCTCGAGGCTGGAGGTGGCGACGACGGCGGGCAGCCGGCCGGCTTTCAGGTCCTCCTCGACCAGCGCGCGCTGCTCCTTGGAGACCGAGCCGTGGTGCGCGCGGGCCAGCAGCGGGGGCGCGCCCCGGGCCGCACCGGCCTCGGCCATCAGCTCGGCGGGGGAGTGGTCCTCGGGCAGGGCCTCACCGGTGGCCCGCTCGTAGGCGATCTCGTTCAACCGGTTGCACAGCCGCTCGGCCAGCCGGCGGGAGTTGGCGAAGACGATGGTGGAGCGATGGGCCTGGACGAGATCGGTGATCCGCTCCTCCACATGGGGCCAGATCGACGGCCGCTCGCCCGTCTCGCCCTCCTGGACCGGGGAGCCGCCCAGCTCGCCCAGATCCTCCACGGGCACGACCACCGACAGGTCGAACTCCTTGCCCGACGGCGGCTGGACGATCTCCACCTTGCGCCGCGGCGACAGGAACCGCGCCACCTCCTCCACCGGCCGCACGGTCGCGGACAGGCCGATGCGCCGGGCGGGGCGCTCGAGCAGCTCGTCGAGGCGCTCCAGGGACAGCGCGAGATGGGCGCCCCGCTTCGTCCCGGCGACGGCGTGGACCTCGTCGAGGATCACGGTCTCCACCCCGCGCAGCGCCTCCCGGGTGGCGGAGGTGAGCATCAGGAACAGCGACTCGGGGGTGGTGATGAGGATGTCCGGCGGGCGGGTGGCCAGGGAGCGGCGCTCGGCGGCCGGGGTGTCGCCCGAGCGGGTGCCCACCCGGATCTCCGGCTCGGGCAGGCCCAGCCGCACCGCCTCCTGGCGGATACCGGTCAGCGGGCTGCGGAGATTGCGCTCGACGTCCACCGCCAGGGCCTTCAGCGGGGAGACGTACAGCACCCGGCAGCGCTTCTTCGCCTCGGCGGGCGGCGGCTCACCGGCCAGCTTGTCCAGGGCCGCCAGGAAGGCGGCCAGAGTCTTGCCCGAGCCGGTGGGGGCGACGACCAGGACGTCCGACCCCGCACCGATCGCCCGCCACGCCCCCTCCTGCGCGGGCGTGGGCGCGGTGAAAGCCCCCGTGAACCACCCGCGGGTGGCCGGGGAGAAACCGTCGAGCGCCGAGCCTGCCATGCCCTCCATCGTGCACCGCACCACTGACAACGGACGGAGTCGCAGGTCAGAGGGCGCCCGAGCGGGGCGCACAATGGTGCCATGGTCACCCGGGAGAGCGCGCGGCACTGGCGGTACCCCCAGCTTCCGGGCGTCGATCTGCTGCGCGCCCGCTACATCCACAAGACCTTCGTCTGGCACACCCACGAGTCGTTCGTGATCGCCGCGATCACCGAGGGCGTCGAGGAGTTCCACCACCGCGGCGTTATCGAGCGCGCCGGGCCCGGCGGGCTCGCGCTGATCAACCCGGATGTGCCGCACACCGGACGGGCGGGGGCGCCCGAGGGGTGGGCGTACAGCGTGCTGTACCCGGCCGCGGACCTGGTCGCCGGGATCGCCGCCGAGACGACCACGCTCCGCGGCACGGCCGGATTCCGGGCCCCCAGCGTGGACGACCCCCAGAGCGCGCGGCTGGTCACCGCGGTGCACCGGGCCGCCGAGGAGGGGAACGCGCTCGCCGCCGACAGCCTGCTGCGCATCGCCGTCGCCCGGCTGCTGCGCGAGCATGGCGGCCCGCTCCCCGAGCGCACGGCGCGCACCGCGGGTGCGCGGACGGCGGCGCGCGCCCGCGCGATCCTCCAGGAGCGCATGGCGGAGCCGCCGTCCCTGGAACGGCTGGCGGCCGAGTTGGGCACCGGCCCCTTCGCCCTTCTGCGTGCCTTCCGTGCCGTCTACGGGATGCCGCCGCACACCTGGCTCACCGACGCCCGGGTCCGCCGGGCCCGGCGGCTGCTGGACGCCGGGACCACGCCCGCCGAGGTGGCCATGGCCGTCGGCTTCACCGACCAGTCCCACCTGAACCGTCACTTCACCCGCATCGTGGGGGTGCCTCCGGGTGCTTACCGACGGGAGCGCGCAAGAACGTACAAGACTGGATCCGAAGCGCTCTTCTAATGTGCACGCTGTGCCAGAACAGATAGACATCCGAACCGAGTCCGCCGCGCCCCCGGCGGACTCGGCCGTTGTCCGTGACGCCCTGGGTGTCGGTGTCGCGGTGGGGCTCTCCGGCTTCGCCTTCGGGGTGACCTCGGCGGGCGCCGGGCTCGGCGTGCTCCAGACCTGCGCGCTCAGCCTGCTCGTCTTCACCGGGGCCTCGCAGTTCGCCCTCGTGGGCGCGCTGGCGGCGGGCGGCAATCCGTTCACCGCCGCCGCCGGGGCGTTCTTCCTCGGGGTGCGCAACACCTTCTACGGGCTGCGGCTGTCCGGGCTCCTCGGGCTGCCGCGCGCGGTGCGCCCCCTGGCGGCCCACTGGGTCATCGACGAGACCTCGGCCGTCGCCCTCGCACAGCCCGACCGGCGCACCGCGCGCCTCGGCTTCACCGTCACCGGGCTGACGCTGTACGTCCTGTGGAACCTCACCACGCTGATCGGCGCCCTGGGCGCCTCCGCGCTCGGCGACACCGACGCCTGGGGCCTGGACGCCGCCGGGCCCGCCGTCTTCCTCGCCCTGCTGGCTCCCATGCTCAGCGGCACCGTCGAACGGGCCGTGGCCGGTCTCGGCGTCCTGTTGGTGCTCCTCTGCCAGCCACTGCTGCCCGCCGGGGTCCCGGTCCTGGTGGCGGCGCTCGCCGCCCCTGTCGTTCTTACGGTGCGCGGATACATGTCGCGCGGTACGGAGCCGGGTGAGCGCCGATGACCACCTGGATCGCCATCGGCGTCACCGCGGTGGGCTGCTACCTCGTCAAGCTGCTGGGCCTCTCGGTGCCCGCCGGAGTCCTGGAGCGCCCGCTCGTCAGGCGCCTGGCCGCGCTGCTGCCCGTGGCCCTGCTGGCCGCCCTCACCGCCCAGCAGACCTTCAGCGAAGGACGGCATCTCCTCCTGGACGCACGGGCGGCCGGGCTGGGGGCGGCGGCGCTCGCACTGGTGCTCCGCGCCCCCTTCCTGGTGGTGGTCGCCGTGGCCGTCGTCGTCACGGCCGGCGTCCGGGCCCTGTGACCGGCGCGGACGCCCCGCTCAGATCCGCCGTCCGTGAGCCCGCAGCGTCAGCAGCGCCTCGATGGTCGCCACCGATCGCCCCTCCAGCGTGGCCCCGGGCGTCCACGCCCGCCGGTGCGGCGGCCAGCCGCCGTCCTCCTGCTGTGCCGCCTCGAGGACGTCCAGGGACCGCTCCACCTCGGCGTCGGTGAACCACCGGCGTGCCGGGGAGCCGGGCGTACGGACGATGTCGAGCACCTGGAGGGACTCGCCGGGGCCCGGGTCCTGCTCCGGCGGCTGCGGGCGGCTCCCGGCGCGCTCGGGGGCCGCCGGCGGCACGACCAGCTTCTCCTCCCGCACCCGGCGGCCGAGCCGTTCGGCCGCCGCCTCGACGCGCGCCCGGTCCGGTGCCCCGTCGAGGAAGGCGACGGCCGCCGCGATCTCGTACGGACGCGCCGTCGCGCCGGCCTCGCCCAGGGCGGCGACCGCCGCCCAGCAGAAGTCCGTGGCCCGGAAGAGCCACGCATGCCATACATCGTTGCGGTGCAGCAGCCCGACCACCGGCCCGGTGGTCAGCAGATCACCACGCGGATCGTCCGCCGACGGGATCCAGGGGGCCGCCGGATAGCCGCGCGGCGAGGGGTGGCAGATGGGCAGCGCGCCGTCCGGGGTGGACACGGACGTCAGATAGCGGCACAGGCGCTCCACCCGCTGCCCGCCGCAACGCCCGATCTCGTCGAGCACCCGTAAGGCGTGCACGGCGTGCAACGGCTGGCTCACCGGGCCGCGCAGATCCGGCTCCAGCGCATGGCCGTAGCCCCCATCGGGCCCCAGGTAGGCGGCCAGCGCGGTCTCGACCGCCTCGGCGCCGCCGCCCAGGAAGTGATACGCGAATCTGCGCTGCTCCAGCACGCGGGCGGTCAGCCAGACGAACCGCTCGGCGCGGGAGAGCGCCGAGGACTCGGCGGGCTGGGCCGGCTCGGCGGACCCGGGCGTGGGGAGGGAGGGCGACGACGGCGAGGAGGGGAGGCTTGCGGATCGATCCATGGACAGACCGTAGGCCGGAAGACACGGTCCGTAGGGGGCTCACGCCGGGGTGCACCCCCGGGAGCGCGATACTGGTCACATGCGGTTGACGGACTTCTGGCAGCGAATGGCGGATCACTTCGGCGAGACATACGCCGACTCCTTCGCGCGCGATCATGTGATGTCGCAACTCGGCGGCCGGACGGTGCACGAGGCGCTGAGCGCCGGTTGGGAGGCCAAGGACGTCTGGCGCGGCGTCTGCGCCGCGATGGAGATCCCCGAGAGCAAGCGCTGAGCGGCCCTCCGGCCTCCCCGGCAACACCGGCTTCCCGGGGTGGCCGGATTTCTTCGGCCGGTGTAGGCCACACTTGCTCCGTGGCCCCGACCGAAGAGACCCTCTCCTCCGACGCCGACGACACCCCGAGCGCCCCTCGGGCCTCCTCGGATCCCCCGCAACCCCCCGCCCGCATGCCGCGCTGGCTGCCGCGTGCCATGGTGCTCGCGCTCGCCCTGGTGGCCTGTTATCGCCTGGCGACCTGGGCCTTCGACCAGCTGACCGGGCTTCTGCTGAACATCCTGATCGCGTTCTTCCTGGCACTCGCGATCGAACCGGCCGTGGACCGGATGGCCGCCCGCGGGATGCGCCGGGGACTGGCCACGGGGCTGGTCTTTCTCGCCATCCTCATCGGCACCGCGGGCTTCTTCACCCTGCTCGGCTCGATGCTCGCCGATCAGATCATGACCATGGTCCAGGACTTCCCGAAGTACCTCGACGACGTGGTCAGCTGGATCAACGACACGTTCCACACGCATCTGTCGCGTCTGGAGATCCAGGACAGCCTGCTGCACTCCGACTGGCTCCAGAGCTACGTCAAGAACAGCGCCGACAATGTGCTGGACGTCTCCACGCAGGTGCTCGGCGGGTTGTTCAAGACGCTGACGGTGACTCTGTTCGCGTTCTACTTCGCCGCCGACGGACCCCGGCTGCGCCGCGCCCTGTGCTCGGTCCTGCCGCCGACCCGGCAGGTCGAGGTGTTGCGCGCCTGGGAGATCGCGGTCGCCAAGACCGGCGGCTACATCTACTCCCGCGGGCTGATGGCGCTGATCTCCGGTGTCGCCCACTACATCCTGCTGGAGGCCCTGGGTGTGCCCTACGCCCCGGCGCTCGCCGTGTGGGTGGGGCTGATCTCGCAGTTCATCCCGACCATCGGCACCTACCTGGCCGGGGCCCTGCCGATGCTGATCGCGTTCACCATAGAGCCCTGGTACGCGCTCTGGGTCCTGATCTTCGTCGTGATCTACCAGCAGTTCGAGAACTATCTGCTCCAGCCGAGGATCACCGCCAGGACGGTGGACATCCACCCGGCTGTCTCCTTCGGATCGGTGATAGCGGGCACCGCGCTGCTGGGCGCGGTGGGTGCGCTGATCGCGATTCCGGCGACCGCGACGCTGCAAGCGTTCCTCGGCGCGTACATCAAGCGCTACGACGTGACCGACGATCCGCGGGTGCACGGGCGCACGCGCCGGCGCGGGGCCTCGGCCCTCGCGCGGATGCGCGCCGCGTTGGCGCGGCGTGGTTGACACAAAAATCGAACATCCATTCTTATGGAGGACCGGCAGGTTATCCACAGGCCGGGGACGTCAGGGCCGCTTGTCAGTGGCAGGCGCTAGCGTCTTGGACGTGAAGCGATCGACTCAAGCAAACCGGGTGGGACCCATGGCAGGAACCGACCGCGAGAAGGCTCTCGACGCCGCGCTCGCACAGATTGAACGGCAATTCGGCAAGGGCGCCGTGATGCGCATGGGCGACCGGCCGAACGACCCGATTGAGGTCATCCCCACCGGGTCGACCGCTCTCGACGTCGCCCTCGGTGTGGGCGGTCTGCCGCGTGGCCGGGTGGTCGAGGTCTACGGCCCCGAGTCCTCCGGTAAGACGACCCTGACCCTGCACGCGGTGGCCAACGCCCAGCGGGCGGGTGGCACGGTCGCCTTCGTGGACGCGGAGCACGCCCTCGACCCGGACTACGCGCAGAAGCTCGGAGTGGACACCGACTCGCTGATCCTGTCCCAGCCGGACAACGGCGAGCAGGCGCTCGAGATCGTGGACATGCTGGTCCGCTCCGGCGCTCTCGACCTCATCGTCATCGACTCCGTCGCCGCCCTGGTGCCGCGCGCGGAGATCGAGGGCGAGATGGGCGACTCCCATGTCGGCCTCCAAGCCCGGCTGATGAGCCAGGCGCTCCGCAAGATCACCAGCGCGCTGAACCAGTCCAAGACCACCGCGATCTTCATCAACCAGTTGCGCGAGAAGATCGGCGTGATGTTCGGCTCCCCGGAGACCACGACCGGTGGCCGGGCGCTGAAGTTCTACGCGTCGGTGCGCATCGACATCCGTCGCATCGAGACCCTCAAGGACGGCACCGACGCGGTCGGTAACCGCACCCGCTGCAAGGTCGTCAAGAACAAGGTCGCACCGCCCTTTAAGCAGGCCGAGTTCGACATCCTCTACGGCCAGGGCATCAGCCGCGAGGGCGGTCTGATCGACATGGGCGTCGAGCACGGCTTCGTCCGCAAGTCCGGTGCCTGGTACACCTACGAGGGCGACCAGCTCGGCCAGGGCAAGGAGAACGCTCGCAACTTCCTGAAGGACAACCCCGATCTCGCCAATGAGATCGAGAAGAAGATCAAGGAAAAGCTCGGCATCGGGGTGAAGCCCCAGGACCCGGCTGCCGCCGGGTCCACCGCGGATGCGGCGGGTGCCGCGGGCGTGACCGCCGCCGCACCGGTGAAGGCCGTGGCCGCCCCGGCTGCCAAGTCCGGGGCGAAGGCGGCCAAGACGGCCGCGGCCAAGAGCTGATCCATGACGCGGCGGACCGAATGGCCGGACGGCCCAGGCCGTCCGGAGCGCCCGGACCGTCCGGACAGCGGCGCCCCCTCCTCGTCGAGGGCCGAGCAGGGGTCGCCGCTCGGCCCGGAGGAGCAGGCGCGGGCAATCTGCCTGCGCCTGCTCACCGGGACCCCGCGCACCCGTAAGCAGCTCGCGGACGCGCTGCGCACCCGGGGCATCCCCGATGACGCGGCGCGGGAGGTGCTGTCCCGGTTCGAGGACGTCGGTCTGATCGACGACGCGGCGTTTGCCGGGGCATGGGTGGAGTCCCGGCACCACAGCCGGGGGCTCGCCCGGAGTGCGCTCGCCCGAGAGCTGCGTACCAAGGGCGTGGACTCCGCCCTGATCGACGATGCCGTGGGGCAGCTCGACGCCGATCAGGAGGAGCGGACCGCACAGGAGTTGGTCGAGCGCAAGCTGAGGGCCACCCGGGGCCTGGACCGGGGGAAGCGGATCCGCCGCCTCGCCGGGATGCTGGCCCGTAGGGGCTACTCCGAGGGGCTGGCGCTGCGGGTGGTGCGGCGCGCGCTGGAGGAGGAGGGAGAGGATCCGGAGCTATTGGAGCACCACCTCCCCGACCTCTGAGTTCCCGACCGCCGAGGCGTGTGACACCTGAGACATGCGACCTCTGGGCCGTGCGACATCCCGGACACGGGGCGCTCAGCAGATCGGCGGAAGTCGGCTCTCGGCTCTCAGCTCGAGAGGCGTCCTGAAGAGGCGTCCTGAAGGGGCGCGGGCTGTGTCGGTGTGCGGCTCCGCCGTGTGGGCGCCGGTTACGACGGCGCCGCGGACGATCGACGGCATCTCGGCCACTTCCAGCGGAGCGCTCAGCGCACCGGGAGGCCCGCCGCGCGCCATGCCTGGAAGCCGCCGATCAGATCGGTCGCCCGCTCCAGCCCCAGCCGGCGCAGCGAGACGGCGGCGAAGCTGGACGCGTAGCCCTCGTTGCACACCACCACGACCCGCAAACCGTGATGGGTGGCCTCGGGCAGCCGGTGGTCGCACTGCGGGTCGAGCCGCCACTCCAGCTCGTTCCGCTCGACGATCAGCGCCCCCGGGATGGTGCCGTCGCGCTCCCGCAGCGCCGCGTACCGTATGTCCACCAGCAGCGCGCCCTCGACCTGTGCCGCCGCGGCGTCGAGGGGCTCCAGTCGGTCGAGTTCCTCGCGGGCCTCGGCCAGCAGCTCGTCCACGCTCCGTTTGGTCGTGCCCATCGCGGTTACCCCCACTCCTCGGGGCGCTCGACCTGCTCCAGCCGCAGCGTCCGACCGGTGCGGCTGTAACGCCGCATCAGCGGCAGCGGCGGATAGTAGGCGTGCACCGACACCGCATGCTCGGTGTCGGACGGGTTGATCACCTCATGCACATGATGCGATCCGAAGGCCCGGCCCTGCCCGGCGGGCAGCCGCCGCTCGCGGTCCACGCCGTCGGCCAGCTCCAGGGTCTTCCAGCCCTCGGTGGGGAGACGCGCGGCGAGCGACTGCTCATCGAGCTCACCCGCCGCCGTGACGAAGGCGCCATGGGAGCCGCCATGGTCGTGCCAGCCGGTGCCGGTGCCGGGAGGCCAGCTGATCAGCCAGGCTTCGCTGCCGCCCGGCCCCTCGAGACGCAGCCAGGTGCGGCCCTCCGGATCGAGCGGAAGCGAGGCCACGAGCTCGGTGTCGGCGGCGGTCCGGCGGGCGAAGTCGAGCAGTTCCGCGGCGCTCGGCGGAGCGGCGGTGCCGGATGCGGGGTCCGTGATGAGGTCCGTGGAGGGGCCCACGGGACCGGGGGTGGAAGTGCGTACGTCGGGCACAGAGAACCGTCCTGAGAGATCGCGAAAGGGGCGCGGCCGTACCGCGCGGAAAAGAACTGGATCAACAGGACGAACTACACACACATCCCGCGTAGCGGACCAGGTCCAGATGGACCCTCCGCCAGAAGCGAGGCAAGCATGTGTCGGTCACGGTGCGAAGTGAATCATGAGCCGGAAAGGAAGGTCAACCTCACCGGCTCGCGCCCGGACCACGCACACCGGGGGACGGGCCGCGCACGCCAGGGGGCGCACCGCGCTCCCCTGGATGGCCCGCACGTCCGGACGCGCCCGCGCGTGCCCCGTCGCCCCGCTCCCCCCACTACTCCGCTACTGCCACTACTGCCGCGCGCTCGCCTCCGCCGGTACGCCCCTGGCCGTGTTCCCGCCCCGGGCCGCGTCCGCGCACGCGTACAGCGCCCCCGGCCGCACCCCGGACAGCGCCGCGGCGAGATGGCCGTCCGGCCGCACCAGCAGCACGGTGTGCGCCGGGGCTCCCGGATACGCCTCGGCGACCAGCAGCTCGGTGCGCAAGGGCAGCGCCGCGACGGCCGCCGCGAGCCGCGGCATCAGCCCGGCCCGCATCCAGTGGCGGCGGTCCCACACCCCGGTACCGGGGGCGATCAGCACCACCAGCAGCTCCCGGCCGAGCCGCTCCCGCAGCCGTACGACCGAGCCGTCCGGCGCGGTCACCGGCACATCGGCGACCGGTGCCCCGGGCGCCGTGCCCACCGTGACCGAGCCGTCCGGCGGCGTGGCGGGGGCCAGTGGCGACCGGTCGTAGACCGGCGGCGCGCCGAGCGGGCCCTGCCCGAGGTGACCGTCGGTGAGCAGCGCGTCGTGCCCGCGCGCCCCACCGGGCCGCACGGTGCGCCGTACCGCGCTCCAGCCGCCGGCCGCCCGCACCAGCGGCAGCGCCTGGTCCGCGGCGCGAAGGCGGGCGCTCACGGCTCCGCGCCGCTCCGCCTGATAGCTGTCCAGCAGGGCTTCCGAGGCCCCGTGGTGCCAGGCGAGGGAGAGCTTCCAGGCGAGGTTGTCGACGTCCCGCAGCCCTTCCTCGAGCCCCTGGGTGCCGAGCGCGCCGAGCAGATGGGCGGCGTCCCCGGCCAGGAAGGCGCGGCCGACGCGCCAGCGCAGCGCGAGCCGGTGGTGCACGGTGTGCACGCCGGTGTCCAGCAGCTCATAGGGGGGCTCGGAATCCCCGCACCACCCCGTGAGGGTGTCGCGCACCCGCACCATCAGGGCATCGGGGGTGACGAGATCGCGGCCGGGCGGCAGCAGCCAGTCGACCCGCCACAGGCCGCGCGGCAGCGGCCTGGCGGTCACCTCCGCGTCGATGCTGCGCCAGGGCGGGGAGCGGTGCAGCACGGCCTCGCCGGGCCAGGGGAGTTCGGCGCGCAGCGCCGCGACGGCGTGCCGCTCCACGGCCGTACGGCCCGGGAAGCGCACGCCCAGGAGCTTGCGGACGGTCGAGCGCGGCCCGTCGCAGCCCACCAGATAGCTGCCCCGCCACCAGGTGGCCTGGGAGCCCCGGGTGCGCACCCCGACCCCGTGGTCGTCCTGCTCCAGGTCGTCGATCCGGGTTCCGGAGACGATGCGGACGAGGTCCTCGTCGCCGATGGCGGCCAGCGAGCCCCGCAGCGCCCGGATGAGCTCGTGCTGGGGCAGATGCAGCGGTGAGGGCGTCGGCGCCGCTGCCGAGGCGTCCTCGGGCCCGTCGCCGTCGGGGGAGCCGATGGCCTCCGTAAGGCCGCCGTCCCAGCCGACGGCGCCGCGCTCGCCGCCGAAGAGGCTGCCGGGGATGAGCGGCACCTGCCGCACCAGCTGCCGCCGCCGCATCGTGCGCCAGCCGGTCCACGGCCGCGTACGGGCGGTGACCCGGCAGCCCAGCCGCTCCAGGAGACCGGCGGTGTCCTGGCGCAGCACGACCGTTTGGGCGAGACGGCTCTCCTCGCCGCCCGTGGACTCGTCCAGCAGGATGACGGGCACTTCGAGGTGCGCGAGGGCGAGGGCCAGGGTGAGGCCGACCGGGCCTGCCCCGGCGACGATCACCGGGTCCACGGTGCGGTTCCTGTGGCCCTGCGGGTCGTACGTGACGTACGGAAATTGGCAGTTGAACCCGGGTGAGCGATCACAGAAAGCATGCAACCGACTGCCGGTGCCCGCGTCAAGCGACGAAGGGCGGTGGCGCGTGCGCCACCGCCCTGGTAAGGGTCTCGCTTGCCCGCCCGGTCCCCCGGACGGCCCCTCAGTTCGTCTTTCCGGCGGACGCGTCCGCCGGGGCCGCCGACTGGTCGACGACGTCGAGCGCGTCGCCGGCCGCGAGCGGCTGTTCGGCGCCCGCGACCCGGATGCCGGTCTTGGCGCGCCGGCCGCGCCGCTCGATCCAGGAAGCGAGGGCGGAGAGGGCCAGACACATCGCGATGTAGATGGCGCCGCCGACGATGATCACCGGAACGTAGGGGTTGTCGTCGTTGACGACGGTGTTGCCGGCCAGCTGCTGAAGCTGGAACAGCAGCTCCTGGTAGGTGATGACATAACCGAGGGAGGTGTCCTTCAGCGTCACCACCAGCTGGCTGATGATGGTCGGCAGCATCGCCCTTACGGCCTGCGGCACCAGGACCGTCAACATGACCTGGGTCTTGCGCATGCCCAGGGCATAGGCGGCCTCACTCTGGCCCCTGGGCACCGAGTTGATGCCCGCCCGCAACACTTCGGCCTGGACCGAGCCGTTGTAGACGGTCAGTCCGATGACCAGGGCCCAGAAGCCGGTGTTGTCACCGCTGAGGCCCAGGTCCGAGCGGTAGGTCAGGAAGAGCACCCACAGCACGTAGATGGTGATCAGCAGCGGGACGGCCCGGAACAGCTCGATGAAGCCGGTCGCGAACCAGCGGACGGCCTTGTGGTCCGAGAGCCGGCCGACGGCGAGCAGGACGCCGAGGACCAGCGAGAGGACCGCCGCCACCGCGAACACCTTCAGGGTGGTGAGCACACCGTCGCGGATGCTGGTCCGCACCCCGGCGTAGTTGAAGATGTCCCACATCTCGGGTGCGAACTGGCCCTTGGCGTTCAGCCGCAGCACGGCGAAGACGATCAGCGCGAGGACGGCCAGCCCGCCGACGACGGTGAAGACGCGGTTCCGGACGCGGGCCTTGGGGCCGGGCGCGTCGTACAGGACGCTCGAGCTCATCGGGCGACCTCCAGGCGATTCTCCAGCAGCCGGAAGAGACCGCTGATGGCGAAGGTGATGACCAGGTAGCACAGCGCGATCCACAGGAAGATCCAGCCGATCGCGAAGCCCTTGTCACTCAGCAGCTTCGAGACATTGAACAGTTCGGTGTTGCTGAACGCCCCGGCGATGGCCGAGTTCTTGGTGAGCGCGATGAAGATGCTGCTCATGGGGGGAATCACGGACCGGGTGGCCTGGGGGAGGACTATCAGCCGGAGGGTCTGGAAGAAGGTCATCCCCAGGCTGCGGGCCGCCTCCGCCTGGCCGAGCGACACGGTGTTGATACCGGACCGCACGGCCTCGCAGACGAAGGACGACGTGTAGCAGCCCAGCGCCCCCATGGCGAGGACGAAGGGGCTCGTCCCCGGGAAGAAGATCTGCGGGACCACGAAGAACGCGATCAGGAACAGCAGGGTCAGCGGGGTGTTGCGCAGCAGGGTGACCCAGGCCGTCCCGAATGCCCGCAGCGGCGGTATGGGCGACACCCGGAAACCGGCTATGACGACGCCCAGCACGAGGGCCAGCGCCGCGCTGGCCGCCGTGATGGAGAGGGTTCCCAGGAACCCCTCCCGGAACTGGGGCAAATGATCGAGGAGTACGTTCATCGATTCTCCGCGGTAGCGGTCAGGTCAGCGGAGTGCGGAGCGCACCGGCTTCGTAGGTGAACAGGCGAACGGGCGGACGGGCGGCCCTGCTCAGTAGCGGGGCAGGGGGGTCTTCGGCGCGACGTAGGAGGAGCCGGACTTGCCGAGCGTGCCTTCGTACGCCTTCTTGTAGTCGCCGTTCTTGATGTGCTTCTCGAGCGAGTCGCTGATCGCGTCGCGGAGCGCCTTGTCGTTCTTGTTCATGCCGATGCCGTACGGCTCCTCGGTGAACGGCTTGCCGACCACGTGGAGCTTGCTGGAGCGCTGGGCGGCGTAGCCCTTGAGGATCGCGTCGTCGGTGGTGACCGCGTCGACCTGGCCGTCGAGCAGCTGCTTGACGCAGAGCGAGTACTTGCTCAGCTCGGTGGTCTTGGCGCCGTACTTCGGCTTCTTGATCTCCTGGAGCGGGGTGGAGCCGACGATTGAGCAGACCTTCTTGCCCTTGATGCTGTCCGGGCCGGTGATCTTGCCCTTGTCCTCCATGCGGACCAGCAGGTCAGCACCGGCCTGGTAGTACGGGCCCGCGAAGCCGACCTGCTTCTTGCGCTCGTCGTTGATGGTGTAGGTGCCGACGTAGTAGTCGACCTGGCCCTTGGAGATGGAGGTCTCGCGGACGTTGGAGTCCACCGTCTTGAAGGTGATCTTGTCCGCGGAGAAGCCGAGGTCGGCGGCGACCATCTTGGCGATCTCGATGTCGAAGCCGGAGCGCTTGCCCTCGGTGTCCTGGAACCCGAGGAAGGGCTGGTCGGCCTTGGCGCCGATGACGATCTTGCCACGCTGCTGCGCCGCCTTCAGGGTCGGCGAGTCGATCTTCACGTCCTTCGCGACCGTGTAGTCGCCGGTGAAGACGTCTCCGCCCTTCGGCTTGTCCCCGGCGTTGCCCTTCTCGCCGCCACAGGCTGTCGCCGTCGCGGCCAGCGCGAGAACCACCGTGGCCGCCGCGGCCGTCTTACGAATCCTCATGGTGCCCATCCCTCTGTGTTCAGTACGTGCTTCAGATACGCAGTGGCGAACGTGCCGGCGGTCGGCCCGAGCCGGCCCGGCTCAGTGGTGCAGGATCTTCGACAGGAAGTCCTTGGCCCGGTCGCTGCGGGGGTTGTTGAAGAACTGCTCCGGCTCGGCCTCTTCGACGATCCGGCCGTCGGCCATGAAGACCACCCGGTTCGCGGCGGAGCGGGCGAAGCCCATCTCATGGGTGACGACGACCATCGTCATGCCGTCCCGGGCGAGCTGCTGCATGACCTCCAGCACCTCGTTGATCATCTCCGGGTCCAGCGCCGAGGTCGGCTCGTCGAAGAGCATCACCTTCGGGTCCATGGCCAGGGCGCGGGCGATCGCCACACGCTGCTGCTGGCCGCCGGACAGCTGGGCGGGGTACTTGTCCGCCTGGGCGCCGACGCCCACCCGGTCGAGCAGCGTGCGGGCCTTCTCCTCGGCGGTCTTCTTGTCCGTCTTACGGACCTTGAGCTGGCCCAGCATCACGTTCTCGAGCACCGTCTTGTGCGCGAAGAGGTTGAAGGACTGGAAGACCATGCCGACATCGGCGCGCAGCCTGGCGAGCTCCTTGCCCTCCTGGGGCAGCGGCTTGCCGTCGATCGTGATGGACCCGGAGTCGATCGTCTCCAGCCGGTTGACCGTGCGGCACAGCGTCGACTTCCCGGACCCGGACGGCCCGATGACGACGACCACTTCGCCGCGGCTGATGGTCAGGTCGATGTCCTGGAGCACATGCAGCGCGCCGAAGTGCTTGTTGACTCCTGACAAGGCAACCAACGCGTTCGCCACCGGTGCGGCGTCCTTGGTCACCGATACTTCGCTCATCGGCGTCTCGCTCCGTCCTCCTCGGTTGGGAGGACACTAATAAGCGCCCACGACCAGCGTCATTACATCTGAGCTGAAATTGAGGATAACGATATGGCCGCGACGTGACACTCTGCGTGAACGGGACGATGCTCACCGTACCGGCTGCATAACGGAAACCAGTGTGTGACCGAATGCGTCTTGACGGCTGCCCGTCGATCGGAGTGGATGCCCTGTGGCCATGTTCATGGCCGCATTCGAAGCCATGGTGACGGGGACGCGTACGGGGCGCGTCCCCCTTGGGACGGGAAGGTGGCGGAGGGGCCGGTGAGACTGCTGCTCGTCGAGGACGACAACCACGTCGCCGCGGCCCTGTCCGCCATGCTCTCCCGGCACGGATTCGAGGTCACCCACGCCCGCAGCGGCGAGGAGGCGCTGCAAGCGCTGCTGCCCGACTCCGGCGCCCCCTTCGGCGTGGTGCTCCTCGATCTCGGCCTGCCCGACCAGGACGGATTCGAGGTGTGCGGCAAGATCCGCAAGCGCACCGCCACGCCCGTGATCATGGTGACGGCGCGGGCGGATGTGCGCTCGCGCATACATGGGCTCAACCTCGGCGCCGACGACTATGTGGTCAAGCCGTACGACACCATGGAGCTGCTCGCCCGCATCCACGCCGTCAGCCGCCGCACCGCCGCCCACGACCCGGGCCATGGCGCCGAGGAGGGCCCGGACGGCCCCCATCCGCCGCTGCGGCTCGGCCCGGTGACGATCGAACTGCCCACCCGCCAGGTCTCCGTCAACGGCACGACCGTCTCGCTCACCCGTAAGGAGTTCGATCTGCTCGCCCTGCTCGCCCAGCGCCCCGGTGTGGTCTTCCGCCGGGAGCAGATCATCAGCGAGGTCTGGCGCACCAGTTGGGAGGGTACGGGGCGCACCCTGGAGGTCCATATCGCCTCCCTGCGCTCCAAGCTGCGGATGCCCGCCCTGATCGAGACGGTGCGCGGGGTGGGCTACCGCCTCGTCGCACCGGCTCGCTGAGCGACCGGGGCTCCCTCGGTGCGCACCCGGCTGCTCCCGCTTCTCATCGTCCTCATGGCGGGCGTGCTGCTCGCGCTCGGCTTCCCGCTCGCCGGGAGCCTGGCCGCCCGCGAACAGCAGCGAGTGGTCGTCGACCGGATCGACGACACCGCGCGCTTCGCCGCGCTCGCCCAGTTCGTCAGCGCCGGGCCGACGGGGTCGGCGGGCCCGGAGGGGGGCGAGCGGCTGGACACCCTGCGCGCCGAGCTCAAGCGCTACCACGAGCTGTACGGCATCCGGGCCGGGGTCTTCTACCGGGAGCGGGACGCACCGCCCATGGCCGAGGCACCAGGCGGCTGGCGGCTGCCGGACACGGGCGAGAGCTCCCAGGCGTTCGACGAGGCCCTCGCCGGGCGCCGCAGCCACGATCCGCCCCAGGTGTGGCCCTGGCAGCGGGGCAGGCTCACGGTGGCCTCTCCCGTCGTCCGCGACGGGGACGTGGTGGCCGTCGTCGTCACCGACTCGCCCACCGGCCAGATGCGGTCGCGCATCCTGCACGGCTGGCTCGTCATCGGCGCGGGCGAAGCCGCCGCGATGCTGCTGGCCGTGGGGGCCGCCGTCCGGCTCACCGGATGGGTGCTGCGGCCGGTGCGCGTCCTGGACGGCGCGACCCATGACATCGCCACCGGGCAGATGCAGTCACGCGTCGCGGCCGCCTCCGGGCCCCCGGAGCTGCGGCGGCTGGCCCGCTCGTTCAACGAGATGGCCGACAACGTCGAACAAGTCCTCGAGCAGCAGCGGGCGTTCGTCGCCGACGCCTCCCACCAGCTGCGCAATCCGCTCTCCGCGCTGCTGCTGCGCATCGAGCTGCTGGCGCTGGAACTGCCGGACGGCCATGAGGAGATCGCCTCGGTGCGCGCGGAGGGCAAGCGCCTGGCCAGCGTCCTGGACGATCTGCTCGACCTCGCCCTGGCCGAGCACTCCGCCGCGGATCTGCGGCTCACCGATATCGCGGAGCTGGCGACCGACCGGGTGGACGCGTGGCTGCTGGTGGCCGAACGGGAGGAGGTCGGGCTCGCCTACACCGGGCCGGCGGCCATCACCGGCTGGGCCGACCCAGTGGCCCTCTCCAGCGCGCTGGACGCCGTGGTCGACAACGCCCTGAAGTTCACGCCGGAGGGCGCGCATGTGGAGGTCTCGGCGCGGACGGAGGGCGACAGCGTCGCGATCGTTGTCTCCGACGGCGGCCCGGGCCTCACCGAGGAGGAACTCGCCCGCATCGGCGACCGCTTCTGGCGCAGCAGCCGCCACCAGAACATCTCGGGCTCGGGTCTGGGCCTGTCCATCACCCGCGCCCTGCTCGCGGCGGGCGGCGGCACGATCCACTACGCCCCCAACGAGCCCCGCGGCCTGTGTGTGACCATCACCGTCCCGAGGACCGGGCCCGGTGAGAACGTGAAGACCGTAAGGGCGTGAAGACCGTAAGGGCGTGAGGAGCGCCGTAAGGGCGTGAGCGGTCGTGGTAAGGGCGCGGGCGGGCGCCGTAAGGGCCGCTCAGTCCCGCGGCTTGTGCCAGACGACGCTGTAGCGCCACAGGAGGTGACGGCGGTACCGCGAGCCGGGCAGCAGCCCGGCGGCCAGCGCCCGCATCTCCGGGTAGGTCACCGGCGGTGGCCACACGATGGGGGACGGGTGCTCCCAGTATCCCTTCACGGCGCGATGGGCCTTACCGGCGGCCACGGCGGCAAGGACGCGCGGCAGGTCCTTGGGCAGGGTGTCGCGGGCGATGCCGACGACGGCCAGGACGCCGCCGGGCCGCAACAGTTCGCGCATGCGGGTCAGGCCGGTGGCGGCGTCCATGTGGTGCAGGGTGGCCACCGAGGCGATGACGTCGAACGAGGCGGGTTCGAACGGGTGGCTGAGGAAATCGCCGAGGATGTAGTCGATATCGTCCCGGTACGCACGCCCCTGATCGAGGCTGGGCGCGTCGAGGTCGATGCCGGTGACATGTGGCACGGTCCGCCGGAGCGCGCGGGCGAGCATGCCCTCGCCGCAGCCGACGTCGAGGGCGCGCCGGGAGCCGTCGGGGACCGCGCGGAGGATGCGGGGGTGGTAGTGGATGTTGTGGTTCCACCGCCTGCGGTTCTTCGCTGTCATGTGAAGATCCTGCCGGAGGCGGGTCCCTCCTGGACGCGGGTTCCGCCGGTCGGCTGGATCGGGACGGCGGTGTTGCCGGGCTACGGCTTGACCGAGCGGTAATAGCGCGCCGCGCCCTGGTGGAGGGCGAGCGGATCGGTGAAGACGGCGGTGCGCAGGTCCACCTTCTGGGCGGCGTGCACCGTCGCCCCGATGCGGTCCCGGTTCTCTATCACCGTGCGGGTGACGCCCTCCGCCAGATCGGGGTCCACCCGGTCCGTGGTGACCAGGAGGTTCGGTACGGCGATCGTCTTGACCGGCTCCGGCCTGCGTATCTCCTCGTACGCGTCGGCGGGCACGGTGGCCGCCCGGTAGTAGCGCGTCACCCCGCCCTGCCGGTGCAGCGGGCCGGTGAGGTCGCCGAGCTGGACGAGCCGGATCGGGTAGGCGCGGGCCAGGGTGCGCACCGCGGAGGTCGGCAGCCCGCCCGACCAGAAGAAGGCGTCCAGCTTGCCCTGGCGCAGCAGCCTCGGCATGGTGTCGATGCCGACCCGCTCCGCCCGGATGTCCCGCTCGAAGTCGAGCCCGGCGGCCTTGATCAGCGCCCGGGTGATCAGCTGCACGCCCGAGCCGTCGTCGCCCACCCCCACCCGCAGATGCTTCAGATCGCGGGCCGATCGCACGGACGAGCCCCTCGGCACGACCAGCTGCATGTAGTCGTCGTAGAGCCGGGCGCAGGCCCGCAGCTGATCCGCCCCCTCGCCCTGGTAGGCGGCGACGGCGTCGGTGGCGGCGATGGCGAAGGTGGCCCTGCCCCGGGCCAGCCGTTCGACGTTCTCCGGGGACCCCCTGGACTGTTCCAGCCGCACATCGACATCGGGGAGGTCCCGGGCGAGGTCCTGCTCGAGCATCCGGCCGTAGGTGTCGTAGACGCCGGTGGAGACCCCCGTCGCGAACGTCACCCGGCCGCTGGGCGCGGGGCCGCCGCCCGTCGCCAGCAGCCACCACAGCAGCAGCCCGAGGGCGACGAGGCCCGCGGCGGCGGACTGGAGGGCACGGCGCCGGTCCAGGCGCGGAAGGGTGACGGCCATGGCGAGGATCCTGCCAGCCCCGCTTCCGGGAGGGGAGGGGCGAGGCCCACGGGAGGCGAGGAGAGTCCGGGATCCCGTCCGGTGGGCGCCGCTCGATCAGGTGCCGGAGCGCAGGGCCCTCGACAGGCCCAGGGCTGCGGTCCGGACCGCCGGCGCCAGATGTGCCGGCCGGAAGCGGCCGCGCGGCACGGCCACTGACAGCGCCGCCACCGCCGTCGGTCCGTCGAAGACGGGGGCCGCGATGCAGCTGACCCCCGGAGCCGCCTCTTCCTCCTCGTAGGCCAGCCCCGAGACCTGAGCCTGTTCGACGGCCGTGCGCAGCCGGTCCGGATCGGTGATCGAGTGGGCGGTGAGGCGGGGCAGAGGCGCGGCCAGGACCTCCTCGACCAGCTCGGAGCCCGAGAACGCCAGGAGCGCCTTGCCGACGCCGGTGCAGGTCAGGGGCAGTCGGCCGCCGATGCGGGAGGGCAGCCGCAGGGCGTCGTGGCCGTGGATACGCTCGACGTAGACCACCTCGTGGCCCTCGCGCATCCCGAGGTGCACGGTTTCGTGCGTGGCCTCGAAGAGGTCCTGGAGGAACGGCAGCGCGGCCTCCCGCAGATCGCGCCGGCGCGGCACGAGCGAGCCCAGTTCGAACAGGGCGCCGCCGAGCCGGTAGGTCTCGGCGTCACGTTCGAGCAGGCCGAGCCGGACCAGATCGGCGCAGAGCCGGAACACGGTGGTCTTGGCCAGCCCCGTACGCGCCGACAGTTCTGTGAGACGGAACGCGCCGCCGTCGGGCCGGAAGCAGCCGAGGACGGCCACCGCCTTGTCGAGCATGTTGCCCTGGGAGCTGTTCCGTGTCATGGAACCCATTGTGCCCATGGCCGCCCGGCCCACCGTCGGGCAGGGAGGCTTTCCGTGAGCGCCTACCCTTGTCGGGTGACCATCAGCAGCGACCGGAGCCCGGCAGTGGACGTTCAAGCACCCAAGAGCTACGAGATCCGCACCTACGGGTGCCAGATGAATGTCCATGACTCCGAGCGGCTCTCGGGCCTCCTGGAAGAGGCGGGCTACGTCCGCGCGCCCGAGGGCACCGATGAGGGCGAGGCCGACATCGTCGTCTTCAACACCTGCGCGGTGCGGGAGAACGCCGACAACCGGCTGTACGGCAACCTCGGCCGGCTCGCGCCGATCAAGGCGCGGCGGCCGGGTATGCAGATCGCCGTCGGCGGCTGTCTGGCCCAGAAGGACCGCGACACCATCGTCAACAAGGCCCCGTGGGTCGATGTGGTCTTCGGCACCCACAACATCGGCAGCCTGCCGGTGCTGCTGGAGCGCGCCCGCGTCCAGGAGGAAGCCCAGGTCGAGATCGCCGAGTCCCTGGAAGCCTTCCCCTCCACCCTTCCGACGCGGCGCGAGTCCGCGTACGCCGCGTGGGTCTCCATCTCCGTGGGCTGCAACAACACATGCACCTTCTGCATCGTCCCGGCGCTGCGCGGCAAGGAGAAGGACCGCCGGCCCGGCGACATCCTCGCCGAGGTGGAGGCCCTGGTCGCCGAGGGTGTCACCGAGATCACCCTGCTCGGCCAGAACGTGAACGCCTACGGCTCCGACATCGGCGACCGCGAGGCGTTCAGCAAGCTGCTGCGCGCCTGCGGGAAGGTCGACGGCCTGGAGCGGGTCCGGTTCACCTCACCGCATCCGCGCGACTTCACCGACGACGTCATCTCCGCCATGGCCGAGACGGAGAACGTGATGCCGCAGCTGCACATGCCGCTTCAGTCCGGCTCGGACACCGTGCTCAAGGCGATGCGCCGCTCGTACCGGCAGGAGCGCTACCTGGGCATCATCGAGAAGGTGCGCGCCGCGATGCCGGACGCCGCCATCTCGACCGACATCATCGTCGGCTTCCCCGGGGAGACGGAGGAGGACTTCGAGCAGACGCTGCACGTGGTGCGCGAGGCGCGCTTCACGCAGGCGTTCACCTTCCAGTACTCCAAGCGGCCCGGGACACCCGCCGCCGAGATGGACGGCCAGGTGCCCAAGAAGGTCGTCCAGGAGCGCTACGAGCGGCTGGTCGCCCTCCAGGAGGAGATCTCCTGGGAGGAGAACAAGAAGCAGGTCGGCCGGACGCTGGAGGTGCTGGTCGCCGAGGGAGAGGGCCGTAAGGACGACGCCACGCGGCGGCTGTCCGGCCGGGCCCCCGACAACCGCCTGGTGCACTTCGCACGGCCCGAGGAGCCGGTGCGCCCCGGTGATGTCGTCACCGTCGACATCACCTACGCCGCCCCGCACCATCTGCTGGCCGAGGGCCCGGCCCGGAGCGTGCGGCGCACCCGTGCCGGAGACGCCTGGGAGCGGCGGAACGCGCCAGGGGAGAAGCAGCCCGCGGGTGTGCTGCTGGGCCTGCCGACGGTGGGTGCCCCGCCGCCGCTGCCGGCCACGCCCGCCGCGGGCTGCGGCTGCGACTGAACGCGCGGCTAGGCTCACGATCATGCTGATCGCCGCCGCCGTCTGCCCGTGTCCGCCGCTGCTGGTGCCCGAGGTCGCCGCGGGAGCCGCGCCCGAGCTGGACGGGCTGCGCGCGGCGTGTTCCGAGGCCGTCCGCGCCCTCGCGGCGGCGCGTCCGGACTGCCTGATCGTGGTGGGACCCGCCGATCTCGCCGGGCGCGGGAAACATGCGCAGGGCGCGGCAGGATCGTTCCGCGGCTTCGGGGTGGAGCTGGATGTGCGGCTTGCGGCGCCGACGGCGGAGGGGACGTCCGGCGGCGGCGATGCCGCGGGGCGGGGACTCTCGCCCGAGCTGCCGCCGTCGCTGCCGCCCACCCTGCCGACCTCGCTTGCGGTCGGCGCCTGGCTGCTGGAGCACGCGGGGTGGGACCCGGCGGTGCCCGTCGAGGGGCTGGGTGTGGGGGAACCTCTCGCGGCCGAGCGGTGTATTGAAGTCGGAAGGGAGCTCGCCGGGCGGGCGGAGCGGGTCGCGCTGCTGGTGATGGGCGACGGCACCGCATGCCGCACGCTGAAGGCGCCGGGCTATCTCGACGAGCGGGCGGCCCCGTTCGACGCCGAGGTGGCGCGGGCGCTGGCGGCCGCCGACACCGGAGCGCTGGCCGCGCTCGACGAGGAGTTGGCGTACGGGCTCAAGGCGGCAGGACGCGCGCCGATGCAGGTGCTCGCCGGGGCGGGCGAGGGGGCGCGCCTGAAGGGGGAGTTGCGGTATGACGAAGCGCCGTACGGCGTGGGGTATTTCGTGGCGAGCTGGTTGTCGTAGACCGCTCGCGGCCGTGGAGCGTGCGCTCCACGGCCGCGTACCGGCGGGGTCGGCCGGTCCGGGACCGGCGTCACCCGCCCCCGACGTGTCCGCCCCCGTCCGATGTGCCTTCTTGCGTGCCTACTTGGCCTGGCCGGCCTTATGCGTCGCCCTTGCGCTTGGGCTTGGGCTCGTCCATGTGCGAGAGGCGGTTGAGGGCGTCCTTCGCCTTGCCCGTGCCAGTCTCGATCTTGGCGCTGTACTTGCCCTTGGTCCTGGTGTCGACCGACTTGGCCGCCTTCTCCAGGCCCCGTCCGATCCTGGCCTCGTGCTGCTGCGCGAAGCCGCCGGCCTTGCCCTTCATCTGACCGGCCTTGGCCTTGAGATTGTCCATCAGGCCCATGTGCCACCTACCCTCGTCGGTTGCCTATGTGCGGGCGTTCTCACCGGTCTCGCTGTCGGCCGCCTCGGCCGCGGACTGCTGCCTGGGGATTCCGGCGCCTTCACCCGCCGGACTCTCCTTCCCGCTCCGCGCGGCCTCATCCCCGTCAGCGGTCCCGGACTCGGCCTCCGCCGTTGCGGCGTCGGCCGTGGCCTGGGTGTCCTGCGCGGATGGTGTCTCCTCCGGTGCCCTCTCGGACGATCGGATCGTCCGCTTCGACACACGGTGAGACCTGGAAGAACGTCGAAACCTGGAAAACACGCCCATATCTACTCCATACCTTACTCGTGCGGGCGAAATCCCGTGCCGTTCGGAGTGCCCCCTTGCGCCGCGCGTGGACACCGAGTCCCCGAACCGGCCCTGGGAACCTCGCAACAGGCAACGAACCCGGTGGTGCCCCGTCACGTCGCTCATTCGAGGAGAGCCCCTGGCATTTGCGAGACTGGCCCGGTGAATATTGCAGGCCACCCGCTGCGAGTCATCGCCGTCGTCGGCCCCACCGCGGCCGGAAAGTCCGACCTGGGCGTCGCGCTCGCCAGACATCTCGGCGGCGAGGTCGTCAACGCCGACTCCATGCAGCTCTACCGGGGCATGGACATCGGCACCGCCAAGCTGACGGAGGACGAGCGGCAGGGGGTGCCGCACCGGCTGCTGGACATCTGGGACGTCACCCAGACCGCGAGCGTCGCCGAGTACCAGCGGCTGGCCCGCGCCGAGATGGACCGCCTGCTCGACCAGGGCCGCACCCCCGTCCTGGTCGGCGGCTCCGGTCTCTACATCCGCGGGGCCATCGACGCACTCGAGTTCCCGGGCACCGACCCCGCCGTCCGGGCCCGGCTCGAGGCCGAGCTGGAGGAGCGGGGCTCCGGGGTCCTGCACGCCCGGCTCGCCGCCGCCGACCCCGAGGCGGCGCGCGCGATCCTGCCCAGCAACGGCCGCAGGGTGGTCCGGGCGCTGGAGGTCATCGAGATCACCGGCCGCCGCTTCACCGCCAATCTGCCGGGGCATGAGGCGGTCTACGACACGCTCCAGATCGGCGTCGACGTCGAGCGGCCCGAGCTGGACGAGCGGATCGCCCTGCGGGTCGACCGGATGTGGGACGCCGGGCTGGTCGAGGAGGTCCGCCGGCTGGAGGCCGCCGGGCTGCGCTCCGGCCGTACCGCCTCCCGCGCGCTCGGCTATCAGCAAGTGCTCGCCGCGCTCGCGGGGGAGTGCGCCGAGGAGGACGCGAAGGCCGAAACGGTGCGCGCCACCAAGCGGTTCGCACGCCGTCAGGACTCCTGGTTCCGCCGCGATCCCAGGGTCCACTGGCTCAGCGGAGCCGCCGACCGTAGGGGGGAACTCCTGGCGAGCGCCCTCGCGTTGGTTGAACGGGCGGTCACAGCCTGATCACGTGATGGCATCGGGACGCTCCGCTCGTCATTGGGGCCCCGGCGGGCATGCCATCATCAAGCTCCGATCGTGCCGTGGTGTCTGGAGTTGGGAGGGCGTGTGGCGATGGAGGCCGGCCCTCGCGACGCATCGCAGCAATCGCCGCACGGAGACGCGCGGTCGCTGACCCCGGACGGCCCCGACGATGAGGCCGGAGCCTTCCATGAGGCCGGCGCGGTCCTCGAGGACGGCTCCGAGGACCCGGACGGCGCGGGGTCGGTCTCCGGGGAGTCCTTCCGGGAACTGCGTCCGCCGCGCCGGCTGCGGATCTGGCAGATCGCGCCGATCGTCGCCCTGGCCATCCTCGGCTCGCTGATGTTCGCCTTCCCGCTCGCCTTCGAGTTCGGCGACGGAGGGGCGGTCGTGGCCATGCTCGGCCTCCTGCTGAGCGGCTGTGCGGCGGGCTGGGGCCTGATGGCCGCCCGCCGGGTGGGCTACACCTGGCCGGGCCTTCCCCCCAGGGGCTCCGGGCGCCGCCCGGACTGGCGCTTCGTGGTGCTCTATGTGCTGATCGTCGCGCTGCTGGTTGCCCTCACCTTCTGGCGCGTGGCCCGCCTCCGCTGAGCGTTCAGCTGGAAGTGCCCCGACCTGCCGTCGATCGTCTGCGGCGCCGTCGTGGCTGGTCGCGCCCCGCGGTGGAGCCGCATATCGATACAGCCCCGCGCCCCTTCGGGGCGCCCCCGAACCGCAGCCGACTTCCGCCGATCCGCTTAGGCCCCCTCCGGCGGCTCCTCCCGGGTCCCGGCGCCGGGCCCGGCACCTCGCGGCGGTGCGGGCTCGTCACGGGCTCAGGGCCGCCCCGGCGGCGCCCGCCGGGCACCGGGGGACGGCGCTCGCGGTGCCCCGTAGGATCGAGGGATGAGCACCGCACCACGGCTGTCCTTCGTCAAGGGGCACGGCACCGAGAACGACTTCGTCATCGTCCCCGACCTGGACGGCGGCCTGGAGCTGTCCGCGGCCGCCGTCGCCCGGATCTGTGACCGCCGCGCCGGTATCGGCGGTGACGGGCTGATCCGTGTCGTACGGTCCTCGGCGCATCCCGAGGCGCGGGGCATGGCCGACCAGGCCGAGTGGTTCATGGACTACCGCAACAGCGACGGCAGCGTCGCCGAGATGTGCGGCAACGGAGTCCGCGTCTTCGCCCGCTACCTCCAGCGGGCCGGGCTCGTCGAGGCGGGCGATCTCGCGGTCGCCACCCGGGCCGGGGTGCGCCGGGTCCACATCGCCAAGGATGCCGGTGACGCCGCGCGGCCGGGTGAGGCCACGGCCGGGTCCGACGGCCCGATCACCGTGGTGATGGGCGAGGCGATACTGCCCGAGCCCGGCCCCGAAGGGGAGATCACGGTCACGGTCGGTGAGCGCTGCTGGCCCGCGCGCAACGTGAACATGGGCAATCCGCACGCGGTCGCGTTCGTCGACGACCTCGCCCAGGCCGGTGATCTCTTCACGGCCCCCGCCGTGCGCCCCGCCTCCGCGTACCCGCAGGGCACCAATGTCGAGTTCGTCGTCGACCGCGGCCCGCGCCATGTCGCGATGCGCGTGCACGAGCGCGGCTCCGGCGAGACCCGCTCCTGCGGCACCGGCGCCTGCGCCGTGATGGTGGCCGCGGCGCGCCGTGACGGGGCCGATCCGGCGGTCACCGGCCACCCCGTCACCTACACCGTGGACGTTCCGGGAGGGCGGCTTGTCATCAGCGAACGGCCGGACGGTACGGTGGAGATGACCGGCCCTGCCGTGATCGTGGCCGAGGGGGAGCTGGATCCCTCTTGGCTGGGCACGGACCTCGGCTGACACTTCCCTCGAATGGGTGATCCGTTTCACTCTGGGCGAGAGCCGGTCGGCCGTGCGTGATGGGCTCGATAGCATCAAGCACCGGCCCGGGGGAGTGCCCACGCCGGTTGACGCTCGACGCCGCCGGAGGTGCCCATGAGCGCAGAGGCCACCGACCAGGCCCCGTTCGGTCGCAGGCGCGGCCTCCCCCGTATCGACCTGCGCAATCTCCGCAGGTTCAGCCGGGCGGCCCTGCTCGGTCCGGCCTCGCGCGGCCGGCTGCCGGACGCGATCGAGCATGTGGCCAAGGTCCATCGCGTGCACCATCCCGGAGCCGAGCTGGATGTGCTCCGCAAGGCGTATGTCCTGGCCGAGTCCTCCCATCGCGGCCAGATGCGCAAGAGCGGTGAGCCGTACATCACCCATCCGCTGGCCGTCACGCTGATCCTCGCCGAACTGGGCGCCGAGACCACGACCCTGACGGCCTCGCTGCTCCACGACACCGTCGAGGACACCGATGTGACCCTCGATCAGGTGGGGGAGCAGTTCGGCGAGGAGGTCCGCTATCTCGTCGACGGCGTCACCAAGTTGGAGAAGGTCGACTACGGCGCGGCGGCCGAGCCCGAGACCTTCCGCAAGATGCTCGTCGCCACTGGCAACGATGTCCGGGTGATGTCGATCAAACTCGCCGACCGGCTGCACAACATGCGCACCCTCGGCGTGATGCGCCCCGAGAAACAGGCCCGCATCGCCAAGGTCACCCGTGATGTGCTGATTCCGCTCGCCGAGCGGCTCGGGGTGCAGGCGCTCAAGACCGAGCTGGAGGACCTGGTCTTCGCCATCCTCCACCCCGAGGAGTACGCGCGGACCCGCGAGCTCCTCCAGGCCCACGCCGGGCGCCCCGACCCGCTGGCCCTCGCCGCCGGGGACGTACGGGGCGTGCTCCATGAGGCGGGCATCACCGCCGAAGTCCTCGTCCGGCCGCGGCACTTCGTCTCCGTCCACCGGGCCGGGATCAAGCGCGGCGAGCTGACCGGCACCGACCTGGGCCGACTGCTCGTCCTGGTCTCCGACGACGCCGACTGTTACGCGGTCCTCGGCGAACTGCACACCTGCTTCACCCCGGTGATCTCGGAGTTCAAGGACTTCATCGCGGTCCCCAAGTTCAACCTCTACCAGTCGCTGCACACGGCCGTGGCCGGGCGCGACGGCGAGGTCACCGAAGTCCTCATCCGCACCCACCAGATGCACCGGGTCGCGGAGGCCGGAGTGATCGCCCTCGGCAATCCGTACGCCCCGACGGAGGGCGCCGACGCCCCCGAGGGCGAGCGGGCGGACCCCACCCGCCCGGGCTGGCTGTCCCGGCTGCTCGACTGGCAGAGCGCCACCCCCGACCCCGACATCTTCTGGACCTCGCTCCGCGACGACCTCGCCCAGGACCGGGAGATCACGGTCTTCCGCTCCGACGGCGGGACGCTCGGCCTGCCCGCGGGCGCGAGCTGTGTGGACGCCGCGTACTCCCTGTACGGCGATGACGCGCACTCCTGTATCGGCGCCCGGGTCAACGGCCGGATCGCAACGCTGAGCACGGTGCTGCGCGACGGCGACACCCTCCAGCTGCTGATGGCGAGCGACAGCAGGGACGCCGCCTCCCACGGCCCCTCGCCGGAGTGGCTCGACCACGCCCGCACCCCGGCCGCCCGTATCGCCATCAACCGCTGGCTGGCCGCCCATCCGGCGCCGCAGCACGAGTCCCGGGAGGCGGCCCGGGAGACGGAGGCGGAGTCCGGCGCCGAGCTCACCGGGCAGGGCGCGCAGGGCTCCCAGGCCCCGCAGGGCGGCGAGGCCGCCGTCCCCGCGGTCGGTGCGGGCCGCCCCGAGGCGGGCATCGTCGTCGACCTGCCCGGTGCGACCGTAAGGCTCGCCCGCTGCTGCACCCCCGTGCCGCCGGACGCGGTCACCGGCTTCGCGGTCCGCGGCGGGGCCGTCACCGTGCACCGTGTGCGCTGCCCCGGGGTGGCGCGGATGACCGCGGCCGGGCGTACGGCCGTCGGGGTGCGCTGGGCGGACCAGGACGACGGGGACGGGGGCGGCGACTATCGCGTGACCCTCTTCGCGGAGGCGTTCAGCAGACCGCATCTGCTGGCCGATCTCACCGAGGCCATCGCCGCGGAGGGCGCGGAGGTGGTGGCGGCCGCCGTCGAACCGCCCCGTGAGCAGCGGGTCCGGCACACCTACACGCTCCAGCTGCCCGACGCGGGCAAGCTGCCGATCCTGATGCGGGCCATGCGCAACGTCCCCGGGGTCTACGACGTGACGCGCGAGGGCCGCAGCGTGGCTGCGGCGCACTCCTGAGCGCCGTCGGGCCGCCTCTGAACTCCTTCGGGTGGATCAAGGCCGGGAGCGACTGCGCGGGTGCCGGGGCGCTGGTAGCCGTAGGGCATGACGCTTTCTTCGGGGCGCCGCCCCTGGCCACCGCGGACCGGGCGCCGCAGGACCGCGCTGGTGGCCGCCGCCATGGCCGCGGTCTTCCTCGCGGTCGGCCCCTCCTCGGCCGCGGGGCCGGTATCCCCCGCGCACCCCACGCCCCTGGGCATCGGTGACCCTCTCTTCCCGCAGCTCGGCAACCCCGGGTACGACGTCACGGCGTATGACCTCGCGTTCGACTACCGCCGTCAGGACCGGCCGCTCGACGCCGTGACCACCATCGACGCCCGGGCCACCGCCCCCCTGCGCACCATGAACCTCGACTTCGCCCAGGGCGTCGTGCACTCCGTAAGAGTCGACGGAGCGCGGGCCCGGTTCGCGACGGCCGGAGAGGATCTGGTGATCACCCCGTCCGCCCCGATCCACAAGGGCGCCACGTTCCGGGTCACCGTCCGCCACACCAGCGATCCCCAGGGCGGCACGAACGGCGGCTGGGTCCGCACCGGCGACGGCCTGGCCATGGCCAACCAGGCCAACGCCGCCCACCGCGTCTTCCCGTGCAATGACCACCCCGCCGACAAGGCCCGCTTCACCTTCCGGATCACCGCCCCGAAGAGCCTTACGGTCGTCGCGGGCGGTCTGCCCGGACCGCGCGTCCGCAAGGGATCGCGGACCACCTGGACGTACCGTCTCGTCCACCCCATGGCCACCGAGCTGACGCAGATCTCCATCGGCCGCTCCGCCGTACCGCGCCGCACCGGGCCCCATGGCCTGCCGGTGCGCGATGTCGTGCCCGTGGCGGACCGCGCACGGCTGGAGAAGTGGCTCGCGCGTACTCCAGGCCAGCTGGCCTGGATGGAGCGGAAGGCCGGGCGCTACCCCTTCGAGAACTACGGTGTGCTGATCGCCCACGCCACCACCGGCTTCGAGCTGGAGACACAGACGCTCTCGCTCTTCGAGCGCGACCTGTTCACCAGCGGTCAGCTGCCTCGCTGGTACATCGAGTCGATCATGGTGCATGAGCTGGCGCACCAGTGGTTCGGCGACAGCGTCAGCCCGCGCCGCTGGTCCGATCTGTGGCTCAACGAGGGCCACGCCACCTGGTACGAGGCGCTGTACGCCGATGAGCGCGGTAAGGCGAGCCTGACGGGGCGGATGCGCAAGGCGTACGGGCAGTCCGACGCCTGGCGGGCCGAGGCGGGGCCACCCGCGGCCCCCAAGCCGGCCGACCCCGGCCAGCCGATCGGCATCTTCCGCCCGGTGGTCTACGACGGCAGCGCGCTGGTGCTGTACGCGCTGCGGCAGCGGATCGGCCCGGCCGCCTTCGACCGGCTGGAACGGCGCTGGGTGCTCCGCCACCGCGACGGTGTGGCCTCGACCGCCGACTTCATCCGGCTGGCCTCCGAGGTGGCGGGGCGCGATCTGAGCGGATTCCTCCATCCGTGGCTGTACGGCGCCAGGACGCCGCCGATGCCGGGACACCCCGACTGGAGGTCGACGGCGAAGGAGAGCACCAAGGGCGCCGCGCTGCCCGGCGCGCGGGCGGGGCGGCACGCGGTGCGTTACGCCGTGCCATGGGCCGTGAAACCCGGGTGACGGTCCGGCCGCCGCGTGCGACCATCAAGGGGTCGGCGTCGCGGCCGGCCCGGCGGGGAATCCCGGGGGCCCGCCGAGCGTTGTCGACAGTGACGGTATTCCACGACGTAAGGATTCCTTTGACCCACTCCTCTTCCCTTCCGCAGGACCGGCAGCGAGCCGCCGAGAGCCTTCGGGCCGACGCCCTGATGGAAGAGGACGTCGCCTGGAGTCACGAGATCGACGAGGAGCGTGACGGCGACCAGTACGACCGCTCCGAGCGTGCCGCGCTGCGGCGTGTGGTGGGCCTGTCCACCGAGCTCGAGGACGTCACCGAGGTCGAGTACCGCCAGCTGCGCCTGGAGCGCGTGGTGCTGGTCGGCGTATGGACCTCCGGCACGGTCCGGGACGCGGAGAACTCGCTGGCGGAGCTCGCCGCGCTCGCCGAGACCGCCGGGGCCCTGGTGCTGGACGGTGTGATCCAGCGGCGCGGCAAGCCGGACCCGGCCACCTACATCGGCTCCGGCAAGGCCGAGGAACTGCGTGACATCGTGGTCGAATCCGGTGCCGACACCGTGGTCTGCGACGGTGAGCTGAGCCCCGGACAGCTGATCCACCTCGAGGACGTCGTCAAGGTCAAGGTGGTCGACCGCACCGCCCTGATCCTCGACATCTTCGCCCAGCACGCCAAGTCCCGAGAGGGCAAGGCGCAGGTGTCGCTCGCCCAGATGCAGTACATGCTGCCGCGGCTGCGAGGCTGGGGTCAGTCGCTGTCCCGCCAGATGGGCGGTGGTGGCTCCGGATCCTCGGGCGGCGGTATGGCCACGCGTGGTCCCGGTGAGACCAAGATCGAGACGGATCGGCGCCGCATCCGCGAGAAGATGGCGAAGATGCGCCGCGAGATTGCCGAGATGAAGACCGGCCGCGACATCAAGCGGCAGGAGCGTCGGCGTCACAAGGTCCCCTCGGTGGCCATCGCCGGTTACACCAACGCGGGCAAGTCCTCGCTGCTCAACCGGCTCACCGGTGCGGGTGTCCTGGTGGAGAACGCGCTGTTCGCCACCCTCGACCCGACCGTGCGCCGGGCCGAGACGCCCAGCGGGCGGCTCTACACACTGGCGGACACCGTCGGGTTCGTCCGGCATCTGCCGCACCACCTGGTGGAGGCGTTCCGCTCCACGATGGAGGAGGTCGGCGACGCCGATCTGATCGTCCATGTGGTGGACGGATCGCATCCGGTGCCGGAGGAGCAGCTGGCCGCCGTGCGCGAGGTGATCCGCGATGTGGGCGCGGTCGATGTGCCCGAGATCGTTGTGATCAACAAGGCGGATCTGGCCGATCCGCTGGTCGTGCAGCGGCTGCTGCGCATGGAGCGGCGCGCCTTGGCGGTGTCGGCCCGCAGCGGGCAGGGCATCGACGAGCTGCTCGCGGTGATCGACGAGGAGCTGCCCCGGCCCCAGGTCGAGATCGAGGTGCTGCTGCCGTACACCCACGGCAAGCTCGTCGCGCGCACCCACACCGAGGGTGAGGTGCTCTCCGAGGAGCACACCCCCGAGGGCACGCTGCTCAAGGCGCGGGTGCACGAGGAGCTCGCGGCGGAGCTGCGGCGCTTCGTACCGGCCGCGGCCGCCGGGCAGCGCTAGCCCCGAGGGCCGGCGGCGCCGGTCCCGAAAGTCGGCAGCGCCAGGCTCGACAGCCATTCACCACGAGGGCCCGCCCCCGGAAATCCGGGGGCGGGCCCTTGCGGTGCCTTACGGTCGGCGGCTCAGCCGATCACTGGCTTGCGAACTTCTTGCTGACCGCGGTGTAGACGCCCTTCGCCTCCGGGCCGAGGTGCGGTCCCGCCAGCCAGGTCGCGTTGGACGGACCGATCGAGGTGTTGGACACCAGCGACGGCTTGCCGTCCGCGCCCTTGGCGACCCAGCCACCGCCGGAGGAACCCGCGGTCATGGTGCAGCCGATGCGGTACATCGTGGGCTGCTCGGCATCCAGGGAGAGGCGGCCCGGCTGGTCGGCGCACTGGTTCATCTTCTGGCCGTCGAACGGCGGGGCGGCCGGGTAGCCGGTGGCCGTGATCTCGTCGATGGACTTCACCGCCGGGGCGTTGAAGTCGACCGGAAGCGCGCCGCCCACCGTCTCCTCGAGCGACTTGCCGCCGCTGACCTCCGGCTTCACATGCATCACCGCGAAGTCGTATGGAGCGCCCTTACCGCCCACGGCCGCGCCGCTGTCGATCCACTGCGAGGAGGTCTGCGCCCAGTCGGCCCACCAGACGCCCTTGGGCGCCAGCTCCTCCTTGGTGGCGTTCTCCAGCTCAGCCTGCGACTTGCCCGCGTCGTTGTAGGAGGGCACGAACATCAGGTTCTTGTACCAGCCGCCGCCCTTGCCCGCGTGGACGCAGTGGCCCGCCGTCCACACCAGGTTGGACTTGCCGGGGTGCGCCGGGTCCTCGACCACCGTCGCGGAGCAGACCATCGAGCCCTCGGGGCCGTCGAAGAACACCTTGCCCGCGTAAGGCACATTGGCGCTGTACGGGCTGGCGACCTCCTTGGCCTGGACGGGCTGCGGATCGGGGTCGGTCACACCCTGGTCGTCCGCGATGTCGCTGTCGTCCACCGGCTTGTCGGGCTCCTGCGCGTCGCGCATCCGGTCCGGCTTCCACAGACCCTTGATGATCGGGTTGATGAAGTCACCGGCCTCGCGCAGCCAGTCGTCCTTGTCCCACTTGTTCCAGGCACCGTTCTTCCACTGGTCCAGATCGATGCCGAGATTCTTCAACTTGTCGTTGAGATTGTCGGGCAGCTTGATGTCGTCCACGCCCTGCTGCTCCGACGACGCGGTCGGCTTGGCGTCGGTGTTGTCGTCCGAGGAGTTGCACGCGGTCGCGGTGAGCGCCAGAACCGAGGCTATGGCGGCCACGGCCAGTGCGGGTCGGCGTGAGGATGGCATGGGTGGAACTCCCCCTGAGGTTCTGAGCTGCTCTACGGCCTGTGTGGAATTGTCATGCACCGCCCCGGCAATGGGGTGGAATCCCACTATGCCGGTGCCGCCTACGACGGCTGCGAGCGGGTCCTTGGTTCCCGGCCACAAGGATCTTCGCCGAGCCCGTGATCCGGAGCCCTACGCGTCGTTGGTACGTACGGGGGACAGCCGGAGGGCGTTCAGCAGCAGGAGGACCGAGACTCGTGGCCGTGACCCAGCTCCCGTCGATGGCCCTGGCCGCCGTCCCCGGCGACGGCGGCGCCACACAGGGCATTCTGCGGCGCCAGGCGCTGCGTGAGTCGGCCGCCCGCACCTACGCCCGGGCGTTGCCCATCGTGCCGGTGCGCGCCCGGGGGATGACGGTCGAGGGGGCCGACGGCCGCCGCTATCTCGACTGCCTCTCCGGGGCGGGGGCGTTGGCCCTGGGGCACAACCACCCGGTGGTGCTGGACGCGATCCGGGCCGTTCTGGACTCGGAGGCACCGCTTCAGGTCCTGGATCTGGCCACACCGGTCAAGGACGCCTTCACGGACGAGCTGTTCGCCACCCTGCCGCCCGGACTCGCCTCCCGCGCACGGGTGCAGTTCTGCGGACCGGCGGGCACGGACGCGGTCGAGGCCGCGCTCAAACTGGTCCGCACCGCCACCGGGCGCGACGGTCTGCTCGCCTTCTCCGGGGCCTTTCACGGGATGACGGCCGGAGCGCTGGCCGCCTCCGGCGGCGCCCCGGCGGCTGGTGTGATGGCGGCCGGTGTGGCGGCGGCCGGTGTGACCCGGCTGCCCTTTCCATACGACTACCGCTGCCCGTTCGGGGTCGGCGGGGAGCGCGGTGCCGAACTCGCGGCGCACTGGGCCGAGAAGCTGCTCGACGACCCGAAGGGCGGTGCGCCCCACCCGGCCGGGATGATCCTCGAACCCGTACAGGGCGAGGGCGGGGTGATCCCGGCACCGGACGGCTGGCTGCGCCGGATGCGCGAGATCACCGCGGCCCGCTCCATTCCGCTCATCGCTGACGAGGTGCAGACCGGTGTCGGCCGCACGGGGGCCTTCTGGGCGGTCGACCACAGCGGGGTGGAGCCCGATGTGATGGTGCTGTCGAAGGCCATCGGAGGGGGCCTGCCGCTGGCCGTCGTGGTCTACCGGGAAGACCTCGACGTCTGGCCGCCCGGAGCCCACGCGGGCACCTTCCGCGGCAACCAACTGGCGATGGCCGCGGGCGCGGCGACCCTCGCCCATGTCCGGCAGAACAACCTCGCCGGGCGCGCGGCAACCGTCGGCGGCCGGATGCTGGAGCGGCTGCGCCGATTCGCCGCCGGACGGCCCCAGATCGGCGACGTGCGCGGCCGGGGCCTCATGATCGGCGTTGAACTCGTCGCCCCGGAGACTGGGTTCGCGACGGGAGCTGGAGTCGCGCCAACGGGGGCTGGACCCGTCGCGAACCCCGACCACGAGGAAGCCCCGGGCGGCACAACCCCATACGAGGTATCCCGGTACGAGGCATCTCCGGGTGGGGGAGCCCCGCACGAGGCATCCCCGGGTGAGTCAGCCCTATACGCCGATGCCATGCGTACGGCGGCACCGCCCGCCGCTCCCGCGCTCGCGGCGGCCGTTCAGCAGGAGTGCCTGCGGCGCGGGCTCATCGTCGAACTCGGCGGACGCCACGGTGCGGTGATCCGCCTTCTCCCTCCGCTCACCATCACCGATGAGCAGACAGAGGCCGTCCTGGACCGGCTCACCGACGCCCTGGACGCGTCGATCCGCACCGCCGGAACCCACTCCCGTGAACTCCCGCCCACCGCTGCCCCGTTCGCCCCGCCGTCCACCGGAGACCACCGGTGACGCGCCCCGCACCGTACGACCGCACCCCCATCGCACCACCGAAGGAGGCAGGCGCCGGGCCCAGGACGTGAACGCCATGATGCCCGCGCCGCACCCACCATGCCGCATACCCCCGGGGGAACCCCCTTGTCTCCCCGCCCGCAGCCCGTGCCCGCCCAGACCAACCCCGGCGACTCCGCGCGCCCCGGCCCCCCGCCGCCCCTCCCGCACTCGCCCCATACGGCGCCTCCCCCGGCTGAGGAGGCGAGACCGCCCGCCCCGGCCGCCCCGCCCATGGCGGTGTCGGCGGTCAGGGCACCGTCCACCGCCATGACGGCCGCCGGAGAGCAGACAGCGCCCCCAGCACCGCCATCCCCTGTCGCGCCAGTGCCATCTGCCCCCACGACGGCGCCACTGTCCCCCACGACGGCGCCGTCCCCCGCGGCCGTGCCACCGTCCGAGGCGGCGGTGCCACCGACCCCGGCCTCGGCGCCACAGCCCCCGGCGACGTCGTCCGCCAAGACGTCGTCCGCCAAGACATCGCCCGCCATTGCGCGGCCCGCCACGGCGCCGCTCCTCAGCACGGCGGGAGCGGGCGCTGGCGCTGGCGCACCCCAGCCATCCGCCACGGAGAGGCCACCCACCCCGGAGCCGTCGGCTGAGGAGCCGTCCGCACTACAACGGCCCGCCCAGGGGCCGCCACTGGCCGCGACGGCCGTACCCCGGCAGAACCGCGACAGCCAGGAGGTGCCCGGCGGCCGCGCCCGTGAGGTCGGCGTGGATCCGCTCGACGACCCCGACCCCCTGACTGCGGCCGACGCCGCGGCCGTCGAGAACCTGCTGCGCTGCTGGGTACGCGAGCGCGGTCTCGCGCGCCCCGACAGGGACACCCTGCGCATCCCCCTCGCCGCCAGCGGAACCGTACTCCTCGTCCCGGTGCGCTATTGGTCGCCCACCGGCTGGCACCGCTTCGGTCCGCCGCTGCTGGAGCACGGCCCCCATGACGCGCCCGCCGTTGGCGCGGTCACCCTCGCGGCTCTGCTCACCCGCGAGGCGGCGTACACCGCGCGGCAGGACGATCCCGACGCGGACGCCACCGAGCTCGTCGGCCGTGTCGCGGACTCCGTGCGACGCACCGCCCTCTTCCTCACCCACCGCCGGGCCAGGCCCGCGGATCCCGGCGCGGGCACCCCGTTTCTCAATGCCGAACAATCCCTCCTCTTCGGTCACCCCCTGCATCCCACGCCGAAGAGTCGCGAGGGCCTCTCCGACGCCGAATCCACCGTCTGCTCACCGGAATCGCGTGGCTCCTTCCCCCTTCACTGGATCGCGGCGGACCGGTCCGTACTGGCCTGCGAGTCGGCCTGGACGGAGCGCGGCCGGACCGTGCCCGCCGAGCGGCTCGCCCTCTCCCTGGCGGGCAGCGGCCTCCAACTGCCCACCGGTACCGTGCCCCTGCCGCTGCATCCCTGGCAGGCTCGCGAGATCCGGCACCGTCCGGAGGTCGCCGCGCTCTTCGACGCCGGTCTGTTGCACGACCTCGGGCCGTGCGGTGGGGACTGGTATCCCACCTCGTCGGTCCGTACCGTCTATCGGCCCGGCGCTCCCGCCATGCTGAAACTCTCCCTCGGCCTGCGAATCACCAACTCCCGTCGTGAGAACCTCCGTAAGGAACTCCGCCGCGGTGTCGAGGTGCACCGGCTGCTCCGCAGCGGACTGGCCGAGCAGTGGCGGACGGCATTCCCCGGCTTCCCGGGCTTCGACATCGTCCGAGACCCGGCCTGGCTCGCCGTGGACGGATCGGATGGCGAGCCCCTGACCGGCATCGACGTCGTCGTCCGGCACAACCCGTTCGGCCCCGGCGACGACGCCGTCTGCGTCGCCGGACTCCTCGCGGTGCGCCCCTGGCGCGGACAGCCGGTGATGCGCTCCCGGCTCGCCCATATCGTCGCCCGGCTGGCCGCTCGCACCGGCCGTTCCACCGCGGCCGTCGGCGCGGAGTGGTTCCTGCGCTATCTGCACACGGTCGTACGCCCCGTGCTCTGGCTGGACGGGGAAGCCGGGATCGCGCTCGAGGCACACCAGCAGAACACGCTGGTGCTGCTGGACCCGGACGGCTGGCCGGTCGGCGGCCGCTACCGGGACAACCAGGGCTACTACTTCCGTACGTCCCGGCACGCCGAACTCCAGCGTCGGCTGCCCGGTATCGGCGGCCGCAGCGACACCTTCGTCCCCGATGAGGTCATCGACGAGCGGTTCGCCTACTACCTGGGTGTCAACAACGTCCTCGGAATGATCGGCGCCTTCGGGTCCCAGCGACTCGTCGAGGAGCGCGTCCTGCTGGCCGCGTTCCGCCGCTTTCTCACCGAGGTCGCGTCCGGCCCCGGGCGTACCCGCTCACCGCTTCCCGCCCAGCTCCTGGAGGCGCCCACCCTGCGCTGCAAGGCCAATCTGCTCACCCGGCTGCGCGGCCTGGACGAACTGGTGGGACCGGTGGACACCCAGTCCGTCTATGTGACCATCGACAACCCCCTCGCCATGTCCGTCTCTCCTTCCGGCACCCCTGATGTCCCTCCTATGGCTTGACTCCGCGACCCGCGATCAGGCCCCTCACCCCCACGTTCCCCCCGACGTGCCGAGACCCCCGAGAGGAGAGCGTCGCCGTGCCGCACACCGACTCCAGTGCGAGCTCCAGCACCGACGACACCATCGATCTGCGGCTGCGCCAGAAAGAGGACGTCGCGCCACACATCGACGTGGACTCCACCGGACCGGAGGCCGACGACCGGCCGGATCTGCTCGACCACATCGTCGAATGGGGGCCCACCAGGACCCCGTTGGGCACCTTCCAGCTTGTCCCGGTGCGCATCGGGCGCGATCTGCGGCTCATCGCCCAATGGATGAACGACCCGTCCGTCGCCGCCTTCTGGGAGCTCGACGGCCCCGAGGAGACCACCGCGAGCCACCTCGGGGACCAGCTCGACGGCGATGGCCGCAGTGTGCCCTGCCTGGGCGTCCTGGACGGCGTCCCGATGAGCTACTGGGAGGTGTACCGCGCCGATCTGGACCCGCTTGCGCGGTACTACCCCGCCCGGCCGCACGACACGGGTATCCACCTGCTGATCGGCCGGGTCAGCGATCGCGGCCGTGGTCTGGGGACGACCCTGCTCCGGGCGGCCGCCGACCTCGTCCTCGAACACCGTCCGTCCTGCTCCCGGGTCGTGGCCGAACCGGATCTCCGCAACACCCCCTCCGTCGCCGCCTTCCTCGGCGCCGGCTTCCGCTTCTCCGCGGAAGTCGAACTCCCCGCCAAACGCGCCGCGCTGATGCTGCGCGACCGTGCCCTGCGACACGTCCTGTGAGCCTCGACAACCATCCGTGCCCCCGTGATCTGTCGGCTTCTGTGAAAGTTCTCTGCGAGCTCTGTGCGAGATTCCACTGTTGATACACCGCTCGCCCGGTCCCGGTTCCCACGAGCGCGGATCCGCCCGTCCCACCAAGTGGGGATCCGCCCGTCCCACGAAGGCGGGATGCGTCCCAGCTCCACCTCGGCCGAAACCGTCCGTCACCGACCACACAGACGGGAGTGATGTCGGTGCCGCCCCGTAGGCTGGCTGCCCTATGACTGAATCGTCCTCGCCTCCACTCGCCGATCTGCTGCACGCCGCCGTAACCGCCGTCGGCGGCACCGAGCGCCCTGGTCAGACCGCCATGGCCGAAGCCGTGGCGGAGGCGATTGACGACAGCTCCCATCTGTTGGTTCAGGCCGGGACCGGCACCGGGAAGTCCCTCGGCTATCTGGTGCCCGCCCTCGCCCACGGTGAGCGTGTCGTCGTCGCCACGGCGACCCTCGCCCTCCAGCGGCAGCTCGTCGAGCGAGATCTGCCCCGCACCGTGGAGGCGCTGCACCCGATCCTGCGCCGCCGCCCCGAGTTCGCCATGCTCAAGGGCCGCTCCAACTATCTGTGCCTGCACCGGCTCCACGAGGGCGTTCCGCAGGAGGACGCCGATGAGGCCGGCCTCTTCGACCCGTTTGAGGCCGCCGCCCCCACCAGCAAGCTCGGCAAGGACCTGCTGCGGTTGCGCGACTGGTCGGACGAGACCGAGACCGGCGACCGGGACGATCTGACCCCCGGTGTCTCGGACCGCGCCTGGGCCCAGGTGTCGGTCACCTCCCGGGAGTGCCTCGGCGCGTCCAAATGCGCCTATGGCGCGGAGTGCTTCGCCGAGGCGTCCCGTGAGCGGGCCAAACTCGCCGATGTCGTCGTCACCAACCACGCGCTGCTCGCCATCGACGCCATCGAGGGCGCCCCCGTGCTGCCCAGCCATGAGGTGCTGATCGTCGACGAGGCCCATGAGCTGGTCTCCCGGGTCACCGGCGTCGCCAGTGGCGAGCTCACCCCGGGCCAGGTCAACCGCGCCGTTCGGCGTGCCGCGAAGCTGGTCAACGAACAGGCGGCGGACGCCCTCCAGACCGCCTCGGAGGGCTTCGAGCGGCTGATGGAGCTGGCGCTGCCCGGCCGCCTTGAGAAGATCCCCGAGGACCTCGGCTATGTGCTGATGGCGTTGCGCGACGCGGCCCGCACGGTGATCTCGGCGCTGGGCGCCACGCGGGACGCCTCGGTCAAGGACGAGGACGCGGTCCGCAAGCAGGCGCTGGGCGCCGTGGAGACCATCCACCAGGTGGCCGAGCGGATCGTCGAGGGCTCCGAGTACGACGTGGTCTGGTACGAGCGGCACGATCGCTTCGGGGCCTCGCTGCGTGTCGCCCCGCTCTCCGTTTCGGGGCTGCTGCGCGAGAAGCTGTTCGAGGACCGGTCCGTCGTTCTCACCTCCGCCACGCTCAAGCTGGGCGGGGACTTCAACGGGGTGGCGGCCTCACTCGGTCTCGCCCCCGAGAGCCCGCAGGATCCGGAGGGCGGCGAGGACACCGCGCCGCGCTGGCAGGGCCTCGACGTCGGCTCGCCCTTCGACTACTCGAAGCAGGGGATCCTCTACGTCGCCAAGCACCTCGCCCAGCCCGGCCGCGACGGCAGCCGCGCCGATATGCTCGATGAGCTCACCGAGCTGGTCGAGGCCGCGGGTGGTCGCACGCTCGGGCTGTTCTCGTCCATGCGCGCCGCCCAGGCGGCCGCGGAGGAGCTGCGTGGGCGTATCGACATGCCCATCCTCCTCCAGGGCGAGGAGACGCTGGGCGAGCTGATCCGCGCCTTCGCCGCCGACGCCAAGACCTGCCTGTTCGGCACGCTGTCCCTCTGGCAGGGCGTCGATGTGCCGGGGCCCAGCTGTCAGCTGGTGGTGATGGACCGGGTGCCCTTCCCCCGTCCCGACGACCCTCTGATGAGTGCCCGCCAGAAGGCGGTGGAGGAGGCCGGGGGCAATGGCTTCATGGCCGTCGCCGCGACCCATGCCGCGCTGCTGATGGCCCAGGGCGCGGGCCGGCTCGTGCGCGCTTCGGGTGACCGGGGCATTGTCGCCGTCCTGGATCCCCGGGTCGAGCGGGCCCGCTACGGCTCGTTCCTCCGCAAGTCCATGCCGGACTTCTGGTACACGACCGACCGCAACCAGGTGCGCCGCTCGCTGGCCGCCATCGACACGGCGGCCAAGGCCCAGGAGGCGTAGCGGGGCGCCGCCCTACGGTCGGCGCATTCGACCACGGCCTCGACGGCCGCCATATACAGCAGGGCCCCGGAACCGGCGCAGTGGTCCCGGGGCCCGGTCGTGGGGCACGCTGAAAGCGCACCTCGATCCGGCGCGCTCAGACGCGCCGCAACACCGCGACCACCTTGCCCAGAATGGTGGCCTCGTCGCCGGGGATCGGCTGGTAGGCGGCGTTGTGCGGGAGCAGCCACACATGGCCGTCCTCCCGCTTGAAGCGCTTCACCGTGGCCTCACCGTCGAGCATCGCGGCGACGATGTCGCCGTTCTCGGCGACTGGCTGACGGCGCACCGTCACCCAGTCCCCGTCGCAGATGGCGGCCTCGATCATGGAGTCGCCGACCACCTTCAGCACGAAGAGCTCACCGTCGCCGACCAGCTGCCGGGGGAGCGGGAAAACATCCTCGACCGACTCCTCGGCGAGGATCGGCCCACCGGCCGCGATCCGGCCGACCAACGGCACATAGGAGGCGGCGGGCTTGCCGGTGGTGTCCGTGGGCTGGGCGCTGGGCTGGTCGGAGCCGCGGACCTCGTAGGCCCGGGGCCGATGGGGGTCGCGTCGCAGAAAGCCCTTCCGCTCCAGAGCCATCAGCTGATGGGCGACGGACGAGGTGCTGGAGAGGCCCACCGCCTGGCCGATCTCCCGCATGGACGGCGGGTAACCGCGCCGCTGCACAGAGTCGCGAATGACCTCGATGACGCGCCGCTGCCGGTCGGTCAGCCCTGAGCTGTCCGCCCGGATGCCTGGAGGTCGCCCTGGTAGTGATCGCGTGGGCTTCTGCCCCTCCGGGTTCGTGGCGTCTTCGTTCATCGGGTGGGTCTGGTTCATCGCGTGTGTCTGTTCGAGTCGGCTCTGGGAGCGCTCCTGGGCGGTAATAGTGGCGCTCTCTGCGGTGGTGGTCACGACGGCCCCTCTCGAGATGTTCTCCCTAGTTGGACAACGGTAGTTGCTTTCGAAAGGTTGCGCCAAACACACGTTCGAGTGAAATTTCGCAGATGGGCTGACGTGATCGCAGGCTTAGGTGTATGGGCCGTTTGGTCCGGCCGTTGTGGGGCGGCCTCAGTCTTGCATCCCGACCCCCATGAATCCGGGACGCGCGGGGTTCGCGTAGTCTCGTGCCTGCTCCCGAGCCGTGACACGCCATCCGGGTCGGTTGAGTGCCAGACACCAGATCTAGTGGTTTGATGGATGTAAGCCACCCACAGGTTGTGGTCCCTGGTGGATTTCCTGCCAAGGTTTTCGCTTATGCTTGTGGCCGTCCCGGCGGGCCTCGCGGCCCGGTGGGGGCTAGTCAGGCATGTTCAGGCATGTTCAGTCATGCGCCGTTTTTGAGGGTGAGGGAGGGATCGGAGCCATGCACTGCCCCTTCTGCCGGCACCCCGACAGCCGTGTCGTCGACAGCCGCACCACGGATGACGGCTGCTCGATCCGCAGGCGCCGCCAGTGCCCCGACTGCTCGCGCCGCTTCACGACCGTGGAGACCGCGTCACTGATGGTGATCAAGCGGAGCGGGGTCACCGAGCCCTTCAGCCGCGACAAGGTCATCTCGGGGGTGCGCAAAGCGTGCCAGGGTCGTCCGGTCACCGAGGACGCCCTTGCCAAGCTCGGTCAGCAGGTGGAAGAGGCGGTCCGGGCCACCGGCAGCGCCGAGCTGTCCACCCATGACGTCGGGCTCGCCATACTCGGTCCGCTCCAGAAGCTCGACCTCGTCGCCTACCTCCGCTTCGCCTCCGTCTACCGCGCCTTCGACTCCCTCGAGGACTTCGAGGCCGCCGTCGCGGAGCTGCGTGACCAGCAACGGCCTCCCGCGCACGACCGCGGGTCCGGCGCCGACGGGGCCGCGGAGGCCCCCGCGCCGGCCATCGCCGCCGACTGACCGGCGGCCCATACACCCGCCCGGGGCGCTTGGCGCATCCGGGTGAAAGACAGACACCGTGCCTGGGGAAGAAATGGGCACATCAGGGCGTTTTCGCCCGTACAGGGAGGCGGAATGACAGAGACGACGAGCGGCCCGGCACGAGGCTCCCGCTCCAAGGGAAGCAAAGCGAACAAGGGTCTGCGCATCGAGCGCATTCACACCACCCCCGGCGTGCATCCGTACGACGAGGTGGTCTGGGAGCGCCGTGACGTCGTCATGACCAACTGGCGCGACGGTTCGGTCAACTTCGAGCAGCGCGGCGTGGAGTTCCCCGACTTCTGGTCGGTGAACGCGGTCAACATCGTCACGAGCAAGTACTTCCGCGGCGCGGTGGGTTCCCCGGAGCGGGAGGCGAGCCTGAAGCAGCTCATCGACCGCGTGGTGCGCACCTACCGCAAGGCCGGTGAGGACAATGGCTACTTCGCCTCGCCCGCGGACGCCGAGATCTTCGATCACGAGCTCACCTACGCGCTGCTGCACCAGGTCTTCAGCTTCAACTCGCCTGTCTGGTTCAACGTCGGCACCCAGCAGCCGCAGCAGGTCAGCGCCTGCTTCATCCTCTCCGTGGACGACTCCATGGAGTCGATCCTGGACTGGTACAAGGAAGAGGGGATGATCTTCAAGGGCGGCTCCGGCGCCGGCCTGAACCTCTCCCGCATCCGCTCCTCCAAGGAACTCCTCTCCTCGGGCGGCAACGCCTCAGGACCCGTCTCCTTCATGCGCGGCGCCGACGCCTCCGCCGGAACGATCAAGTCCGGTGGCGCCACCCGCCGGGCCGCCAAGATGGTCGTGCTCGACGTCGATCACCCCGACGTCGAGGCGTTCATCGAGACCAAGGTCAAGGAGGAGGAGAAGATCCGCGCCCTGCGCGACGCGGGCTTCGACATGGACCTGGGCGGCGACGACATCACGTCCGTCCAGTACCAGAACGCCAACAACTCAGTCCGCGTGAACGACACGTTCATGAAGGCCGTGGAGTCCGGCGCGTCGTTCGGGCTGCGCAGCCGGATGACCGGTGAGCCCATCGAGGAGGTCGACGCCAAGTCGCTCTTCCGCAAGATGGCCGAGGCGGCCTGGGCCTGCGCCGACCCGGGCATCCAGTACGACGACACCATCAACCACTGGCACACCTCGCCGGAATCGGGCCGGATCACCGCGTCCAACCCGTGCAGCGAGTACATGCACCTGGACAACTCCTCGTGCAACCTCGCCTCGCTCAACCTGATGAAGTTCCTCCAGGACGACGACGCGGGCAACCAGCGCTTCGACGCCGAGCGGTTCGCCAAGGTCGTCGAGCTGGTCATCACCGCGATGGACATCTCCATCTGCTTCGCGGACTTCCCGACCGAGAAGATCGGCGAGACCACCCGCGCCTTCCGCCAGCTGGGCATCGGCTACGCCAACCTGGGCGCCCTGCTGATGGCCACCGGCCATGCCTACGACAGCGACGGCGGCCGGGCCCTGGCCGGAGCGATCACCTCCCTGATGACCGGCACCTCGTACAAGCGCTCCGCGGAGCTCGCCGCCGTGGTCGGCCCGTACGACGGCTACGCCCGTAACGCGGACGCCCACAAGCGCGTCATGAAGCAGCACTCGGACGCCAATGCCGTGGCCAAGCGCATGGACGACCTGGACACCCCGGTCTGGGCCGCGGCCACCGAGGCATGGCAGGACGTGCTGCGCCTCGGCGAGAAGAACGGCTTCCGCAACGCCCAGGCGTCGGTGCTCGCGCCGACCGGCACCATCGGCCTGATGATGGACTGCGACACCACGGGCGTCGAGCCGGACCTGGCCCTGGTCAAGTTCAAGAAGCTGGTCGGCGGCGGCTCCATGCAGATCGTGAACAACACGGTCCCCAAGGCGCTCAAGCGGCTCGGCTACCAGGAGGAGCAGGTCGAGGCGATCGTCGCCCACATCGCCGACAACGGCAATGTGATCGACGCGCCGGGGCTGAAGCCCGAGCACTACGAGGTCTTCGACTGCGCGATGGGCGAGCGCTCCATCTCGCCGATGGGCCATGTGCGGATGATGGCCGCCGCCCAGCCGTTCCTCTCCGGCGCGATCTCCAAGACGGTCAACATGCCGGAGTCGGCCACCGTCGAGGAGATCGAGGAGATCTACTTCGAGGGCTGGAAGCTCGGCATCAAGGCGCTGGCGATCTACCGCGACAACTGCAAGGTCGGCCAGCCGCTCTCCGCCAAGAAGAAGGAGGAGAAGGAGCAGACCGAGCCCGAGGTCGAGAAGGTCGTCGAGTACCGCCCGGTCCGCAGGCGCCTCCCCAAGGGCCGTCCCGGCATCACCACCTCCTTCACGGTGGGCGGCGCCGAGGGCTACATGACCGCCAATTCCTACCCGGACGACGGTCTCGGTGAGGTCTTCCTGAAGATGTCCAAGCAGGGCTCGACCCTGGCGGGCATGATGGACGCCTTCTCGATCGCCGTGTCGGTCGGTCTTCAGTACGGCGTGCCGCTGGAGACCTACGTCTCGAAGTTCACCAACATGCGCTTCGAGCCGGCCGGTATGACGGACGACCCGGATGTGCGGATGGCGCAGTCGATCGTCGACTACATCTTCCGCCGGCTGGCGCTGGACTTCCTGCCCTTCGAGACCCGCTCGGCGCTCGGCATCCACTCCGCCGAGGAGCGTCAGCGCCACCTGGAGACGGGGTCCTACGAGGCCGCCGACGACGAGGTGGACGTCGAGGGCCTGGCCCAGTCGGCGCCGCGCCATGTGGTGGAGGCCCCCAAGGGCAGCACGTCCAAGCCGCGGACCACGAACGGGTCGGCGAGGGAGGCCCACAGTTCGACCGAACTGGTCGAGATCCAGATGGGGTTGAACGCGGACGCTCCGCTCTGCTTCTCCTGCGGCACCAAGATGCGCCGTGCGGGCAGCTGCTACCTGTGCGAGGGCTGCGGTTCGACGAGCGGCTGTAGCTGATCGCGTCCTTACGGATGACATCCGGGGCGGGGCGCGGGCCTTCGGGCTCGCGCCCCGCCGCGGTCTGTCTCCATCTGTATCTGTCACCATCCGCGTTTGTCTTCGGGTGCCGTATGGTGCGATGCCCAAACGGGGGCGGACTCTCCGGTATGTGATGAGGGCCACCGCACCGCCGTAGGATGGCGCGGTGCTGGTCAAGTGGATTCGTTGCACCGTGGTGGACCGCCCGGGTTTCGAGCGGGGGCAGCGGAAGTGGGCGGGGTTGCCCGGCGAACCGGGATTCCGGGGGCAGGGCGGTGGCTGGAGCCGGGGGCGGCCGGATGTGGCGCATGTCTTCTCGTTCTGGGAGAGCCGGGCGTTCTACGACTCCTTCATGGCGCGCTCACACGACCGGCTGGCGGCCGCGCAGTCGGGCACGTACAGGGATATGCAAGTCCGGCTGTTCGAGCACCGCTTCGATGTGAAGGTCGGCTTCGAGCCACGCTTCTCCGACGCGGATGTGGTGCGCGTCGCGCACTGCCGTGTTCGTCCCGACCGGGTGGAACACTTCACGCTGGTGCAGGAGAAGGTGTGGAATCCGGCCATGGCCGGGTCACCGGGAATGCTGCGCGGGGTGTTCGGCGAGGCGCCGGGGAACGAGTTCATGGTCCTGTCGCTGTGGGACTCGGCGGCCGAGCACGGAAAGTACCGCGTGGAGCGGGTCGAGCGGCTCGGCCTGCGGGCGCAGACGGAAGCGGATGTGGCGGCGATCACCGGCGACGTCGTTCGGATCGAATCCGCCTGGACGGTGTAGGGGCGGGACGCGGCACCCTGCCGCTCCCAAGGCGGTCTGGTCAGCGGCGGTCGGGGAGATACGCCCCGGCCCGGACCGCGGTGGCGACGGCGGTCGCCGTCTGGTCGGCGAGCGGCGTGTCGATGGGCTCACGGGTGATGAGTGCCCGGAAGAACAAGGGCGCGGAGACGGCGCGTACGACCGACGCGGCGTCGGTGCCGGATGGGGCCTCGCCCCGGTCGACGGCCCGCCTCACCACGGATTCACACCGGGCGAAGCGCCCGGTGTAGAAGGTGTGCAGCGCCTCGGCCGCGCGCTCGGACTGGAACGCGGCCGCGATGAAGGCGGTCGGCGCGGCGGCGGCCGACGCGCTGCCGAAGGTCTCGGTCACCTCGCGGGCGAGAGCACGTAGATCACCCTCCAGGCTTCCGGTGTCGGGCGGCGTCCAGGCGTCCTCGCCCGCGAGGTCGAGCGCGTCCGCCACGAGTCCCTCAACACTGCCCCAGCGCCGGTAGACGGTCGTCTTGTGGACGCCGGAGTGCTCGGCGACGTACTCCACGGTCAGACCGGGATAGCCGTGCTCGGCGAGGCCGGTGAGCACGGCGTCGCGCACCGCCGAGCGGGTGCGCGCGGTGCGCCCTCCGGGGCGGACGGTGCCCGGCGTCGGGGTGGCGCTTTCTGCGGACAAGTGCAACTCCAGTTGTATTAGTTGGTTTGCCGTGTCATGGTGAAGGTAATGCAACTTCAGTTGTGTTTGTAGCGTGCGGTTCGGATAGCCGTATGTGGTCGCGTGCTTGGAGGTGCGCCCTGTGCCCACACAGATCTCGCTGCGAGGCGTCACGCTGTCCCGGGGTGACCGGCTGCTGCTCGACGACGTGTCCCTCGCGGTGCGGTCCGGGGAGCGCGTCGGCGTCGTGGGGGAGAATGGAGCCGGTAAGTCCACCCTGCTGCGACTGCTGGCCGGGAGCGAATTGCCCGACGACGGCGCCGTGGTGACGGTGGCCGATGGCGGCATAGGGCGCCTCGGCCAGACGCCCGAGCTGCCCCCGGACCACACGGTGCGCGCCGCGGTGGACGCCGCCCTCGCCGAGGTGCGTGCCATGGAGCGCGGGCTGCGCGAGCTGGAGGCGGATCTCGGCGGCGGTGCCTCCGATGCGCTCGCCGCGTACGGCGATCTGCTCACCGCGTTCGAGGCCCGCGGCGGCTATGAGGCGGATGCCCGGGTGGAGAAGGCCCTGCACGGTCTGGGGCTCGGCGGCATCGGGTACGAGCGCCGGCTCGGCAGTCTGTCGGGCGGTGAGCAGGCCCGGCTCGGGCTCGCCTGCCTGATCGCCGCCGCTCCCGAAGTGATGCTGCTGGACGAGCCGACCAACCACCTCGACGGTGCCGCGCTCAGCTGGCTGGAGGAGGCCCTGCGGGGACATCCGGGTACCGTCCTCGCGGTCTCCCACGACCGGGTCTTCCTGGAGCGGGTGGCGACCGCGATCATCGAGGTGGACGCGGACCGGCGCGCCCTGGTGCGCTACGGCGGGGGGTACGGCGGATTCGTCGCCGAGCGGATCGCCGCGCGCCGCCGCTGGGAGCAGGCATACGAGGAATGGTGCGCGGAGACGGCCGCGCTGGCCGAGGCCGCCACCACCGTCGCACGCCGGGTCGCCCCGGGCCGCGGCATGAAGGACGGCAACAAAATGGCCTACGACCGGGATCGGGGACGCGTGCAGTCCTCGCTGTCCAGCAGGGTGCGGAACGCCCGGGAGAGGCTGCGCAGGCTCCAGGAGGACCCGGTGCCGCGCCCGCCGGAGCCGCTGAGATTCTCGGCGCTGCCCGCCGGGGGCATGGCGGACGGTGTACTCGTCGATCTGCACGATGTCCGCGTGGGGGAGCGGCTGGCGGTGGACCGGCTCACCGTGGTGGCCGGAGAGAGACTACTCGTCCACGGGGCGAACGGCGCGGGCAAATCCACCCTGCTGCGGGTCATGGCCGGGGTGGAGAAACCGGAGGCGGGGCGGGTGGTCCGCCGGGGAAGGATCGGCTATTTGGCCCAGGAGATACCGGTGGCCCGGCCCCGGGAGCGGCTGCTGTCGGCCTTCGGCCGTGGACTGCCGGGGACGCCGGAGGAGCAGGCCGCCTTGCTGCTGTCCTACGGGCTGTTCCGCTCGGACGATCTCCATGTCCCGGTGGGATCGCTCTCCGCGGGCCAGCGCCGCCGGCTGGCGCTCGCCCGGCTGCTGGCCCGCCCCGCCGATCTGCTGCTGCTCGACGAGCCGACCAACCATCTCGCCCTCGGCCTGGTGGAGGAGCTGGAGGAGGCGCTGGCCCAGTGGACCGGGGCGCTGGTGGTGGTCTCGCACGACCGGCTGCTGCGCAGCCGGTTCACCGGGCGGCGGCGCGAGATACGCGGAGGCCGGCCCATGGCCGAGGAGGGGGGTGAGGCACTGGCCACGGCCTCGATCTAGGGTGGCGCCATGGCTCGACCCCGGCGCATCGTCCTCCTACGGCACGGAGAATCGGAGGGGAATGTCGATGACTCGGTGTACGAAAGAGTGCCCGACCATGCTCTGAGGCTGACCGAGAACGGACTCCGGCAGGCGAAGGAGGCGGGCGAGCGGCTGCGCGCCACCTTCGGCGACGAACAGGTGTCGATCTATGTGTCGCCGTACCGCCGCACCCACCAGACCCTCAAGCTGCTCGATCTGGACCCCTCCCGTACCCGGGTCAGGGAGGAGCCCCGGCTGCGGGAGCAGGACTGGGGGAACTGGCAGGACCGCGAGGACGTGCGGAAACAGATGGCGTACCGCGATGCCTACGGGCACTTCTTCTACCGGTTCGCGCAGGGTGAGTCGGGCGCGGATGTCTATGACCGGGTGGACGCCTTCCTGGAGAGCCTGTGGCGCAGCTTCCAGGACCCGGCACATCCGCCGAACGTCCTGCTGGTGACCCATGGGCTGACCATGAGGCTGTTCTGTATGCGGTGGCTGCACTGGAACGTCGCCGAATTCGAGTCGCTGTCGAACCCCGGCAACGGTGAGACACGGGCCCTGCTGCTCGGCCCGGACGGGCGCTACCGCCTGGACCGGCCGTTCGAGCGCTGGTGCACCCCCGAGCCCTACGGCCGCACCGGTTAGAGTGCGCAACGATGACCGCTGACCGTTTCCACCGGGCTCTTCGGAGTCTGCGCGGGCTGGCCGTGGGCGACGCCCTCGGCTCCCAGTTCTTCGTACCCGCCAACTATCCGTTCCTCAAGCGCCGCGAGCTGCCACCCGCTCCCTGGCAGTGGACCGACGACACCGAGATGGCCTGCTCGATCCTGGCCGTCCTGGTGACCCACGGCCGGATCGACCAGGACGATCTCGCACGGTCCTTCGCCGACCACCATGATTTCGACCGGGGCTATGGCCCCGCCGTGAACCGGATGCTCCGCCTCGTCAGGGAGGGTGGCAACTGGCGTGACCTGGCCGCCGCTCTGTTCCGGGGGCAGGGGTCCTGGGGCAACGGCGCCGCCATGCGGATCGCCCCGCTGGGCGCCTGGTATGCGGGCGATGTGGAGCAGGCGACACATCAGGCGGAGATCTCGGCGTACACCACGCATCAACACCGCGAGGCGGTGGCGGGCGCCATGGCGGTGGCCGCCGCGGCGGCGCTGGTGGCCGATCCGGCGGGCCACGGCGGGCCCGAGGAGTTGCTGGACCGGGTGGTCGAGGTGGTGCCGCGCAGCGCCGTCCATGCGGGGCTGCGCCGGGCCCGCGACATGCTCGACTACGCGGACGCGGGGACCGTCGCCGCAGTGCTCGGCTGCGGCCGCCGTACCAGCGCCCATGACACCGTGCCGTTCGCCCTGTGGGCGGCCGCCCGCCACCTGGGCTCCTTCGAGGAGACGATCTGGAAGACGGCCTCGGCCGGAGGGGATGTGGACACCACCTGCGCCATCGCCGGGGGAGTGGTGGCGGCCGAGGCAGCCGGTGCGCCGCCCGCCGACTGGCAGGACCGCACCGAGGCGCTGCCCGGGTGGGTCCCGGCGCGGGGCGACTGACCCGTTCCATGGGCGTGATGAGGTATGTCGCCCGGTTTGCCCCACCTGTTGAACCGGCCCTCCGCCGCGCCGCGTTGAGCGGAAGCGGCGACCGGGTTCACCAGGGAGGCAACCGTCGGGGGCGGCTGGCAACCGCTGCCGGGATCCGGGTTCCGAATGCGGGTAAGAGCGGCGTAAGGTTGTCCTCGCCATGGCCTATGAACCGCCCACCCACAGTGTCGAGCGCTCGCTTCGAGCCACGACGGGAGCCAAGATCGTCGTCGGTATCGACGAGGTCGGGCGCGGGGCATGGGCCGGTCCGGTGACGGTCTGCGCGGCGGTCACCGGTCTGCGCCGTCCGCCCACCGGACTCACCGACTCCAAGCTGCTGAGCCCCAAGAAGCGCACGGCCCTGGCCCGGGAGTTGGACTCGTGGGTCACCGCACACGCCCTGGGTCACTCCTCTCCCGAGGAGATCGACGCCCTGGGGATGACGGCCGCTCTCCGGCTCGCCGCCACGCGTGCGCTGGACACGTTGCCGGTCCGGCCGGACGCGGTGATCCTGGACGGGAAGTACGACTACCTCGGTGGTCCCTGGACGGTCCGTACGGTCATCAAGGGCGATCAGTCCTGTGTGTCCGTCGCCGCCGCCTCGGTGATCGCCAAGGTGCGCCGGGATGCGATGATGGCCGAACTGGGAGCCGACCACACGGACTTCTGTTTCGAGGACAACGCCGGATATCCGTCCCCCACACACCGCGCCGCACTGCGGGACCTGGGGCCCACGCCCCACCACCGGCTGTCCTGGGCCTATATGGACGGGCTGCCCCGCTGGCGGCACCTGAAGCGGATCCGCAACACCCCCGAACCGGTCGGGCTGGAGGACGAAGGCCAACTCGGCTTCGACTTCTGAGCCAGACCAAGCGGTCAAAACCGCCACCCGCCGATGCGACTCGCACCGACGTTTGATAGACATCAGCCCATGCCTCTCATCCCCGAGGAGCCTCAGATTCACGAGAGTGTCCCGGGTCCCCGCGCGACACCGGCCGCAGGCCGCACCGCGCCGACCCCTCGTCCTGTCCCTGGTCCCGGCCCCCGGCCCGCACCGCGTCGGCCTGGAAGCCCCGGTCCCAACCGTGGCTCCGCCGGAACCTCGTCGGCCCAGTCGCAGCGCACCACGAGCGATGCGACGAAGCCCCTGCCGACCGCCCCGGCGGCCTCGGCCGCCAAAACACCCGCCGCCAAAGCCACTCCCCAGATCCAGCTGATCCCCGCCACGGTGGAGGGTGCGCTGGACGCGGCGGACGAGGCGGTCGACCTGCTGCTGGATTCCGGCCGGGCCCCGGCCGACATCCTGGTGCTGACCACCGGGGAGCAGCATCCATGGGCGGCGCATGAGCTGTCCTTCGGCGAGGCGTCCTACTGGGCGCAGCACGACGCCGGAGACGATGTCTTCTACGCCGACGCGGGTGCCGACCGAGCCAAGGGCCGCCCTGTCGTGATCGTCGCCGTCAACGGTGGTGCGAACGACGCCGTGGCTCACGCGCTGCCCGAGGCGATGGGCCGTGCCGGGACGCTGCTGATCGTCTGCGGCGACCCGAAGCGGATCAACACCCTTATCGGTCCGGGCGCCTGAGGCCGCACGTCCCCGAACGCCCGGTGTCCGGCAGTCTCTGCCCCCGCGGCGGAGCTGTCCGGCGGCCGGACGGACCAGGGGCCGTGCGTGCTCCGCAGCTGGTCAGACGGCGGCGGAGTGGCTCAGCGCCTTGCGCGCTCCGAGGCGGGGCCGCGGCAGCGCCTTCGCGTCGCCGTCGCCCTCGACCGCCACCCCCACCTCGGTGGGCAGCGAAGCGGAGTTCGGCCGACGGCCGCCCCGCCCCTCGCCGAGGACCCGCCATCCGTCGCGGGTCAGCGTGATGTACGCGCCACAGCGCAGACCGTGCAGGGTGCAGGCGTCGCGCAGCCCCCACATCCAGGCGCCGTCCTCTTCCGTCCACCGGCCCTCGCCCTCGCGGCAGTAGAGCAGCACGGCGGTGCGGATCGGTGTGCGGCGGCGCAGGTCGTGCGGGATCACCCGGCGCAACTGCGCCAGCAGCGCGTTCCGGAAGTCCCAGCCGTCGACGGCGGCGGCGCGGCGGATGAACGAAGCGCTCGCCGTGAGCCGCTCGTCCGGATCGAGGACCGCGACGACGGCGGTCGAGGGCGTGGGCAGATGGCGACTGTGCAGTCCGGTGACCACCTCGCGCGGGTTGCGCAGCAACGGGATCCCCGCTGCCGCCCACTCGGCGGGCTGGAGCATCCGGCCGACCCGGGAAGCGGAACCGGCGGACGGTGGTGGAGCGAAGCCGAAGGTCACGGTCCTCCCTTCGTCTGCGCCCACGGTCCGTGCGAAGGGTCGGGCACGGGCGCGGGCCACGACACAGCCCGTCGGTACCACGGACGGACCGGGGGCGGGGAGCTACTGACAATTCTCGCGGTCGCGCCCGCCCGCGGCAATGCGCAGTTGACGCCACTGACCGTTTTTCCTGGATGTGCGTTCTATATTCCTGACCGGTTCACGCCCCGCCTCGGCCCGGCCGCTCCTACCCCTGCACGGCCAGGACCAGCGGAAACACTCCGGCCGCCCCGGCCCGGCGGAGCAGCCGGGAGGCGACGGCCAAGGTCCAGCCGGTGTCCGCCATATCGTCCACCAGCAGCACCGGCCCACCCGCCTCGGCGAGGGCCGCCGCCAGCGGGGGCGGCACGGTCAGCGCGCCATGCAGCGCCCGCAGCCGCTGGGCGCTGTTGGTGCGCGGCACCCGGGTGTCGATCTCGCCGTCGTGGTACGCCACGCTCCCGAGCAGGGGCAACCGGCCGACGGTGGCGATCCGTTCGCCCAGTGTCCGGATCAACTGCGGACGGGTGCGCGAGGCGATCGTGACCACGCCCACCGGGCGGTCCGGGGCGTCCGGCGCGCCCGAGGCCCAGCCGCCGGGGCCCTTGGCCCAGTCGGCGAGCACCGTCACCACCGCACCGGCCACATCGTCGGGCACCGGGGCGTCCGGGCTCTGCGGGGCCAGCAGCGGCCGCAGCCGGTTTCCCCAGCCGATGTCGGACAGACGGCCCAGGGCCCGGCCCGGAGCGGCCTGCTCACCCGCCGCGATGCGGCCCTTGAGATCGACGCCCACCGCGGGCAGCCCGGTCGGCCACATACGGCGCGGCTCCACCTCGACACCGGGCCGCCCCAGCTCACCGCGCGCCGCGTCCAGCGAGGCGGCGGACACCTCGGCGGTGAACCGAGCCCCCGCGCAGTTGTCACAACGGCCGCACGGCGCCGCCTTCTCGTCATCCAGCTGCCGCCGGAGGAACTCCATCCGGCAGTCGGCCGTCGTGGCGTACTCCCGCATGGCCTGCTGCTCGGCCTCCCGCTGGCGTGCCACCCACGCATACCGCTCCGCGTCGTACGCCCAGGGCTGACCGGTGGCCGTCCAGCCGCCGCGCACACGCCGCACCGCGCCGTCCACGTCGAGCACCTTGAGCATGATCTCCAGACGTGACCGCCGCAGCTCGACCTGGGGCTCGAGCGCGGGCAGCGACACCGGCCGGTCCGACGCCGCCAGCACATCGAGGGTGCGGCGCACCTGCTCCTCGGGCGGGAAGGCGAGCGAGGCGAAATACCGCCAGATCGCCTCGTCCTCACGGCCGGGCAGAAGCAGCACCTCGGCGTGCTCCACACCGCGCCCGGCGCGCCCGACCTGCTGGTAGTAGGCGATGGGGGAGGACGGTGAACCGAGATGCACCACGAAGCCGAGATCCGGCTTGTCGAATCCCATGCCCAGCGCGGAGGTGGCGACCAGCGCCTTGACCCGGTTGGCCAGCAGATCCTCCTCGGCCTGCTGACGATCCGCGTTCTCCGTCTTGCCGGTGTAGGAGGCCACGGTGTGGCCGCGCTGCCGCAGAAACGCGGTCACCTCCTCGGCCGCGGCGACGGTGAGGGTGTAGATGATCCCGGAGCCCGGCAGGTCGTCGAGGTGGTCGGCGAGCCAGCCGAGCCGATGCGCGGCGTCCGGCAGCGGCAGCACGCCCAGCCGCAGGCTCTCCCGGTCCAGCGGGCCGCGCAGCACCAGCGCTCGCCCCGTGCCTTCGCCGGTGCCCAACTGCTCGGCCACATCGGCCGTGACCCGTGCGTTCGCGGTCGCGGTCGTGGCGAGCACGGGCACGCCCTGGGGCAGATCGGCGAGCATGGTGCGCAGCCTGCGGTAGTCGGGCCGGAAGTCATGGCCCCAGTCGGAGATGCAGTGTGCCTCGTCCACGACCAGCAGACCGGTGGCGGCGGCTAGCCGGGGCAGCACCTCGTCGCGGAAGTCGGGGTTGTTCAGCCGCTCGGGGCTCACCAGCAGCACATCCACCTCGCCCGCGGCGACCTCCGCCTGGATGGTGTCCCACTCCTCGGTGTTGGCGGAATTGATGGTGCGGGCGTGGATACCGGCGCGCGCGGCGGCCTCGACCTGGTTGCGCATCAGCGCGAGCAGGGGGGAGACGATCACGGTCGGACCGCTGCCGCGCTCGCGCAGCAGCGCGGTGGCGACGAAATACACCGCCGACTTGCCCCAGCCCGTGCGCTGCACGACCAGTGCCCGGCGGCGCTCGGCGACCAGCGCCTCGATCGCCCGCCATTGATCCTCCCGGAGCCGGGCGGAGCCGGTGGTGTCCCCGACGAGGCGGGCCAGGACGCGGTCGGCCGAGGTACGCAGATTTTCGTCGCTCATGCCCCCATGCAACCTGATCCCGCCGACATCGCGCCAACGCCCCCGGCAGCCTGTGGATAAGGTTATCCACAGGGGTGGCGGGGCCGCCGGGGCTGAGGGACCGTCGGGCCATGACTCGACACAACGAAGCGGCCGGGCTGCCCGGCGAAGAGCAGGTCACCCTCCGCAGCCCGGCCGAGCTCGCCGATGCCCTGCCCTATGTCCTCGGTTTTCAGCCGGACGACAGCATCGTGATGATCGCGCTGCACGGCTCGCGCGGCCGGTTCGGCGGCAGGCTGAGGCTCGGCATTCCCCGGATCCCGGAGGAGTGGCCCGAGGTCTGCGACCAGCTCGCCGAATGCCTGATCAGCGGCTGTGAGCGGCGTGGCGGACGGCCGGAGGGGGTCGTTCTGTTCCTGTGCCAGGAGCCGGCCGAGGGCGAGTCCGGGCAGGAGGCGATGGAGCGGCTGCGGCCCCTCGCCCAGCGGCTGCGCATCGCGTGCGGCGGGTTGGACGTGCCGGTGTTCGAGGCGCTGTGCATCTCCGGCGGCCGGTTCTGGTCGTATGTCTGCCCCGACCGGCGCTGCTGTCCGCCGGAAGGCGTTCCGCTCGCCCTGCCCGGCACCTCGGTCATGGCCGCTGCGGCGACGTTCGCGGGGGTCCAGGTGCGCGGCTCGCTGCGCGAGATGGAGGCCAGGCTCGCCCCGCTCGGCGCGCCCCGGGCCGATGGGCAGGAGCGGGCGCTGGACGCGGCCGGGGCCGAGCTCGTGCCCCGGATTCTGGATGGTGGTGGCTCCGCGACGGTCCGTGCGCAGACCCTCGGTCTGCTGGGCCGGATGCTGGACGAATTCCAGGCCGAGACACCGGTCGCCGATGCCTGTACGGCCGATCTCAGCGATGACGGTCTGCTCGACGACCGGGAGGCCGCCGCGGTGATCATTGGGCTCCAGGACCGGCGCACCCGGGACCGGGTGGCCGGGTGGATGGAGGAAGTGGACGCCGACGCGGCGCTGCGGCTGTGGCGCGCGCTGGCCCGCCGCTGTGTCGGCTCGTACGGGGAGCATGCGGCGGCGCCGCTCACCCTGGCGGGGTGGGTCGCCTGGTCGGCGGGTGATGAGCTCACGGCACGGGTGGCGTTCGGCCGTGCCCTGCGAGTCGATCCCGACTACCTCTTCGCCAGGCTGCTGCACCAGGCGTGCAATGAGGGGGTCCATCCGAAGCTGTTGCGTCAATGCCTGCGTCGGGAGAGCTCCGACGGCGTCGACGGTTCCGAACGCGTCGACGGCTCTGACGGGACCGATCACGCCAACCGGGTTGACCGCGCCGATCGCGCCGACAGGGCCGATCGCGCAGACCGGGCCGTGCACGCCGCGGTGCACGCGGAACTGGAGCGGCTCGGCGATTTGGCGGCCGCCGAGCCGCAGGGAGCCGCTGGAGCCCTTACCGAAGCCGAAACGGTCGAGACGGCTGGACCGGTCGAGTCGGCCGATCCCACCGAGGGGTCCGCCCCCGCGGGAGTGGAGGAGCCGGGGAAAGCGGAGGAACAGGCGGAAGTGGAAGCGGAGGTGCCGGGGGAGACGGAGAACCGGAGGGAGCGGCCGGGTGGAATGGCGGGCTCGGGTGGCAAGGGCGGCCCGGTCGGGGCGGGCACCCCGGGAGGCACGCGCCGGCCGGAAGGACGGCCGCGCGCCCGGCGCCGTACCGGTGGACGGGGGACGCGCAGCCGCCGCTGACCCGGACCGGGCCAGGAAGCCCGGGCGCGGCGGCCAGGGGCGGACGACGGACGATGGACGGCAGGTCAGGCGGGGTGGGCCGAGGCGCGACGACCCGGGGCGCGGGACGGCACGGCGGCATTCGGAAGGGGGTTCGGGAAGCGTGTGGGCAAGCGGTTGAGAGAGCGATTTCACGAACATCGGTGATCATGCTCAAGGGCCTGATTATCGTCAGGCAGACGACTATGATCGCGTCATGCCCTACGACCCATCGGCCTTTCCGGCATTCGCGGTCACCGTTGATCTGGTCGTGCTCACCGTGCGGCGGCATTCGCTGTGTGCGCTCGCCGTCCGCCGCGGGGAGCCGCCCTTCAAGGGACGGTGGGCGCTGCCCGGCGGTTTCGTGCGGTCCGATGAGGATCTCGCCGCCGCCGCTGCCAGGGAGCTGGCCGAGGAGACCGGGCTGCTCGCCCATGACCCCACGCTTCCGGTCCCGCCGAACGCCGCCCATCTCGAGCAGCTCGCCACGTACGGCGATCCCAAGCGGGACCCTCGAATGCGAGTGGTCAGCGTGGCGCACCTCGCGCTGGCGCCCGATCTGCCCGCGCCCCGGCCCGGAGGTGACGCGCACAGCGTGCGCTGGGCCCCGGTCGAATCGCTGCTCGAGCAGGACGGGACCTTCGGCCGGGACAGCGATCTGGCCGCCCCGCTCGCCTTCGACCACGCCCGCATCCTCGCGGACGGGGTCGAGCGTGCCCGCTCCAAGATCGAGTACTCCTCGCTGGCCACCGCCTTCTGCCCGCAGGAGTTCACGGTCGGCGAGTTGCGCCGGGTGTACGAGGCGGTGTGGGGCGTGGCCCTGGACCCGCGCAACTTCCATCGCAAGGTCACCGGCACCCCGGGCTTCCTGGTGCCCACGGGTGGTACGACGACCCGTCAGGGCGGCCGTCCCGCCCAGCTGTTCCGGGCCGGAGGGGCGACGCTGCTCAACCCGCCCATGCTCCGTCCCGAGGTGTGACGGCCATGACACGACGAATTCCCGGAAGGTGCATGTAGCGAAGAAATAGGACATAGCGGGTTAATGTTCTCCGGTACGCCGCGAGTCCCCACGTGCCGTCGAGCGGTTCCATGCCCCGCGGGAGAAGCCATGATCCAGGCCACCGGACTGACCAGCACCCCCCGCCGCAACCACCCTCCCGTCGTGGACGACCTCACCTTCGAGGCCCCGGCGGGTCGGGTCACCGCACTGCTTGGCGCCCCCGGCGCGGGCAAGACCACCGCGCTGCGGCTTCTGCTACAGCTCGACCGGGGCCATGGCTCCGCCTTCTTCCGGGGCCGCCCCCTGCATCGCATCCGGCGCCCGGCTCATGAGATCGGCGTTCTCCTCGAGGACGTCCCCGGTCACCCCGGCCGCACCGTGCGGGGGCATCTGAGGATGCTCGGTGCCGCGGCCGGGGTGGCCGCCGCACGCGCCGATGTGGTGCTCGACGTGGTCGGTCTCACCGATCTGGCGGACGAGCGTCTCGGCGATCTGTCGACCGGGGCCGAGCGTCGCCTCGGGCTCGCCACCGCTCTGCTCGGGGATCCGCACACGCTGGTCCTCGATGAGCCCGCACGGGGCCTGTCGGCCCGCGAGACCGCCTGGCTCCATGGGCTGCTGCGCCAATTCGCCGCCCACGGTGGCGCCGTCCTCGTCGCCACCGAGGACGCCGAGGGCGTCATCCGCCTCGCGGACCAGGTGCTCACCCTGGAATCGGGCCGGCTGGTGGCCGATCAGTCGGTGGACGAGTTCGCCCGCACCCGGCTGCGCCCCCGTGTCGTGGTCCACTCGCCGCTCGTCGGCCGACTCGCCGCCGTCCTGGAGGAGGAGGTCGAAGCCGCACGGCAGTTGGCCGAGGCCCGGGCGGAGGAGGAAGCCCGGGCGGCGGCCGAGCTCGCGGCCAAGGCGGGGGCCGCCGAGCCCGACGCCGTCCAGTCCGACGTCGCCGACGGGGGCGACGTCGTCAAGGGCGAGGGCGCCGGGCCCAGGACCAGGAAGCGAACGATCTGGCGCAAGGTCAGGAAGGCCCGGCCCGTCGCCCCGGGCGCCGCTGCCCGGGCCGAAGCGAAGAAGGCCACCGCGGAAGCCGTGGCTGACGACCAGGCGAGCACGCCCGACAAGACGAGCAAGGTCGGCAAGACGAGCAAGGTCGGCAAGCCCGACAAGGTCGTCCCTGCCCCCGTCCCCGCGCCTGCCCAGGCCCCCGCTCCCGACTCCGAAGCAGTCGGCGCGCGCACCGGGGCCGCTGCTGGTACCGCTACCGGTACCACTACCGCCACCGGCTCCGGAGCCGAGGTCGAGGAAGAGCCGGTCGCCGCCGTCGCCGACCCGTTCTCTGTGGTGCGGGACGACGAGACCCACATCTCCGTCTACGGTCTGTCCCCCGCAACCGTCGGGGAGACCGCCTACCGCCACAACATCGTGGTCCACCGACTGGTCGAGGAGACCGCCGATCTGGGCCCGGGGACCGTCGCGGGTGCCCGTGCCCGCGACCCCGAGGCGCCTCCGCTGCGGCTGCTGCCCAAGCTCCGCTTCCCCGGCCCCGCCTGGCCGATGCGCTATGAGTTGCGCCGTGCCATCGGTGTACGTACCGGCTGGCTGATCGGCGTCGCCTCCATCGTCGCCTCCCTCCTGGCCTCGGTGCTGCTCGCCCGCGCGGGCGCCACCGGGGAGCTGCACCGGCTCACCGGCTGGCCCGCCGACCTCCCGCTGCCTCCCGTCGCCATCGCGGCCGGCCTTCTGGGAGCCCTCGCCTTCGGGGACGAGTTCCGCTACCCGGCACTGGCCGCGACCCGGGACGCGGTGCCCCGCCGAATCGGGCTGCTGGCCGCCAAGTTCGCCATCTGCGCGGCCGGTGCGGTCCTGCTGTCGCTCGGCGTCATCGTGCTCGACAGTGCGGCGCTCCTGCTGCTCGTCGGCGGTAACGCGGTACCGCTGCCGGGCGACTGGCCCGAGCTGGTGGTCGGCGTCTTCGGCCTGACCATCGGCTCGTCATGGGCCGGGCTGCTCGCCGCCGGGGTCTTCCGGTCCACCGCGCTCGGGCTGGCCACCCTGCTCGCCGTGCCGATCCTCGCGGTGCCCATCGTCCAGCGTGCGGCGCAGGATCCGTCGCTGCGTTCGCTGGTCATGCTGCCGCACCGGCTGCGCGCCGCGACGCTGGAGCGGCCGCCCTCCATGATCGACAGAGGGCTGGCGGTCGCGCTGCGGCTCGCGTCCCAACCCGTCGGACAGGCCCTGATGTTGTCGGTCGCCGTCCTGCTGTGTGCCTACGCCCTCACCGGTCTGCGCGGCAGGAGTACCCGCCAATAGCACCCGCCAAAGCACCCACCCACCAGGCCCCGCGCCGGGCGGCCGGGCCCGATCTGCCACCCGCCCGGTCCGCCGGTCGCTCAGCCCGCGACCGACCGACCGGCCCGTCCGGAGCCGGTGGATCAAGCCCGAAGCGGATTCGCACACTCATCGCGCGATCTGCTCGCAACTCCCCGAAGGATGCTTCTTTCTGTCCGATTGAGCGTCAATTATGAGGTAATGGGCGATCACCCTTTCGTGTGCTTTTCACCAAAGACCTCAAGGGCTTCCGAGGCGTCGCCGACAAAGGATGCGTGAGTACCCTTGCGCACACCACGATGACCGCGGCTCGCCCCGCCGACTCCGGCCTGGCCGGTTCGGGCGAGCTTGACCGCTACTCCTACGCCGACGGCCCCGGCGCCGACCGCGGCAGCGCCCCCGCCTCCTGGGACGGTGCCGAGGCGGAGATCGGCCGGGTGGGCCGGCGCGCGGCCGGCAACCGGGGCCGCGGGCTGCACGGCCAACTCGTTCAGCAGCTGGGCCAGATGATCGTCTCCGGTGACCTGGGTGCGGACCGTCCGCTCGTCCCCGAGGAGATCGGCCAGCGCTTCGAGGTCTCCCGCACCGTCGTCCGGGAGTCGCTGCGCGTCCTCGAGGCCAAGGGCCTGGTCAGCGCCCGCCCCAATGTGGGCACCCGGGTCCGCCCGGTCAGCGACTGGAATCTGCTCGACCCGGACATCATCGAGTGGCGTGCCTTCGGCCCGCAGCGCGACGACCAGCGCCGTGAGCTGTGCGAGCTGCGCTGGACCATCGAGCCGCTGGCCGCCCGTCTCGCCGCCGGTCATGGCCGCGAGGAGGTGCAGCAGCGGCTCGCCGACATGGTCGAGATCATGAACCATGCGCTGGCGCAGGGTGACAGCCTCACCTTCTCCCGCGCCGACGCCGAGTTCCACGCGCTGCTGCTCCAGGTCGGCGGCAATCGGATGCTGGAGCACCTGGCGGGCATCGTCGCCGCCGCGCTCCATGTCTCCGGGGCCCCGATCTCCGGCTGTGACCGCCTCACCGAGGCGGGCGTCGCCCACCACCGCCGGATCGTCGAGGCGATCGGCGAGGGCGACGCCACGGCGGCCGAGGCGGCGATGCGCCAGCTGCTGACCGTCCACCCGGATCTCGATCATGCCGAGGTCGGGGTGCCCGCGCCGCGCGAGCACTGATCCGCGGCGCGTCCGGACCCCGGACCGCTGGGCGTCCGGAGCGTGCGGCGTACGACGTACGGCAAGGCGGTGTCGGTCGGCGGTGAGCACCGGCCCGATGGATGCCGTACGGCGTACGAGAGGGCGCCGCCGGATCCCGCGCCGCGGGTTCGGCGGCGCGGCGCGATCGATCGATCAGCGCCGTGCGACTCCCGTCGGGGCGCCGCCGGGAGTTTTCTGTCCCGTTGGATGGGCATTAAGACCGTTATGGGGTGTGACTCGGGCCACGAGTATTGGGCGTAACGCTCTTTGAGGCAGCGCGATGACTAAAGAGGTGGCAGCCGCGGAGGGAATACGGATGTCGCTCGTAAACGCTGTACACCTCCGCACTCCGCCCGCGCCGTCGGTTCATCCCTGCCGGCGGTCGTCGGCTCCGGTCCCCACCGGACCGAGCCGGAAGCCGTTTCCAACGTTCCGAGAGGTTGTTCGTGTCGGCCAGCACATCCCGTACGCTCCCGTCGGAGATCGCCGAGTCGGAGTCTGTCATGGCGCTCATCGAGCGGGGAAAGGCTGAGGGGCAGATCGCCGGCGACGATGTGCGCCGGGCCTTCGAGGCTGACCAGATTCCGCCAACCCAGTGGAAGAACGTACTGCGCAGCCTCAACCAGATCCTCGACGAGGAGGGTGTGACGCTGATGGTCAGTGCCGCAGAGGCGCCCAAACGCACCCGTAAGAGCGTCGCAGCGAAGAGCCCGGCGAAGCGCACCGCCACCAAGACCGTCGCGGCCAAGACGGTCACTGCCAAGAAGGCCCCCGCCGCCCCGGCCGCCCCCGCGGCGGACACCGGCGCCGCCCCGGTCGGTGAGACCACCGCGGTCCCCGCGAAGAAGGCCGCAGCCAAGAAGGCCACGGCCAAGAAGGCAGCTGCCAAGAAGACCACCACCGCCGCCGCCAAGAAGACGGTCGCGAAGAAGACCACCGCCACCAAGAAGGACGTCACCGACGAGCTTCTCGAGGGCGAGGACGTCATCGAGGAGACGCCGGGCAAGCCCGGTCCCGAGGGCGCCGAGGGCGAGCCGGAGAACGCGGGCTTCGTGCTCTCCGACGAGGACGAGGACGACGCCCCCGCGCAGCAGGTCGCCGCGGCCGGTGCCACGGCCGACCCGGTCAAGGACTACCTCAAGCAGATCGGCAAGGTCCCGCTGCTCAACGCCGAGCAGGAGGTCGAGCTCGCCAAGCGCATCGAGGCCGGTCTGTTCGCCGAGGACAAGCTCGCCAACTCCGACAAGCTGGCCCCCAAGCTCAAGCGTGAGCTGGAGATCATCGCCGAGGACGGCCGCCGCGCCAAGAACCACCTCCTGGAGGCCAACCTCCGTCTGGTGGTCTCGCTGGCCAAGCGCTACACGGGCCGCGGCATGCTCTTCCTGGACCTCATCCAGGAGGGCAACCTCGGTCTGATCCGCGCGGTCGAGAAGTTCGACTACACCAAGGGCTACAAGTTCTCCACGTACGCCACCTGGTGGATCCGTCAGGCGATCACCCGAGCCATGGCCGACCAGGCCCGCACCATCCGTATTCCGGTGCACATGGTCGAGGTCATCAACAAGCTGGCGCGCGTCCAGCGCCAGATGCTCCAGGACCTGGGCCGTGAGCCCACCCCGGAGGAGCTGGCCAAGGAGCTCGACATGACCCCCGAGAAGGTCATCGAGGTCCAGAAGTACGGCCGTGAGCCGATCTCGCTGCACACCCCCCTGGGCGAGGACGGCGACAGCGAGTTCGGTGACCTCATCGAGGACTCCGAGGCGGTCGTCCCGGCCGACGCGGTCAGCTTCACCCTGCTCCAGGAGCAGCTGCACTCCGTGCTCGACACGCTCAGCGAGCGTGAGGCGGGCGTGGTCTCGATGCGCTTCGGCCTCACCGACGGCCAGCCGAAGACCCTCGACGAGATCGGCAAGGTCTACGGCGTGACGCGTGAGCGCATCCGCCAGATCGAGTCCAAGACGATGTCGAAGCTGCGCCACCCGTCCCGCTCCCAGGTCCTCCGCGACTACCTGGACTGATACGGACCACCGCCTCGTAACGGAGGCGGTGCCGCGCGAAGGCCGGGCCCCCTCGGGGGAGCCCGGCCTTCGCGCTGTCGCGGCGAAATGTTCCCCGCTTGGCCCACTCGGGATGCGCTTCGCGGCAGAGGGGGTAACGCTGAGTGTGCGACTCGTTCCGTATGGTCAGGAGGCTATATGCCTAAGTCGCCCCGCGCGCTCCTCGTCGCCCTGGCGGTACCGCTGGCCGCCGCGCTCGCCATAGTGCTCATCGCGCCCGGTCCGGCGACGGCCGACCGTGTGGTGATCGGCGGGCATCCGGCCCGTACGGTCGAGGCGCCCTGGGCGGTGGCCGTGGCCAGCCGTGCGCTCTTCGGCGACAAGAGGTCCGGCCAGTTCTGCGGCGGGGCGGTGGTGACCCCCACGACGGTCGTCACGGCGGCCCACTGTCTGAGCCGTGGGGTGCTCGGCAAGGACTGGCGGGAGGTGCGGGACCTCCGGGTGATCATCGGTCGCAACGATCTGCGGAAGACCGACGGGGTGGAGTACCCGCCGGCGCGGGTGTGGGTCAATCCGGCGTACGAGGGCGACAACAGGGGCGGGGACATCGCCGTGCTCACCCTGGGGGTCCCGGTGCCGGCGGCCTACACGATCCCCATGGCGCGCACCGGCGACCTGGCGTACAAGGCGGGTGAACGGGCCGCGGTCTACGGCTGGGGCGATACGGAGGGCGATGGCAGCTACGCCTCGGCGCTGCGCACCGCGACGGTGAAGGTGCTGGCCGACACCGTCTGCAAGAGGGCCTACCCGGGGAACGCGGAGGGGGACTACGACCCGCGGTCCATGGTCTGCGCGGGGCTGCCGGACGGCGGACGGGACGCCTGTCAGGGCGACAGCGGAGGGCCACTGGTGGCCCGGGGGCGGCTGGTGGGCCTGGTGTCCTGGGGCAGCGGCTGCGCGGTGGCCGGGCGGCCCGGCGTCTACACGAGGATCTCGGCCGTGGCCGATCTGGTGGCCGCCCATGGCTGACGCGGAGGCCGGGGTGGCGGTGGAGCCCGGAAGGACCGGGGTGAAGCCTGGGACGAGCCCCGGAGGGCCCGTGGGGTCATGCGGAAAGGTCCGCGATACGAGCGTGGGCGGCCGCCCCGCTCAGGGGGCAGACCGCCCGGAACCCGGCCCTGGGCCGGCGTCGCTCGTCGTCGTGGGTGTGAGGCGTCAGCGTTCGTCGTTGGACGCGGACGCCGGAGCTGCGGTGAGCCGCTCGGTCTCGTCCTGTATTTCCGCGGCGATCTTCTTGAGTTCCGGCTCGAACTTGCGCCCGTGGTGGGCGCAGAAGAGCAGTTCACCACCGCTGATCAGCACGACGCGCAGGTACGCCTGGGCGCCGCAGCGGTCGCAGCGGTCAGCGGCCGTCAACGGGCTCGCGGGGGTCAGAACAGTAGTCACGTCGCCTCTTCTCTAGCTCGACGAGCTGTCGTACCAGGGTCAACATCCAACCAGCCTGAAATCGTTCCCGCTCGTGGCTTTTTCTCAAAAATTGCTTCTGAGTAGGCCGGATGGTGACGTTTGGCGGCGAATGAGCCGTATTGCCTAGCTTCGATGTTTCGCGTCGATTGTCTGGTTTGCCCTCCCGGCCGGGTTGCCGGTTGTGAATGAGGACGTGCCCGGAGCCTAAATGGTTCATGCCTGAAAGGGAACGTGATCTGTGCGTCACCGCCGTGAGGTATCGAACATACGAGCGAAACGGTGGCCGGTGCGACTAGCATGGACGTTTCAACGGGTGGCGGCACAAAGGCTCTATCAAGCCTCGGTACGCTCTGACGGGCGAACATGCCACCATCGTGCCCACAGCTGGGCCAAGAGAAATTCAGCGAGGAGCGAACCGCGTGACCGCCGACACGTCCGTGCCGTCCACTGCGCTGCTGACCGGGGCAGACCGGGGCGGCTCCAACTACACCGCGCGGCACCTTCTCGTCCTCGAGGGGCTCGAGGCAGTGCGCAAGCGCCCCGGCATGTACATCGGTTCGACCGACAGCCGTGGCCTCATGCACTGCCTCTGGGAGATCATCGACAACTCGGTGGACGAGGCCCTGGGCGGCTTCTGCGATCACATCGAGGTGATCCTCCACGACGACGGCTCCGTGGAGGTGCGGGACAACGGCCGGGGTATCCCGGTGGACGTCGAGCCCAAGACGGGGCTGTCCGGCGTCGAGGTCGTGATGACCAAGCTGCACGCCGGCGGGAAGTTCGGCGGCGGCTCGTACGCGGCCTCGGGCGGTCTGCACGGCGTCGGCGCCTCCGTGGTGAACGCGCTGTCCGCCCGTCTCGACGTGGAGGTGGACCGCGACGGCAAGACCCACGCGATCAGCTTCCGCCGTGGCGTCCCCGGGATCTTCACCGAATCCGGGCCGGACGCCCCGTTCGACCCGTCCAGCGGCCTCCTCAAGGGCAAGAGGGTCCCCAAGACCCGCAACGGCACCCGCGTCCGCTACTGGGCGGACCGCCAGATCTTCCTCAAGGACGCCAAGCTCTCCCTGGAGACGCTGCACGCCCGTGCCCGGCAGACCGCCTTCCTGGTCCCGGGGCTGACCCTGGTCGTCCGGGACGAGCGGGGCCTGGAGGGGGAGGAGGGGCCGGTCGAGGAGACCTTCCACTACGACGGGGGGATCAGCGAGTTCTGCGAGTACCTCGCGCAGGACAAAGCCGTCTGCGATGTGCTGCGGCTGTCCGGGCAGGGCACCTTCAAGGAGACCGTGCCGGTCCTGGACGAGCGCGGCCATATGACGCCCACCGAGGTCACCCGTGAGCTGGGCGTCGACATCGCGCTGCGCTGGGGCACCGGCTACGACACGACCATCAAGTCCTTCGTCAACATCATCGCCACCCCCAAGGGCGGCACCCATGTCTCCGGCTTCGAGCGCTCGATCGCCAAGACCGTGAACGAGGCGCTGCGCGCCGCCAAGCTGCTGCGCGTCGCCGAGGACGACGTCGTCAAGGACGACGCCATGGAGGGCATGACGGCGGTGGTGACCGTCCGGCTGGCGGAGCCGCAGTTCGAGGGCCAGACCAAGGAGGTGCTGGGCACCTCGGCGGCCTCCCGCATCGTGGCCAATGTGGTCGCCAAGGAGCTCAAGGCGTTCCTGACCTCCTCCAAGCGGGATGCCAAGCAGCAGGCCCGGGCCGTCCTGGAGAAGGTCGTGGCCGCGGCCCGTACGCGTATCGCGGCGCGCCAGCACAAGGAGGCGCAGCGCCGTAAGACCGCGCTGGAGTCCTCCTCGCTGCCCGCGAAGCTGGCCGACTGCCGCAGTGACGACGTGGGCCGCAGCGAGCTGTTCATCGTCGAGGGGGACTCGGCGCTGGGCACGGCCAAGCTGGCCCGGAACTCCGAGTTCCAGGCGCTGCTGCCGATCCGCGGCAAGATCCTCAACGTGCAGAAGTCGTCCATCGCCGACATGCTCAAGAACGCCGAGTGCGGCGCGATCATCCAGGTGATAGGGGCCGGATCGGGCCGGACCTTCGACATCGACCAGGCGCGCTACGGCAAGGTGATCTTCCTCGCCGACGCCGATGTCGACGGTGCCCACATCCGCTGTCTGCTGCTGACCCTCTTCCAGCGCTATATGCGGCCGATGGTCGAGCAGGGGCGGGTCTTCTCGGCGGTGCCGCCGCTGCACCGGGTGGAGCTGGTGAACCCCAAGCGGGGGCAGAGCAAGTACCTCTACACCTACTCCGACCAGGAGCTCCAGGAGACGCTGCTGGACCTCCAGCGCCGGGAGGTCCGCTACAAGGACGGCATCCAGCGCTACAAGGGTCTCGGTGAGATGGACGCCGACCAGCTCGCGGAGACCACGATGGACCCGCGCCACCGCACCCTGCGGCGTATCAACATCAGCGACCTGGAGGCCGCCGAGCGCGCCTTCGACCTGCTCATGGGCAATGAGGTCGCGCCCCGTAAGGAGTTCATCACCAATTCGGCGGCGACCCTGGACCGGTCGCGTATCGACGTCTGACGTCCGGCATGCGGCTCGCCGGCAGGGCCGGTTCGGCGGGGTCTCCCACCCGGGAGGCCCTGCCGTCGTTTCCCGCCCGGCCCGCTTCCGGCGTGCCCCTTCCGGGGTGCCGTTTCCGGGCTGTTCATCACCTGAGTCACCTGATGGGGTGAACGTCCGGTATTGAAGGGTCCTGGATCTTTCTGATCTGCCCATCCTTGGTCACGGGGCGAATGCGGTAGTGAACAAGGAGTGTTCGGGGTGGATATGCACAACGCGCGCGCTACGGGAGCGGCGCGCCTGGAGGACCCGTGGTACGACGCGCTCGCGTCCGGCTGGGGTGAGGCGGACGACATGGACAGCGGACCTCGTCGCACGCGTCCGCCCGCCGCCCGCGAGGTCTACACGGAGGTGCACGGCAGCGCCGCCTTCCAGGAGGTGCGCCGGCGCTACCGCCGGTTCGCGTTCCCGGCGGCCGCCGCGTTCCTCATCTGGTACCTCGCGTATGTCGTCGCGGCGACCACCGCGCCGGATCTGATGGCCCGCCCGGTGGTGGGCGCGCTCAATGTGGCGATGGTCGCGGGGCTCGCGCAGTTCGCCACCACCTTCCTGCTGGCCTGGGCATACGCCCGGCACGCACGGCTGCGCAGGGACCGGGTCGCGCTCGAACTCCGCTGGGTGACACAGGAGATGATGCGGGGGCGCGGGCGGTGACCGGCAATCACCAGAGCCTGGCGCTGCTGCTCTTCGGCGTCTTCGTGGCGGTCACCCTGGGGATCACCACCTGGGCGGGGCGTCGGCGGCACGGCTCGCCGGAGGAGTTCTACGCGGGCGGGCGGCTGTTCTCCCCGATGGAGAACGGCTTCGCCATCGCGGGGGACTATCTGTCGGCCGCGTCCTTCCTCGGGATCTCCGGTCTCATCGCGCTGTTCGGCTATGACGGGGTGCTCTACTGCGTGGGCTTCTTCGTGGCCTGGCTGGTGGTCCTGCTGCTGGTCGCCGAACTCGTCCGCAACTGCGGCCGGTTCACCCTGGCCGATGTGCTGGCCGCCCGGATGCGGGAGCGCCGGGTCCGGATCGCCGCGGGCGTCTCCTCGGTCACGGTCTGTGTGCTCTATCTGGTGGCCCAGATGGTCGGCGCGGGCAGTCTGATCGCCCTGCTGATCGGGGAGACCGGCGGCCGCGCCCGCGCCTGGACGGTGATCGGCGTGGGCACCCTGATGGTGGTCTTCGTGACGCTGGGCGGAATGCGCGCCACGACCTGGATCCAGATCGTGAAGGCCGTGCTGCTGATGGGCGGGGCGATCGCGCTGACCGCCCTGGTGCTCGTACGCTTCCGCGGCGATCTCGACGCCCTGCTCGGCACCGCGGCGCGGAACAGCGGCCACGGCGCGGACTTCCTCGCCCCCGGGCTCACGTACGGCGGCGACTGGACCGCCCGGCTGGACTTCGTGAGCCTCGGCCTTGCCCTGGTGCTGGGCACCGCCGGGCTGCCGCACATCCTCTCGCGCTTCTACACGGTGCCCACCGCCCGCGCCGCCCGCCGCTCGGTGATCTGGGCCATCGGGCTGATCGGCGGCTTCTATCTGATGACGATCGTGCTCGGCTTCGGCGCGGCCGCCGTGCTGGGCTCCGATGCCGTGCGGACCTCCGGTGCGGCCGGGAACACGGCCGTTCCGCTGCTCGCGCTCGACCTCGGCGGCGGCGCCGGATCGACCGGGGGCACGGTGCTGTTCGCGGTCGTCGCCGCCATCGCCTTCGCCACCATCCTCGCCGTTGTCGCGGGCATCACCCTCGCCTCCTCGGCCTCCGTCGCCCATGACCTCTATGGCTCGCTGAGCCGGCGGGCGCACCGCACACCGCGCGGTGAGGTGGTGGTCGCGCGGATCGCCGCGGTGGGGATCGGGGCGGCCGCGATCGGGCTCGGGCTGCTCGCCGAGGACCTCAATGTGGCGTTCCTGGTGGGGCTGGCGTTCGCAGCCGCCGCGTCGGCGAACCTTCCGGTGCTGCTGTACTCGCTGTTCTGGCGGCGGTTCACCTCGCGCGGCGCGGTGTGGTCGGTCTACGGCGGGCTGCTTCCGGCGGTGGTGCTGGTGGTGCTCTCCCCGGTGGTCTCCGGCGGCCCGGACGCGATCTTCCCCGGGGTGGACTTCCACCTGTTCCCGCTGCGGAACCCGGGCCTGGTCTCGGTGCCCCTCGGGTTCCTCGCGGGCTGGCTCGGAACGGTCACCTCACCCGCGCCCGCGGACGTCCCCGGCCATGCCGCCAAGCACGCCGAGACGGAGGTGCGCGCCCTAACCGGAGCGGGCGCGGCCTGATGGCCTCATGGGCGGGCACGGCCTCATGGGCGCGAGGGCAGGGCTCAGACCCACACATAGCGATGTTCGGGGCGGCCGGTCTCGCCGTATTTGAGGCTGAGCCGCACCCGGCCCGTGCGCTCCAGCAGCTTCAGATAGCGCTGGGCGGTCTGTCGGCTGAGCGAGGAGCGCTCGGCCACCTCCTGCGCCGACAGCGGGCCCTCGGCGCCCCGCAGCACCTCCCGTACGAGATCCGCGGTGAGCGCCGAATGGCCTTTGGGCAGCTCGGCGGGGCCGGCCGAGGCCCCGCCGAGGGCGCCGAAGATCCGGTCCACCTGGTCCTGACCGGCCTCGCCGTCGCCCTCCAGCGCACGGCGCAGCGCCGCGTACCCCTCCAACTTGGCGCGCAGCCCCGCGAAGGTGAAGGGCTTGACGAGGTACTGGAGCGCCCCATGGCGCATCGCCGCCTGGACGGTCGCGATATCGCGGGCCGCGGTCACCATGATGATGTCGTTGTGGTGGCCGAGCTGACGCAGCCGCCGCACCAGCGACAGTCCCGTCTCATCCGGCAGATAGTGGTCGAGCAGCACCAGGTCGACGGGGGTGCGCTTCAGGAAGGCCAGCGCCTCGGTGGCGCTGTGCGCCTGCCCGGCGACGCGGAAACCGGCCACTTTGCCGACGTACGCGGCGTTGACCCGGGCCACCCGGAGGTCGTCGTCCACGACCAGCACCTCCAGGTGCCCGCCCGGTCCGGTTCCAAGGGTCATCGTGACTCTCCTGTCGCGGTCAGCGGCGCCCCGGCCGGCTGTTCGGCCAGCGCCTCGGGGAGGACGACGGTGAACTCCGCGCCTCCGCCCTCGCGATCGGACACCCGGACGCTGCCGCCCTGGCGTTCGGCGAGGCGGCGGACCAGCGCGAGCCCTATGCCGCGCTTCCCGTGCGCGGGCGGCTCCTTGGTCGACCAGCCCTCGGTGAAGACCACATCGCGCCGATCGGCGGGGATCCCGGGGCCGGTGTCGGAGACCCGCAGCAGCACCGTACGGTCGTCCGCGCACAGCGTCACCTCGACCCGTGGCTCCCGTGAGCCGACCGCCGCGTCCAGGGCGTTGTCGATGAGATTGCCGACGATCGTCACCAGGCCGGGCGGATCCACCAGCCGGTTGGGCAGCAGGCTGTCCTCGGCGACGTACAGCGCCACCCCGCGTTCGGTGGCGACCGTGGCCTTGCCGACCAGCAGGGAGGCCAGCAGCGGATCGTGCACCCGCTCGGTGACCTGCTCGGCGGTGGCCCGATGCACTCCGATCGTCTCGGTGATGAACTCCATCGCCTCGTCGTGGAGTTCGAGTTCGAGCAGGCCCAGGAGGGTGTGCATCCGGTTGGCGTGCTCATGGTCCTGTGCCCGCAGGGCGTCGATCAGCCCCCGGGTGCCGTCCAGCTCACGGCCCAGTCGCTCCAGTTCGGTGCGGTCGCGCAGGGTGACCACGGCGCCGCCGTCGTCCGTCGGCATCCGGTTGGCGACCAGCACCCGGCCGCCGCTGACGGTCAGCAGATCGGCGCCGGTGGCCCGCCCGGACAGCACATCGGTCGTACGGCCCGGGGGCAGCACCGCCTCCAGGGGCTGCCCGGTGCCCTCGGGGCGCAGCTCCAGCAGCCGCTGCGCCTCGTCGTTGACCAGCCGGATACGGCCGTGGGCGTCGAGGGCGACGACGCCTTCCCGGATGCCGTGGAGCATCGCCTCGCGCTCGGCGAGCAGTGCGGAGATATCGGAGAAGGCCAGGTCATGGGTGCGTCGCTGAAGCCGGCGGGCGACCACATACGCCGCGAGGGCACCGACGGCGAGCGCGCCGCCCGCGTAGGCGAGCATCTCCGGAACCGAGGCGACGAGCCGGGCGCGCACGCTCTCGTAGGAGATGCCCACCGAGACGGCGCCGACGATACGGCCGTCCCCGGCGCGCAGCGGCACCTTGCCGCGGGCCGACCGACCGAGCGTGCCCTCGTCGATCTCCATGACGTCCCGGCCCTGGATGGCGTCGGTGGGGTCGGTGGAGACATGCTTCCCGATCTCGCCCGGGGAGGTGTGCGACCAGCGCACCCCGTGCCGATCCATGATCACGACATATTCGGCGCCGGTCGCGCGGCGGATGCGCTCCGCCTCGGTCTGCACCGGCCCGCCGGGTGCCGGCCGGGTGTGCTGGAGCGCCTCGGCCAGCCGGGGCTCGGCGGCCGTGGTCTGGGCGATGGCGAGGGCACGGCGCATGGCCTGGTCGTCGAGGTGATCGCTGAGCGGAGCGAGGAAGAGGCCGGTCGCGAGCACGGTGACACCCGTGGCGATGGCCAGCTGCATCAGCAGGACCTGGGAGAAGACGCGTCGGGGCCAGCCGATGCGCCACCGTGTGGCCGCGGCTGACCGCCCCGGCGGTATCGCGGCGCTCATGGCAACGAAGCGTAACCAAGGGCGGGCCGGGGGATCCGCGCCAGGACCCGGGGGAGGGGCCGGGGAGCGGCGCTCCCGGGGCGCTACTGGGCGGGGGCGTGGGCCTTACGGAGCACGGTCCGGGCCCTACGGCGTGGTTCCCATGGGGCCGGGCGCGGGTCTTACGGCGTGGTTTCCACAGGGCCGGGCGCGGGTCTTACGGCGGGGTCTTCGGCGTGGTTCCTACGGGGCCGGGCCCGGGTCTTACGGCGTGGTTCCTACGATGCCGGGCCCGGGTGTTCAGAGGCGGCCCGCGGCCATCGCGCGTACGCCGCGTGCGGGCCGTCGGCCGGTGTGGATCCCGACGACCTCCATCCGGGTCGGGGAGCCCAGCGGGGAACCGCAGCTCTCCGGCCGCGGCGGCGCCCCGGCGACCTGCGCGACGCTCACCCGCCAGGCCCGGCCGTCGCGGTGCGCGACGGTCACGGACCAGACCGGGGCCTCGCCCTCGGTCCGTGCGATGGTCAGCGCGTCGGCACCGTCCTCGCCGGTCAGTTCGCGGACGGCCAGTTCCGCCGCCTGGCCGGGGCGCTCCCAGGCGGAGCGGCCGCGGCAGCCGTCGGTGACGACCCGGCCCTGGCGCAGCGCCTCGATGACGTCCTTGACGCTCTGCGCGGTGGCGCGGCCGTAGGTGTAGCCGTGCGGCAGTACGACGAGGGTGGGGGCGAAGCGATGGCCGCCGATATGCGTGATCTCCCAGGTGCCGTGGACCCCGGAGGCGGTCAGCTCACCGGCCAGCGGGCGGCCGAGCAGGGCGCAGCAGCGGTCGCGCTTGCCGTTGGTGCACACCAGCACCAGCGGATCGCCGGTGTACTCCTCCCAGGCGGCGGGGGTGTGGGGCCGCAGGGTGAGCCCGCCGGGGTCGCCCGCGCCCAGCGCGGCGAAGTCCAGGCCGAGCAGCCCCGCCGGGTCGTCCAGGGCGGTGGTGCGGATCCAGGAGCGGCCGGGCAGGGTGTGGGCCACGAACACCCGGTGCCGGGCGCCGGTGTGCAGATCGGCGTGGCGGCCGGGGCGGCGGATCAGCGCGACCCGTACGCCGGTGCCCTCGGCGGCGCGCTCCAGGGCGCGTCCGACGGCCCTGTCGAGCCGACTGGAGGTGAGGGCCTCGGTGCCCCAGGGGCCGGGCTGTTCCACCAGCAGCCAGGTGGAAGCGGTGGCCGCCGTCCCGGCGAGCGGCTCGGACAGGTCGCGGGAGGCGGTCGCGCACGTGCTCACGAAGGTAAGCCTAACCTCTCTTGATCGATTGTGCGCACCGAAGTCGCGAGTGGACGCCGGAGCCATGGTGGAGCCGAGAGCGGGAGCAGCCTTGTGCCGCCTCATCGGCCCCGTGCGGCGGAGGGCGGCAGTCCGGATCCCGCCGCGTATCCGCCGTTCCATGGGGGTGGGAGCAGGCGGGAGAATGGCGCTCCGGGGGCGGAGGGGGTGGATATGGGCGGCTTATGGGCGCGATGGCGAAGGCGCCGGGGGAGACGCGGGACGCGTGCGCTGGATCCCGGGCTGACGGCGATGGTGCGGGCGGCCTACGACGAGGGGCGGCCGATTCCCGAATCGCTCGCCCGTAAGGCTGCCGAGGCCGGTGATCCGCGGGGGATGACCGTCTACGGCATCGGGCTGGGCCGGCGGGGCGCTTACGCGGAGGCGGTCCACTGGCTCGGCAAGGCCGCCGCGACCGGTGACCTCTCGGCCCTGGTGGTGCTCGGCACCGTCCATCTGGACCACGGCGAGCTCGGCGAGGCGGAGCGGCACTTCCGGCGGGCGGCGGACCGCGGCCATGACGGTGCGCGCCTGGCCCTGCGGCAGATGCGCGCCCGGCGCAACGGCAGCGGCCACTGAATCGTTCGCCGTGGCTTCCACCGTCCGGAGGGCAGGCCAGGGTCCGCCTTCACCGGGGGCCTGGTGCGGTCGCCCGTGTGGCGGATCGCGCTCGTCCTGGGCCCTCGTACCGGGGGCTCGCGTACTGCCCCCTCGGCCGACCCCGACAACGCGGCGAGGCCCAGCTCCGGAAGCGGGGCGGCGTTCACGAACACCGACCCGAGGGGCGGCAACGCCGCGGATGCCCCGGGAACGTCGTAGGGGGGCGGCACCTTCACGGTGCCGCGCCCCTACGCGCTCGTTCCGCTCGTCCGGGCCGTGTCGGCCTCCGGACTACACCGGCCCGGCCACCACCGTCACCGGCTTGGCGAGCGGCTCGCCCGAGCCGTCCCGGCGCGGGTCGATCTCCGGCAGCGCCGCCGGGGCTCCATTGGCCCCCGCCGCGCGGGCCGGGGTCGCGCCCGCCCAGGCCATGACCAGGTAGTCCTCGCCCTTCAGGAACCGCTGGCAGCGCACCCCGCCCGTGGCCCGGCCCTTGCGCGGGTACTGGTCGAAGGGGGTGAGCTTGGCCGACTGCTGTACCGAGTCATCGAGCGTGCCGCTCGCGCCCGCGACCGTGAAGACCACCGCGTCGGCCGCCGGGTCCACGGCCGTGAACGAGATCACCTTGGCGCCGGAGCCGAGCTTGATACCGGCCATACCGCCCGCGGCGCGGCCCTGCGGCCGCACCTGGCTCGCCGTGTACCGCAGCAGCTGGGCGTCGTCGGTGATGAAGACCAGGTCCTCCTCGCCGGTGCTCAGCTCCACCGCGCCCACGACCCGGTCGCCCTCCTTGAGGCCGATCACTTCCAACTCGTCCTTGTTGGCCGGGTAGTCGGGGACCACGCGCTTGACGACGCCCTGCTCCGTGCCGATGGCGAGCCCCGGTGAGGACTCGTCCAGGGTGGTGAGGCAGATCAGCTCCTCGCCGTCCTCCAGCGAGAGGAACTCGGCGATGGGCGCCCCGCCCGCCAGATTGGGGGGCGCGGCCGACTCCGGGAGCATGGGGAGGTCGATCACCGACAGCCGCAGCAGCCGCCCGGTCGAGGTCACCGCCCCCACGGAGCCACGGGCCGTCGCCGGGACCGCCGAGACGATCACATCGTGCTTGGCGCGCTTGGCCTTCCCCTCGACCGGGAGCGGCTCGCCGTCGGCGGTGCGGGCCAGCAGCCCGGTGGAGGACAGCAGCACCCGGCAGGGGTCGTCCGCGACCTCCAGCGGCACCGCGGTCACCGGCGCGTTGGACGACTCCAGCAGCACTGTGCGGCGCGGGGTGCCGAACTTCTTGGCCACCGCGGCCAGTTCGCCGGAGACCAGCTTGCGCAGCTCGGCGTCGGAGTCGAGGATCCGGGTGAGCTCCTCGATCTCGGCTTTGAGCCGGTCGCGCTCCGACTCCAGCTCCAGCCGGTCGAACTTGGTGAGCCGGCGCAGCGGGGTGTCCAGGATGTACTGCGTCTGGATGTCGGAGAGGCCGAAGCGCTCGATCAGCGACCGCTTGGCCTCCGCCGCGTTCTCGCTCTGCCGGATGAGGCGGATGACCTCGTCGATGTCGAGGAGCGCCACCAGCAGACCCTCGACCAGGTGCAGCCGGTTGCGCCGCTTGGTGCGCCGGAACTCGCTGCGCCGCCGGACCACGTTGAAGCGGTGGTCGAGATAGACCTCCAGCAGCTCCTTCAGCCCCAGCGTGAGCGGCTGGCCGTCCACCAGCGCCACGTTGTTGATGCCGAAGGACTCCTCCATCGGCGTGAGCTTGTAGAGCTGCTCCAGGACGGCCTCGGGGTTGAAACCGTTCTTGACCTCGATCACCAGCCGCAGCCCGTGCTCACGGTCGGTGAGGTCCTTGACGTCCGCGATGCCCTGGAGCTTCTTGGCGCCGACCAGGTCCTTGATCTTGGAGATGACCTTCTCGGGCCCCACGGCGAAGGGCAGCTCGGTGACGACCAGGCCCTTACGGCGGGCCGTCACGTCCTCCACGGCCACCGTGGCGCGGATCTTGAAGGTGCCGCGCCCCGTCTCGTAAGCGTCCCGGACGCCGCTCAGGCCCACGACCCGGCCGCCGGTCGGCAGATCGGGCCCCGGTACGAACCGCATCAGCGTGTCGAGGTCGGCGGCCGGATGCCTGATCAGATGGCGGGCGGCGGCGATGACCTCGCCCAGGTTGTGCGGCGGCATATTGGTCGCCATGCCGACCGCGATTCCGGACGTGCCGTTGACCAGCAGGTTCGGATAGGCGGCGGGGAGGGTGACGGGCTCCTGCTCACTGCCGTCGTAGTTCGGTGAGAAGTCGACCGTTTCCTCGTCGATCGACTCCGTCATCAGCGAGGTGGCCGACGCCATCCGGCACTCGGTGTACCGCATCGCGGCCGGCGGGTCGTCATTGCCCAGCGAGCCGAAGTTGCCATGGCCGTCGACCATCGGCAGGCGCATGGAGAAGGGCTGCGCCATGCGCACCAGCGCGTCGTAGATCGACGCGTCGCCGTGCGGGTGGAGCTTTCCCATCACCTCGCCGACGACGCGGGCGCACTTCACGAAGCCGCGCTCGGGGCGCAGCCCCATCTCGTTCATCTGGTAGAGGATGCGGCGGTGCACGGGCTTCAGCCCGTCTCGGGCGTCGGGCAGCGCGCGCGAGTAGATGACCGAGTAGGCGTACTCGAGGTAGGAGCCCTGCATCTCGTCGACGACGTCGATGTCGAGGATGCGCTCCTCGAAGTCGTCCGGCGGCGGGGTCTTGGTGCGGCGGCGGGCCATCGCGCTTGCGGCTCCTTCAACTGCCGTTGCGGGATCTGACGCGGACCATTGTGGCCCCGTCCACCGACAAGTGTGGAACGGCCCGGGGTGGCCGGGGCCCGGACGGGGCCCCGAACCGCGCTCCGCGGCCCCGTCCGAAGGCCCTTCGCGGGGGCCCGGGTCAGGTGCCCGAGGGGCCGCGGAAACGGTTCGGGGAAGCTCGCGTGGACGGGAACGGACCGGAACTTCGCCAGATGTCCGTCCCCTTGCATACAGTGACAGAAGCGCTGCGCAAGCGGCTGGCACGCGCTCCATCACGCGATCGAAGGGACGTACATGCCCATGGGTCACACGGCCACGCAGCAGGCCGGCTCCGGCGGCCTGAAAGCGACCGAGCACCGCCTGGCCAATGGCCTGCGCGTGGTGCTCTCCGAGGACCATCTGACCCCGGTCGCCGCGGTCTGTCTGTGGTACGACGTCGGCTCACGCCATGAGGTCAAGGGGCGCACCGGCCTGGCCCACCTCTTCGAGCACCTGATGTTCCAGGGCTCGGCGCAGGTCACCGGCAACGGCCACTTCGAGCTGGTGCAGGGGGCCGGCGGCTCGCTCAACGGCACGACCAGCTTCGAGCGCACCAATTACTTCGAGACCATGCCCGCCCACCAGGTCGAGCTCGCCCTGTGGCTGGAGGCCGACCGCATGGGGTCCCTGCTGACCGCGCTGGACGAGGAGAGCCTGGAGAACCAGCGCGACGTCGTCAAGAACGAGCGCCGCCAGCGGTACGACAACGTCCCGTACGGCACCGCCTTCGAGAAGCTCGTCGCCATGGCCTACCCCGAGGGCCACCCGTACCACCACACCCCGATCGGCTCCATGGCCGACCTGGACGCGGCCTCCCTGGAGGACGCGCGGGAGTTCTTCCGCACCTACTACGCCCCCAACAACGCCGTCCTGTCGATCGTCGGCGACATCGACCCCGAGCAGACGCTCGCCTGGGTCGAGAAGTACTTCGGCTCCATCGCCTCCCACGACGGCAAGCGGCCGCCCCGCGACGGCACGCTCCCGGAGGTGATCGGCGGCCAGCTGCGCGAGGTCGTGGAGGAGGAGGTCCCGGCCCGCGCCCTGATGGCTGCGTACCGGCTGCCGCACGACGGCACCCGTGAGTCCGACGCCGCCGACCTGGCGCTGACCGTCCTCGGCGGCGGGGAGTCCTCCCGGCTCCACAACCGCCTGGTGCGCCGCGATCGCACCGCGGTGGCCGCCGGATTCGGCCTGCTGCGGCTTTCGGGCGCCCCCTCGCTGGGCTGGCTGGACGTGAAGACCTCCGGCGGTGTCGAGGTGCCCGCCATCGAGGCCGCCGTCGACGAGGAGCTGGCCCGCTTCGCCGAGGAGGGGCCCACCCCGCAGGAGATGGAGCGCGCTCAGGCGCAGATCGAGCGGGAGTGGCTGGACCGGCTGGCCACGGTCGGCGGCCGGGCCGACGAGCTCTGCCGGTACGCCGTGCTCTTCGGCGATCCGCAGCTGGCGCTGACCGCCGTGGAGCGGGTGCTGGACATCACCCCCGAGGAGGTGCGGGCCGTGGCCGCGGCGCGGCTGCGTCCCGACAACCGCGCCGTGCTGGTCTACGAGCCCGTCCAGGGCGCCGAGGACGCAGCCGGCACCGCCGACGAAGCCGCCGAGACCGACGCAGAAGGGGAGGCGGCCCAGTGAGCGACGCCGTCACCGCGACCATGACGTTCCACCCGCAGCCCAAGGGCGGCGCCCCCAGGCCGTGGGCGTTCCCGGCCCCCGAGCGCGGTGAGCTGCCCAACGGCCTCACCGTGCTGCGCTGCCACCGCCCCGGCCAGCAGGTCGTCGCCGTCGAGATCAACCTGGAGGCGCCGCTGGACGCCGAGCCGGCCGGGCTCGAAGGCGTCGCCACGATCATGGCGCGCGCCCTGTCGGAGGGCACCGACAAGCACGACGCCGAGGAGTTCGCCGCAGAGCTCGAGCGCTGCGGCGCCACGCTGGACGCGCACGCCGACCACCCCGGTGTCCGCGTTTCCTTGGAGGTTCCGGTCTCCCGGCTGCCCAAGGCGCTCGGTCTGCTGGCCGACGCCCTGCGCGCCCCCGCCTTCCCGGACGGCGAGGTCGAGCGGCTGGTGCGCAACCGGCTGGACGAGATCCCCCATGAGCTGGCCAATCCGGCCCGCCGCGCCTCGATGGCCTTCGCCGCGGACCTCTTCCCGGCCGAGTCGCGGATGTCCCGGCCGCGCCAGGGCACCCAGGAGACCATCGAGGGCATCGACGCCGCGGCCGTGCGGGCCTTCTACGAGGCGCATGTCCGGCCCTCCACCGCCACCGCCGTCATCGTGGGCGACCTCGCCGGTGTCGACGTCGACCAAGCGCTCGCCGACACCCTCGGCGCCTGGACGGGCGGGACGGCCGCGCCGCGCACGGCTCCGCCGATCGTCGCGGACGACACCGGCCGTGTGGTGATCGTCGACCGGCCGGGCGCGGTGCAGACCCAGCTGCTCATCGGGCGCATCGGCGCCGACCGCCACGACCGGGTCTGGCCCGCGCAGGTGCTCGGCACGTACTGCCTGGGCGGCACCCTCACCTCCCGCCTCGACCGGGTGCTGCGCGAGGAGAAGGGCTACACCTACGGGGTGCGCGCCTTCGGCCAGGTGCTGCGCTCCGCGCCCGCGGGCGGATCCGGGGGCGCCGCGATGCTGGCGATCAGCGGCTCGGTGGCCACCGAGGTCACCGGACCCGCGCTGGAGGACCTCTGGAAGGTGCTGCGCACGCTGAAGGAGGAGGGGCTCACCGACGAGGAGCGCGATGTCGCGGTGCAGAACCTGGTGGGCGTCGCCCCGCTGAAGTACGAGACGGCGGCGGCCGTCGCGGGCACCCTCGCCGACCAGGTCGAGCAGCATCTTCCGGACGATTTCCAGGCGCAGTTGTACGCCCGGCTCGCGGAGACCGGCACGGTGGAGGCGACCGCCGCGGTGGTGAGCGCCTTCCCGGCGGACCGGCTGGTCACGGTGCTGGTCGGGGACGCCTCGGCGATCGCGGAGCCGGTCCGGGCGCTGGGCATCGGCGAGGTGCGCGTCATCTCCGGCTGAACCGCCCGGAGTTGGCCGGATCCGGTCGATGAGCCGCCCATCCGGCGGGCTCGCCGACGGTCCGGCGGGGCGGTCCGGCAGGGCGGTCCGGCAACGAGCGAACAGGGGAAGGACCCCGGCACCGAGAGGTGCCGGGGTCCTTCCTTCATGTCCGGTTTATGGGGGTGGCTGCTTGTTTGGTTTGTGGGGAGAGCAACAAAAATCGGGAACCGTTTGGTGATCGAAAGCGGGCCCGTCTAGCGTCGGTCCGGCTGTTCGCCAGCGACTCGCCGCACCCGCGGCACGGACAGCCATCGCCGAGTCCCCGTACGGCGCAAGCCAGGGGAGCCGGGGACCCAACACGTCCCCAGGGGTGAATCGGGCGCCTTCCCCGGCCGGGGGAGGAGTCCGTAGGAGACCTTCCTGCTCCGAACCCGTCAGCTAACCCGGTAGGCGAGAAGGAAGGAAAGGAGTGCGCCACAATATGGCGTCCACCCGCGCTGCCACCGGGAAGCACCGCCGCACCACCAAGGTCAACATCCGCACCGGCGCGAACGTCGTGGGTATCACCACGGTCGCCTCGGGCGTCGTCGCCGGGATAACCGGGCAGGCTTTCGCGGCCGACGGGGGCACCGCTCCCCAGCAGGCCGGTCTGACCCAGGCGATCGCCATCGGCGACGGGATCGCGGACCATATCGAGGCCCAGGCGCAGTCCCAGGAGACCGCCGCCGAGCAGGCCGCCGCCAAGGCCAAGGCGGAGGCGATCGCCCGCCAGGAGGCCGCCAGGAAGGCGGAGGCCGCGGCGAAGAAGGCCAAGGCCGAGCGTGAGGCCAAGGAGCGCGCGGCGCGCGAGGCCGAGCGCCGGCGCCTCAACACCTTCGTGTCGCCGATCACCGGCTCCTACGTCTCCACCGGCTACCACGCGTCCAGCGGTCTGTGGTCCTCCGGCAGCCACACCGGTATCGACTTCCACGCCTCCACCGGCACCTCGGTGCACTCCGTGGGCATCGGCGAGGTCGTCGAGGCGGGCTGGGGCGGCTCCTACGGCAACAATGTCGTCATCAAGATGAACGACGGCACCTACACCCAGTACGGCCACCTGTCGTCGATCAGCGTCTCGGTCGGCCAGCAGGTCACCCCCGGCCAGCAGATCGGCCTGTCGGGCGCCACCGGCAACGTCACCGGTCCGCATCTGCACTTCGAGGCCCGCTCCGGCGAGGACTACGGCTCGGACATCGACCCGCTGTCGTATCTGCGTTCGCACGGCGTCAACGTCTGACCCGGTCGACGTAGAACCCCGGTCGGCATCCGGCCCTGGTCGACGTCCGATCCGCAAGACCGTGAAGGCCGCAAGACCGTGAAGGCCGCGAGACCGTGAAGGCCGCGAGACCGCGAAGGCCGTGAAGACCGCGCGGACGCCGCCGCGGTGCCGCGAGACTCCGAGAAGGCCCCGTCCACCGGACGGGGCCTTCGGCGTGCGGCCGCCCACTGACCAAAAAATATCCATGAAATGGGCCCCGCCATCGGAAATTGCGTCCGATTGGAATAGAGTCGTTCAACGCGCGTTCAATGGGCGCGTTTCGCGGGTGTTAAGGCGGAGGTTCGACAATGTGGGACCGGAAGTGAGCGGGGATACGACCGAGGTCCAGGGCGGCCGCCGGATTTCGGCACATGCGGTGTGCGCCGCGATTCGCGACGACATCGTCTCCGGCACATATCCGCCCGGCGGCCGGCTCACCGAGGAACTCCTCGCCCGGCGCTACGGCGTCTCGCGGGTCCCGGTCCGCGAGGCCCTGCGCACCCTGGAGTCCGAGGGCTTCGTGACCACCCGGCGGCACGCGGGGGCCTGTGTCGCCCAGCCCTCCGAGCGTGAGGCGGCCGACCTGCTGGACATCCGCGCGCTGCTGGAGCCGCTGGGCGCCGCACGGGCCGCACAGCGCCGCACCGAGGCCCATCTGAAGGTGTTGCGCGGGCTGGTCCGGCTCGGCCGGGAGCGGGCCCAGTGCGGCCGGCTCGGCGAACTGCGGCCGCTGGGCGACTGGTTCCACGAGACGCTCGCCCAGGCGTCCGGCAGCCCGAGCCTGGCCGCGATGCTGGTCCAGCTGCGCCGCAAGACCGCATGGGTGTACGCGGCGGCTTCCGCGCCGCACCCCGCGCCGCCCGGGTCCGCCCCGCGCCCCGACCCCGCCGCGCGGGCCGTGGAGTCCTGGGCGGAGCACGGCGCGCTGGTGGACGCGGTGGCGCGCGGCGACGCCGACCGGGCGCGGGCCCTGGCCGCCGCGCACACCGAGCGCGCGCTATCGGAATACCGGCTGCGCCGCCCATCCCCGGTGAGGGTTTCGAAACATTCCGAAAACACGGCGAGCGGCCGGAATTAACAGAGATCCCGTATACAAGTCGTGGGAATTCTCGGCGCGGTTTCACGGCGCTCGGTTCTCCGTCTCCGAGAGCGGAAACCGAAAAACAGCGGGGCCGCGGTGGCCATTACGGCCACCGCGGGGCCGCGGTGGCCATTACGGCCACCGCGGCCCCGCTGTGCCGATTCCCTGACTCGCGGATTCACCCGGGAATCACAAGAGAATCCCCCGGGAATCGGACGGGAATCAGACGGTCTCGGGAAGCTCCTCGAGGCCCTCGGCCACCAGCTTCGCCAGCCGGTCGAGCGCGACCTCGGCGTCGTCCGCGACGGAAGCGAGGACGACCTCCTCGCCGCCCTGGGCCCCCAGGCCGAGCACGGCCAGCATGGAGGCGGCGTTGACCGGGGTGCCGTCGCCCTTGGCGATCGTGATGGGGACGCCGGCGGCGGTGGCCGCCCGGACGAAGATCGACGCAGGGCGGGCGTGCAGGCCCTCGGCCCAGCCGATGGTGACGCGGCGCTCAGCCATGGTGTTGCCCTTCAGGTGTGACGATGCTGTTGTCTAGACCAAAATCATACGGTGTCCGGATCCACCCGGACGATGTCCGAGTGAGTCCGAGCATGCCCGGACCGGCCCGATACGGACCTTCCCCCGACACTCGGCCCCGACGCAAGGGTGTCCACCATCCGGACCGGGCGGGGCCCGTACCCTGGCCCCATGCGGAGCCCGTCGGACCATCACGCCTACCCGACCCACTGGGAAGCCGATGTGGTGCTCAGGGACGGCGGCACGGCCCAGATCCGTCCCATCACCACCGATGACGCCCAGCGGCTGGTCAGCTTCTACGAGCGGGTCTCGGACGAGTCGAAGTACTACCGCTTCTTCGCGCCCTACCCCCGCCTCTCCGACCGCGACGTCCACCGCTTCACCCACCACGACTACGTCGATCGGGTGGGCCTGGCGGCCACCGTCGGGGACGAGTTCATCGCCACCGTGCGCTACGACCGCATCGACGCCCGTGGGATGCCCGCCGCGGCCCCCGCCGACGAGGCCGAGGTCGCCTTCCTCGTCCAGGACGCCCACCAGGGCCGTGGGGTGGCCTCCGCGCTCCTGGAACACATCGCCGCCGTCGCGCGCGAGCGGGGCATCCGCCGGTTCGCCGCCGAGGTGCTGCCCGCCAACACCAAGATGATCAAGGTGTTCACGGACGCGGGCTACACCCAGAAGCGCAGCTTCGAGGACGGGGTCGTCCGGCTCGAGTTCGACCTCGAACCCACCGACCGCTCCCTGGCCGTCATGCGCGGGCGTGAGCAGCGGGCCGAGGCCCGCTCCGTCCAGCGGCTGCTCGCGCCCGGCTCCGTCGCCGTCATCGGCACCAGCCGCACGCCCGGCGGCGTCGGCCGCACCGTGCTGCGCAACCTCCTGGACGGCGGCTTCACCGGCCGCGTCCACGCCGTCAACCACGCCTTCCCCGACGACATGGAGCGTCTGGAGCCCGAGGGCGTCCCGGCCCATCGCTCGCTGCGCGCCATAGAGGAGCCGGTGGACCTGGCCGTCGTCGCCGTCCCCGCCGAGCGGGTGCCCGCCGTGGTGGCCGAATGCGGCGACCACGGCGTCCAGGGCCTCGTGGTGCTCTCCGCCGGGTACGCCGAGAGCGGGCGCGAGGGCCGCGACCGGCAGCGCGACCTCGTCCGCCAGGCCCGGTCCCACGGGATGCGCGTCATCGGCCCCAACGCCTTCGGCGTCATCAACACCGCCGAGGGCGTCCGGCTGAACGCCTCCCTGTCCCCGCAGCTGCCCAACCCCGGCCGGCTGGGCCTGTTCACCCAGTCCGGGGCGATCGGCATCGCGCTGCTGTCCGGACTGCACCGGCGCGGCGCCGGGCTGGCGAGCCTCGCCGGGATCGCCGGGATATCGACCTTCGTGTCCGCCGGGAACCGCGCCGACGTCTCCGGCAACGACCTGCTCCAGTACTGGTACGACGATCCGCGGACCGATGTCGTCCTGATGTACCTGGAGTCGATCGGCAACCCCCGCAAGTTCACCCGGCTGGCCCGGCGCACGGCCGCCGTCAAACCCGTGGTCGTCGTCAAGGGCGCCCGCCACACCGGCAGCGCCCCCACCGGCCATGCCGTGCCCACCACCCGGATCCCGGACGCCACCGTCTCCGATCTGCTGCGGCAGGCGGGCGTCATTCGGGTCGACACCGTCACCGAACTCGCCGACGCCGGGGTGCTGCTCGCCTCCCAGCCGCTGCCCGCCGGTCCGCGCGTCGCGATCCTCGGCAACTCCGAGTCGCTCGGCCTGATCACCTACGACGCCTGCCTCACCGAGGGGCTCCGCCCGCTGCCGCCCCACGACCTGACCACGGCCGCCGCTCCGGAGGACTTCCGGCGCGCCCTTGCCGAGGCCCTTACCGACGACGCCTCCGACGCCGTCGTCGTCACCGCCATCCCCTGGGTCGGCGACGGCAGCGCGCGGGCCCTCGCCACGGCCGTGAGGGAGGCGGCCCAGACGTCCGGGCCCGGCCCTGCCAAGCCGGTGGCGGTGGTCCACCTGGAGATCCAGGAGCTCGCGGAGGCCCTGGCGGGCACCGGCGGCGAGCCCGCCCCGGGCACCCGCCGGATCCCCGCCTACCCCGCCGCAGAGCGGGCCGTGCGCGCGCTCGCCGAGGCCGTGCGGTACGCGCGCTGGCGGCAGGAGGCCGCCGAGCCCGGACGGGTCCCGGAGTACGACGACATCGACGAGGCGGGCGCGGCCGCCGACATCCAGGTGCTGCTCGCCCCGGCCGAGGGCGCGAGCGCCGGGACCGGTGAAGGCGCGAGCGGCGGGGCCGGTGAAGGCGCCGGCGGTGAGATCGGTGACGGCGCCGGTGACCGTACGAGCGTCGGCGCGGAGAGCGGCGCCAGCGGCACCGCGGGCGCCGGTCCCGGCGACGACGTGAGCCCCGGCGTCGAGCTGTCCGCCGCCGACACCCAGCGCCTCCTGGCCCGTTACGGCGTCAGCGTGCTGCCCGCGCTCCCCGCGCCCGACCCCGACACCGCCGTGCGCGCCGCCGAGCGGCTCGGCTTCCCGGTCGCGCTCAAGCCCACCGCCCCCCACCTGCGCCACCGCGCCGACCTGGGCGGAGTGCGGCTGGAGCTGGGCGTCGAGCCGGAACTGCGCCGGGCCTACGCCGAGTTGACCGACTACCTGGGCCGGCCCGAGGAGCTGGGGCTGGTCGTGCAGCGGATGGCACCGCGCGGCGTGGACACCGTCGTACGGGCCGCCATCGACCCCGCCGCCGGGGCCGTGCTCTCCTTCGGGCTCGCCGGCGCCCCCTCCGAACTGCTCGGCGACACCGCCCACGGTCTCGTCCCCGTCACCGGCCGGGACGCCGCCGAGCTGATCAGGTCGATCCGGACCGCGCCGCTGCTGTTCGGCTGGCGCGGCTCCAAACCGGTGGACACCGCGGCCCTGGAGGAGTTGCTGCTGAGGGTGTCCCGTCTGGTGGACGACCATCCCGAGATGGTCGCCGTCGATCTCGAACCCGTCGTCGTCGCCCAGCACGGCCTCTCCGTGCTCGGCGCCTCGGCGCGGCTCGCCCCGCCGCCCCCGCGCACCGACCTCGGCCCGCGCCATATGCCCGCCTACTGAGTCTTGCGGGCCTTGGCGGGCACAGGCGCCGGTGTCGGCGCGGCCCCGTAGGATGGTGCCCATGGCGAAGACCGGTACGACGACCCAGGGTCTGCGCGCGGCGATCGAGCGCAGCGGCTATTACCCGACACTCGTGGCCGAGGCGGTGGAGGCCGCCGTGGGCGGCGAGCCCATCGTGTCGTACCTGGTCCACCAGGAGACCACCTTCGATGCCAACGAGGTCCGCCGCCATGTCACGGTCCTCGTCCTCACCGGCAATCGCTTCATCGTCAGCCACACCGACGAGCAGGCCGCGGACGGCACCTCCCCGTCGCCGTACGCCACCACCTCCACCGAGTCCGTGAAGCTCCAGCGGATCTCGTCGGTCGTGCTCAGCCGGGTCGTCGCCAACCCCGAGTCGTACACCCCGGGCACGCTGCCCCGCGAGGTGGTGCTGACCATCGGCTGGGGCGCCGTCAGCCGCCTCGACCTGGAGCCCGCCGCCTGCGGCGACCCCAACTGCGAGGCCGACCACGGCTACACCGGCTCCTCCACCGCCGACGACCTCAGCCTGCGGGTCAGCGAGGCGGGGGACGGCCCCGACACCGTCCGCCAGACCCTCGCCTTCGCCCAGGCGCTCTCCGAGGCCACCGCGGCCACCCCGGACACCGGTCGCTGATGTCCGGTTCCGCCACCGGCCCGCTGTCCTCCGCCGCCTCCCTCTGGGCCGAGCCCACCCCGCTCGACCCCCGCTCCGCCCCCCTGCCGAAGTACGGCACCGGCTCGCTCGCCGATCTGCTGCCCGCCGTCGCCGCGGGGCAGGAGGTCCCGGGGGTCTCCTCCGATCTGGTGCTCGCGCCCGCCGACCGGGTCTGCGTCTTCCTGGTCGACGGCCTCGGCTGGGAGCTGCTGCGCGCCCACCCCGAGCAGGCGCCCTTCCTGACCTCGCTGCTGCCCAGTTCGCTGAACGGTTCCGGGAAGCCGCTCACCGCGGGTTTCCCGTCCACCACCGCGACCTCGCTCGCCTCGGTGGGCACCGGGCTGCCTCCCGGCGCCCACGGCCTGGTCGGCTATACGGTGCTGGACCCGGCCACCGGCCAGTTGATGAACCAGCTGCGCTGGCAGCCCTGGACGGATCCGCACCTCTGGCAGCCGTATCCGACCGTCTTCCAGCTGGCGGACGCCGCGGGCGTGCACACCTGCCAGGTCTCCGCGCCGACCTTCGCCGAGACCCCGCTCACCAAGATCGCGCTGAGCGGCGGCACCTTCCACGGGCGGCTCACCGGTGAGGAGCGGATGGACCTCGCGGCCGAGCAGCTCGGCGCCGCGGGCCGCTCGCTGGTCTACACGTACTACAGCGAGGTGGACGGCAAGGGGCACCGCTTCGGCGTGGACTCGCGCGAGTGGCGTGATCAGCTCCGCTATGTCGACGGGCTCGTCCAGCGGCTCGCCGAGCGGCTTCCGCCCCGCTCGGCGCTGTATGTCACCGCCGACCACGGCATGATCGACATCCCCTTCGACCCGGACTCGCGCATCGACTTCGACGACGACTGGGAGCTGCGCGCGGGCGTCGCGCTGCTGGGCGGCGAGGGCCGCGCCCGCCATGTGTACGCCGTCCCCGGCGCCGCGGGCGATGTGCTCGCCGTCTGGCGTGAGGTGCTGGGCGAGCGGATGTGGGTGGCCTCCCGTGACGAGGCCATCGAGGCGGGCTGGTTCGGCGGCCCCGGCGGTGCCGATGGCGGCGGTAAGGGCGTCGACGACCGGGTGCGCCGGCGGATCGGCGACATCGTGGCGGCCGCCCGCGACGACGTCGCGATCGTCGCCTCGCACACCGAGCCCAAGGAGTCCGCCATGGTCGGGCTGCACGGTTCGATGACCCCCCTGGAGCAGCTGGTTCCGCTCCTCGAAGTACGCTCCTGAGCGCCCCTCTTCACCCGCCCTACGAAAGGCTCCGCCTCCCCATGCCCGAGCTGGTGTTCTTTTCCGGAACGATGGACTGCGGGAAGAGCACCCTCGCTCTCCAGATCCAGCACAACCGCTCGGCGCGCGGGCTCCAGGGGATGATCTACACCCGGGACGACCGGGAGGGTGAGGGCAAGCTCTCCTCGCGCCTCGGGCTGGCCACCAAGGCGATCGAGGTCGCCGACGACCTCGACTTCTACACCCATGTGGTCCACGCGCTGACCGCCGGGGGCCGGGTCGACTACATCATCGCGGACGAGGCGCAGTTCCTGACCCCGCCGCAGATAGACCAACTCGCCCGGGTGGTCGACGACCTGGAGGTGGATGTCTTCGCCTTCGGCATCACCACCGACTTCCGCAGCAAGCTCTTCCCCGGCTCCCAGCGCCTGGTGGAGCTCGCCGACCGGGTGGAGGTGCTCCAGGTGGAGGCGCTGTGCTGGTGCGGCGCGCGGGCCACGCACAACGCCCGTACCATCGGCGGCCAGATGGTCGTCGAGGGCGCCCAGGTCGTCGTGGGCGATGTCAACCGGCCGGAGAGCGAGGTCGGTTATGAGGTGCTGTGCCGACGTCACCACCGGCGCCGGATGACGGCCGCCCGAGCGCGCGCCGCCGCCCTGTCGCCGGATGTGCTGCCCGTCGACTGAGGGGGCGTCCGGTGGATCGGCCCCCAGCCCTCCGGCCGGCGCTCCGGCTCACCCCTCGGTGCGCCGCACGACGGTGAAGGCGGCCCCCTGCGGGTCCCGCACCGTGGCCCGATGAGCGGTCGCCCCTCGCGTCGGGGGCCGCACCACCTGACCGCCCAGCGCGGTCACCCGGCGCACCGTCTCGTCCACATCGTCCACCGCGAAGTGCGTCATCCAGTACGGGCCGCGGCCGCGGGGCAGGGCGTCGCCCACGCTCTGGATCGCGCAGACCGGCCGGCCGTCCAGGCGCAGGGTGCGGCAGCCCGGCTCCTCCGGGGCCGCCGTCTCCGCCTGGTAGCCGAAGACCATCCGGTAGAACTTCAGGACCCCGGTGCCGTCACGGGTCAGCAGCTCGTGCCAGACCGGAGTGCCCGGCGCCCCGGGCTCGGCCGCCGCGTAGGCGCACTCCTGCCACACCCCGAAGACGGCGCCCTCGGGGTCGGCGGCGATCAGCATCCGGCCGGCCTCGTCGGTGTCCAGCGGGCCCACGGCCACGGTGCCGCCGCACGCGCGGATCATCTCGGCGGTCTCATCGGCGTCGTCGGAGGCCAGATAGGTCATCCAGGCCACGGGCAAGTGGCGTTCGGGAGGCAGCTCGCTCAACCCGGCGACCGGCCGGCCGCCCTGGACCGCGCGGACATACGCGCCCAGCTGCTGTGGGCCGGGGGTGAACTCCCAGCCGAACAGGGAGTGGTAGAAGTCCTGTGTCGCGGCAAGGCTGTGCACCATCAGGCTCGTCCAGCAGGGCGTGCCCGGTGTGCGCCGAGTCGCTGCCTCGGTCATACGTCATTCTCTCCTCGGACCATCGTGGTGGACGTACGGCCCCGGGCCGGTCGGCGGCGCGGGGCGGTCGTGCGGAGGTGCTGATGCGGGGGGCCCGACAGATGTTTGCACCACCTGTCGCACATAGCGCCCTGGCGGAGCCGCAATTCGCCGTGCCTCACAGCAGAATGCCCGAATTATTGCCGCACATCCGTTTCGGCTTCATTGCGCTCTGGTGTCACCCAGACGTACACCGGGTGACCGGGTGGTCCAATCGTCGCAGAGAACCTACGCAAGGATGATCCCCATGAACGCCATCATCACCGCATCCGATCTCATGAGCGAGCTGGCGGAAGATCGCCATCCGCTGCTGCTCGATGTGCGCTGGCAGCTCGGCGGGCCTCCCGGCCGCCCCACATACGAGGCGGGGCATCTGCCTGGTGCCGTCTACGTCGATCTCGACACCGAGCTCGCGGGCCCGCCCGGAAAGTCCGGCCGCCACCCCCTGCCCGATCTTTCCGCGTTCGCGACCGCGATGCGTCGAGCCGGGGTACATCAGGACCGGCGCGTGGTGGTGTACGACGGCGGACAGGGGTGGGCCGCGGCGCGCGCGTGGTGGCTGCTGCGCTGGGCGGGGCATTCATCCGTCCGGGTGCTCGACGGAGGGCTGCCCGCCTGGACGGCGGTTGGCGGCACCCTGACCACCGATGTGCCGGACGTGCCCGAGGGCGACTTCGTCCCGCGGCCCGGGGCGCTGCCGCTGCTGGAGGCGGATGACGCGGCGGCGCTCGCGCGGCGCGGGGTGCTGCTGGACGCGCGGGCGGCCGAGCGCTACCGGGGGGAGGTCGAGCCCATCGACCCCGTCGGCGGCCATATCCCGGGTGCGGTCTCCGCCCCCACGGCCGAGAACGTCACCGCGGACGGCCATTTCCTGCCCGCCGATCAGCTGGCGGAGCGGTTCGCGGCCCTGGGCGCCACCGGGGACGCCGAGGTCGGGGTGTACTGCGGCTCCGGGGTCTCGGCCGCCCACCAGGTGCTGGCGCTGGCGGTCGCGGGCGTTCCGGCGGCTCTGTACGTCGGCTCCTGGAGCGAATGGTCCTCGGACGCGGACCGTCCGGTGGCCACGGGCTCCGAGCGGGGCTGAACACACCGACGGGCCCCGTCACCGGCGTACGGTGGCGGGGCCCGGTTCGGGCGCCGCGGGCCGTGGCGCGGCCCGGCGGCTCCTTCCGTCGCTACTCCTGCTTCTTGCGCCGGGTGCCGAAGACGATCTCGTCCCAGCTCGGCACCGCGGCCCGGCGGCCCGGACGGACGCCGTCCGCCTCCGCCTGACGGTCCGTCGTACCGGTCAGCCGGTCGCGGTGGCCCGCCACCGAGCGCGGCATCAGCACATCCGCGTACGCCGAACCCGCGCTCGCCGCGGAGGCGGGCGGCTCGACGGCCTCCTCCTCGGCGGGCTCGTCCGGCGCGGGGGCCGACGCGACCGGCGATTCGGGCACGACCATGTCGCCCCGGAAGTTGGGCACGGCCTCCAGCAGGCTGGTGAGCGAGTCCCGCTCACCGAGGCCGTCGTCCAGCGAGGCGGACGCGGGCGCCGGGGAGTCGTCGTCGATGCGCTCGGACGACGTACGGTCCCGGTCCCGGTCGCGCGGCAGCCGGGCGATCCGCGGCACGAACGGGAAGCTGGGCTCGGGCGTGTCGTCGGCCTCGCCGATCAGCGCCCGCGCCTCGTCGTCCACCGCCTGGACCAGCCGCCGGGGCGGGTCGTAGGTCCAGCTCGCCGAGTGCGGCTCACCGGCGACCCGGTAGACCAGCAGCACCTCCCAGGTGCCGTCGTCGCGCCGCCAGGAGTCCCACTGCGTGGTGTCCTTCTCCGCGCCGCGCAGCAGCAGCCGCTCCGCGACGGCCTCGCCGAGCTGCGGTCCGGTGTTCTCGCCGGGGCGGCGCACGGGAGTCTTACGGGCACGCTCAGCCATGAAGGCGCGCTCCGCGAGCACCGGGCCCTCGAAGCGCCGCACACGGTCGACGGGGATGCCCGCCATCTGCGCGACCTCTTCGGCGGTGGCGCCGGCACGTATACGGGCCTGGATGTCACGGGGCCGCAGATGGCTCTCGACCTCGATCTCGATCTGGCCGAGCCGAGCGCGGTCGTTGCGCACCGCGGCGCGCAGTCGCTCGTCGATGGGAAGTGTGTACTCCGTGCTGTCCGCAGCCTTGAGCACCAGCCGTGTGCCGTCGTTGCTGACGGCCACGACACGCAGTTCGGGCATGGGGACCTCCCGGGTGGTGCCTGCCGACGTCACGGTTGCGTCGCTGCTCTCCCGCTAGACGAGTGTGGCCTGCCCGGGGTGCAGCGTGCCACAACTTTGCCGAGTTGCCCGGGCCGGTTGTTTGCCGCCTTCTGACCCCTCCCGTTGGGTCCGGGCGGCCGGACGGGAAAGCGGGGCCAAGGCTCGTCACAGTACTCCATTCGGGCCGCTCAGGTGGAGCGGCACGCCAGCCGAGTTCATGGCCGGAGGGGCGATCGAAGCCTGAATCCTTCGAAGTGAGGCCCAATTTGGGTGGCAAGTTTCACAGAAACGACAGAATCGGAACGATCTGCTTCGTTTATTGGTCACTTCTCCCTGAGGGCTGGAACGAATGTCCACAGCGAGGCGGGAGATGCACGGCAAGGCCGACGGCGACGGACAACACAAGAGCGGGCGGATGGACCTGAGCGTGGCCCATGTGGCCGGCAGCGCGCTGGCGGCCGTCGCCGCCGCGGTGCTCGCGTCCAGACTGGGCGTCTACGGGACGATCCTGGGCGCCGGCGTGGTGAGCGTGGTGGCCACCGCGGGCGGCACCGTCTTCCAGCACTTCTTCCGGCGTACCGGTGAGCAGATCAAGGAGGTGCGGGACCAGACGCGGCCGACGGGGCGGCGGCGGTTCGCCGGGCCCGCCGAGCCGGTCACGCCCCCACGGACGGCGGCGGCATCCGGCGAGTACGGCGAGCCGACCACGCACGGCACCCGGCGGCGCGTCCGGCGGCGCCCCGTCCTCGCGGCGCTGGCCGTCTTCGTCGCCGCCATGAGCGTCATCACGGGGATCGAGATGTTCTCCGGCGGCCCGGTGTCCAACGTCTGGGGGGAGGACCGGACCGGAACCACCGTCAGCGACAGCGTGGGCGGCTCCTCGGGGTCGAAGTCCACCCCCGGCCCCTCGCGCCGGGGCCCGGACGCCCCGTCCCGGAGCCCCGGCTCCTCCGGGGGCGGCGGCGATGAAGCGCCCTCCCCGCGCACCTCCCGTGGGGGCGGCGCGGCCGACGCCTCGACCGCGCCGACGACCGATCCATCCGGATCATCCGGCTCCGGCAAGGGCTCCGGCCCGGAGGGCGGTACGGACGCCCCGACCGCGCCCGGCACCTCCGCGCCCGCCACCCCCGGCCCCTCCCGGACCCCGTCCGGCGGTGCCACGGAGGGCGGAACGGATGGTTCCGGCGACGCGACGCCCACGCCCGGCGCCACCGGCGCGCCGTGACACCTCAGCTGACAAGCGGCCGTGACGCCTCGGCCCACGGGCCGGCCGTGGCGCCCTCGGTCCACCGGCCGGCCGTGGCGCGTCAGTCGCCGAGCACCCGCCGCAGATAGTCGTTGGTGAACAGCCGGTCCGGGTCCAGCCGGTCGCGTACCGCCGTGAACTCCCCGAACCGCGGATAGACCCCGGACAGATAGGCGGCGTCCCGGCTGTGCAGCTTGCCCCAGTGCGGACGGCCACCGTGGGCGATCATGATCTGCTCGGCCGCCGTGAAGTACGCCCGGTGCGGGGTGCCCCGGTACAGATGGACGGCGATGTACGCGGTCTCGCGCCCGGAGGCGGTGGACAGCGCGATGTCGTCGGCGGGCGCGGTGCGCACCTCCACCGGGAAGCTGACCCGCAGTCCGGACCGCTCGACGGTCGCCTTGAGCTCGCGCAGCGCGGTGACCGCGGCCTCGCGCGGCACGGCGTACTCCATCTCCAGGAACCGCACTCGGCGCGGAGAGGTGAAGACTTTGTAAGGGATGTCCGTGTAGGTCCGGGCGGACAGGGCACGGCTGGAGATTTTGGCGATTCCGGGAATGGTCGCGGGGACCGCCCGGCCCACCGAACAGGCCACCTGGAAGATGCCGTTGGACAGCAGCTCGTCGTCCACCCAGCCGCTGACCCGGCCCACCGGAGCGGCGGGACCCGTGCTGCGGTTGTTCCGCTTGGTGTTGCAGTTGCCGGTGTGCGGGAACCAGTAGAACTCGAAGTGCTCGTTCTCGGCCACGAGCTGTTCGAAATCGGCCATCACACGGTCGAAGGGCATCGGCTCCTCGCGTGCCGTGAGCAGAAACTCCGGTTCCACCCCGAAGGTGATCTCGCTGACCACACCGAGCGCACCGATCCCGATCCGGGCCGCCGCGAAGATCTCCGGGTTCTCCTCCGCCGAGCAGCGCAGCACCGAACCGTCCGCCGTCACCAGCTCCAGACCCTTGATCTGGGCGGCGATCGAGGCGCTGTCCCGGCCGGTGCCGTGGGTGCCGGTGGCGGTCGCCCCGGCCACGGTCTGCTCCATGATGTCGCCCATGTTGACCAGCGACAGCCCATGAGCCGCCAGCGTCTCGTTGAGCTGCCGCAGCGGTGTCCCGGCCGCGACGGTCACGGTGCCCGCCTCGCGGTCCAGCTCGCGCACGCCCGCCATCCGGTCGGGGCGTATCAGCAGCCCGTCGGTGGCGGCCGTGGTGGTGAAGGAGTGGCCGGTGCCCACCGCCTTCACCTTCAGCCCCTCCGCCGCCGCCCGGCGCACCACCTCGGCCAGTTCCCCGGTGGACGACGGGGCCACGATCCGCGCCGGACGGGCCGTCACATTCCCCGCCCAGTTATGCCACCCGCTGCTCCGTACGGTCTTCACGGTCCTGACGGCCATCCGCATCCGACCCCTCCCGCTGTGGCGCCGGCCGGAGCCGGCGGTACCCGAGGAACGCCACCGCCGCCGCGAGCGCCCCGGCCACGGCCGGCACCACGTACCCCGCACGGGCGCCGGCCGCGTCCACCACCCATCCGGCGGCCGACGAGCCGAGCGCCACTCCGACCGCGAGCCCGGTGCTCACCCAGGTCATCCCCTCGGTCAGATGCGCGCGTGGTACGTGCCGTTCGACGAGGGCCATGGTGGTGACCATCGTGGGTGCGATGGCCAGGCCCGCGACAAAGAGCGCCACGGCCAGGAACGGCAGGTTCCCGACCAGTTGGAGCGGGATCATACTCACGGCGATCGCACAAATACCCCACAGCCAACGACGGGACACCGGTCCGCTCAGGCGCAGCACCCCGAAGACCGCGCCCGCGAGACACGAGCCCAGCGCGTACACCGCCAGGACCAGGCTCGCCGCGCCCTTGTGGCCCTGGTCCTCGGCGAAGGCCACCGTCACCACGTCGATCGCCCCGAAGATCGCGCCGGTCGCCATGAAGGTGGCCACCAGCACCTGGAGCCCGCGCGAGCGCAGCGCCGAACCACCGGTGTGCTGCCCGCGCGGATGCGGTACGGGCTCGGTGGCCCGCTGCGCGGTCAGCGAGAAGACCCCGGCCGCCAGGAAGCAGGCGGCCAGCAGCGGGCCCGCCTCCGGGAACCAGGAGGTGGACAGGCCGATCGAGATGACCGGACCGACGATGAAGCAGACCTCGTCGACGATGGACTCCCAGGCGTACGCGGCGTGCAGCTCGCGCCGGGAGTTCTCGTAGATCGCCGCCCAGCGGGCCCGCACCATGGAGCCCACGCTGGGCACACAGCCGGACACCGCGGCGAAGACGAACAGCGTCCAGTCCGGCCAACCCCGGTGCGCGCTCAGCAGCAGCCCGCAGATGGCGGTGAGCGCCACCAGGGTCGCCGGGCGCAGCACCCGGCGCTGGCCGTGCCGGTCGACCAGCCGGGAGATCTGCGGTCCCATGGCGGCGGCGGAGAGCGCCAGCGTGGCCGACAGGGCGCCCGCGAGCCCGTACCGGCCGGTGAGTTCGGAGACCATGGTGACCAGGCCGATGCCCGCCATGGACAGTGGCATCCGCCCGAGGAAGCCGGCCGCGGAGAACCGCTTGGCGCCGGGGGCGGCGAAGATCGCGCGGTAGGGGCTGGTTCTGGGCAAGGCAGGCTCCGCCGTGAGCAGGGTGGGTAAGGATCGTACGAGCTGAAACAGATTACGGGCACGCCCCCGGTTCGCGCAGGGCCGTTTCCCGCCGGTCCGGGGCTGGTGGCAGGATCGGGAGCATGCCGGATCAGTCAGTACAGCCATCCCCCGACCCCTATGACGCACTGCTGTTGCTCTCCTTCGGCGGGCCCGAGGGCCCTGAGGACGTCGTGCCGTTCCTGGAGAACGTCACGCACGGGCGGGGCATCCCCCGTGAGCGGCTGAAGGAAGTCGGCCGGCACTACTTCCTCTTCGGCGGGGTCAGCCCGATCAACGCGCAGAACCGCGAGCTGCTGCACGCGCTGCGCAAGGACTTCTCCGAGCACGGCCTGGAGCTGCCGGTCTACTGGGGCAACCGCAACTGGGCGCCGTATCTGACCGACACCCTGCGCGAGCTGGTCACCGACGGCCACCGCCGGGTCCTGGTGCTGGCCACCAGCGCCTACGCCTCGTACTCCGGCTGCCGCCAGTACCGCGAGAACCTCGCGGACGCCCTGGCCGCCATGGAGGGCGAGGGCCTGCCGCTGCCGCGCGTCGACAAGCTGCGGCACTACTTCAACCACCCCGGCTTCGTGCGGCCCATGGTCGACGCCACGCTGGCCGCCCTGGCGGAGCTGCCCGAGGAGCGGCGTGCCGGGGCCCACCTCGCCTTCACCACCCACTCCATCCCGATCACCGCCGCCGACACCTCGGGCCCGGTGGCGGCGCACACCGAGGACGGGGAGGGCGGCGCGTATGTCGCCGAGCACCTCGACGTCGCCCGGCTGATCGCGGACGCGGTGCGCGAGGAGACCGGCGTGGAGCGGCCCTGGCGGCTGGTCTACCAGTCGCGCAGCGGCGCACCGCACATCCCCTGGCTGGAGCCGGACATCTGCGACCACCTCGAGGAGCTGCACGGCGAGGGCGTGCCCGCCGCCGTCATGGTCCCGATCGGCTTCGTCTCGGACCATATGGAGGTCAAGTACGACCTCGACACCGAGGCCACGGCCAAGGCCGCCGAGCTCGGCCTGCCGGTCTCCCGGGCCTCGACCGTCGGCGCCGATCCGCGGTTCGCCGCCGGTGTGCGCGATCTGGTGCTGGAGCGCGCGGCCACCGAGCGCTTCGCCGAGGGCCGGGCGGCGGCCGCCCCGGAACACTGCGCCCTGGGCGCCCTCGGCCCGAGCCATGACGTATGCCCGGTGGGCTGCTGCCCGGCCCGGTCGCCGCGCCCCGCCGCCGCGGGGTCCGACTGACCCGTTCGCCCTCCGCGCCCAGGCCCGCCACCGCCGCCCGCCCATCCGGGCAATCCGCTAAGGAGCACGATGACCGACCCGCTCATGACCGAACTCCTCGAGACGGCGCTGGAGGCCGCCCGCGGCGCGGGTGAACTGCTGCGTGACGGCCGCCCGGCCGACCTCGGGGTGGCGGCCACCAAGACCAGCCCGATCGACGTCGTCACCGAGATGGACATCGCCGCCGAGAAGCTGATCACCGACCTTCTGGCGCGCCGCCGCCCGCAGGACGGGGTGCTGGGGGAAGAGGGCACCGACAGCGCGGGCAGCAGCGGGGTGCGCTGGGTGATCGACCCGCTCGACGGCACCGTGAACTATCTCTACGGACTGCCGTCGTGGGCGGTCAGCATCGCCGCCGAGAAGGACGGCGAGGCGGTCGTGGGGGTGGTGATCGCCCCGGTGCGCGGTGAGACCTTCCAGGCTGTCCTGGGCCAGGGCGCCCGGCTGAACGGGGAGCCGGTGCACTGCCGCCCCGCGGCCCCGCTCGAGGAGTCGCTGATCGGCACCGGCTTCGGGTACGTGCGCGAGCGCCGTATCGGGCAGGCCAGGGTCCTGAACGAACTGCTGCCGCGGGTGCGGGACATCCGGCGCGGCGGCTCGGCCGCCATCGATCTGTGCGATGTGGCCTGCGGCCGGCTGAACGGCTACTACGAGCGCGGGCTCAACCCCTGGGACTTCGGGGCCGGTGCGCTCATAGCGCGCGAGGCGGGCGCGCTCACCGGGGGGCGGCCGGGCGTCCCGGCCTCCACGGAGCTGACCATCGCCGCCGCCCCCGGCCTCTTCGAGCCGCTGCGGGGGCTTCTGGACGACCTGGGCGGCTGGCACGACTGATCCCGCCCCGCCGCCGTCCACCCACGGCGCCCACACACGAAAGCGCCCCGGTGCCACGAGGACACCGGGGCGCTTCGGCGTGGTTACCGGAGGTTTTCTGGATCACCATCCGGCGGTGAATGGGAATCGGCTACGCGGAATCCGGATCTGGATCGGGTCCGGAATCCACAAGGGATCAGGCAAACGAGGCGCTTACTTCGACGCCGTGCTCGGCGGCGAGGCGACGGAGGTCTTCCAGCTCCGACTGCTCCACGTCCACAAGGAAATCGTCGCCCGTCTCACGGGCGCGAATGAGATCGGACTTGGTGTTCTCTATGCGCTGCAGAATGCCTGCGGTGAACGCGTCCATGTTGCGCCCCCTCGTCGTGGGTCGGTGGCACGGGGGTGTGCCGACGGCGGGGCGATCACGTGCGGCCCTTGCCGACGGCAATGACAGCCAGAGATGCCGGGGACAAGGCGTGATCGCGGGTGTGCAGTCGTCCTCCCCGCCCCGTCCTCGGCGGAAACCTCCGGTCCCGAAAGAATCTGAATTCGGTGTTCCGGCCGCCGCGGCCCCGCCACCGCGCCCATGATCCGGTCCCCGGGATCCCGCGGTGATCCCTCTTACCGCCGGTTTATGAGACTTCGAGGCAGGATGGAGGCGCCGAACGCTCATCGAGTTTGGCGAGATCGAGCCCACTGCGGCAACAAGCCCACTGCGGCAATGAAGGAAGGACTAACGACGTGCGTGTACTCGTCGTCGAGGACGAGCAGCTGCTCGCCGATGCGGTGGCCACCGGACTGCGCCGGGAGGCCATGGCCGTCGACGTCGTGTATGACGGAGCCGCCGCCCTGGAGCGGATCGCGGTCAACGACTACGACGTCGTCGTCCTCGACCGGGACCTGCCCCTCGTGCACGGCGATGACGTCTGCCGCAAGATCGTCGAACTCGGCATCCCCACCCGGGTCCTGATGCTCACCGCCTCCGGCGATGTCAGCGACCGTGTGGAGGGCCTGGAGATCGGCGCGGACGACTATCTGCCCAAACCCTTCGCTTTCAGCGAACTGATCGCGCGCGTCCGCGCGCTCGGCCGCCGGACGACCGTCGCCCTGCCGCCCGTCCTGGAGCGCGCCGGGATCAAGCTGGACCCCAACCGCCGCGAAGTGTTCCGGGACGGCAAGGAGATCCAGCTGGCGCCGAAGGAGTTCGCGGTCCTGGAGGTGCTGATGCGCAGCGAGGGCGCCGTGGTCTCCGCGGAGCAGCTGCTGGAGAAGGCGTGGGACGAGAACACCGACCCGTTCACCAACGTGGTCCGGGTGACCGTGATGACCCTGCGCCGCAAGCTGGGCGAGCCCGCGGTGATCGTCACCGTCCCCGGCTCGGGTTACCGGATCTGATCCGGCATGGCGACGACCCCGACCCCGAGCCCGCCGCCGCCGACGGTGCCGCCCAAGCCCAGCTGGGACCCGCACGCCGGCTCGCGCCCCAACCCCTTGCTGCGCCCGACGATCCGGATACGGCTGACCCTGCTGTACGGCGGGATGTTCCTGATCGCCGGAGTGGTGCTGCTGACGATCATCTACCTGCTGGCCGCCCAGGCCCTGCACGTCGGCAACGAGCTGCCGTTCAAGCTGGTCGGCGGCAGCGTCCAGCCGACCAACAACACCTGCCCCGAGATCATCGGCCAGAGCAGCCCCGACCAGTTCAACGCGGTCCTGAACACCTGCATGAAGGAGCAGCGCCAGCTGGCCCTGGACGGGCTGCTGCGCCGCTCCCTGATAGCCCTGCTGGGCCTGTCCGTGATCGCCTTCGCCTTCGGCTACGCGATGGCCGGGCGGGTGCTCTCGCCGCTCGGCCGGATCACCCGGACCGCGCGCCAGGTGGCGGGCTCGGACCTGTCCCGCCGGATCGAGCTGGACGGCCCGGACGACGAGCTCAAGGAGCTCGCCGACACCTTCGACGAGATGCTGGAGCGCCTGGACCGGGCGTTCACCGCCCAGCAGCGGTTCGTCGCCAACGCCTCGCATGAGCTGCGCACCCCGCTGGCGATCAACCGCACCCTGCTGGAGGTGCAGCTCTCGGACCCGCAGGCGTCCCCGGAGCTGGTGCAGTTGGGCAAGACCCTGCTGGCCACCAACGAGCGCAGCGAGCAGCTGGTGGAGGGCCTGCTGCTGCTCGCCCGCAGCGACAACGAGATCGTCGACCGCAAGCCGGTGGACCTCGCCGAGGTGGCCTCCCAGGCGATGGAGCAGGTGCGGGCCGAGGCGGAGGACAAGGGCGTGGAGCTGCGCGGGCAGCGCGCTCCCGCGGTGGTCCAGGGCAACGGGGTGCTGCTGGAGCGGATCGCGCTGAACCTGGTCCAGAACGCGGTGCGCTACAACGTGGCAGAGGACGGCTGGGTGGAGGTCACCACCGAGAGCCGGCAGGGCCAGGCCGTGCTGGTGGTCGCGAACACCGGCCCGGTGGTCCCGGCCTACGAGATGGACAACATCTTCGAGCCCTTCCGCAGGCTCCGTACCGAGCGCACCGGCAGCGACAAGGGGGTCGGCCTCGGGCTGTCGATCGCGCGCTCGGTGGCACGGGCCCACGGCGGCAGGATCGCGGCGGAGCCGCGTGAGGGTGGTGGCCTGGTGATGCGGGTGGTACTCCCGGTCTGACGTCGGAAGGGTCCGGGCCGGGGACCCGCCGCGATGTGTTCGCTTTGGGCGGAATTTTCGTGATCCGCCCACCAGAGGTACAGTGTGTGATCGATCACATGGGCGATTTTCCGGCCATATACTCTGTGTGATCGTCACGGTTGACGGAAAGCCGGGAAAATCCGGGTTTTCGGGGGCCGTGATCACGGGAAGTACACGTCATGGCGCATGCGAGTGCGACATTCGGACCGTGTACGGTCCCGATGGCCATCCAACCCGATCACCTCTTCAGGGGTGCGGTTGGGTGTCGATTGAGTAACAGACCTTGATGTGAGGCAAAATCTCCGCCTCGGGTCGGGCACAAGTCCGGCCTCTCACGCGTTACGTGCGCTGGAGACACCACAGACACCCAGAGGGGGAGAGCGACATGGCAACGGATTACGACACCCCACGCAAGACCGACGATGACGTCAACGAGGACAGCATCGAGGAACTGAAGGCCCGGCGTAACGACAAGTCCGCGTCCACCGTCGACGTGGATGAGTTCGAGCAGGCGGAGGGCCTGGAGCTGCCCGGTGCGGACCTCTCCAACGAGGAGTTGTCCGTCCGCGTGCTGCCCCGTCAGGCCGACGAGTTCACCTGCATGAGCTGCTTCCTCGTGCACCACCGCAGTCAGCTGGCCGCCGAGACCAAGAACGGCCAGCCGATCTGCCGCGACTGCGCGGCCTGAGCCGCGGGGTCGGCGTGGAGGTGGAGCACGACGACATGGACGAGACCGAGCGGGGCCGGGTGGCCTCGCTCGCGACCGCTGTCGGCCGTGGCATGAGACGGGGCGGTGAGCGCGCGAGAGCGGGGGTCTACGCGGTCGCCGACCGGATCATTGCCAACGCTCCGCGCATTCCTGTCCGCGATCTCGCGACGCTGCGCAAGCAGTTCCCGGGGCTGGGCCCCGAAGAGCTCGCGGACAAGCTGGTGGCCGGTGCCGCGGGCGGCGCCGCCACAGTGGGTGCGGGCGTCGGCGCAGCGGCGATGCTGCCGGCCCCGCCCGCCATGCCCACCGAGCTGGCCGCCGAGATCGTCGGCGTGGCCTCCATAGAGATCAAGCTGATCGCCGAGCTGCACGAGGTCTACGGGGTGCGTGCGCCCGGCACCGCGCGTCAGCGCGCCATGGCCTATCTCGGCGCCTGGTCCGAGGAGCGCGGTATCGACGTCGCCCAGCCGGCGACCGTCAACGCGGCGCTCGGCGTCCACATGAAGCGCGAGCTGCGGCAGCAGGTCCTCAAGCGCAGCTTCCGGAACATGCCGGTGCTGGCGCCCTTCCTGATCGGAGCGGCCGTGGGAGCCACGATGAACCGCCGCGACACCAAGAAGCTCGCGCGCAAGGTCCGCAAGGATCTCCGGGCCAGACAGGTCCCGTGGGACCTCCCGCTGCCCCTGACCAAATGAGCCCCTCGCGGCCCCCCACACGCCCCTGTTACGCGGTGCGCATGGCCGTGAGCGCGGCGGCGAGCGCCTCCGGATTCCGTGTGGACACATACACATACGGTGTTGGATCCTCCGGATCGGTGACATCCACCCGCAGCGCGGTCGGAATGTAGCTGCGCAGCAGCATGAACGCCCGCGGATCGGCCTTGTAGGAACGCCAGGCGACCGCCTCGTCCGCGTCCAGCACCTCCGGCGTGCCCAGCGCCGACACCGGGATCCTCGCCTCGCCGGCCACCAGCGAGTCCGCCACCACGCGCACCCGGGCCGACCCGTACGAACTCACCCCGACACAGGCCAGCGCCGCCCCACCGATCAGCCCGCCGAGCATCGGCAGGGTGCCGAACGGCAGCATGATCAACCCCACCGCGACCCCGGTCAGGACGGCGATGAACCACCAGGAACGGGGTGCGCTGAGGCGTTCGTCGTAAGGCTGCATGCGTATCAGCTTGGCATGGCCGCCGAACCGGGTTGTTCTCGCGGGTAAGGTCAGCCGTTGTGAGTGGACGAACGATAGGGCTGACGCCGCCGGAGGGTGCCACGGAACCCGTGCGCCACCCCGACGCGCCCGCGCCCGGGGAGCCCCTCGGCGCGCACTACGACCAGTGCTTCGGCTGCGGTGACCAGTCGCGGGGTCTGGGGCTGAGCGCACGAGCGGGCGAGGGCGTGAGCGTCACCGCCGACTTCACGGTGGGCGCCGGCCATCAGGGCGCGCCGGGCCTGGCCCACGGCGGGGTGCTGGCCGCGGCGCTGGACGAGACGCTCGGCTCGCTCAACTGGCTCCAGCGGGTGATCGCGGTGACCGGGCGGCTGGAGACGGATTTCGTACAGCCCGTGCCGGTCGGCACCGAGCTGCATCTGGAGGCACGGGTGACCGCCGTGCACGGCCGCAAGATCTACTGCTCGGCCGCGGGCCGGATCGGCTCTCCGGACGGCCCCCTCGCCCTGCGGGCGCAGGCCCTCTTCATAGAGGTGCGGGTCGACCACTTCATCGAGAACGGCCGGGCCGAGGAGATCGACGCGGCGCTCGCCGATCCGGATCAGGTGAAGCTCGCGCGCGCTTTCGAGGTGAACCCATGAGTCCGGTCCCCGTCGACGTGCTGATCCGCCGGGTGGACCCCGAGGTGCCGATCCCCGGCTACGCCCACCCCGGCGACGCGGGGGCCGACCTGGTCACCACCGAGGCGGCCGAGCTGGCCCCCGGGGAGCGCGCGGTTCTGCCCACCGGAGTGTCTATCGCGCTCCCGGAGGGGTATGCCGCCTTCGTGCATCCACGGTCCGGACTCGCCGCGCGCTGCGGCGTCGCCATGGTGAATGCCCCGGGGACCATCGATGCCGGGTACCGTGGAGAGATCAAGGTGATCGTGGTCAATCTGGACCCGCGCGAGAGCGTGCGGTTCGAGCGCTTCGACCGGATCGCCCAATTGGTCGTCCAGCAGGTCGAGAAGGTGCGCTTCCAGGAGGTGGCGGAGCTTCCCGGGTCGGCGCGGGCCGAAGGGGGCTTCGGGTCCACCGGCGGTCATGCCGCCGTGGACGGCACAACGGGCAGGGCAACGGGCGGGAATAGATACGCTTCGGTCGGTTCCGACCGGGAAGGACGATGACGTGTTCGGACGTCGCCGCAAGCGCAGCAAGGAGGACGTCGAGTCGCTCGACGTGACCTCCGATGAGTTGGCCGAGGACGCGAAGGACGCGGACGGTGCTGAGGACACCGCCGCACCCGCGGACACCGGCCGGGTGAGCCTGCCGCCGGCGCCGCGCCCCGAGGGCCCCTGGGACGTGTCCGAGGTGCGCGAGCCCGGCGAGGGCCGGGTGGACCTCGGAGGTCTGTTCGTACCCGGTGTCGAGGGCATGGAGCTGCGGGTGGAGGTCGCGGGGGACGCGATCGTCGCCGCGACCGTGGTGCTGCGGGACAGCGCCGTGCAGCTCCAGGGGTTCGCCGCGCCCAAGAAGGAAGGCATCTGGGGCGAGGTGCGCGACGAGATCGCCACCGGCATCACCCAGCAGGGCGGGGTCGTCGACGAGGTCGAGGGCCCGCTCGGCTGGGAGCTGCGTGCCCAGGTGCCGGTGCAGCTCCCCGACGGCAAGAACGGTGTGCAGGTGGTCCGCTTCGTCGGTGTGGACGGGCCCCGCTGGTTCCTGCGCGGTGTGATCTCCGGGCAGGGCGCGGTGCAGCCCGAGACCGGCAGTCTCCTGGAAGCGATCTTCCGGGACACGGTCGTGGTGCGCGGCGAGGGCCCGATGGCCCCGCGCGACCCGATCGTCCTCAAGCTGCCGAACGACGCGCAGATGGTGCCCGACGGGGTGCAGCAGGACGAGGCGCAGGGCTCGCGGTTCGCGGGCGGCGCCGACCGGCTCCAGCGCGGCCCGGAGATCTCCGAGGTGCGCTGAGCCGCCGTCGCACTCGGCAGCGGAGCCAAGGCCCGAAGGGGCCCGGGGCAGGGCCCCCGGGCCCCTTCGGCGTTCTCCGGGGCCTTTCCGGGGCCCTTTTACGCGGCCTTCCGGAGCTCTCTTCCGCGGCTCCGGGGTTTTCTCGCGACGCGTTGAACACACCCGCCGCACCACCCGTACTCATGGGCGCGAGACCTTGTGGCGCTCCGAGGGGGAGAGGGCGCGTCGCGAGACACACCCTGTCCGACCTCAACGAGGTGAGTGATCAGATGTCGCGTGGCCTTCCGTTACTCCACCGCCGGAGAATCCTCCTCTCCGGCGCGATCGGCGGTATCACCTGTGCGGGCGTCGTGGTGGGAGCCGCCATGGCCGGTCAGGGCAGCGGCGGCACCGATGCGTCGACCAAGGCGGCCTCGGCCATCAGCTGCCCCGCCGTCGCCGGTTCCCTCCCGGAGATCCCGGCGGAGGCCCAGGCCGAGGTGGACCGCAACCTCGCCCTTCTGGACACCCAGATAGCGGAGGCCGACAAGCGGCTCGGCACCAGCCAGGGCGAAGGCGGGCCCGACTTCGTGCGGAACGCCATCCTCGGGCCCCTGGCGGACAAGCGGAAGTCCACCCTCGACCGCATCGCGATCTCCATCGGGCGGCATGCCGAGAAGCCCGCCGGGCTGGACTCGCTCGCCGAGTGCACGCTGTCGGACGGCGGGACGGGCGCGGGCTCCGGCACCGACACCGGCGCGGACGGCGGCGCGACCCCGACCGCCGCCGCGTCCGAGCCCGCCGGCGGGGGAGCCGAGGCGGGCTCCGGGGCCGAGCAGGGCGGGGGAGCCGGGCAGGGCGATGGGGCCGGCGCGGGCTCCGGCCGGACGATCAGCTGCCCTGATGTCGCCTCCGAGATCGGCGACGTCCCCGCCGCCGCCCAGGCCGAGGTGGACCGCAATGTCGCGCTGCTCCGGACGCAGCTCGACGAGGCCAACAAGCGCCTGGCGTCCTCCGCGGGAGAGGGCGGCCCCGACTTCGTACAGAACGCCATCCTGGGCCCGCTGAAGGACAAGCGGGCGTCGACGATCGACCGCATCGAACTCTCATTCTCCCGCCAGGGCTCGACCGCCCCCTCCGGTCTCGACGCCCTGGCGGGCTGCTCGCTCACGTCCGGCTGAGCCGACGGCGTAAGGCCGGCCCGGTGTGAGCGTCTACCGGTGGGCCGTACTCTTCTCTGCGGAGTACGGCCCACCGGCTTTTTCCCGCGATGTCGCCCGGGGGCGATGCGGATGGGCCCATCGAGCCCGATGGGGCCGCCCGGCGTCAGAGATGCGTCAAGAGGGCGCCGATGGCCGTAAGGGAGCCGTCAAGGGACGGCCGCCCCGGGCGGGGGCGGGGTTTCCTCGACAGGTATCGCCCTCCGGAAGCTCGCCAAGGGCTCAGGCGCCGTCCAACGGGGAAAGCCGTCCAACAGGGAAAATAGGGGCATGGGACGCGGAAAGTTGCGGATCTACCTCGGTGCGGCACCCGGCGTCGGCAAGACCTACGCGATGCTCTCCGAGGGGCACCGCCGGGTCGAGCGTGGCACGGACCTCGTGGTGGGCTTCGTGGAGCACCACGGCCGTCGGCGCACGCAGGTGATGATGCACGGGCTCGAGGAGGTGCCCCGCCGGGAGCTGGAGTACCGGGAGAGCGCCTTCAGCGAGATGGACGTGGACGCGGTGCTGGCGCGCCGCCCCGCCGTCGCGCTCATCGACGAGCTCGCCCACACCAACATCCCCGGCTGCCGGAACGAAAAGCGCTGGCAGGACGTCGAGGAGCTGCTGCGGGCGGGCATCGACGTGGTCTCCACCGTCAATATCCAGCACCTGGAGTCGCTGGGGGACGTGGTGGAGTCGATCACGGGAGTGCGCCAGCGGGAGACCATCCCGGACGAGGTGGTGCGCCGGGCCGACCAGATCGAGCTGGTCGACATGTCGCCCCAGGCGCTGCGCCGCCGTATGGCGCACGGCAACATCTACGCGCCGGACAAGGTGGATGCCGCGCTGTCGAACTACTTCCGGCCGGGGAACCTGACCGCGCTGCGCGAGCTGGCCCTGCTGTGGACCGCCGACCGGGTGGACGAATACCTCCAGCAGTACCGCGACGAGCACTCCATCCGCACCACCTGGCAGGCCCGTGAGCGCATCGTCGTCGGGCTGACCGGCGGTCCGGAGGGGCGGACGCTGATCCGCCGGGCCGCCCGGATGGCGGCCAAGGGCTCCGGCAGCGAGATCCTCGCCGTCTACATCGCCCGCAGCGACGGACTGACCTCGGCCTCGCCCAAGGAGCTGGCGGTCCAGCGCACCCTCGTCGAGGACCTCGGGGGCACCTTCCACCACGTCATAGGGGAGGACGTCCCGGGGGCGCTGCTGGAGTTCGCCCGCGGGGTCAACGCGACCCAGATCGTGCTCGGCTCCAGCCGCCGCAAGACCTGGCAGTACGTCTTCGGACCCGGGGTGGGCGCCATCGTCGCCCGGGACTCCGGGCCCGACCTGGACGTCCACATCGTCACCCATGACGAGGTCGCCAAGGGCCGCGGACTGCCGGTCTCGCGCGGCGCCCGGCTCGGCCGCTCCCGGCTGATCGCGGGCTGGGCGGTCGGAGTGGCCGGACCGGTGCTGCTCACCCTGCTGCTCACCGCCACCGGCGCCACCCTCGCCTCCGAGATCGGACCCGGCTTCGCCAACGAGGTGCTGCTCTTCCTGTTCCTCAATGTGCTGGCCGCCCTGCTGGGCGGCATGGCGCCCGCGCTGGCCTCGGCGGCCGTCGGATCGCTGCTGCTCAACTACTACTTCACCCCGCCCACCCACACCCTGACCATCGCCGACCCCGAGAACATCGTCGCCATAGCGATCTTCGTGGCGGTGGCCGTCTGTGTGGCCTCCGTGGTGGATCTCGCCGCCCGCCGCACCCATCAAGCCGCCCGGCTGCGCGCCGAGTCCGAGATACTGTCCTTCCTCGCGGGCAGCGTGCTGCGCGGCGAGACCAGCCTGGAGGCGCTGCTGGAGCGGGTGCGCGAGACGTTCGGCATGGACTCGGTGGCGCTGCTGGAGCGGGAGAGCGATGTCGCCCCCTGGACCTGTGCGGGCAGCGTGGGCGCTCTCGACGGGACCCCGCCGCCCGAACGGCCCGAGGACGCGGAGGTGGACATGCCGGTCGGCGACCATATGGCGCTCGCGCTCTCCGGCCGGGTCCTGCCCGCCGAGGACCGCCGGGTGCTCGCCGCCTTCGCCGCCCAGGCCGCCGTCGTCCTCGACCGGCAGCGGCTGACCCAGGAGGCCGGACAGGCCCGTGAGCTGGCCGAGGGCAACCGCATCCGCACCGCGCTGCTCGCCGCCGTCAGCCACGATCTGCGCACCCCGCTCGCGGCCATCAAGGCGGCCGTGAGCTCCCTGCGCTCCGACGACGTCGCCTGGTCGGCGGAGGACGAGGCCGAGCTGCTGGAGGGCATCGAGGACGGCGCCGACCGGCTGGACCACCTGGTGGGCAACCTCCTGGACATGTCCCGGCTCCAGACCGGCACCGTCACCCCGCTCATCCGGGAGATCGACCTGGACGAGGTGGTGCCGATGGCGCTCGTCGGCGTCCCGGAGGCCAAGGTCGCCCCCGACATCCCCGAGGAACTGCCGATGGTCGCGGTCGACCCCGGGCTGCTGGAGCGCGCCGTCGCCAACATCGTCGAGAACGCGGTGAAGTACAGCCCGCCGGACCGCCCCGTGCTGGTCGCCGCGAGCGCCCTCGGCGACCGGGTGGAGCTGCGCGTCGCCGACGGCGGCCCCGGCGTGCCGGACAGCGAGAAGGACCGCATCTTCGAGCCCTTCCAGCGGTACGGGGACGCCCCGCGCGGCGCCGGGGTCGGCCTCGGGCTCGCCGTCGCCCGCGGCTTCGCGGAGGCCATGGGCGGGCGGCTGACCGCCGAGGACACCCCCGGCGGAGGTATGACCATGGTGCTCACGCTGCGCGTCGCCGCCGGGCGCCCGCCGGTCGACCCCGGCCTCCCGGTCCAGGTCGGCTCCACGTCAGGCACGACAGAACGGAAAGGCAGGCCCGCCAGATGAACCGGGTGCTCGTGGTGGACGACGAGCCGCAGATCGTGCGCGCCCTCGTGATCAACCTGAAGGCGCGCAAATACGAGGTGGACGCCGCCGCGGACGGCGCCACCGCACTCCGGCTCGCCGCCGCCCGCCATCCCGATGTGATCGTGCTCGACCTGGGCCTGCCCGATATGGACGGGGTAGAAGTGATCAAGGGGCTCCGGGGCTGGACCCGGGTGCCGATCCTGGTGCTCTCCGCCCGTCAGACCTCCGACGAGAAGGTCGAGGCCCTCGACGCCGGGGCGGACGACTACGTCACCAAGCCGTTCGGCATGGACGAACTCCTCGCCCGGCTGCGCGCGGCCGTCCGCCGCGCCGAACCCGCCGGGCAGCCCGACGACTCGGTGGTGGTGGAGACCGAGACGTTCACCGTCGACCTGGCCGCCAAGAAGGCCCACCGCGACGGCCGCGATGTGCGGCTGACCCCCACCGAATGGCATCTGCTGGAGGTCCTGGTGCGCAACGCGGGCCGCCTGGTCAGCCAGAAGCAACTGCTCCAGGAGGTCTGGGGCCCCTCGTACGGCACCGAGAGCAACTACCTGCGGGTCTACATGGCCCAACTCCGCCGCAAGCTGGAGACCGACCCCTCGCATCCGCGCCACTTCATCACTGAGCCGGGGATGGGGTATCGCTTCGAGCGGTGAGGCGTGGGGCGGGTGTCCGGCCGGGGGTCCGGGGGTTGCCCCCGGGGGATGCTGTATCACTGAGCCGGGGATGGGGTATCGCTTCGAGCGGTGAGGCGTGGGGTACCGGTTCGAGTGGCGTGGGTTACCGGTTCGGGCGATGAGTCACGGGGGCGGCGTTTCGGCGGGGGCTCACCGGTACGCTGGCCGTATGAGTTCCGTACGCCAGCCCTCCGATGGGGCCGACAGGGGAGACAGATCCGAGAAACCGGCCGGCCGGTTCCGGCGGATGCTGGACCGGCTGTCGAGTTCCCAGGAGGAGCTGCACTCCGCAGAGCTCCAGCAGGACGCGGAGGCCGCGGGGTGTACCAAGATCGGCGACTGCGGTGACCGCCAGATCGTCAAGGTGACGGGCACGCTGCGCACGGTGACGCTCAGACCGCGGGCCGGTGTTCCCGCGCTGGAGGCGGAGCTCTTCGACGGCACCGCCGCGCTGGACGTGGTGTGGCTGGGCCGTCGCTCGATCATCGGGATAGAACCGGGGCGCAAGCTGATCGCCTCGGGCCGGATTTCCATGAGCCATGGGCGCCGGGTGCTGTTCAATCCGAAGTACGAACTCCGACCGCTCGGACAGGAGTAGCCGGTGACGCCAGACGAGAAGACGCCCCCGACCGGGCACCGACGCGCCGCCGCCGACAGCAGGGCGGCGGCGGACACCGCGCTCCTGGAGGCGTTCGGCGGGGTGCGGGGCATGGTGGACACCACCGTCCCCGGTCTGGTCTTTGTCCTGCTGTACACCATCAAGCGCGATATCCACCTCGCCGCGATCGCCGCGCTCGGTCTCACCGTGCTGCTCGGGCTCGCCCGGCTGGTGCGCAAGGAGACGCTGAAGCACGCCTTCAGCGGGGTCTTCGGGGTCGCGTTCGGCGCGATCTTCGCGATGATGTCCGGCGACGCGAAGAACTTCTATCTGCCGGGCATGCTCTACACCCTGGGCCTGGCGATCGCCTACATCCTCTCGGCGATCTTCCGCTTCCCGCTGATCGGCGTGTTGCTCGGGCCGATGCTGAAGGAGAACCTCTCCTGGCGCACCCGCAACCCCGGCCGGTTCCGCGCCTACACCCGGTCCACCTGGGCGTGGGGTCTGATCCTGCTGGCCAAGTCGGCGGTGCTGTTCCCGCTCTACTGGTGGGGGGACGCCACTCAGCTCGGCTGGGTCAAGGTCGCGCTCGGCATTCCGCCGTTCCTGCTCTGCGTCTATCTGACCTGGATCTTCCTCGCCAAGGCCCCGCCGCCGATCGACGTCATCGCGGAGATGGAGGCGGAGGAGAAGGCCGAGCGGGAGCGCGAGCGGTCCAAGGCGGAGGCTGACAAGATCGCCGATCCGCTGCTCTCGGAGTGGACCGGCCAGATCGTCTCCGAGGCCCGTACCGAATCGGCCGACCGGCAGCCGCCCCGGCACTGAGGCGTTGCCGAGCGTTGCCGAGACGTCGGAGCCCGCCGCCCGGAAGACCGGGCGGCGGGCTCCGTTCCAGGGCCCGGACCTCGTCAGCCCGTGGCATTCTGACGCTGGACGGACAGCAGCTGTTCGAGCTGCTCCTCACGCGCCTGAGCCGCGACGAACAGCAGCTCGTCACCGGCCTCCAGCACATCGTCCTTGTTCGGGGTCAGCACGCGGGTGCCCCGGATGATGGTGACCAGCGTGGTGTCCTCCGGCCACTCCACATCGCCGACCCGGGTGCCCACCAGCGCCGCCTCCGGCGGCAGTGTCAGCTCCACGAGGTTGGCGTCGCCGTGGCTGAAGCGGAGCAGCCGCACCAGATCGCCGACGCTCACCGCCTCCTCGACCAGCGCCGACATCAGACGCGGGGTGGAGACGGCGACATCGACGCCCCATGCCTCGTTGAACAGCCACTCGTTCTTGGGGTTGTTGACCCGGGCGACCACCCGGGGCACCCCGTACTCGGTCTTGGCGAGCAGCGAGACGACCAGGTTGACCTTGTCGTCACCGGTGGCCGCGATGACCACGTTGCAGCGCTGGAGCGCCGCCTCGTCCAGGGAGGTGATCTCACAGGCGTCGGCCAGCAGCCACTCGGCCTGCGGCACCCGCTCCACCGAGATGGCGGTCGGCGCCTTGTCGATGAGGAGCACCTCGTGCCCGTTCTCCAGGAGCTCGCTCGCGATGGAGCGCCCCACGGCGCCCGCACCGGCAATCGCAACCCTCACGGTGCCTCCTCGTTCGCTTCTCCGCCCGCACGGCGCAGAGGTGCGGGTTTCGCGGTCGTGTGCGGCGCGGCGGCCGTGCGTGCGGCGCTCACGGTGCCTCCTCGTTAGCTTCTCCAGCTTCTCCGCCCGCACGGCGCGGAGGTGCGGGTTTCGCGGTCGTGTGCGGCCTGGCGGCCGTGCGTGCGGCGCTCATCGGCCGGCCTCCTCTGGACCCTTTTCAAAAGCCGCCTCGACCGTCCCGACCTCGTCGGTGCGCATCATCACATGCACCAGGTCGCCCTCCTGGAGCACGGTCCCGGAGGTCGGCAGCATCGCCTCGCCGAGCCGGGTGAGGAACGCGACCCGCACTCCGGTCTCCTCCTGGATCCTGCTGACCTTGTGGCCCACCCATGAGGGGGAGATGTGCACCTCGGCCAGCTGCACCCCTCCGCTGGGGTCCCGCCACAGCGGCTCCGCACCGGACGGCAGCAGCCGCCGCAGCATCTGGTCGGCGGTCCAGCGCACCGTGGCCACGGTGGGGATGCCGAGGCGCTGGTAGACCTCGGCGCGGCGGGGGTCGTAGATACGGGCCGCCACGTTCTCCACGCCGAACATCTCGCGGGCCACCCGGGCCGCGATGATGTTGGAGTTGTCGCCGCTGCTGACCGCGGCGAAGGCCCCGGCCTCCTCGATGCCCGCTTCGCGCAGCGTGTCCTGGTCGAAGCCGACACCGGTCACCCGGCGGCCGCCGAAGCCCGCGCCCAGGCGGCGGAAGGCGGTGGGGTCCTGGTCGACGACCGCGACCGTATGCCCCTGTTGCTCCAGGGTCTGGGCGAGGGCCGCGCCCACCCGGCCACAGCCCATGATCACGATATGCATGCGTCTTACCCCGCACTCCAGATGACCGTGCCGACCTGCGCAAACACCCTGCTCACATCTTCCTTCCAGGACCTACGGGGCGACAGCGGGGGCGGAACCCCGATGCCGGTGCGCGGCGACGACGGGAGTCGGCCACCGCGGCACCTGTCCCCACCGTATCCGTACCGGCGGCAAGCTCCCCCGTCCGCGCCCGGCGGTCCGGAAATGAACGTGGTGACGTACGACATAGCGGGAAAGTTCCCGCGGTGATCGGGGATGTGGCGAGGCGGTCGGAGGCGATCACGGATGCGCCGGGACAGAAGAGATAGCGATCATTTCCAGTTGCGGACGCGGAGTGAAAAGGCTGTCGGCGATCAGCCTCGACCACTACGGTGGGCGCGGGTTTCGGCGCTCCACCGGTGGTCGCGACCCTCCATCTTCGCCCGAAAACCTGGATCTTCACCAAATCCACATGCAAATGCCCAGTGAATGCCGCCAGTTGGAACTTGGTTACGGGCGTCGGACACTAGGTCACCACATGGCTAAGATGATCGCTGTATTCCGTTTCCGGTCGGGACATCAGGGCTCTGACTCGTTCCTTCCGCGCCGCGTTCACCTGCACGAGGTTCCTGATGACTGATCACATATCGGAGGCGGTGAGCTGGTGTCTGGCCGTCGCGCTCCTCGTCGTCCTGGTGCTTCTGATACGCCAGCGGCAGATCACCGCCGGAGTCCGCAGGCGCAACGCCACTCTGGAGGACAGCCTGCGGTCCCGCGACGAGGAGGTGCAGCACCTCGTCGATGTGCGCCTCCCCTCGATCGCGGACGCGCTGAGCCAGCCCGGACCGCTGCCGGGGCTGCGGGACGAGAAGCTGGCCGGGACGGCCTTCGCGCAGAGCCTGCACGCCGTCATGGAGCAGTTCACCCGGGCGGTGGACAGGGCACAGGCACGGGCTGACGCCTCCGCCAAAGCGGCGCTCAAGGCGTCGATGCGCGCCGTCCAGGGGCTCGCCAACGAACAGCAGGTGTCCATCTCCGAGATGCAGGAGCGGCACGACAACCCCGATGTGCTGCGGGACCTGCTGGAGATCGACCACGCCAACGCCCAGTTCGGCCGGCGTGCCCAGGCCATCGCCGTGCTCTGCGGATCCTGGCCCGGCCGTCAGCGGCTGGCCTCCTCGCTGACCGATGTGGTCCGCGGCTCCAAGTCGCGGATCCGCGACTACCAGCGGGTGCAGGTGCACTCCCTGATCGACGTCGCCGTGGTGAGCCGGGCCGTGGAGCCCGTCGTGCTCGCGGTCGCCGAGCTGCTGGACAACGCCGCCCGGCACTCGCAGCCCAACACCTCCGTGGAGGTCAGCCTCCAGCCGGTGCACAACGGGGCCTGCATCGTGGTCGACGACGCCGGTGTGGGCATGGACGGCCTGGAGGTCCAGCGGGCCGCCGCCCTGCTCTCCGGTCAGCGCGCCGTGGACGTCTCCCGGCTCGGCGACCCGCCGCAGTTCGGCTTCGCCGTCGTGGGCCTGCTGGCCGCGCGGTACGGCTTCAGCGTCTCGGTGGACACCCGGTCCCCGTACGGCGGTGTGCGGGCGGTGCTGTTCCTCCCGACCGAGCTGCTCACCCATGTCGACTCCGACGGCCGGCCGGGCACCGCCGCGCAGGACCCCGAGGACGCCGAGCCGCTGCACACCCTCCCCTCCCGCCGGATGCGCGCCCCCAGGAGGGCGACGCAGCAGACGCAGGCCGCCCCGCAGCACGCCCGGATCCCGCACCAGGCCCAGCCTCAGGTTCCGCACCAGGCCCAGCCTCAGCACCAGGCGCACGCCCAGGTCCCGCACCAGGCGCGGCCTTCGGCCCCCGAACCCGCACCCGCCCCGGCGCCCCAGCCGTCGTCCGCCGACGGCGAGGCCACACAGGTGTACGGCACCACGGTGGGCGGGCTGCCCAAGCGCCGCCGCCGGGAGGCGGCGGCCGCCCCGCCGTCCGCCGACTGGACCGCGGGGGCCGGGGCGGCCGGTGCCGCCGAGCCCGACACGGGCGCGTACCGCGCGCGTTCGGCGGAGGAAACCGCCTCGCGGATGGGCGCGTTCGCCCGCGGTACCCGCTCCGGCCGTTCCGCCACCCAGGACTCAGCCCCTCACCATGACGAAGGGAATCGCCAGGCATGAACGACCATCTCAACAACGAGCTCGGCTGGATGCTCGACGAGGTCGTCAAGATGCCGGAGGCCCGGCACGCGATCCTGCTCTCCGCGGACGGGATGCTACGGGCGCACTCCCAGGGCATCCCCCGCGACGAGGCCGAGCGCCAAGCCGCCGCGCTCTCCGGACTCCAGTCGATCAGCCGCTCCACCTCCGAGTTCTGCGATCCGCAGGAGACGCCCTGGCAGCAGACGCTCGTCGAGTTCGTCGGCGGGTACGTCTTCCTGACCGCCGCAGGCCCCGGTGCGTATCTGGCGGTCTCGGCCACCGAGGCGGTGGACATGGAGGCGGTCAGCTACCGGATGCAGAAGCTGGTCGACCGGCTCGGCAAGGAGCTCACCAGCCCGCCGAGGCAGGGCCTCCCGCGGCAGGGGATCGGCAGCCGCGCATGAGTCCGGGGCGGCGCGAACGAGGGTTGGTGCGGCCGTATGTGGTGACCGACGGCCGCGCCTACCCGACTCGCAACACCTTCGACCTGGTGACCCTGGTCATGGCCCATCCCGACCGGCCGCTGCCCGGGCTCAGCCCGGAGAAGCGGCGGGTCATGGAGCTGTGCCTGGGCGGAGCGCTTTCGGTGGCCGAGGTCGCCGGGTATCTGGAGCTGCCCGTCAGCGTCACCAAGGTCCTGCTGGGCGACCTCGTGGACAGCGGCCACATCAGCACCCGGGCCCCCATCCCGCCCGCCGAGCTCCCCGAGGTCCAGCTGCTCCAGGAGGTGCTCGATGGACTCCGCGCTCGTCTCTGACGCGGCCTATCTGCCCTCCACGGTACGGGTGGCGGCGAAGATCCTGGTCGTCGGGCACTTCGCCGTCGGCAAGACGACCTTCGTCGGCTCGCTGTCCGAAATCCGCCCGCTGCGCACCGAGGAGACGATGACGCAGGCCGGTGCGCTCATCGACGACCTGCGGGGCACCGAGGACAAGACGACCACCACCGTCGCCATGGACTTCGGCCGGCTCACCCTCAGCGATTCCCTGGTGCTCTATCTGTTCGGCACGCCGGGGCAGCGGCGCTTCACCCGGCTGTGGCACGACATGACGGTCGGCGCGCTGGGCGCGGTCGTGCTGGCCGACACCCGGCGGTTGGAGCAGTCGTTCCCGGTGATGGCCGTCCTGGAGGAGCACGGACTGCCGTACGCCGTCGCCGTCAACCACTTCGAGGGCGCTCCCCTCTTCGCGGAGCCGGAGGTCCGGGAGGCCCTCGATCTGCTTCCGGAGACGCCCCTGGTGACCTGCGACGCCCGGGACGAGATCTCCTCCACGCACGCACTGATCGCCCTCGTCGAATATCTACAGGCTCGCCAGACCCGTAGCTCCCAGGAGATTGTGTGACCAACCATCCAGCCGCCGGACCCGTACCGCCACCGGGCTGTCCCGCGCACGCGGGCCCTGCCACGGCCGTGAGCGACGCCGGGCCCCGCGCGGCAGTACCGATGTACGGTCCCGAGTTCGCCGCCGACCCGCACGGCGCCTACACACGGATGCGCGCCACCTTCGGGGCGATCGCCCCGGTCGAGCTGTCGCCGGGGGTGTACGCCTCGCTGGTCACCAGCTATCAGCTCGGCCTGGAGATCCTGCGCGACACCGAGCGGTTCGCCAAGGACCCGCGCGGCTGGCGGGCGATGCGGGACGGGACGGTGGGGCTGGACAACCCGGTCGCCCCGATGATGATGTACCGGCCGAACGCGCTCTTCGCCGACGGGGAGGCGCACGTCCGGCTGCGCGGGGCGATCACCGACAGCCTGGACCGGGTGGATCCGCACGCCCTGAGCGAGTACGTCGAGCGCAGCGCGGAGACGCTGATCGACGCCTTCGCCTCCCGGGGCGAGGCCGAGCTGATCACCGAGTACGCGTCGGTGATCCCGCTGCTGGTCTTCAACCAGCTGTTCGGGGCGCGTCCGGCGGACGGGCCGAAGCTGGTCGAGACGATGATGAAGCTCTTCGACAGCGGCGAGGACGCGGCGGCGGCCAACGACGAACTGCTCCACTGGATCTCCGGCCTGCTGGCGGAAAAGCGCCGGCAGCCCGCCGCCGATGTCACCTCCTGGCTGATGGCACACCCCTCGCAGCTCGCCGACGACGAGCTGATGCAGCAGATGATCCTGCTGATGGCGGCCGGTACCGACCCCGAGCAGAACCTGATCGCCAACGCGCTGCGCCTGCTGCTGTCGGACGACCGCTTCGCCGGTGAGCTGTCCGGTGGCAGCATGCCCGTCGAGGACGCCCTGGACGAGGTCCTGTGGAACGATCCGCCGATGGCCAACTACGGCACCCGGTTCCCCCGTTACGACTGCGACGTGGCGGGCGTACGGCTGCGCAAGGGCGACCCGGTGCTCATCAGCTACGCCGCGGCCAACCACGAGGCCGCCCTGGCCTCCGACCGCCGGTCCGGCAACCGGGCCCATCTGGCCTGGAGCGCGGGCGCCCATCGCTGCCCCGCCGAGCGGCCCGCCCGGGTGATCGCCTCGGTGGCCATCGAGCGGCTCCTGGACCGCCTCCCGGACATGGAACTGGCCGTCCCCGCGGAGCGGTTGACGTGGCGGACCGGGCCCTTCTCGCGCGCCCTGGCCACTCTGCCGGTGCGCTTCCCCGCCCAAGCGACATCCAGGACCGGGCCGTCCGCAGCGTCGGTGTCCGAGTCGACCCGATTCGACGAGACCTCTGGAGGCAGCCAATGGAACCCCGTCCCATCGTTCTCGACCCCGCCGGCCGCGACATCCCCGGAGAGGCAGCCCGAGTCGCAGCAGGCGGCGAGGCGACGCTTGTTGAGCTTCCTGACGGCGTGGTGGCGTGGGCAATAAGCCGCCAGCGGACACTCAAACAGCTGCTGACCGACCCCCGGGTCTCCAAGGACCCCCGGCAGCACTGGCCGGCGTGGATCAACGGTGAGATCTCGCCCGAGTGGCCGCTGATCACCTGGGTCGCCGTCGAGAACATGTTCACCTCCTACGGCGGTGACCACCGGCGGCTGCGCACCCTGGTCTCCAAGGCGTTCACCGCCCGGCGCACCGCCGCCCTGCGGCCGCGCATCGAGGAGATCTGCGCCACCCTCCTGGACGGGCTGGCCACCGCCGCGCCGGGCGAGCCGGTCGACCTGCGCGAGGCGTACGCGTATCCGCTGCCGATCCAGGTGATCTCCGAGCTGTTCGGGCTCGACGACGAGAATCTGCGCGAGCGGATGCGCCGGGTCGTGGACTCCATCTTCCACACCTCCGCCACCCCGGAGGAGGTCACCGCCACCTACACCGAGATGTACTCCGTACTCGGCGAGCTGGTGGCCACCAAGCGCGAGTGCCCCGGCGACGACCTGACCAGCGGGCTGATCGCGGTGCGGGACGAGGAGAGCGGCTCCGCGCTCAGCGAGAAGGAGCTGACCGACACCCTCGCGCTGTTCCTCTCGGCCGGTCACGAGACTACGGTCAACCTCCTGGACAACGCCATCCACGCGCTGCTCACCCGGCCCGAGCAGCTCGACCACGTCCGGGCCGGCCGGGCCACCTGGGACGATGTGATCGAGGAGACGCTGCGGCACTCCGCCCCGGTCGCCAACCTGCCGCTGCGCTACGCGGTGGAGGACATCGAACTGGACGGCGGCGTGGTGCTGCGCAAGGGTGACGCGATCCTGGCCGCCTACGCGGCAGCCGGACGCGACCCCGAGGTGCACGGCGAGGACGCGGACCACTTCGATGTGACCCGCGGGCTCAAGAACCACCTGGCGTTCGGCCACGGCGTCCATCTGTGCGTCGGCGCCCCGCTGGGCCGGCTGGAGGCCGCGATCGCGCTCCCGGCCCTCTTCGACCGCTTCCCCGGGCTCAAGCTGGCGTCCGGGCGGGAGCCGCTGGAGCCGGTGGAGTCCTTCATCTCCAACGGTCACCGCACCTTGCCGGCACGGCTGTCCTGAGCGCTCCGGGGGCCGGTCCCCGCCCGCCCGAGATCCCGGGGGCGGGCGGGTGGGCGGGGACCGGGCCTACCCCTTACGATCCTCTGCGTGTCCAAACTGACCGACCTCCCGAAACGGATCTTGATCGGGCGGGCCCTGCGCAGCGACAAGCTGGGGGAGACCCTTCTCCCCAAGCGCATCGCGCTCCCCGTCTTCGCCTCCGACCCCCTTTCCTCCGTCGCGTATGCGCCGGGGCAGGTGATGATCGTTCTGTCCGTGGCGGGTGCGTCGGCCTACCACTACAGCCCGTGGATCACGATCGCGATCATCGTGCTGATGTTCACGGTGGTCGCCTCGTACCGCCAGAATGTGCACGCGTACCCCAGCGGGGGCGGTGACTACGAGGTCGCCACCACCAACCTCGGCCCCAAGGCCGGGTTGACCGTCGCCAGCGCCCTGCTGGTCGACTACGTCCTCACGGTGGCCGTGTCGATCTCCTCCGGTGTGGAGAACCTCGGTTCGGCCGTCCCCTTCATCGTCGAGAACAAGACGCTGTGCGCGGTCGGGATCATCCTGCTGCTGACCCTGATGAACCTGCGGGGCGTACGGGAGTCGGGCAAGCTCTTCGCCGTCCCCACCTATGTCTTCGTCGGCGGCGTCTTCGCGATGATCCTCTGGGGCGCCTACCGGGGGCTGGTGCTGGGCGACGACATGAGGGCCCCCACCGCGGGCTACGAGGTGCACGCCGAACAGACCGGGCTGGCCGGCTTCGCGCTGATCTTCCTGCTGCTGCGCGCCTTCTCCGACGGCTGTGCGGCGCTGACCGGTGTCGAGGCGATCAGCAACGGTGTGCCCGCCTTCCGCAAGCCCAAGAGCCGTAACGCGGCGACGACGCTGGCGTTGATGGGCGGCCTCGCGGTGACCATGTTCGTGGGCATCATCACCCTCGCCCTGGCCACCGACGTCAAGATGGCCGAGAACCCCGCGCACGACCTGCTGAAGAACGGGGCGCCGCTCGGCGCCGACTACACCCAGAACCCGGTGATCTCGCAGGTCGCGGCCGCGGTCTTCGGCGACGGCTCGTTCTTCTTCGTGGTGCTGGCCGGGGCCACCGCGCTGGTGCTGTTCCTGGCCGCCAACACCGCGTACAACGGCTTCCCGCTGCTCGGCTCGATCCTGGCCCAGGACCGCTATCTGCCCCGCCAGCTGCACACCCGCGGCGACCGGCTCGCCTTCTCCAACGGCATCGTGCTGCTCGCCTCGGCCGCCGCGGTCCTGGTCTACTTCTACGGGGCCGACTCCACCCGGCTGATCCAGCTCTACATCGTCGGGGTCTTCGTCTCCTTCACCCTCAGCCAGACCGGCATGGTGCGGCACTGGAACCGCCATCTGGCCACCGAGCGGAACCCGAACGCCCGCCGCCGCATGGTCCGCGCCCGCGCGATCAACACCTTCGGGGCCTTCTTCACCGGTCTGGTGCTGGTCGTGGTGCTGCTGACGAAGTTCACCCACGGCGCCTGGGTCGCCCTGCTCGGCATGGTCATCTTCTACGTCACCATGTCGGCCATCAGGCGCCACTACGACGGCGTCTCCGAGGAGCTCGCGGCCGCCACCGAACAGCTCGACGAGGAGGAGGTGCGCCCCTCCCGGGTGCACTCCATCGTCCTGGTCTCCAAGATCCACAAGCCGACGCTGCGGGCCCTGGCCTACGCCAAGCTGATGCGCTCCCACCGGCTGGAGGCGCTGAGCATCAATGTGGACCCCGCCGAGACCAAGGCGCTCCAGACGGTGTGGCACGAGCGCGGTATCGATGTGCCGCTCAAGATCCTGGACTCGCCCTACCGCGAGATCACCCGGCCGGTCATCGACTACGTCAAGAGCCTGCGCCGGGAGAGCCCGCGCGATGTGGTCTCCGTCTTCATCCCGGAGTACGTGGTCGGCCACTGGTACGAGCATCTGCTGCACAACCAGAGCGCGCTGCGGCTCAAGGGGCGGCTGCTGTTCACCCCGGGCGTCATGGTGACCTCCGTGCCGTGGCAGCTGGACTCCTCCGAACTGGCCCGGAAGCGAGCGCGCAAGCGGGCCGAGTGGAACGCGCCGGGGTCGGTGCGGCGTGGCCCGGTGGTTCCGGCCAAGCGGGAGAAGGGCGAGAAGGGACCGAAGGGCGAGCAGCCGGGCATCACCTCGCAGGTTCCTGGGCGATAGGCCCGTGGGGCCTGGGCGTGACGGGGTGAGGGCCGGCGGGACGTAGACTGGTGGGCTGTTGTCCCACCGCGTCCTCTCACCCCTTCTGGAGCCTGTGCCCGCCATGCAAAGTGAACCCAAGGCATCGCTGGTCGGCGAGGAGTACGAGGTAGAGGTCGGCCCGGTGGCGCACGGCGGCCACTGCATCGCCCGGACCGCCGAGGGCCAGGTGCTGTTCGTCCGGCACGCGCTTCCCGGTGAGCGGGTCGTGGCCCGGGTGACCGACGGCGAGGAGGGCGCGCGTTTTCTGCGCGCCGACGCGGTGCGGGTGCTGGACGCGTCCAAGGACCGGGTGGAGGCGCCGTGCCCGTTCGCGGGGCCCGGCAAGTGCGGCGGCTGCGACTGGCAGCACGCCGCCCCCGGCGCCCAGCGCAGGCTCAAGGCCGAGGTGATCACCGAACAGCTGGCCCGGCTGGCGGGGCTCACCCCCGAGGAGGCGGGCTGGGACGGCACGGTCGAGCCCGCGCCCGGCGACAAGGTGGCCCGCGGAGAGGTCCCGGCCTGGCGCACCCGGGTGCAGTACGCGGTGGACGAGCAGGGCCGCCCCGGACTGCGCCGTCACCGCTCGCACGAGGTCGAGCCCATCGACCACTGCCTGATCGCCGCCCCGGGCGTCACCGAACTCGGCGTCGAGAAGCGCGAATGGCCCCAGATCTCCACCGTGGAGGCCATCGCCGCCACCGGCTCCTCCGACCGGCAGGTGGTCCTCACCCCGCGTCCCGGCGGCCGGCTGCCGCTGGTGGAGCTGGACCGGCCGGTCTCCGTGCTGCGGGTCAGCGAGCCCCGCGGCCGTGAGCGGACCCGTCTGGTGCACCGCGTCCACGGGCGCCCGTTCGTCCGTGAGCGGGCGGCGGGCCGCACCTGGCGGGTGGGCGAGGGCGGCTTCTGGCAGGTCCACCCGAAGGCGGCGGACGTGCTCGTCGAGGCCGTGATGCAGGGGCTGATGCCCCGTAAGGGCGAGATGGCCCTCGATCTGTACTGCGGTGTGGGCCTCTTCGCGGGCGCGATCGGCGAGCGGGTGGGGGAGCGGGGCGCGGTGCTGGGCATCGAGTCAAGCAAGCGCGCGGTCGAGGACGCCCGGCACAACCTCCAGGACCTGGAGCGGGTCCGTATCGAACACGGCAAGGTCGAGCAGGTGCTGCCCCGAACCGGGATCACCGAGGCCGACCTGATCGTCCTGGACCCGCCCCGCGCGGGCGCGGGCAAGGAGACGGTGACCCGCCTGGCGGCCCTGGGCGCCCGCCGTATCGCCTACGTCGCCTGCGACCCGGCGGCGCTCGCCCGCGACCTGAAGTACTTCCGCGAGGCGGGCTACGCCCCGCGCCGCACCCGCGCCTTCGACCTCTTTCCGGTGACGCATCATGTGGAGTGCGTCGCCATCCTCGAACCGGTGGCCAAGCGCTCCTGACCCGCCGTCGTTTCCCGCCGAGTCTCCTACGCCATCCAGCGTCGGCTACGGCGCGTTGCTGAAGTGCCACGAAGCCGTCGTCGGCCGACGGCGTACTCGCTTATGCGACTGGAATATTCCTGACGATGTTCAAAGGCATGGAAATCCCCAGGCAAAGAAATGGTCACAGGCTTTGATGTGACCTCGTGGGTATGAGCGGGGTGTGCCGTGCCGAAAACCCTCACGACTCCGGTGGGAGAGTTTTCGGCGGCGTCATTGCCAATGGCTTTGGTCGGTCTGCACGGTGTCGGATTGGTTTTCCTTTCCTTACCGGAAGCCCGGCTGATACGTGAATCCCATGAAGTCCGTTCGAGCGATGACGTCCTTCTGCTGTACGGACCTGGCGTGGCCCAGGGAGTGGGCGGCTCTCGATCGAGTCGGGCGTCGAGCTGCTGCCCGTCGCGGTTGTGGCCCGTTGGCCTGGCTGGGGCGACGGGTGGCCGGCGCTGGAAAACGGAATGGCCAGGGCGGTGTCGGCGCAGCCGGCTCCGGGGGCGCGGAGAAGGCAAGAGCGTACTGTCCCGGCTGTCGCGCCGGGGAAAGCGGATTATGGCGCTGCTCACCTTCGGCTCGGTGGCCCGCGACGTGCCTTCGGCATATGCCTGACTGAAAAGACCGTCAGGAGCTATCTGGGCGGCATCTATAGAAAGCGCCAGGTGCGGGCTTATGGGGCAACCGCACCATTCAGGAAGATGGGGTGAGAAATGGCCGAAATGATAGGCAGGTTGTGCAGGAGTGGAGCGGTAACAAGCCGGATGAGCCGGTTGAGCTGCCGAAAACAAGGCCGGATATAAATTTAGGGGTTCACCTAGGATCTTATTCCAGTGCTTCTCGCTCTGCATTACTCCGTTTACGGTGCAATGGATGCGTGCCATGGATAATGATCAGAGCGGCTGCGAAGTGTCCCAGCCGGTCGGTGACTGCGTTCTCAGCCCGGTCCAGGCCAGGATCCTGGAGGGTGTTGCGGCCGGCTTCTCCAGCGGGCGCCTTTCGAGAGAGCTGTATCTCAGCTCGAAGACCATCGATTATCACGTCCGCGTTATGTCCGACAAGCTACAGGCGTCGAATCGTGTCGCATTGGTTTCGAGGGCGTTCGTCCTCCAAATTCTGCGAGCGGATTCGTGGCCCCCGCGCATTGCGTGTGAAACCGGGGATTAACGCTCCCACATCGACGGCCGTCAATGTTCCTCCCCTGAGCGGACCGGCCAGGTGCCGGGGTCGTCGATGTCTGCCTCCGCCGGTGCGGAGTCGAGGCCGGTCAGCAGCTCCACCACGACCCTGGTGATGTTCTGCGCGGTCAGCCCGCAGGCGGCGAGCACCTCGGCCCGGGAGCCGTGGCTGAGGAACCGCCTCGGGATGCCGAACTCGCGCAGCGGGGTGTGCACGTCGGCGTCCCGCAGCGCTTGCGCGATCGCGGAACCGACGCCGCCCGTACGGCTGTTGTCCTCGACCGTGATCGCGAGCCGGTGGCGGCGGGCCAGGTCGGCCAGCGCGGGGTTGACCGGGGTGACCCACCTCGGGTCCACCACCGTCACCCCGATGCCCTGTGCCCGCACCCCGTCGGCGACGGTGAGCGCGAGCCCGGCCAGCGCACCCACCGCGATGATCAGCACGTCCAGCCGGCCGGAACGGCGCAGCACATCAATCCCGTTGAACGTGGCGGTGGCGGGCAGGTCCTCACCGGCGGGGCCTTTGGGGAACCGCAGCAGTGTCGGACCTTCGTCCCACTCCACCGCCTCGGCCAGCAGTTCGGCCAGCCGGGTGCCGTCCCGCGGCGCCGCGATCCGCAGCCCCGGCACCACCGACAGCACCGACAGATCCCACATGCCGTTGTGGCTCGGCCCGTCGTCGCCGGTCACCCCGGACCGGTCGAGGACGAACGTCACCGGGCGGCGGTGTAGCGCGACGTCCATGAGCAATTGGTCGAGCGCGCGGTTGACGAACGTGGAGTAGATGGCCACCACCGGGTGCACGCCGCCCATGGACAACCCGGCGGCCATCGTGACCGCGTGCTGCTCGGCGATGCCGACGTCGATCACCCGGTGTGGAAACCTGCCTTGCAGCGGCAGGAGCCCGGTCGGCTCGGTCATCGCGGCCGTGATCGCCACGAGGTCGTCGCGCTGCTCGGTCAGTTCGACCAGCTTCTCGCCGAACACCGACGTGAACGACGGGGGCGACGCCTTCAGCGCCTGCCCGGTGTGCGGGTCCATCGGTTTGACGGCGTGGCCGAGGTCGAGGTCGTTGGTCTCGGTGTGCCGGTATCCCTTGCCCTTGGCGGTGATCACATGCACCACCACCGGCCCGCCCAGTGCGACCGCGTGGCGCAGCGAGTCCTGGACGGCGGAGATGTCATGACCGTCGACGGGGCCGAGGTAACCGAGCCCGAGTTGTTCGAACACGCCCGGCCCGCGCCCGGCACGCAGGTCGGCCAGGTGCTCGGCCAGCCCGCCGACGGTCGGCGCGTAGGAGCGTTGGTTGTCGTTGAGCACGATGACGAGCGGCCGCTCCGGCCCGCCCGCGATGTTGTTGAGCGCCTCCCAGGCCATACCGCCGGTCATCGCGCCGTCGCCGATGATCGCGACGGTCGCCCGGTCGCGCCGGCCGAGGTGGGCGTCCGCCCTGGCCAGCCCGTCCGCATAGGACAGCGCGGTGGACGCGTGCGAGTTCTCCACCAGGTCGTGCTCGGACTCCTCCCGGCTCGGGTAGCCGGAGACCCCGCCCGACTTGCGCAGCCGGTCGAACCCGGCCTGGCGGCCCGTGAGGATCTTGTGCACATAGGACTGGTGCCCGGTGTCCCACAGCAACCGGTCCCGCGGGGACTCGAACACCGTGTGCAACGCGATGGTCAGCTCGACCACACCCAGGTTGGGCCCGAGGTGTCCCCCGGTCGCGGAGACCCGCTCGATCAGGAACGCGCGGATCTCCCCGGCGAGGTCGCGGAGTTCCCCGGCGGTCAGCTCACGCAGCCGCGCCGGGTCGCGCACGGTTTCCAGCAACGCCATGTCGAACAGTGCTCCTCACCGGGTGTGGTGGGCGGCCGCGGCCGCCCTCTCGGTCAGTTCGGGCCGACTGCCCGGCGCGATGCCGCTCTTGCCGACGGAGTCCTGGCCGGCGCCATCAGCGGCAGGGGCCGCCCGGTCCCGATCGGTCATGGCACGTCCGCCACTCCGGTCAGCCGGGCGGGCGGGGAGAACACGATGTCCTCGGTCGCCACCCGTTCCACGGACGTGTCCGCGTAACCCAGTTCGGCGAGCCGGTCGAGCAGCTGGTCGACGAGGATCTCCGGCGCGCTCGCCCCGGCGCTCACGCCGACCGTGCTCACGCCGGCCAGCCACCTGGGGTCGAAGTGGGTCACGTCCGGCACCAGTTCGGCCCTGCCGCCGAGCCTGCGCGCCACCTCGACCATCCGGATCGAGTTGCTGGAGTTGGTCGAACCGACCACCAGCACCAGGTCGCACCGGTCCACCATGGCCCTGATGCCGTCCTGGCGGTTCTGGCTGGCGTAACAGATGTCGTCGGTGGCGGGCCCGCGCAGGTCGGTGAACCTGCGCTGGAGCACGGCGATGATGTCCCTGGTCTCGTCCACCGAGAGCGTGGTCTGGGTGAGGTAGGCGACCGGTGCGTCGGGGGGAAGGTCCAGTGCCTCCGCGTCGGCAACCGTCTCGACGATGACCGTCTGGTCGGGAGCGTGCCCGTAGGTGCCCTCGACCTCCTCGTGGTCCGCGTGCCCGACCAGCAGCAACGTCCGCCCGTCGCGGGCGAACCGGCGGGCCTCCTGGTGCACCTTGGCCACCAGGGGGCAGGTCGCGTCGAGCACGTCCAGCCCGCGTGCGTCCGCGTTCTGCCGCACCTGCGGGGAGACCCCGTGCGCGGAGAAGACACACACCGCGCCCTCCGGTACCTCCTGCTCGGAGTCGACGAACCGGACTCCCCGGCGCTGGAACTCGCGCACCACGTAGTGGTTGTGCACGATCTCCTTGCGGACGTAGATCGGCGCGCCGTGCTGTTCCAGCGCGAGGTCGATGATGGCTATCGCCCGGCGTACACCGGCACACAAACTCCGTGGCTCGGCCAGCAGGACCTGCTTACCGCCACTCATTCCCACTCCGTTCCGTGCCATGACGTCCGCGTCGGAACGCCTGGCTTGCGTTGCCGAACAGGGCATCCACGCCGGTCGGTAGAAACCGAGTCCTTCTCGGGAAGTCTTGTCTGCCGTTGGGTGCCGGCTTAATACCCGGACTCGAAGTACGGCCTTGGGTGCCGCCCAGCGGCTACCATTCCGCAGGGCAGTCTAATCCAATCCTTACGCCGTCTTCTTTGGGGTTTTTCCTAAAGTCGAAGCCGCTCACCCAACGTCGTTGACACGACCAGGGTCGTCCCTCAGGATGGAATCCAATAGCTGCCACTCAATTTCGGGGCGACTCAAGATTCGGGGTCGTGAGGGTGGCTCTGCGTTTCGCAGTTGAATCGCGTATCCTCGCCAAAATCATGACGAGCGCAGCGTAACGACCAAAGCGGGTCATTCGCCAACGTCGTCGGCATCCGAGCTCTGGAGGAGTGACCATGTCAAATCTGGATGAACTTTCAGGTTCGCCTCAAACAGTGCTGGAGCCTCAGGACGAGGTAAAAGTAGTCGGCCAATACTACGACGACAAAACGGCCAGGCTTGTTCGCAAATACGGGCCTGGACCCAGGATTCACTATCATGTAGGTCACTACCCCTCATCCAAATCGCCGCTGGATGCTCACGACGCGACGCCGGATGCCATCCGCGGCAGCATACGGACTCATCAAGAGGGTCTGCTGCGGTATGCGGCCAAGATCTGGGGCGCCGAACACCGGCTGTCGGGGAGGATCCTGGACGTCGGCTGCGGTCTCGGCGGGGGCTCGATCTTCTGGGCGCAGGAATACGGCGCCGACGTCACGGCGGTCACCAACGCGCAGGAACACGCGCCGATAGTCGAGGGGTTCGCGCGGGAATGCGGTTTGGACGGGAAGGTCCGCGCACTGGTCAGTGACGCGATGCATCTCCCGTTGGACGGCGGCCCCTATGACGCGGCCGTGGCGATCGAGAGCAGCGGGTATTTCAACCGCCCTCAGTGGTTCGAGCGTCTGTCGCACGTGATTCGTCCGGGCGGGAGCGTGTGCATCGAGGAAGTATTCATCACACGCCCGCACGGGGCCGATGTGTGGGCCGAATACTTCTACACAAAGCCGGCTACGGTGCGCGACTACACAGAAGCCGCACAGGCTGCGGGTTTTGAATTGGTCGATGACGTCGACGCCACGTCGGAGACCTTGCCGTTCTGGGAGGAGAGTGCCGCCTGGACGAAGGCGGTGCTGGACAGCGACGACAGCCTTTCGCCGGTCGACCGCAGGAATCTGAGGATTTCCCTGCTGGCGAACGAGGCGCTCGGCGCCGAATGGGGAGCCGGAGGCGTGCGGCTGGGCTTCCTGCGCTTCGAGAAGAAGTGAGCAGGGAACTCACGACGAGCAGAGACTAGCAGCCACGCAGGCGCTGGGCTGGGGTTGCCCAGCCCAGCGCAGCGGGTTTCGGTCCGCCTTTCGATGTGACTGCCGGATTCCAGGGCGGTTGAAGGACTACGTCAGCTGTATCCACGTCGCCGACCATCTCCTCGACGCGTTCCCCGGCATGTGGCTCGCGGTCGACCCGCAGGATCCGCGGTGGCGTACCAACACGATCATTCGCGGGCTCACCGCCGCGGCGGGGCTGAACCGCCGCCGGCTTCCCGCCACTTTCACCATGACACGGAGTTCTTCATGACGATCGAGCAGTCTCCCACTCATAGCGACGACGTCCGTAACGTGTACGACGGGTTCGGCCGGGTCTACGGCTCCGTATGGGGCCCCAATATCCACTACGGCTACTGGGAGAACGACGCCGACGACAGCTCCGTCGAGGTAGCCACCGACCGCCTGACCGACCTGATGATCTCGGGTCTCGACGCGCAGGCCGGCCAGCGGGTCCTGGACATCGGCTGCGGCATCGGCCATCCCGCGCGGCGGCTCGTCCGCACTTCCGACGTGGACGTGGTGGGCATCACCATCAGCCACATCCAGGCGGCGGAGGCCACGGAACACACGGCCGAGGCCGGGCTCTCCGACCGGGCCACGTTCCAGTACGCGGATGCGATGGACATGCCCTTCCCCGACGGCTCGTTCGACGCGGCCTGGGCGTTCGAGTCGATGTGGCACATGCCCGATCGCGGCCAGGTGCTCTCCGAGGCCGCCCGCGTGCTGCGCCCCGGTGGCCGCCTCGCCGTCGCCGACGTCATCCAGCGCGAGCCGATCACCCCCGAGGGACGTGTGGTCCTGGACCACGTCTGCGAGAACTACGGGGTGAGCTCCTTGGGCACTGTGGACGAGTACCGGACGGCGCTGGCCGCCAACGGTTTCGTCGACGTGGAGATCCGTGACATCACCGACAACGTCATCCGTACCCTCGGGCTCATGGCCGACGCCTTTGAGACCGTCCGCGACAAGCTGGCCGATGTGGTCGGCAAGGAACAGGCCGACTCGCTCATCGACTTCGTGCGCAGGTTCGGGTCCATCCCGGAGAGCGGCTACGTCTACCTGACCGCGGTCCGCGCATGACCGTGGGCGCCGTCCCCGGTTTTCAGCTCGGCGTCTGACGGTACCCGCACGAAGATATCGGCCTGTTCGCTTCATACATCCTTGGCCTGCGCCACGCCCTGGCGCAGGCCAAGTGGGTTGTCCTGACGCACCTGAACCCCGACCGGGGTGGTGATCTCCGCCGGACGGCCGGCCGAATCACCCGCGCCCGCCACCACAAAGCCCGTAAAACCCGTAACAAAGCCTGTAAAGCCCGTAACGGCCCGCCAGTTGAACTGGCGGGCCGTTACTCAGGATGACGTCAGATCCTCACTGCCGTACCCGCAACTCGGTCAACGCCCGAAGCGGAAACACCGGTCGGTGATGTGGCTGCTGCCCCGGTGCCAGAGTCAGACCCGGCATCCGGTCGGCGACGGCCTGTATCGCGATCTCCAACTCCGCGCGGGCGAATCCGGCTCCGAGGCAGAAATGGATACCGTGCCCGAACGCGAGATGCGAGGCGGACCCGCTGTCCGGACTGAACGCGGCCGGACACGCGTGAGCGCGGCTGTCCCGGCCGGCCGCTCCGTACAGCAGCAGCAGCCGGCTCCCCGCGGCGAGGTGGACGTCACCGACCACTACGTCACGGGTCGCGGTCCGGTACATGCCCGCCAGCGGGCTGTCGAACCGCAACCCCTCCTCGACGAGGTCCCGTGTGGAGACCTTCCCGTCGACGACCTCGGCCCAGCCGCCGGGTGACCGAAGCTGCTGGTAGAAGATTGTGCCAAGAGCCTCGGCACAGGTCATGTGGCCCGCGAAGATCAGTGTGGGGACCTGGACGGAAACCTCGTCGGCGGTGAGCGTGCGGCCCGCCTTGCCGTCGTGGAGCAGCTCACTGATCAGGTCGTCCTGCGGTTCGGCCAGCCGCTCCTGCACCAGTGAACGGGCGAACGCTCCGAATTCCATCAGCCCGCGGGCGTATTCACGCAGCTGGTCGGGATCGGCGTTGCGCTGCGACATCATGAGTTCGATGCGCTGCTCGGACCATGTGCGGCAGCGGTCGAAGTACTCGTCCGGGACCCCAAGGCGCCGGCAGATCACCTCGAGGGCGTACGGAACGGCGAACGCCGAGATGAAATCGAACTCCGTCAAGGCCGCGGTACGCTCGACGAGGTCGGTGGCGATCGCACGGATCGTGGGTTCGAACGCCCTGACCCTGGCCGGTGTGAACCCGGCGTTGAGCACTTCCCTGACCCTGGCGTGCTCGGGCGGGTCGAGTGAGCCGACGGCCACCGCGTCGGCGCCGCGCCAGGTGCGGAACATCCGGCTCACGTCCTCCGGCAGCGCGACCGCGGGACGAGGATTGTGGTCACGCGCCGAGAAGCTCCGGTCGTCCCGCAGCACGGCAACCATGTCCTCGCGCCGGGTGACGCACCACGCGCCGAGCAAAGGAGCGTAGAACACCGGCTCCGCGTCTCCGACGTCGGCCAGGAATGAATACGGGTCGTCGCGATGTGCGCCATATGGGTCGAACGGCCTGCCTTCATGCAATTGACCAGAATCCACCGACGTAGCCATCTCGCCTCTCCAGCTTTCAGTAAACCATTCCCGGCAATGATCAGTGACGTTGCGTGATATCGCTCGGCCTGCCGGGGCCGAGGCAGGCCCGCTCGGCCTGAGAGTTATTCGGCAATCTTGACACAGTCACCCCGGTCAAAGTGCGGCAGTTCCTCGCCGTTCCATTTCCGTGGAGCGTCGGGGGGAAGGTCCGGTGGCGCCGCGTCGGCAGCCGTCTCGACGATGATGGACCGGACTCGAAGTACGGCCTTGGCGCAGCCCGGCGGCTACCAATCTTCAGGGTAGTCTAATCCAGTCCTTACGCCGTCTTCTTTGGGGTTTTTCCTAAAGTCGAAGCTGCTCACGCCGTGTCGTTGACACGACGGGAGGGGTCGTTCAGGATGGCGGACGGAACGATCACGCGAATTCCGGTGCGTCACTCCGGGTTCAGATTGTGCGTAGACGCCGGAGTTGCCTACGTATTGACCTGTTGTGATGTCGGGTGAGCATGAGCTTTGCGGCAATCATTCGTCTGTCGACAGTTCGCCGAGGTTTCACCGCGCGGCGAGGTGGGGCAAGGGCTGAGAAGGTATTTACGCAACATATCCAGCACAGTGATTTTCAGTGGTGCAATTCGCGAACCCCATGCGCGTAGGTTCCGACCAGGAATTGGGAAGGCGCGCGACCGGAGGAGAATCCCGATGAGCGCACTCGACACCTCGTCGACCGAACTCCAAGCCTTCCTGTCGCCGAGGATGGTGCAATCCACGGTATCGCCCGTGATGCGGCAGCAGGTTTCCGCACTGGAGCCGACCCTGGCCCGGATCTGCTCCTACCACCTCGGCTTCATCGACGAACACGGTGACCCCAGCAGTGCGGAGGGCGGCAAGCTGACCCGTTCCGCCCTCATGATGCTGGCGGCCGTTGGAGTCGGCCTGCCGCCGGAGGACGTGCGGTGCCAGGCGGCGGCACTGGAGTTGCTGCACAACTCGACCCTGATCCACGACGACATCATCGACGCGGACGAGCTGCGTCGCGGCCGCCCGGCCGCATGGAAGGTGTTCGGCGCCAGTCTGGCCATCCTTGCCGGGGACGCGTTGGAGGCTCTCGGGCTGCAAATGGTCGTCGACGACCCCGGCCCCGGCCGTGCGGAAATCTCCAGCGTGTTCGCCGAAGCCATCGGTCTGGTTCTCGCGGGCCAGGCTCGCGAGCTCACCGTCCGGCTGGGTCCGGACACCGGCATCGCGGAGTACGACCGCATCGTGGAGGAGAAGACGTCCGCCCTGCTGGAGTGCGCACTGGTGACGCCCGCACTGCGGGCGGGTAGGCCCGAGCACGTCCTGGCCGCCCTGCGCGGCGCGGGCAGGCATCTGGGCCTCGCTTTCCAGATCTTCAACGACGTCGAGGACATCTGGGGCGACCCCACGGTGACCGGCAAGCCCGTCCGGAGCGACATCCTGCGGCGCAACCCGACTTTTCCGGTGCTGGCGGCCTTGTCGGTCGACAGCCCGGCCGGCGAACGACTGCGCCGGCTGTGGCACGCCGACGGCACCACGGAGGCGCACCTCCAGGAGATGGCCGACCTCGTCGAGGAATCCGGTGGCCGGCACACGGCCGAGCGGCTGTCCCGCAACCATCTGGACTCGGCTCTGGAGTACCTCGGACAGGCCGAGCTGTCCCCGGCCGCGTCCACCGAACTGACCGCCTTGTTCGATCGCATCGTCAATCGCACGCCATGACCCGTAACTCCCGACAGGGACACCATCTGGATCGGAGTACATGATCATGGCCAGCACCCACGACAGCCCGGCCCCGCCCGTCATCCCCGGTCGAAGCACACCGGGGCGACGAGTTCCCGTACATCGTGATCGTCCTCGACCAGGTGGTCTGAACCTCGATTCCGGCGGAGGCCGTCAGTGAGTACCCCAGCTCAATTGCCTTTCGAGCAGACGAATGTGCTGCAACTCGCGCCAGGGCTGCGCACGCTCCAATCCCAGGGCGCGGTCCATCGGGTTCGTACTGCCGAGGGCGACGAGGCGTGGCTGGTCACCGGTCATGCCCAGGTGGCGCAGTTGCTCGACGACGACCGGCTCGGCCGCTCCAATCCCGATCCGGAGGCCGCGAAGGACACCGGGTCGGCGCTTCTCGCCAACCTGCTGGGCGACTTCGCCACCGACCACGCTCGGTTGCGTGCGCTGCTGGAGCCGCACTTCTCACCCGAGCGGATGGCGGAGCTGCGGCCCCACGTCGAAAAACTGACCGGGCGACTCCTGGACGAACTGGCCGAGCAGAAGACACCGGTGGACCTGCGCCGGGCGTTGGCGCTGCCGCTGCCGATTCAGGTGATGTGCGAGTGGTTGGGCGTGCCCCAGGAGGACAAGGACAAGTTCGGCGGCTGGACCCAGGACGCCGCCAACGTCGGGGACCCGGTCAGGTCCAAGCAGGGACTGGGCGAGTTGTTCGGCTATTGCCGGCAACTCGTCGCGGACAAGCGGCAGAATCCCGGCGATGACGCGATCTCCAGGATCTGCGCGAGCGAGGGGATCACCGACAACGAGGTCCTCGGACTGACGGCGTTGTTGTTGTTCGGTGGCTATGAGACCACGGTGGCCCGGATCGGCACCTGTGTGTCGCTGCTGTTGGCCAACCCCGGGCAGTGGCAGGCATTGCTGGACGACCCGGACCTCATTCCCGGCGCGGTCGAGGAAACCCTGCGGATGTCGATGCCGAACCCGCACAACGGCGGCATGCCCCGTTATGCGCTGACGGACTTCGAGATCGACGGAGTCACCATCCGGACCGGCGACTTCGTGATGCTGAACATCATCGCGGCCAACCATGACGAAACGGCCTTCGCCGACCCCGGCCGGATCGATATCGCTCGCGACACCACGGACAGCCTCGTATTCGGGCGCGGCGCGTATTCCTGTGTCGGCGCGATGATGGCCCGGATGCAGTTGCAGGTGGTGCTCACCCAGCTCGTCGCGCGATTCCCCACCATGCGTCTGGCTGTCGGTGTGGAGGAGTTGGGGCTGCGCCACAACACGCTGATCGGCGGGTTGATCCAGCTTCCGGTGACATGGTGATGGGATCCTGATGCTGCATAAGATATCTACCGGCGTAGTCACGAAGAGCCCGGATTCAGCCCGCGCATATCTCTTGTTGATGCGGCTGGACCGGCCTACGGGGTACGTGCTCTACCTGCTTCCAGGGCTGTGGGCCGTCGTCCTCGCCTCCGGGCGACGACCGGACCTGCTGACGGTGGCGGTTGTCGCTGTCGCCGCGGTCCTGGTGCGCGGCGCGGCCTGCGCGGTCAACGATGTGGTCGACAAGGAGGTCGACGCCCGGGTCGCCCGTACCGTGTCGCGGCCTGTCGCGTCGGGGACGATCAGCGTCGGGAACGCACTTCTGTTCGCCGCCGCACAGGGCGTGGTCGCACTGCTGATCCTGGCGGTGGCGAACGTGGAGACGGCCCTGGTCGCCGGGGCCTCGTACCCGTTGATCGTGGCGTACCCCTATATGAAGCGCATCTTCTTCTGGCCCACGGCGTTCCTGGCGCTGGTGATGAGCGTCTATGTGCTGATCGGCTGGACGGCGGTGACCGGGAGCTTCGACTACCCGCTCGAGGTGTACTGCCTGTACGCCGGTGGGGCCTTCTGGACCTTGATTCATGACGCGATCTACTCCCATCAGGACAAGGAGTACGACCGGAACATCGGTGTCAAGTCTTCCGCTCTGCTGTTCGGTGAGGCCACCAAGGTGTGGCTGGCGATTTTCGGTGTGGTCAGCGTCGGCGGCGTGCTGTGGGCCGGTTCCCAGGCGTCGATCGGGTGGGCCTTCTACCTGATCGTCGTGGGCGCGGCAATCTTCCTGTCCTATCTGGTCGTACGTGTGGACCTGGATGATCCGAAATCGTGCTGGGACGCCTTTGTCGCCAATACCTACTTCGGTTGGATCATTCTCGCGGCCGTGGTCGCCGGGCAGTTCACATGAAGGATGAGCTACGCGTGACAGATTCGATGTGGCAGGGGAGCGGCGTCGACCTGGACGCCTATCTGACCCGCGTGGGCTACCAGGGTGACGTGGCTCCGGACCTCGCCACGCTGCGGGGTCTGCACGCCGCCCACGTCGACGCGATCGCCTTCGACAACCTCGACGCGGTGCTCGGGCGGCCGACGGTGCCGTTGGACCTGGACAGCCTCCAGGAGAAGATCGTGCGACAGGGCCGCGGCGGCTGGTGCCTGGAACAGGTCGTCCTGGTGGCGGCGGTGCTGGACCGGATCGGCTTCACGTTCTCGGCGTTCGCGGGCAGAACGCGGATCCGCACCGGGAACAAATTCGGTCCCGCGCTCCACGTCGCCCTGTGCGTGCAGCTCGACGGCGAACCTTGGCTCTTCGACGTGAGTTTCGGCGCATACGGACCGCATGTCCCCATCCGCCTCGCCGAGAACTCGCGGCTGGACGGCGATTGGCCCTTTGACCTGGTGCGGGAACCGAATGGCGAATATGTGCTGCGGTTCCTGCGGCCGGAGGGACCGGCAGAGCTCTACGGTTTCACCACCGACGCGCGCTATCCGTCGGACTTCGAGCTCCTCAACCATTTCTGCCTGACTCACCCGCGCTCGCCGTTCAACCACCGGATGGTCCTCCAGCGCACCCAGCCCGAAGTGAGGCACCTCCTCGCCGGCAGCACTCTCACGGAAATACGTCCCGGGGAGCCGGCGACCTTCCGGGAACTCGACAAGGACGAGACGCTCTCCGCTCCCGAGGAGATCTTCGGGATCACCTTGGAACCGGGTGATGTCCAGGCGCTCAGGAAAATCTTGGACGGTCCGTGATGCGTACCTTGCTGCTGGACAACTATGACTCGTACACCTTCAACCTGTACCAGTTGATCGCCGACATCAACGGCCAGGAACCCGTCGTCATGGTCAACGACGATCCGATGTTGTCCAGCCTGCGGCTGGAGGACTTCGACAACATCGTCGTCTCACCCGGCCCCGGACGGCCGCAGAACGCCCGTGACGTCGGTCTCCTCGGCGATCTGCTGCGCCGCGCCACCCTGCCCGTGCTGGGCGTCTGCTTCGGCCATCAGATGATCGCGCACCTGGCCGGAGCGTCGGTGGTCGCCGCGCCCGAACCCAGACACGGACACCTCGCCAAGGTCTCCCACGAGGGAGATCCGCTGTTCGCCGGAGTTCCGAGTGAATTCGTCGCGGTTCGCTACCACTCGCTGTGCGTGCGGGAGCCGCTGCCCGAGGAACTCATCGCCACCGCCTGGGCGGACGACGGTGTGCTCATGGCGCTGCGGCACCGCGATCTGCCGCAGTGGGGCGTGCAGTTCCACCCCGAGTCGGTCGCCTCCCAGTACGGGCGTGAGATCCTTCAGAACTTCGCCCAACTGACCCGGCTGACCCGCCGTACGCAGCACGGACAACCGCCGTCCGGCACCGAGACCATCGCCGTCACCGCGCCGGCCGACGAAACGCCCGGCGCGGTCGAGGAACTGGAAATCATCAGCACGGTCGTGCCGACCGCCGCCGATTCCGAGGCCATTTTCCTCAAGCTCTTCGACAACACCCCGTACTGCTTCTGGCTGGACAGCAGCCGGGTGGAGGAGGGCCTGTCCCGGTTCTCGTTCCTCGGTGACACATCGGGCCCGCTCAGCGAGGTCCTGACCTACCGCACCGGCAGCGGGGCGGTGGAAGTGCGCGACGCGAACGGCGTCGACACCGTCCCCGGCAGCGTGTTCGACGTCCTCGAACAGCGGTTGCGCGAACGGCGCATACCCGACTCGGACCTGCCGTTCGACCTGACCGGCGGCTACGTCGGCTACTTCGGCTACGAGCTCAAAGCCGAATGCGGGGCCACCGCCCGCCACACCGCCGAAACGCCTGACGCCATGTGGATGTTCGCCGATCGCGTCATCGCGGTGGACCACCAGGAGGGACTGACCTACCTGGTGGCCGTCCACGACGAGAAGACCCGGCGCGACGCGCAGGAGTGGGTGGAACGGACGTCCGCGCTCCTGACAGGCATGAAACCGGCCGACGCCGAGCCGCCGCGCGAACCCGCCGCCGGCCCGCCCCCGAACGCCGAGGAGTACCTCGGCCGCGGCCGGAGCCAGTACCTGGCGGACATCACGGAGTGCCAACGGCAGCTGAACCGGGGCGAGAGCTACGAGATCTGCCTGACCAACCAGTTGCACATGCCGTTCCATGACGACGACACCTCCTTCTATCTGAGGCTGCGCCGGGCGAACCCGGCACCGTACGCCGCGCTCCTGCGCCTCGGCGACGTCACGGTCTTCAGCTCCTCGCCGGAGCGGTTCCTGCGCATCGAGAGAGACCGCACGGTCACCAGCAAGCCGATCAAGGGCACCGCCCCTCGCGACGCCGACCCGGTGCGCGACGCCGAGCTGGCCGCCACCCTCGCCACGAGCGCCAAGACACAGGCCGAGAACTTGATGATCGTCGACCTGTTGCGCAACGACCTGGGCCGGGTGTGCGAGGTGGGCAGCATCGACGTCGACCCGTACCTGGCCGTCGAGAGCTACGAGACCGTGCACCAACTGGTCTCCACCGTCCGTGGACGGCTCGCCGACGGGGCCAGCGCGATGGACTGCGCCCGGCGGTCCTTCCCGGGCGGGTCGATGACCGGGGCGCCGAAGCTGCGCACCATGGAGATCATCGACCGCTTGGAGACGGAGGCCCGGGGTGTCTACTCCGGCGCCCTCGGCTACTTCGGCCTCTCCGGCGGCACGGACCTGAACATCGTGATCCGTACCGCGGTCCGCGTCGGTGACCGGTTGTCCATCGGAGCCGGCGGAGCCATCGTCCTCGACTCCGACCCGCATGAGGAGTACGAGGAGATGCTGCTCAAGGCGGCGGCGTCGCTCCGCGCCTGGCGTGCGCCGACGGTGTCGGACGTGGGCGGCTCCCCACGATGAACACAGCGACGGGGTACCGGTCATCGACTCCTGGCTCCGATTCCTGTGGTGAACCCATGAAGGAGGTTTCCCGATGACCGCGGCACGTGAAGAGCCCAAGTACGAGCGTGACTTGCTGGTGCAGCTGACGCGCCGCTGGGGGAAGCGGGTGGCCGTCAAGAAGGACGAGCTCGACCTCGACGGTCACTTCGACGCGGCGCTGCCGGACTTCCCCGAACACCTCGTCCCGGTGCTGGCGCTGCCGGGTGCCGACCGGCTCGACCGGGACGCTCGTGAGCGCATCCTGTCCGCGGCGTGGATCTCCTACAACGCCAAGACCGCGGCCATTGAGGACGAGATCATCCTGCCGGCCTGCCGGTTGATGCTCCAGGAACGGATCCCCGTCCGCCGCGACGACATCGCCGTCGACGCGCTGCACCAGACGATCATCGATGAGCACTACCACATCCTGATGTGCCACAACGCCGTCGGCGTCACCCGCAGGCGGCGCGGCCTGGAGGACGTGCGGTTCGCGCCGGGCGTCTGGTCGGTCGTCCGGGGGCTGGAGGCGGTCCGCGTCGGGCTGTCCGGGTTCGACCGCGACATCGTCGACATCGCGTTCTCCCTGGCCGCCGAGACGACGATCAGCGGTTTCCTCTCCACGCTCGCCACCGCCGAGGAGATCCAGCCGATGAACCGGATCACCACCGATCTGCACCGGCGGGACGAGAGCGGACACGCGGTGGTGTTCCGCGAGTTGTGCGGCTCGCTCTACCGGAACCTGGACGGCGCACAGCGGGAGATGTTCCGCGAAGCGCTCGTCACCGGGCTGACCGCGTTCCGCTCCGCGGACCTGGACCCCTGGGTCACCGTGGCGGCCCAGGGCGGCTTCGAGATCGACACCGATCAGCTGAGCGAGTGGGCCGCGGCCCGTCCCGCGCCCGCGCGGGACACCGGACCGTTGCAACTGCTCCTCGACGACCTGGGCATCAGCCACGACCTCGTCGAGATGGTCCGGCGCTGACCGCCCCCCCGCACCGCCCAGCCATGAGAAGCGGACGGAGACCACGTTGACCCTCACCGGCGAAGCCGCCGCGGACTGGCGGACACTCGTCGCCCATCAGCGGCCGGAGTGGCCCAGCCCGGCTGAGCTCGGCGATGTGACGGATCGCCTGGCGGCCTCGCCCCCGTTGGTCACGCCACAGGAGTGCGACACGCTCACCGCGCAACTCGCCCGGGCGGCGGAGGGCAAGGCGTTCCTGTTGCAGGGTGGCGACTGCGCCGAACGTTTCGACCGCCTCTCGACGCAGGCGATTCACGGCAAACTGCGCCTCCTGGAGCGGATGGCCGTGATCCTGACGTACGCGTCGGCGGTGCCGGTGGTCAAGGTGGGCCGGATGGCCGGGCAGTACGCGAAGCCCCGATCCCGGCCGACCGAGACCGTCGACGGGCGCACGCTGCCGGTCTACCGGGGCGACGCGGTGAACGGCATCGGCTTCAGCCAGGCCGAACGACGGCCGGACCCGGCCCGGCTGCTTCGGATGTACGACGCTTCGCGTCACACCCTGGACGTCATGCGCGCATTCGCCCGTGGCGGCACCGATCTACGCCAACTGCACCAGGAGAACGAGGACTTCGTCTCACGCTCGGCTGCCGGTGAACGCTACGGCGAACTCGCCGGCCGAATCGGCCGGGCGCTGTCCTCCGAGGACGCGTGCGGCGGCGATCCGTCGCGCACCACGGAGCTGTTCGCCAGCCACGAGGGACTGCTGCTCGACTACGAGGCCGCGCTGACCCGCCACAACCCGCGTTCCGGCCGGAGGTACGCGGGCAGCGGCCATATGCTGTGGATCGGCGACCGCACCAGACAGCTCGACGGTGCCCACGTCGCCTACTTCGCGACCATCGACAACCCGATCGCGGTGAAGCTGGGCCCCGCTACCACGGCCGAGCAGGCGCTGGCCCTGATCGACCGCCTCGACCCCGACCGGCGGCCGGGCCGGCTGACGTTCATCGTGCGCATGGGGGCACACCGGGTGCGGTACCTGCTGCCGGAGCTCGTGGAGAAGGTCACGGCTTCCGGCGCGCCGGTGGTGTGGGTGTGCGATCCGATGCACGGCAACACCTTCGAGGCGCCCAGCGGGCACAAGACCAGGCGGTTCGAGGACATCCTCGCCGAGGTCGCCGGCTTCTTCGAGGTGCACGAGGCGCTCGGCACCCACGCCGGCGGACTGCATGTGGAGCTGACCGGCGAGGACGTGACCGAGTGCGTCGGCGGCGGCGCCGATCTGGGTTTCGACGACCTGCACCGCAGGTACGAGTCGGCGTGCGACCCGCGCCTCAACGGTGGCCAGGCGCTTGACCTGGCCTTCCGGGTGGCCGAGATGTTCAACCCGGGAGCGACCGGCTCATGGCGCCGGACGCGGCGGTGAAGGCCGCGGCCCCCCTCGCGCGGGCGGCGGCATCAGCCGGGCGGGGCGGTGGCCACTTCCGGGCGGGTACGGAAGTGGCCCCGGGTGAGGGTCCACATCATCGCGCCGCCCGCCAGGACGGCGCACAGGTGCAGGGTGATCGCGAGGCTCAGCCGCTCCGGGAGGACGACGTCCGGGGGTGACGCGATCGCCACGTACAGCGTGAAGGGCAGCTTCCAGCCGCTCCACGCGAACAGCGAGCCGGAACCGAGCCAGCCGAGGACCGACGGCAGCCAGCGGGGGAGCCGGCCGGGACCTTCGCGGCCCGGTCGTGCCACGGCGAACGCGGCGACCAGCGCCCAGGTACCGCAGATCCCGCACAGCAGGCGCCAGGTGGTGCGGCCCTCGTCGGGGTGGGCGAGGCCGGCGGTGCCGCCCGCCGCCCAGTACAGCCACATCAGCCCGACGGCGGCGCCGAGCGCCACGGCCGCCCGGCCGAGCGGCGAGGGCCCGCCGCCCCGGCCGCTGAACGCCTCCGGCCAGCGCCTGCGCAGATAGGCGGGGAGGGCCAGGGTGAGGCCCAATCCCATGCCGATGAAGCCGAACTGGATCAGAGCCGCCTCCCAGCCGGGCATCCGCGGGTCGTCGCCGCCCCCGGAGCCGTCCGGCTCCGACAGCAGCGAGTCGGCCACCGCGTACGGCAGCATCGACACCAGGAATCCGGCGCCGACCCAGGCGCAGAACACCAGTGGCACCCCGGGCAGCCGCATCCCCCACGGCCGGGCCAGGGCCAGCCCGAGGGTGATTCCGACGGCCGCCATGCCGACCGTCACGGTGTTGAGCACCACCCATTCGGCGAGTCCGAACCCGGCCCCGACCGGTGCCAGGCCGAGCAGCGAGCCGACCACCCACGACACCTTGATCACGGCATACGGGGCCATGGCGGCGGCGCCCCCGTACGCGGCCAGCCGCCCCATCCGGTCCCACCGGTCCATCGAGCTCTCCTTCTGTGCGATGCGATCATCTTCGCGCTCGGTGCCGGGGGCCGCCTCCCTCTCCGGGACCATCCGGCTCCGCCGTGCGGGGGAGCCGGATTCGTTCCCGGGCAGGACGGGCGGGGAGCGGAAAGCTGGCCGAATTCATTCCTATTGCGCGGCTATTTTCTTCATCGCTCAACAAAGAAGGACCCAATTCGCGGCGCTTTTCAGTCGATAGCGCCGATCCATAAGCCTGGTGCTGATGTGGCCATTGCGGACTGCTGTGGCGTAAGGTGCTCGATCGGCCCCTGGGGCCGTGCCATCACCTGATCACCGTAGGCAGCAAGGTGCCTATGGGGGAGCGGCGTTGACCTCAAGAGGACAGCGGTGTGGCGAAGCGTGATCGCATGCATGCGCTTCGGCGTGAAAAGGAGGGGGAGCGGTTCCGTTTAGAGGGTCGGTGCGCAGCAACCTGACAGCGGCGGCGCATCGGTGCACGCCTCATGAAAAACGGTCGTTTACTTGGTCTTTGGCCGGTGAGCGCCTTGACTCGCTTACGGTTGACCAAATCTGTTGGCTCAATCTAGTGTCCAATACACTGCTACGCACGGTGTCATTCCGCTCGGGTGAATTCTCATGGCTCGGTGGATGGCGGCTGAGGCGAACCGGTGCATGCCAATCGACGGGGGATTCGGGATGGGTGTGGCAATTGATCCACGTGGTATTGATCCACGTGGTGCCGATGAGACGGTGGAACGCTCCGAGGACCACGCGTCTCATCTGGAACAGGCGCTCTTACAGGCGCGCAAGCTGATCGAGTCCACGGTGCTGCTGCATTCGCGCAGACTGACGACGCCCTCGCCGGTGGTGCGCACCGACGGCGCCCGGCTCGGCGACTCCCTCGCCCAGCTCATCGGCGGGGCCCGGTACTCGGTGGCCGTGACCCTCACCGGCGCGGGCGCCTTCGAGAACGCCGTGATCGGGGCCTTGGACCGCACCCCGAGCCGGGCCGTGGTCCGGATGCTGTGCAATGTGCCGGCCGCCGAGGGGGTGGCCGAGCGGCTGCGCCCGCTGACCCGGGTGCGCCCCGAAGTCCGCGTCTCGCAGAGCGAGTTGCGCGGCATCGTGGTGGTCGACGGCGCCTCGGCGCTGGTGCAGACCCACGACCAGGAGCCGGAGGGGCAGGTCGCCGTGGTCAACGACATCGGCGCCGTACGGGCCCTGGAGCTCCTCTTCGCCGGTGCCTGGTCACGCGGCCGCAAGCTGGCGGACCACCTCGGGCTCGCGCCGAGGCTGCGCACCGAGTTCGCCCGGACCGTTCTGGAGGCCCTGCGCGCCGGTCACACCGACGAGACCGCGGCGCGGGCGATCAATGTGTCGCTGCGCACCTACCGCAGGCATGTCGCGGAGATCATGCGCGAGCTGGACGCCAGCTCCCGCTTCCAGGCCGGGGCGCGCGCGGTCGAGCTCGGCCTGCTCGCCGACTGAGGGCGACGACACAACGCTGTCGGGACCGGGCCGCCACGGGGACCGCGGCGGCCCGCTGATCCATATCTTCAGGGGGATGGTTGGCATGTCCGGTTGGCGCGAGGACGAGCTCGAAAAGGCCCTGTTGGAAGCGAAGGCGCGCATCGAGTCGATGGTCGCGCTGCACCGGGACCGCAGCTCCCAGGAGCAGCTCATCACCGTGGTCGACAACGCCTATGACGTGGTGCTGGAGACGGCCGGTGGCCTCGTCAAGGAGGCCAGGACCAGCATCGACATCATCCACGCGCGGCGGCCGTCCAGGATGGACCGGCTCCAGCGGCGCGGCGACCAGGTCGAGCGGGGTCTGCTCTACGGCGCCCAGGAGGGCGTGACGATCCGGCTGCTGACCACGCCCACGCTGCTGGACGACGACTTCGTCCGCGAACAGCTGGGCCGGGAGCGGCCGGTGGCCATCCGGGTGGCCCATATGCCGCCGCTCCAGGCGCTCATCGTGGACGACAGCGTGGCGCTGGTCGTGGCCGAGTCGGCGGCCGGCCGGCGGACCTCGGTGATCCGGGTGGCGGAGCTGCTGCACTCGCTGCGCATGCTCTTCGAGTCCATCTGGAAGGACGCCTTCCGGGCCGGGGAGCGGTTTGTCTTCGGGGACCGCACCCGGGCCGCGTTCGCCCGGCGCATCCTCAGGTACCTCCAGGCCGGGGTCACCGATGAGGTCGCGGCCCGTGAACTCACCGTCTCGGTGCGCACCTATCGGCGCTATGTCGCCGACATCATGTCCCAGCTCGGCGCGAACTCCCGCTTTCAGGCTGGAGTTCGCGCCGCTGAGCTGGGGCTTCTCCCGCCTACGCCGGGGGCGGAGCCGAATGGCCGCGGCTAGGTGGGTCCGGCGGATCTTGCCGCCTGCGGCGAGCTGTCCCCCTCCCCGCCCCTCCCCGTAACCGGGGCTCCGCCCCGGACCCCGGGTGGGGGTTGTGTCCCGGCCCCGGGTTCCGGGTGGGGGCTTTGCCCCGGGTCTCGGGTGGGGGCTTTGCCCCGGGTCTCGGGTGGGGGCTTTGCCCCGGGTCTCGGGTGGGGGCTTTGCCCCGGGTCTCGGGCGGGGGCTTTGCCCCGGGTCTCGGGCGGGGGCTTTGCCCCGGGTCTCGGGCGGGGGCTTTGCCCCGGGTCTCGGGCGGGGGCTTTGCCCCGGGTCT
>NZ_JBEZNG010000012.1:165577-295225 GCF_040653035.1 Streptomyces malaysiensis subsp. malaysiensis
TCGGGCGGGGGCTTTGCCCCTTCCCGGAGCCTCGCTACGCGGCTCCGGGAAGGGGCGGGGAGGGGAACAACCCGCCAGATGCCCGGTGGCCGCCGTCCGGTGGGGTCGGCCTGGCAGTTTCCTGTCTCCGGCGTTGCCCGCTCCGGGGGCCTCCGATTTGAATGGGCGCATCAGAGCGGGGGACCGGCGAGCCGCAGCTCGCACCCCGTCCCGGCGGCCGGTCGCCACCCCCGCGAGCCGTCGATGTGCGGGATTCCGGCGCCGCTCGGCACCGGAGCCTCGCGCCATCCGGTGTCCGCCGTGCGGAAGGCGAATCCTCCATGAGTCACATGCCGATCGGTCCGGTCTACCAGCGCGCCGACGCCGACGGGGCGGCAGCGATGAGCGTCGCGTCGCGGCCACTGCCGATGAGCGGCGTCGGAGTTCTCGACAAGGCGTCCATGATCCTCAGCGTTGTCGAGCAGCGCCCCGCCAGCCTCGCCCAGGTGGTGGCCATCAGCGGGCTGCCACGCCCCACCGTCTACCGCATCGCCACCGCCCTGGAACGGCTCGAACTGCTGACCAGGGACGCGCACGGCCGGTTCCTGCCCGGCGCCAGGATCGGCCACTCCGGGGCCGCGCACCCGCGCGACCGGCTCGAGCACATCGCGGAGGGCGTGCTGGCCGAACTGCACACCCGCACCGGCCTCAACGCCCGGGTGCACCGCCGCCGCGACGCCGTGCACATCTGCGTGGCCAGCTCTTCCGACCCGGTCACCGGGCAGGACGCGGTCCCCCTCGGCACCGCACGCCCCGCCAAGTCCGGCCCGGTCGCCCAGGTGCTGCTCGCCTGGGAGGACCCGGACGAGCTGTACGCGGGGCTGCGTGGCGCGCGCTTCAACGCGGCGCAGCTGGCCCTGGTCCGGCAGCGCGGCTGGGCACACGGGCCCGATGTGATGGTGCTGGACGAGTATGTGCTCGCCGTACCGGTCCGGGACGGCGACGGCCGGGTCTCCGCGGCGCTGGTGCTGTCCGGGCCGCGGGCGAGGATGGCCAAGCTCCCCGAACGCGGGTTACGGAACACGGTCATCGACGCCGCCGCCGGGCTGACCGAGACACTGCCGCGGCCGTCGAACCGCCCCCGCCCCCGCCCCCGCCTGCGCAGCGTGCCGCCCCGCTGAGCCCGCCACAGCTGTCGGTCGGCCCGCCCGCACACGGGCTGGGGACTGCCCGCACACGGGCCGGTGGCTGCCCCCACAGGGCCGGTCGGCCCTTACGGCGCCCCCGGCGGGGGCCACCACTCTCCGGCGCCGTCTCCGGCCCCCGATGGGCCGGGCTCGTCCACCGCGTCCCGCCCACCGGGTCCGTTGACCGAGCCCGGCTCACTGGGCCGGTTCGGCGCGCCCGGCCTGCCTGGCGTGTCCGGCCCACCGAGAACGCCTGCTCCGCCCCGCCCACTTGACGTGCCAGGTCCGTCGGGCCCGCCGTGTCCGTCTGGGGTGTCCGGGTCCTCCTGCCCGTGCGGCTCGGCTGTTCCGTCCGGTGCTTTGGGTCCATCTGGCGTGCCCGATCGATCCGCCGAGTCCCATCCGTTCGCCGGGTCCGGTCCGTCGGGCCCGCCGTGGCTGTCTGGGGCGCCTGGATCCTCCTGCCCGTGCGGCTCGCCCGTTCCGTCCGGCCCCTCCGGCCCACCGCGTCCTTCCGGGGCGCCCGGGGCCTCCGGCCCCTCCGGCTCGCCCGCCGCCTCGCCGCCCCCGGCGTCTCCCTTTGCCGCGTCGGTGGCATCCGGGTCCGGGTGCTGTCGCCCTGTCAGGGCGTCGACGAAGCGTTCGAGCAGCTCGCCCCAGGGCGCCGCGCAGTCGCGTAGACACGCCTCCTGGTCGTGGGCGATCTGCTCCTCCAGCCGGGCCAGGAACGCCCAGGGGGGCTCGGTCGCGGCCGGAGGGGTCGGGTCGTCGGTCATCGGGCGGCTCGCTGGGTGGTGGGTTACGGGGGCGGGTCCAAAGGATCTCCCGCGCATCCTGCCCCGCCCGGGCGCCCGTGATCCATCGCGGGGTCACCTCCGCCGCGCACTGGCAACAAGCTGTTATGCCGTTCCTCCAAGGCCCTTCCGGCCGCCCCGGACCCGGCTCACGGGCCCGCCCTGGCACCTTCCTGAAGGGGGCATTGAGGCGCGTGGCGGGCCTGGTTAGAAAGGTGTCCCGGGTCCTCCCGCCCGCCGCGCGGCGGGCAGCGGAGCGCGACCCGGCGGTGGGGCTCTTCCCCGCGCCCCGCCGCCGACACCTCAATGGACGCGGCGCGAGCCATCCGAGTGCGTCCGGCCCCGGACGGGGCCGGGCCGGTCGCCGCGCCGGCCGCGGGGGACAGCCACGAGGAGAGCGACGATGACATCGTCCGGCAGTGCCCGAAGCCGGTGGTTCCGGCGGTACCCGGCGGCGGCCGGACGGCCGCGGGCGCGGCTGGTCTGTCTGCCCCACGCGGGCGGGACCGCGACGTTCTTCCACCCCTGGGCCGGTGCGCTTGGCCCCGACATCGAGGTGCTGGCCACCCGGTACCCGGGCCGTCAGGAGCGGATCGCCGAACCGTGCGCGACCAGCATCGAGCAGCTCGCCGACCCGCTGGCCGCGGAGCTGCTGCCCTTCCTCGACGCCCCGGTGGCCTTCTTCGGCCACAGCATGGGGGCGTCGCTCGCCTATGAACTGGCCCTGCGCCTCCAGCCGGCCCATGCGGACCGTCTGGCCGGACTGTTCGTCTCGTCCCGTGAGGCGCCCCATCTGGTCACGCCCAAGGAGATCCACCTCGGCACCGACGACGAGCTGATCGCCGAGGTGGTGCGGCTCGGGGGCGCGGACGCCGCGCTGCTGGACGACCCGGGGATCCGGGACATCGTGCTGCCGTCCGTACGGGCCGACTTCGGGATCGCGGGCACCTATCGGGCCGCGGCCCCGCACCCCGTCGGATGTCCGGTCGTGGCCTATGCGGGAGACCGGGATCCGGGTGCCGGGGAGAACGAGATGAGGCATTGGTCCGAGGTCGCCGGACATTCCTTCGACATACGCGTCCTGCCCGGTGGCCATTTCTACCTGAATGCCGAGCGGGATTCCCTGACGAACGACATCAGAAGGCGTCTGGACGAAGCAGTGTTGGCACCTTCCTGACGCGGCACGTGCACATCACATTCCCGTACTGCGATGGTTTCGAGTGCGGGAACGCAAAAGGAGCGCCGAACGGGGGATTCCCGCCCGGCGGCAAAGACCGAGAGGTTGAATTCATCATGCCTACCCTTACCGAAGAGCGCGCTACGAAGATCAAGGAAATCGTCTGCGAGATCCTGGAGCTCGAGGAGGACGAGGTCAGCGAGACCAGCCTCTTCCGTGAGGACCACGACGCCGACTCGCTGCGCGCCATTGAGATCCTCGCCTCCCTGGAGAAGGAGTTCAAGGTCGTCATCGACCAGTCCGAACTCGCCCGCATGGTCAACCTCAAGGGCGTCTACGAGGTCGTCGCCGAGTCAGCGGGCTGGTAATCCCGTCCGCTGTTCAAGCCGAGACTGGTTGGAGGTTTCGATGACTGCTCCCGCGCGTGACGGTTCCGCCGTCGCGGCTCATAGAGTGGTTCTTACCGGGTTTGGCGTTTTCTCCAGCATTGGAGTGGGCGCCGCCGAGTTCGCCGAGGGGCTGCGCTCCGGCCGCAGCGGAGCGAAGCCGATCACCGCCTTCGACACCGAGGGGTTCGCCCACGCCAACGGCTGCGAAATTGTCGACTTCGAACCCGAGAAGTGGATACGCAATCTGGATGTGGCGGAACTCGGCCGGGCCAGTCAGTTCTCGGCCGCCGCGGCCCGCATGGCCGTCGAGGACGCGAATCTCGACGTCGACGCGTTGCGGGAGCAGCGCGGCCTCATCTCGATAGGCACCACCGACGGGGAGTCCTTCGATCTGGACCAGCTGGTGGAGAGCCAGATCGCCCACGGGCCGGAGAAGATGGACTCCACCATCGCCCGCCGGGTGCGGGCCGGCCGTCTCTCCGCGGCCGTCGCCCATGAACTCGGGCTGACGGACGTCGAAGCGGTGACGATCCCGACGGCCTGCGCCGCCGGGAACTACGCCATCGGCTACGGCTTCGATGCCGTACGCACCGGCGAGGTGGATTTCGCCCTCTGTGGCGGCGCCGACGCCATGTGCCGCAAGACCTTCGCCGGCTTCTACCGGCTGGGCACCATCGCTCCCGAGCTGTGCCAGCCGTTCGACGTCGACCGTAAGGGCATCCTCACCGGCGAGGGGGCGGGCGTACTCGTCCTGGAGAGCCTGGAGTCGGCCCTGGCCCGTGGCGCCCGCATCTACGCGGAGGTCCTCGGCTACGGGCTCAACTGCGACGCCTACCACCAGGTGGCCCCGAACCAGAGCAGCGTCGCCCGCTGCATGGCGCTCGCCCTGGAGAACGCCGGGGTCAAGCCCGGCGAGGTCGATCTGGTGTCCGCGCACGGCACCGGCACCAAGGCCAACGACATCACCGAGGCCCGCGCCATCCGCGAGGTCTACGGCGCCGCCCCGCCGCGCACCATCTCCATCAAGTCGATGCTCGGCCACACCATGGGCGCCGCCAGCGCACTGGCCGCGATCGCCTGCTCGCTGGCGATCGTGCACCGCTTCATCCCGCCGACCATCAACCACACCGCCACCGACCCCGAATGCGAGGTCGACTGCGTGCCCAACGAGGCGGTCGGGGCGGATCTGCGGATCGTGCAGAACAACGGTCTCGCCTTCGGCGGCAACAACGCGGTCGTCATCCTGGGCAAGTACGAGGAGCACCGATGAGCCGCTGGCCCATCACCGGAGTCGGCGCCGTCGCCAGCGTCGGAGCCGACCCGGCGCAGATTTTCGACAACCTCTGCCAGGGGCGCGGCGGGCTGCACAGCCTGCGCGGCTTCAACCGCGACTGGTACAACGCCGACCTGCTGTACGAGGTGGACGACCGGCCCGCGCCGGGCACCGATGTCACGGGCCGGGCCACCGCCCTGCTGACCACGGCCGTCGGGCAGGCGCTGGACGACGCTGGCCTGCCCCCGGACCTGCGCGGGGTGCCCGTCCTCATCGGCACCGGGCTGCGCGAGCTGCGCTCGCTGGAGCTGTGGTGGCGCGACGGACAGGACTTCGACGCCGGACGGATGCACTTCGGCACCGCGCTGCGGGAACGGTTCGGCGCCGATGACACCACCACCATCTCCAACGCCTGCTCCGCCTCCCTGTACTCGCTGGCCCTCGCCGTGGACCTGCTGGAGTTCCAGGGGGCCGACACCGTCGTGGTGGCGGGCGTCGACGTCATCACCGAGAGCATGTTCGGCCTCTCCGACCGGCTCCAGCTCGACCCGCCCGAAGCGCTGCGCCCGTTCGACCGGGACCGCAAGGGCACCGTGATGGGCGAGGGCGCCGCCGCGATCGTGCTGCGCCGCGAGGCCGACGGCGGCGGCCACGGCTGGGTGCGCGGCGTGGGCGTCAACTGCGACGCGTACCACGCCACCGCGCCCGACGCCGGTGGCATCGCCCTGGCCATCAAGGACGCCCACAGCCGGGCGGGCGTCAAACCGGAGGACGTGGAACTGGTGATGGTGCACGGCACGGGCACCCCGCTCAACGACGCCGCCGAGGCCACCGCGCTGCGGGAGGTGTACGGCGACCACCTGGGCCGCCCCGTGATGACCGGGATCAAGTCGATGACCGGCCACACCTCCGGCGCCTCCGGTGTGCTCAGCCTCATCGTCGCGCTGCGCGCCATGCGGGAGCACCGTGTGCCCCCGATCACCGGACTCGACCATCCGGCCGAGGAGACCGAGGGATTCCGGATGGTGCGCGGCACCGCCGAACGGGCCGATGTATCGCTCGCCCAGATCGACGCCTTCGGCTTCGGCGGCATCAACGCCGTGGCGGTAGTGGAGGCGGCCCGATGAGCGCCGTACTGACCGGAGTCGGGCTCGCCCTGCCCGGCGTCACCACCCCGGAGGACCTGCTGGCCCCCGTCCCCGGCGGCGCCGAGCCGGTGGACCCGGCCGCCCGTATCGGCAAGAAGGGGCTGCGCTTCAAGGACCGCGCCACCCAGCTCGCGCTGGCCTGCGCCGCCGAGGCGCTGACGGACGCGGGACTGCTCGGCCCCGAGGGGCTCACGGTCCCCGGCGAGACCGTCGCCGTCCTGGTGGCCTCCAACTACGGCAACGTGGACACCGTCTGCTCGGTCGTGGACACCATCGCGGCCGAGGGGGCCACGGGCGGTGTCAGCCCCATGGACACCCCCAACGCGTCCAGCAATGTGATCGCCTCCACGCTCGCCATCAAGTACGGGCTGCGCGGCCCCAATCTGATGGTCTGCAACGGCGCCACCTCCGGCCTGGACGCGGTCCGCTGGGCCACCGCCCTCGTCGGCGCGCGCCGCGCCGACCGGGCGCTGGTCCTGGCCGTCGAACCGGACAACGAGATGGTCCGCCGCCTCACCGGCGCCGACCGGATCGTGGACGGCGCCGCCGCCGTCGTCGTGGAGCGCCGGGCGGCCGCCGCCGTCCGCGGCGCCGAGCCCCGGGCCGTGGTGAGCTCCGCGGTCCGCGCCGGAAGTGTCGAGGCATGCCTGGAGCGGCTGGCCGGGGACGACCGCACCCCGCCCGCCGCCTGGTTCGGCCCCGGCGACGGCCAGGGGGCCGGCTCCGCCCTGCTGCCGTCCAGCACCGTCCACCACGCGCTGGCCGGCACCTTCGGCGAGGCGTCGGCGGTCCTCGGCGTCCTCCAGTGCGCCGGAACCATCGGCTGGTACGCCGGTGGTGGGGCCGGGCCCGTCTACGCCCTCGCCGGCCGTGACGGCGACGACGCCACCGCCGGGCTGGCCCTCCTGGCCCCGGGCCGGTCCTGATGGCCCTCGGTGAGACCGGCGCGGCCGGGGACCGCGGCCCGGCACAGCGGCCGTTGCTGCTGCGCCACCGCCCCGCGCGGGACGCCACCCGGCTGCGCGCCCTGTTCCTGCACGGGCTGGCCAGCAGCGGGGCGGTCTGGGACGGGCTGGCCCCGCATCTGCCGCCGGACCTGGAGACCTGGACCGCCGATCTGCCCTGGCGCGCCGACCACGTCCAGCCGTGGAGCCGCCGCCCCGAGCGGACCGACTGGATCGTCACGGCCCTGGAGCGGCTGCCGGATCCGCCCGATGTCGTGGTGGCCCACTCGTTCTCGGCGAACCAGCTGCTGGACCTGTTGAGCCGGGAGGCCGAGGCGGGCAACGACCCGTACGAGCGGTACGGCATCCGGGGCGTCGTCCTCGTCTCGCCCTTCTACCGGCGCTCACCGGACGACTTCGCCTGGGACTCCGTCTCGGGCATGCAGCGGGACTTCCTCCACATCATGGAGGAGGGGCTGCGCACCCACTCCGCCCGCCGGATCTCCCCGGAGGTCCGGCGGCATATGGCGGAGCGGGTGTGCGAACGGGTCGGCCCCTACGGCTGGGTGCGGTTCTTCGAGCACTATCTGCGCACCCCCTGGCTCCGCACCGAACTGATCACCGTGCCCGGCCTGGTCGTGACCGGCCAGGACGACTTCGCCGCCGCCGAGAGCGCCCTGCTCGCGGCCGACCTCCCCGGGGCCGGGCTGCACACGGTCCCCGGATGCGGTCACTACCCGATGTCCGAGCACGCGGAGTCGTTCTCCGCCCTGGTCGGCGCGTTCCTTGGGCGGCTCCCGGACCGGGCCGCCCCACACCTCACGGAGAAGTGATGTCGCAAGCCGTCAAGTCGCTGCTGAACGAGTCGACCGCGGTCGTCCTCAGCCCCGGTTACGAGGGTGCCAACATCGGCACCATCATCGGTTTCAAGCACGTCAACTACCTGGTCGAGAAGGCCGTCATCGCGCACTTCAAGCGCAGCGGGCTCCCGGTCGGCAGGCTCTACGAGGAGCACGGCCTCGGATTCGACATCGTCGACATCGACTCCCGCCTCCAGACCGCCCTCATCGTCGATGACGAGGCGGCCGTCGAGGTGACCCCGGTGACCAAGGACGGCGCCACCGAGCTGGCGTTCAAGGTCGCCATCACCGTCGAGCGCGACGGCGCCCCCAAGAAGGCCGTCGCCTCCAAGGTGAAGGCCGTGCTGCGGCGCGACGAGAACGATGTGCGGATGACGCGCCGGCTGCCCGTGCCCGAGGGCCTGGAGCGGTTCGTCACGGACCGCGTCGGCGGCGCCGAGCCGGGACCGGCCGCGCCCGCGGTCACCGAGGAGCTGATCTCCGGCGCCTGTGCCGAGACCGACGCGGTGCTGGAGCACCTCCTGGCCGGACAGAACGCGTACGGCTGGAAGTTCCGCATCCCCTACCCGTTCGTGCACTTCTTCGAGCGCCTCCAGATGTCGGGCTATCTGCGTCTGATGGAGGAGGCCAAGCACCGCTTCGTGGACGCGCGCGGCATCTCCATCCGGGCGCTGCTGGAGGAGAAGAACTGGATCCCCGCCGTCACCCACTCCCGGGTGACACTGCTGGACGAGGCGCTCCTCGAAGAGGACCTCTACGTCGTCTACACCGTCGACAACGTCTTCAAGAACCTGCTCTACACCTCGCGCCTGGACACCTATGTGGTCCGCGACGGCCACCTGGTGCAGACCTCCACCGGCACCATCACCCACGCCTACGGGGTGGTCGAGAACGGCAAGGAGGGCCGCCTGGTCACCTTCGACGAGCGAGTCCTGAACGCCTTCGCCTCCGGCGACGGCCGGAACCAGCCGTGAGCACGACGGCCACCGCGACGCGCGGTCCCGTGATCGCGGGCTGGTCGGCGGTCTCGCCGTACGGCATCGGCCGGGACGCCTTCGTCGAGGGCGCCCGGTCCGGCCGGTCCACGGCCACCGCCTCCGAGCCCGGCGGCGAACCGGTCCCGGACGAGCGGGTGTGCCTGGCCCGGGACCTGGTCATCAAGGAGGTCCTGGGCCGCAAGGGGACCCGGTCCATGGACCGGGTCACCGGCCTGGCCGTGGCCACGGTACGGGAGCTGGTCACGGGGGAGGAAGGCGCGGCGGAGAGCGGCGCCGACGTCGCCCTCGTCCTGGGCACGACCACCGGAAGCGCCCAGAGCATGATGGACATCACCCGCGACACCCTCATCCACGAGAAGCCCTTCTACATCGACCCCTCGCACATCCCCAACGCCATCATGAACTGCCCCGCCGGGCAGTGCGCCATCTGGTACGGGCTCAAGGGGCCGAACACCACCGTCGCCGCCGGGCGTTCATCCGGGCTGATCGCCCTCAACTACGCCCGGCGGCTGCTCGCCTCCGGCCGCGCCATGACCGTTCTGTGCGGCGCCGTCGAGGAGTACTCCCCGGCCCGCGCCTGGCTCGAATGGCACACCCGGGGCGAGGACGAGACCGGTGTGGTCCTCGGCGAGGGCTGCGCGGTGCTGCGGCTGCGGCCCGCCGAGGCCGTGGCCGACGGCGAGGGGCTCGCCGAGGTGCTCGCCGTCGAGGCCGGGGTGGCGGGCCCCGACGGGGCGGGCCCCGCGCTGGAGTCCGCCGTGCGGCGCGCGCTGCGCCGGGCCGGGGCGTCGCGGGGGGACGTCTGGGCCGTGTCCCCCTCGGGCCCGGCCGGGCTCCTCGGCGAACAGGAACGGACCGCCCTGCGGACCGGGTTCGCCGGACACGAGGTGCGCTGGATCCCGCAGCCGGACACGATCGGCGACACCGCCGCCGCGACCGCCGCCTTCCAGATCGTCTCCGTGCTGACGGCGGCCCAGGACGACGACCGGGCCGCGGGCCGGCTGGCGGTGGTGACGTCCGTGGACCGTGACGGCGCGCTCGCCTGCGCACTTCTGCGCCTCCTGTGATGTCCCTTCCCGCTGTCTTCCCGCTGTGTGAAAGGAACCCCATGTCCGTCACCTACTCCGACGCGGCCGGCGCGGCCCCGCTCGACATGGACGAACTGCGCGGCATCGTCGCCGACATCCTGGAGGTCGACGCCACCGACGTGGCCGACGACGCCGACTTCATGGCCGACCTCGAGGTCGACTCCCTGATGGCGCTCGAGGTCATCGTGGTCCTGGAGAAGAAGTACGGCGTCAAGTTCGCGGAGGCGGAGCTGCGCCAGGTGGTGTCGCTGAACCAGGCGCATCAGCTGCTGACACAGAAGCTGCGCGCCCGATGACCGGCACGGCCACCGGTGGCACGTCCACCGACGCCACCACGTCCACCAACAGCCCGGTGCGGGCCGTGCCGGAAGTCGTGCGGCGGGCCTCGGCGGACGCCGGGCGGCCGGGGCCGAGCAGCGAGGTCCGGTTCCGTATCGCACCGGAGGAGCCGGTCTTCGCCGGCCACTACCCGGACTTCCCGATCTTTCCCGGGGTGTGCGTGGTCGAGTGTGCCCACCGCGCGGCCCTCGCCACGGCCCCCGGGGCCGGGACCATCGCGCTGCGGGCTCTGGAATCCGCCCGCTTCATCGGCCCGGTCTTCCCCGGCGATGTGCTGACCGTCCGCGCCGACTGGAAGCCGGCCGACGGCGGCTGGACGTACACGGCGACGGCCGCCACCGAGCGCGGCACCTCCGCCAAGGTGCGGCTGGGCTTTCGTACGGAGGTCACACCATGATCGACGCGGCCGGGATCAAGCGGCTGATGCCGCATCGCCATCCGATGCTGCTGATCGACCGGGTGGTGGAGCTCGTCCCCGGCGACCGGCTGGTCGCGCTCAAGGCCATCACCTGCAATGAGCCCTGGTACCGCCACCTCGGCGAGGACGCGGCCCCCGAGCGGTTCGCCTATCCGCAGACCCTGCTGGTCGAGTCCTGGGGCCAGGCCGCCGGGCTGCTCGCCGTGTGCGGCGCCGAGGCGACCGGCGGCCCGACCGGCCAGGTCATGCTGGCCGGTTCGATGTCCGGGGTGGAGTTCCACCGCCCGGTCCACCCCGGCGATGTGCTGGAGCACCGGGTGCGGCTCTTCCGGGCGCTCACCGACACCGTGATCTTCGAGGGCGAGACGCTGGTCGGCGGCGAGATCGCGCTGACCTTCTCGCGCATGGTGATGGCGTTCCGCCCCGGGGACCAGCTGCGCCCGCCGGCCTCCGCCGACCAGGTCGCGGCCCCCGCCGTTCCATAGCCCGCAGGTCCGCAGGCCCGCAGTCGGCCAGGAGGGCCCGCAGCCAACCAGGAGAGGGAACAGTCGTGCACAACAGTGAGTCCAGGGTCGCCCTCGTCAGCGGCGGATCCCGCGGCATCGGGCGGGAGGTGGTCCTGCGCCTGGCCCGGGACGGCTTCGACGTCGCCTACTGCTACCGGTCCGACGAGGCCGCGGCGAACGTCCTGGAGAAGGAGGTCCGGGAGCTCGGCGTCCGGGCGCTCGCCGTCCGCGCCGACGTCTGCGACATGGAGTCCGTCCGGTCGTTCGTGGGCCGCGCCGAGGAGACCCTCGGCCCGGTCGACGCCGCCGTCACCTCCGCCGGCATCACCCGGGACAACCCCCTGCTGATGATGGCCGACGAGGAGTGGAAGCAGGTCATCGGCACCAACCTCGACGGGGTCTACCACGTCTGCCGCGCCGTCATCTTCGAGATGATGAAGCGGAAGTCGGGCGCCATCGTGAACCTCTCATCCGTGGCGGGGGTGTACGGCAACCCCACCCAGACCAACTACTCGGCCTCCAAGGCGGGCATCATCGGCTTCTCCCGGTCGCTGGCCAAGGAGGTCGGCCGGTACGGCATCCGCACCAATGTGGTCGCCCCCGGCTTCATCGAGACCGATATGACGGCGGAACTGAGCGATCAGGTGCGCAAGAAGGCGCTCCAGCAGATCCCGCTGAAGCGGCTGGGCCGGCCGGAAGAGGTCGCCGACCTCGTCTCCTACCTGGTCTCCGACCGGGCCGCCTACATCACCGGCGCCGTCTTCCAGATCGACGGCGGCATCACCATCTGAACCCCGACCGGTCCATGACCGGCCCCTCATCGACCTCTACCGGAAGGCGGAGCACCACCGTGCCCAAGCCCAAGAAGCCACCGAGGTGGTACTTCTCGCTGCGCAGCCCGTACTCCTGGTTCGCCTACCTGGACCTGACCGAGCGCTACCCCGACGTGGCCGACGGAATGGACTGGATCCCCTTCTGGGAGCCCGACGCCGTCACCCAGCGGATGCTGGACGAGGCCGATGTGGAGCTGCCCATCGTCGCCATGTCCCGGGCGAAGAACTTCTACATCCTCCAGGACCTCTCGCGGATCTCCAAGGCGCGCGGTCTGAAGATGACCGTGCCGATCGACAAGGACCCCAACTGGGAGGTCTCCCACCTGGCCTATCTCGCCGCCCAGGAGGAGGGCCACGGTCGGCGCTTCATCGAACTCACCTACCGGGCGCGCTGGCAGGAGGGCCGGGACATCACCCGGCCAGAGACGATGGGCGAGATCGCCGTGGAACTGGGGCTACCGGCCGAGCGGCTGGCGAATGCCTCGGACGACCCCGGGTTGCGCAAGCGGGGGCTGGATTGCCTGGTCCAGTCGTATCAGGACGGCCTGTTCGGCGTTCCGTTCTTCATCTACGGACGGGAGAAGTTCTGGGGTGCGGACCGGCTGACGCCCTTTGTCGCGGCCTTCCGCGGCCAACCTCTCGAGGAGGTCGAGAAAGGCTGGCAGCATCATGACGAGCTGCCCCGGTTCTCCGCCCCCGGTGGAGATACTGGACATGCAGGAGGCTGCGGCTAGACCGCTCGGTCACCACACCCGCCGAGAAGAATTCGAGGCCGGGGCGGACGGGTCTCCCGCGGATTGTCCGAGCCGTAGGAGAGGGACCCTCCACCCCGGCCTTGTCGCGCCGTGAATTCCGTACGTCGTTCATCGAATCCTCCACTGGTCACGCTCTTTTCGAGGGGTTCAGCAATGTCCGATCGCGTTCAGACCGCCACGCTTCCCGAGCTGTTCGAGGCTCAGGCCGGCGTTTCGGCGGAGAGTGTCGCCGTGGTCTGTGGCGAGGAGTCGTTGTCGTACGGGGAGTTGAACGCTCGGGCGAATCGGTTGGCGCGGTTGTTGGTGGCGCGGGGGGTGCGTGTTGAGGACCGGGTGGGGTTGGTGTTGTCGCGGTCGGTGGATCTGGTGGTGGGTGTTCTCGCGGTGTTGAAGGCGGGGGCGGTGTATGTGCCGGTGGATCCGGGTTATCCGGCGGACCGGGTGGCCTATGTGTGGGAGGACGCGGGTCCTTCGCTGGTGGTGACGGGGGCGGGCGCGGGTGTGGAGGTGCCGGCGGGAGTTCCGCTGGTGGTGCTGGACGACGCCGAGGTCATGGCCGAGTTGGCGGGTTTTGACGGGGCCGATGTGGGGGTTCGTGTTTCGTCCGAGGCGGCTGCCTACGTGATCTATACGTCGGGGTCCACGGGGCGGCCCAAGGGTGTGGTGGTGTCGCACGGGAATGTGGTGCGGCTGTTCGAGTCGACGGATGGGTGGTTCGGCTTCGGTGCGGATGATGTGTGGACGCTGTTCCATTCGTTCGCGTTTGATTTTTCGGTGTGGGAGTTGTGGGGTGCGTTGTTGCGGGGTGGGCGGTTGGTGGTGGTGCCGTTCGAGGTGAGTCGTTCGCCGGGGGAGTTTTTGCGGTTGTTGGTGGATGAGGGTGTGACGGTGTTGAATCAGACGCCGTCGGCGTTCTATCAGTTGATGCAGGCGGATCGTGAGGCGCCGGATATGGGTGGGCGGCTGGCGTTGCGGTGGGTGGTGTTCGGGGGTGAGGCGCTGGATGTTTGGCGTTTGACGGAGTGGTTCGACCGGCATGGTGACAGTGATCCGGTGCTGGTGAATATGTATGGCATCACCGAGACGACGGTGCATGTGAGTTATGCGGCGCTGGATTCCCGTATCGCGAAATCAGGTGCGGGAAGTGTGATCGGGGTCGGAATTCCGGACCTGCGGGTGTATGTACTCGATGAAGACTTGCGGCCGGTGCCGACCGATGTCTCCGGGGAGATGTATGTCGGGGGTGCGGGGGTGGCGCGGGGTTATTGGAATCGGGCGGGTTTGACGGCGGGGCGGTTTGTGGCGGATCCGTTCGGTCCTGCGGGTGCGCGGATGTATCGGTCGGGGGATGTGGCGCGGTGGACGGATGAGGGTGTGCTGGAGTTTGTGGGGCGGGCTGATGATCAGGTGAAGGTGCGGGGTTTCCGTATTGAGTTGGGGGAGGTCGAGTCGGTTCTGGGGGAGTGTGCGGGGGTTGGTCAGGCGGTGGTGGTGGTCCGTGAGGACCGTCCCGGGGATAGGCGTCTGGTCGCGTATGTGGTCCCCGAGGCGGGTGCGGATGTGGAGGCGGGTGGCCTTCGGGGGCATGTGGCGGGGATGTTGCCGGAGCATATGGTGCCGTCGGCGTTTGTGGTGTTGGGGCGGTTGCCGTTGACGGTGAACGGCAAGTTGGACCGTGAGGCGTTGCCCGTGCCGGAGGCGCCGGTGAGTGCTGGTGGTCGGGCGCCGCGTACACCGCGTGAGGAGATCTTGTGCGGTCTGTTCGCCGAGATCCTGGACGCTCCCCGTGTGGGTGTGGACGACAACTTCTTCGACCTCGGCGGGCATTCGCTCCTGGCCACACGCCTGGTGTCCCGGATCCGCGCCGAGCTGGGTGCCGAGCTGACCGTCGGCGAGCTCTTCGAGGCCGCCACGCCCGCCGGCGTCGCCGAGGCCCTCTCCTCGGCGGCCGTGGCCCGCGACGGTGTGCGCCGCTACGAACGTCCTTCGGTGCTGCCGCTGTCCCACGCCCAGCAACGCCTGTGGTTCCTCGACCGGCTCGAGGGCGGCGGCGCCACCTACAACCTGGCCTTTGAGATCACCCTCTCCGGTGAGTTGGACCGGGTGGCGTTGCGGGCGGCGTTGGGTGATGTGGTGGGGCGGCACGAGAGTCTGCGGACGGTGTTCGTGGAGGTGGACGGGGTGCCGCGGCAGGTGGTGCGGTCTTCGGTGGAGGTGCCGTTCGCGGAGTCGTCCGTGTCGCGGGAGGGTCTGGACGAGGCGTTGAGCGCGGCGGTGGCGCGGCCGTTCGACCTGGCGGACGATGTGCTGCTGCGCGCGGAGTTGTTCTCCCTGGCGGAGACCGAGCATGTGCTGCTGCTGACCATGCACCACATCGTCGCCGACGGCTGGTCGCTGATTCCCCTCTCGACCGACCTCACCACGGCCTACCGCGCCCGCGCGGCCGGTGGGGCTCCGCGGTGGCCTGAATTGCCGGTGCAGTACGCGGACTTCGCGCTGTGGCAGCGTGAGGTGCTTGGTGTGGAGGGTGTCGAGGGGAGTGTGTTCGACCGTCAGGTGGGGTTCTGGCGGGAGCGGCTTGCGGGGTTGCCGGAGGAGTTGGCGCTGCCGGTGGACCGGGCGCGTCCTGCGGTGCTGAGCGGGCGCGGTGGGGTGGTGGAGTTCGGGCTGTCGGCTCAGCTGCATCGGGGGTTGGTGCGGTTGGCGCGGGAGTCGCGGGCGAGTGTGTTCATGGTGGTGCAGGCGGCGCTTGCCGGGCTGCTGTCGCGGCTGGGTGCCGGGCAGGACATCGCCGTCGGTACGGCCACTGCGGGGCGTACCGATGTGGCGCTGGACGATCTGGTCGGGTTCTTCGTGAACACGTTGGTGCTGCGGACGGATGTGTCGGGTGATCCGTCCTTCCGTGAGCTGGTGGACCGGGTGCGGGAGTCGGATCTGTCGGCCTTCGCGCATCAGGATGTGCCGTTCGAGCGGCTGGTCGAGGTGGTCAATCCGCAGCGGTCGGCCGCCCGGCACCCGCTGTTCCAGGTGATGCTCGCGCTCCAGAACAACCCGGACCCCGAGCTCGACCTGCCGGGCGTCGACTCCCGGATTCGTCAACTGCGTACCTCCACCGCCAAGTTCGACCTGACGCTGGACCTCGTCGAGCGCCACGAGGGCCAGGACACGCCCGCCGGGATCGAGGGTGTCGTCGAGTACAGCGTGGATCTGTTCGACCGGGGGACGGTCGAGGCGTTGGTGGGGCGGTTTGTGCGGTTGCTGGAGGCGGTGGTCGCTGATCCTGAGGTGCGGCTGGGCCGGGTGGAGATTCTCTCCGGGCGGGAGCGTTCGCGGCTTCTGGAGGAGTGGAACGGTCCGGTGCTCGAGGTGCCGGTGCGGTCGCTTCCGGCGCTGGTGGAGGCCCAGGTCGTGCGGACGCCGAGCGCGGTGGCGCTGGTCGAGGGCGAGGTGTCGTTGTCCTACCGGGAGTTGAACGGGCGGGCGAATCGGCTGGCGCGGCTGTTGGTGGGCATGGGTGTGGGGCCGGAGCGGATTGTGGCGTTGGCGCTGCCGCGTTCGGTGTCGCAGGTGGTGGCGTTGCTGGCGGTGGTCAAGGCCGGTGGTGCGTATCTGCCGGTGGATCCGGACTATCCGGCGGAGCGGATCTCCTACATGCTCCGCGACGCGGACCCCGCGCTGCTGCTGACCGACCAGGCCACCGCCGCCGGGCTGCCCGAGACCCCGGACCTGGCCCGACTCGTCCTGGATGCGGAGGAGACGCGGGCGCGGGTCGATGCCCTGGCCGGGACGGACCTGGAGGACAGCGAGCGGCTGGTGGCGCTGTCGGTGGATCACCCGGCGTATGTCATCTACACCTCCGGCTCCACCGGGCGCCCCAAGGGCGTCGTCGTCACCCACCGCGGTCTGGCCTCCTTCTGCGGGACGGAGGCGGAGCGGTTCTTCGTCACCCCCGACAGCCGGGTGCTCCAGTTCGCCTCGCCGAGCTTCGACGCGGCGGTGCTGGAGGTGTGCATGGCCCTTCCGCACGGTGCGGCCCTGGTCGTCCCGCCGCCCGGCCCGCTCGTCGGGGAGATGCTCACCGACGTCCTGGCCGGACAGCGGATCACCCACGCCCTCATTCCGCCCGCCGCACTCGCCGGGGTGGCCCCCGCGGGCCTGACCGACTTCCGCACCCTCATCGTGGGTGGCGAGGCATGCCCCGCCGAACTGGTGGAGCGCTGGTCTCCCGGGCGCCGGATGGTCAACGCGTACGGTCCGACGGAGTCCACCGTCGCCGCCACCACCAGCGGGCCCCTCGCTCCCGGTGCCGGGGCCCCGCCGATCGGGAGCCCGGTGTGGAACACCAGCGCCCTCGTCCTCGACGAGCGGCTGCGGCTCGCTCCCGTGGGCGTCGTCGGCGAGCTCTACATCGCCGGTGCCGGGCTCGCCCGCGGCTATCTCGGCCGCCCCGGGCTCAGCGCCGAGCGGTTCGTCGCCCACCCCTACGGGCCGCCGGGCGCCCGGATGTACCGCACCGGCGACCTCGTCCGGTGGCGTGCCGACGGTGAGCTGGAGTACGTGGGCCGCGCCGACGACCAGGTCAAGCTGCGCGGCTTCCGGATCGAACTCGGCGAGATCGAGACCGTGCTCGCGGGCCACCCGGAGGTGGAGCGCGCCGTGGTCGTCGTCCGCGAGGACCGCCCCGGCCATCGGCAGCTCGTCGGCTACATCGTGCCCGAGCCCGGTGCCGCCCGGCCCGACCAGCAGATCCTGCGCAAGCATGTGGCCGCCGCGCTCCCGGAGTACATGGTGCCGAGCGCGATCGTGGCACTCGGCCATCTGCCGCTGACGCCCAACGGCAAGCTGGACCAGAAGGCCCTGCCCGCGCCCGACCGCACCGCCGCCGCCCCGGGGCGCGCGCCCACCACGGCGCGTGAGGAAACCCTGTGCCGGCTGTTCGCGGAGGTGCTCGGGGCGGGCGAAGTGGGCGTCGACGAGAGCTTCTTCGACCTCGGCGGCGACAGCATCGTCTCCATCCAGCTCGTCAGCGGGGCCCGCAAGGCGGGGCTCGTCATCACCCCGCGCGATGTCTTCCGGCACCGCACGGTCGAGGCGCTCGCGGCCGTCGCCCGCGAGGCCGGGGCGACGAGCCGCCCCGCGGCCGGGGACAGCGGCGTCGGCCCGGTCCGGGAGACGCCGATCATCACCTGGCAGCGCGAACGGGGTGGCCCGCTCGACCGGTTCAGCCAGACCATGCTGCTGCGGGTCCCGGCGGACCTGGGGCTCACCCGCCTCCGGGACGCCCTCCAGACCGTGCTGGACCACCATGATGTGCTCCGGATGCGCCTGGTACGGCAGGCGCCCGACGCCCCCTGGGCCATGGAGGTTCCCGGGCCCGGCGCCGTCCCGGCCGCGCCCCGTGTCACCCGGGTCGAGGTGGCGGGGCTGGACGGTGACGCCCTCTCCGAGCGCGTCACCGCCGAGTCGGCGCATGCCCTGGACCGGCTCGCCCCCGCGACCGGCGGCATGGTCGAGGCGGTCTGGTTCGACGCCGGACCGGACCGGCCGGGGCGGCTGCTGCTCGCCCTGCACCACCTGGTGGTGGACGGCGTCTCCTGGCGCATCCTGGTGCCCGATCTGACCGCCGCCTGGCAGGCCGCCGCGGCGGGCCGGACGGCCCAACTCGAACCCGTGGGAACGTCGTTCAGGACCTGGGCGGAGCGGCTCGCCGAAGAGGCCCACAGCCCCGGGCGCACCGCCGAACTCGAGCTGTGGGAGCGGATGACCGCCGCGCCCGAGCGCACCCTCGGCAGGCGCCCCCTCGACCCCGTCCGGGACACCGCCGGCAGCGCACGGTCGCTCACCCTGACCATGGACCCCGAGCGCACCACCGCGGTGCTGGCCGAGGTGCCCGCCGCGCTGAACGCGTCGGTCAACGAGGTCATGCTGACCGCCCTGGCGCTCGCGGTCACCGGCCGGCGCCGTAAGCGCGAAGGCGGCGACCACACCGCCGTCCTCATCGACCTGGAGGGGCACGGCCGGGAGGAGTTCGCCCCGGACATCGACCTCTCCCGCACGGTCGGCTGGTTCACCAGCCTCTATCCCGTACGGCTGGACCCCGGCCGCACGGACCAGGAGCCGGCCCCCGCGACGGCCGCCCTGAAGCGGGTCAAGGAGCAGCTGCGCGCCCTGCCGGACAACGGACTGGGCTACGGACTGCTGCGCCATCTCAACCCGCACACCGCGGAGGCGCTCCGGACGCGCCCCGTACCGCAGATCTCGTTCAACTACCTGGGACGCTTCGCGGCCCCCTCCGGCTCCGGAGGAGCGGACGCGGAGTGGACCGCTGACCCCCTGACGGACGTGCTGGGCGCCGGGGCCGACCCCGCCCTGCCGCTCGCACACTGCCTGGAAATCAATGTGCTGACACAAGACGGCGTGGACGGGCCCCGGTTGGCCGCCACCTGGTCGTGGCCGGACGGCGTGCTGTCCGAGCCCGAGGTGCGTGACCTCGCCGAGGACTGGTTCACGGCGCTGGACGCCCTGTCGGACCGGCCCGACCGGTCCATGAGCAGTGGCTGGACCCCCTCGGACCTTCCGTTGGTGTCGTTGTCGCAGGCGGAGATCGACCTTTTGGAATCCGAGTGGAGGAACTCATGACCAAGCCGGGACTCGCCGACGTTCTGCCCCTGTCGCCCCTGCAAGAGGGCATGCTCTTCCTCGCCCTCTACGACGAGCGGTCGGTGGACGCCTACACCGTGCAGCTCGGCTTCGACCTCGAAGGCCGGGTGGACCCGGCGGGTCTGCGCGCCGCCGGGGACGCCCTGCTGCGCCGCCACCCCAATCTGCGGGCCGGGTTCCGGCACGAGAAGCTCAGCCGGCCCGTCCAGGTCATCCCGCACGAGGTCGAGCTGCCCTGGCAGGAGGCCGATCTGCGGGACGGCTCGGACCAGGCGCGGCGGACGGCGCTCGACGAGCTCGTCGAACGGGACCGCACCCGCCGCTTCGACCTCGCGGCACCGCCGCTGATCCGCTTCACCCTCGCCCGGCTCGCCGACGAGCGGTACCGGCTGGTGGTCACCCTGCACCACATCCTGCTGGACGGCTGGTCCTTCCCGCTGCTGGTGGACGACCTCTTCGAGCTGTACGCACAACGTGGCGACGAGAGCGGCCGGCCCAAGGTCACCCCGTACCGCGACTACCTCGCCTGGCTGTCCCGCCAGGACCGGGACGCCGCGGCCAAGGCGTGGCGCACCGCCCTCGACGGCGTCACCGAGCCGACCCTGCTGGTGCCGGGCGCCGGTCAGCGGGTGGACCGGATGCCCGAGGAGTTCGGCCTGGAGCTTCCCGCGGAGCTGACGGAGCGGCTGACGGCGCTGGCGCGGTCGCGGGGCTGGACGCTGAACACGGTGGTGCAGGGCGCGTGGGGTCTGCTGCTGTCGTCGCTGACCGGCCGGGACGACGTGGTGTTCGGCACCACGGTCTCGGGTCGTCCTCCGGAGGTTCCGGGGGTCGAGGCGATGGTGGGGCTGTTCATCAACACGCTGCCGGTGCGGGTGCGGCTGGATCCGGCCGAGTCGCTGGGGCAGCTTCTGGGGCGGCTCCAGGACCAGCACACCGAGCTGATGGACCACCAGCACCTCGGACTCACCCAGATCCAGCGGGAGACCGGCACCGGCGCGCTCTTCGACACCCTCGCCGTCTTCGAGAACTACCCCTTCGACCCCGCCGCCCTCGACCGGACGGTGGACGGCGTGCGGGTCTCCGGCTTCTCCGGCGCGGAGGCCACCCACTACCCGCTGAGCCTCATCGCCTACCCGGGCGAGCGCATCCGGTTGCGCGTCGGCCACCGCCCGGAGTTCGTGGACCGCGTGGCGGCCGAGGCCGCCGCGGCGCGGCTCACCCGGGTCCTCGAGGCCGTCGCCGCCGACCCCGACCAGCGGGTGGCCGCCGTCGACGTCCTCGCGGCCGACGAGCGCGAACGCGTGCTGGAGCGGTGGAACGACACCGCGTACGACGTACGGCCCAACACGCTCCCGCGGCTGTTCGAGGCCCGCGCGGCGGCCGTCCGGGACCACCCCGCCGTGGTCTTCGAGGGCACCGAGGTCTCCTACGCCGACCTGAACGCACGGGCCAACCGCCTCGCCCGCCACCTCATCGCCCAGGGGGTCGGCCCCGAGCGGACCGTGGCCCTGGCCGTACCGCGCTCGGTGGAGCTGATCGTCGCCCTGCTCGCCGTCACCAAGACCGGCGCAGCCTACCTCCCGGTGGACCCCGACCACCCCCGGGACCGCACCTCCTACGTTCTCTCCCAGGCCCGGCCCGCCCTGGTGCTCACCACCGCGGCCGCCGCCGGTGGTCTGCCCACGACCGACGCGCCCGTCCTGGTCCTGGACGCCCCGGAGCAGACCGCGGCCCTCGCGGACCACGCGGACACGGACGTCCAGGACGCGGAGCGCACCGCCCCGCTGACCCAGGACCACCCCGCCTACGTCATCTACACCTCGGGCTCCACCGGCCGCCCCAAGGGCGTCGTCGTGCCGCACCGCGGCATCGTCAACCGCCTCGCCTGGATGCAGGGGCAGTACGGGCTGGCCATGGACGACCGGGTGCTCCAGAAGACCCCCGCCGGCTTCGACGTGTCGGTGTGGGAGTTCTTCTGGACCCTCACCGAGGGCGCCACGCTCGTCGTCGCCCGCCCCGGGGGCCACAAGGACCCGGCGTACCTCGCCGGCCTGGTGCGCGACCAGCGCGTCACCACGCTCCACTTCGTCCCGTCGATGCTCCAGGAGTTCCTCCAGGAGCCGGCCGCCGTCCGGTGCGCCGGGCTGCGCCGCGTCCTATGCAGCGGCGAGGCGCTTCCCGACCCGCTCCGCGAGCGGTTCTTCTCCGTGCTGACGGCGGAGCTGCACAACCTGTACGGCCCCACCGAGGCGTCCGTGGACGTCACCTACTGGCAGTGCGAGGCCGGACACGCCCCCGGCCCGGTGCCCATCGGCCGCCCGGTCTGGAACACCCGGACCCTCGTCCTGGACGCCATGCTGCGCCCGGTCGCCCCCGGTGTCGCGGGCGACCTCTACCTCGCGGGCGCGCAGCTGGCCCGGGGCTATCTCGACCGGCCCGATCTGACCGCCGAGCGCTTCGTCGCCGACCCGTACGGGCCCGCGGGCAGCCGGATGTACCGCACCGGCGATGTGGCCCGCTGGACCGACCAGGGGGTCCTGGAGTTCCTCGGCCGCGCCGACGACCAGGTCAAGCTGCGCGGCTTCCGGATCGAACTCGGCGAGATCGAGGCCGCCCTGACCAGCCATCAGCGGATCGCCGCGGCGGCCGTCGTGGTCCGGGAGGACCGCGCCGGTGACCAGCGGCTGGTGGCCTACCCGGTGGCGGCGGACCCGGCGGACGCCCCCGACTCCGCGGATCTGCGCGCCCATCTGGCCGCCGCGGTGCCGGACTACATGGTGCCGTCGGCGTTCGTGCCCCTGGACCGGCTGCCGCTGTCCGCCAACGGCAAGCTGGACCGCAAGGCCCTGCCCGCGCCCGACGCGGTCACCGGTGGAATCGGGCGTGCGCCGCGCACCCCCCGCGAGGAGATCCTGTGCGGTCTGTTCGCCGAGGTGCTCGGCGTGGATCGGGTCGGCCCCGACGACGACTTCTTCGCCCTGGGCGGGCACTCGCTGCTGGCCACCCGGCTGGTGTCGCGGATCCGCTCCGCGTTCGGCGTCGAACTGGCCGTGGGCGCGCTGTTCGAGGCGCCCACCGCGGCCCGGCTGGAGACCGAACTCGCCCACGCCGGTGACGCCCGCCCGGGAGTGCGCCCGTATGTGCGCCCCGAGGTGCTGCCGCTGTCGCACGCCCAGCGCGGCCAGTGGGTGGTCAGCCGTATCGAGGAAGGGTCCTCGGCCTACCACATCCCCTACGCCACGCGGCTCTCCGGTGAGTTGGACCGGGTGGCGTTGCGGGCGGCGTTGGGTGATGTGGTGGGGCGGCACGAGAGTCTGCGGACGGTGTTCGTGGAGGTGGACGGGGTGCCGCGGCAGGTGGTGCGGTCTTCGGTGGAGGTGCCGTTCGCGGAGTCGGTGGTGTCGCGGGAGGGGCTGGGCGAGGCGTTGAGCGCGGCGGTGGCGCGGCCGTTCGACCTGGCGGACGATGTGCTGCTGCGTGCGGAGCTGTTCTCCCTGGCGGAGACCGAGCATGTGCTGCTGCTCACCATGCACCACATCGGCTCGGACGGCTGGTCCCTCAGCCCCCTCGCCCGCGATCTGTCCGCCGCGTACACCGCCCGGTGCGCGGGCCGTGCGCCCGTGTGGCCGGAGTTGCCGGTGCAGTACGCGGACTTCGCGCTGTGGCAGCGTGAGGTGCTCGGTGTGGAGGGTGCCGAGGGGAGTGTGTTCGACCGTCAGGTGGGGTTCTGGCGGGAGCGGCTCGCGGGGTTGCCGGAGGAGTTGGCGCTGCCGGTGGACCGGGCGCGTCCTGCGGTGCTGAGCGGGCGCGGCGATGTCGTGGAGTTCGGACTGACCGCCGAGGTGCACCGAGGGTTGGTGGGGCTGGCGCGGGAGTCGCGGGCGAGTGTGTTCATGGTGGTGCAGGCGGCGCTGGCCGGGCTGCTGTCACGGCTGGGCGCCGGGCAGGACATCGCCGTGGGCACGGCCATCGCGGGCCGCACCGACGAGGCCCTGGACGATCTGGTCGGGTTCTTCGTGAACACGTTGGTGCTGCGGACGGATGTGTCGGGTGATCCGTCGTTCCGTGAGCTGGTGGATCGGGTGCGGGAGTCGGATCTGTCGGCCTTCGCGCATCAGGATGTGCCGTTCGAGCGGCTGGTCGAGGCGATCAACCCGCAGCGGTCGGCCGCCCGCCACCCGCTGTTCCAGGTGATGCTCAACCTCCAGAACAACCCCGAGCCGCAGCTCACGCTCGACGGGATCACCGTCGAGCCGCAGCCCGTCGACGTCGCCGTCAGCAAGTTCGACCTCAGCTTCGACCTGACCGAGCGCCACGGCCACGACGGTGCCGCGGACGGTGTGCACGGCGAGATCCGCTACAGCGTGGATCTGTTCGACCGGGGGACGGTCGAGGCGTTGGTGGGGCGGTTTGTGCGGTTGCTGGAGGCGGTGGTCGCTGATCCTGAGGTGCGGCTGGGCCGGGTGGAGATTCTCTCCGGGCGGGAGCGTTCGCGGCTTCTGGAGGAGTGGAACGGTCCGGTGCTCGAGGTGCCGGTGCGGTCGCTGTCAGCGCTGGTGGAGGCCCAGGTCGTGCGGACGCCGGATGCGGTGGCGCTGGTCGAGGGCGAGGTGTCGCTGTCCTATCGGGAGTTGAACGGGCGGGCGAATCGGCTGGCGCGGTTGCTGGTGGGGTTGGGTGTGGGTCCGGAGCGGATTGTGGCGCTTGCGTTGCCGCGTTCGGTGTCGCAGGTGGTGGCGTTGCTGGCGGTGGTCAAAGCCGGTGGTGCGTATCTGCCGGTGGATCCGGACTATCCGGCGGAGCGGATCTCCTACATGCTCGGCGACGCGAATCCGGCGCTGCTGCTGACCGACCAGGACACCGCCGCCGGGCTGCCCGAGACCCCCGACCTGGCCCGACTCGTCCTGGACGAGGCGGAGACGCGGGCGCGGGTCGATGCCCTGGCCGGGACGGACCTGGGCGATGGCGAGCGGCTGGTGGCGCTGTCGGTGGATCACCCGGCGTATGTCATCTACACCTCCGGCTCCACCGGGCGCCCCAAGGGCGTCGTCGTCACCCACCGCTCCCTGTCCGACTACCTGGACTGGACGAGCCGGTCCTACCCGAGCGCGGCCGGCGCCGCGCTGCTGCACTCGCCGGTCTCCTTCGACCTCTCGGTGACCGCGCTCTACACCCCGCTCGTCGTCGGCGGCGCGGTGCACCTCGCGGCGCTGGAGGAGGACCCCGCCGCCGAGCGGGCCCTGGCCGGGCGCCCGGTGACCTTCCTGAAGGCCACCCCCAGCCATCTGCCGCTGCTCGCGGCACTCCCCGACGCGTTCTCGCCCGGCAATGAGCTTCTGCTGGGCGGCGAGGCGCTCTTCGGCGAGGCGCTCCAGGACTGGCGGGCCCGCCACCCCGGGGCCACCGTGCTGAATGTGTACGGGCCCACCGAAGGGACCGTCAACGTCGCGGAGTTCCGTATCGAGCCCGGTGACGAGGTGCCGTCAGGACCGGTGCCGATCGGCCGTCCCCAGGGCAACGCGCGCCTCTACGTCCTCGACGAGGGGCTGCGGCTCGCCCCGCCCGGAGTGGCGGGCGAGCTCTACATCGCGGGAACCGCCCTGGCCCGCGGCTATCTCAACCGCGCCGCGCTCACGGCGGAGCGCTTCGTGGCCGACCCGTACGGCGCGCCGGGCGCCCGGATGTACCGCACCGGCGACCTCGCCCGCCGCCGCGCCGACGGTGAGCTGGAGTACGTGGGCCGCGCCGACGACCAGGTCAAGCTGCGTGGCTTCCGGATCGAACTCGGCGAGATCGAGACCGTGCTCGCGGGCCACCCGGAGGTGGAGCGCGCCGTGGTCGTCGTACGCGAGGACCAGCCGGGCGAGCGGCGCCTGATCGGCTACGCCGTGCCCGCCGCGGGCGCCCGCCCCGACGCGGCGGCGCTGCGGGCCCGGGTCGCGGACGCGGTGCCGGACTACATGGTGCCCGCCGCGGTCGTCCTGCTGGACGCGCTGCCGCTGACCGCGCACGGCAAGCTGGACCGGGCGGCGCTGCCCGCGCCGGACTTCGCCGCCACGGTCACCAAGCAGGGGCCGCGCACCCCGCAGGAGCGGATCCTCTGCGAGATCTTCGCGGATCTGCTCGATCTGTCCGAAGTCGGTGTGCACGACAGCTTCTTCGACCTCGGCGGCGACAGCATCATCTCCATCCAGCTGGTCAGCCGGGCCCGCAAGGCGGGGCTTTCGCTCACCCCCCGGGCCGTCTTCCAGCACAAGACGGTGGAGGCGCTGGCGGCCCACGCGGGCACCGTCGGCAAGCGCGTCGGGAAGGGCACCGACACCGGGGTCGGCTCGGTGCCGCTCACCCCGATCATCCACCGGCTGCGCGACCGCGGCGGTCCGATCGCCAAGTACGCCCAGTCGGTGCTCCTCCAGGTCCCGGCCGACCTCGGCGAGGAGGCCCTGGAGACCACGGTGCAGAGCGTGCTCGACCACCACGACGCGCTGCGCATGCGGCTGACCCGCCCCGAGGGCGGCGGCGAGTGGTCGCTCGAGGTGCCGCCGCGCGGCACCGTGCGCGCGGCCGAGTCCATCACCCGGGTCGATGTCTCGGGACTGACCGGGGACGCCCTGGGCGCCGCCATCGAGACCGAGGCGGAGACCGCGTGGGCGCGGCTCTCCCCCGAGCGGGGGCGGATGCTCGAGGCGGTCTGGTTCGACGCGGGCCCCGAGGCGTCCGGCCGGCTCCTGGTGATCATCCACCACCTGGTCGTGGACGGCGTCTCCTGGCGCATCCTGGAGACCGACCTGGCGGCGGCCTGGCAGGCGGCCAAGGAGGGGCGTCGGGCCGAACTCCAGCCGGTCGGGACCTCGTTCAAACGCTGGGCCGAGCACCTGGTCGCCTCCGCGTACGCCCCCGAGCGGGTCAAGGAGGCGGAGCTGTGGTCCAGCACCCTGGACGTGCCGGACCCGCTGCTCAGCGAGCGGCCCCTGGACCCGTCGCAGGACATGAACCACACCATGGGCGGGCTGTGGCAGATCCTGCCGCCGGAGCTGACCGGGCCCCTGCTCACCAAGGTCCCGGCGGCGTTCAACGCAGGCGTCAACGACGTACTGCTCACCGCGCTCGCCCTGGCGGTCGCCCACTGGCGGCGCTCGCGTGGCGGTGAGGACCACCCGGCCGTCCTCGTCGACCTGGAGGGCCACGGCCGCGAGGAGTTCACCGACGGGGTCGACCTGTCCCGTACGGTCGGCTGGTTCTCCAGCATCTACCCGGTGCGCCTGGACCCCGGCCGGCTCGACTGGCGGGAGGTCCTGGCGGGCGGACCGGCCGTCGGGGACGCGCTCAAGCAGGTCAAGGAGCAGCTGCGCGGCATCCCCGACAACGGCCTCGGCTTCGGGCTGCTGCGCCATCTCAACCTGGACACCAAGCCCGCCCTGGCCGGTTTCCTGCCCCGCCAGATCGGCTTCAACTACCTGGGCCGGTTCGACATGGCGGGCCGCGCGGAGTACGCCGACTGGGCGGCGGCGCCCGAGAAGGCCCCCGGGTTCTCCGACCGGAACGCCCCGATGATGTACGCCCTGTCCCTCAACGCGGTCACCGAGGACCACGCCGACGGCCCCCGCCTGCGGGTGGCCTGGGCCTTCCCCGGAGCCCTGTTCCGCGAGCCCGAGGTCAAGGAGCTCAGCGAGGTGTGGGCCCAGGTGCTCCAGGCCCTGGTCACCCATGTCGAGGGCGGCGCCTCCGGCGGCCACACGCCCTCGGACCTGCCGCTGGTGTCGCTGAGCCAGCAGGAGATCGACGAACTCGAGGACGAGTTGGACGACGAGTCGGACGACGACGAGCTCGACGAGGAGTGGGGGATCACCCGGTGAAGCAATCCCGGATCGAGGACGTACTGCCCCTGGGGCCGTTGCAGGAAGGGCTGCTGTTCCACGCCCAGTACGACACCGAGGGCATCGACCCCTACACCGTGCAGAGCGTGTTCCACCTCGAGGGCGATATCGACACCGAGGCGCTCAAGGCCGCCGGGCGGGCCCTGCTGAAGCGGCACGCCGTGCTGCGCGCCGGGTTCCGGCACAAGGGCGGGGAGCGCCCCGTGCAGGTCATCCGGCGCGAGGTGCCGCTGCCCTGGCTCCAGCACGACCTCGGCGGTATCGAGGACGAGGAGCGGCGCGAGGAGGCCATCGCCCGCATCGTCGACGAGGACCGCACCCGCCGGTTCGACATGGCCAGGCCCCCGCTCATGCGGTTCACCCTGGTCAGGATGGGCCCCCGGGACCACCGGCTGCTGCTGACCAAGCACCACATCCTCATGGACGGCTGGTCCTCGCCGATCGTGGCGGGCGAGTTCTTCGAGCTGTACGCCCGTGGCGGGGACGCCTCCGGCCTTCCGCCGGTGACCCCGTACCGCGACTACCTCGCCTGGCTGGCGAACCAGGACACCGCCGCCGCCGAGGCGGCCTGGCGCACGGCGCTCGTGGGTCTGGCCGAGCCGACCCTGCTCGCGCCGCGGGCCTCGGGCCACGCCGATGTGGTCCCCGAGGAGCTGAGCGCCTCGCTGCCGGCGGAGCTGACGGAGCGGCTGACGGCGCTGGCGCGGTCGCGGGGCTGGACGCTGAACACGGTGGCGCAGGGTGCGTGGGGTCTGCTGCTGTCGTCGCTGACCGGCCGGGACGACGTGGTGTTCGGCACCACCGTGTCCGGCCGCCCCCCGGAGATTCCCGGGGTGGAGACGATGGTGGGGCTGTTCATCAACACGCTGCCGGTGCGGGTGCGGCTGGATCCGGCCGAGTCGCTGGGGCAGCTCCTGGGGCGGCTCCAGGACCAGCACACCGAGCTGATGGACCACCAGCACCTGGGGCTCACCCGGATCCAGGGACTGGCCGGTGTCGGCACCCTCTTCGACACCCTCGTCCTCTTCGAGAACTACCGGGTGGACTCCGGCACGGTCGAGTCCTCCCTCTCCGGCGCCCGGGTCACCGGCGGCTCGGGCCGCGACGCCACCCACTACCCGCTGAGCCTGGCCATGGCCCCCGGGCCCAGGATGCTGCTCAAGGTGGGCTACCGCCCCGATGTGTTCGACCGCGCCACGGTCGCCTCCCTGGTCGACCGGCTCACCCGCTTCTTCGAGGCGGTGGTCGAGGACCCCGGGCAGCTCGTCGGGCGGGTGGACGCGCTGGACCCCGCCGTCCGCCGCCGGGTGCTGGTGGACTGGAACGACACCGCGCGCGAGGTGCCCGCCACCACCCTGCCCGGGATGTTCCAGGAGCAGGTGGCGCGCACCCCGGACCAGCTCGCGGTGGTGCACGGCGAGGCCGCCCTCACCTACGCCGAGCTCGACGAGCGGGCCAACCGGCTCGCCCACCACCTGATCTCCCTGGGCGCGGGCCCGGAGAAGCTGGTGGCGCTGTCGCTGCCGCGCAACGACCGCACCCTCGTGGCCGTTCTCGCGGTGCTCAAGTCGGGCGCCGGATATCTGCCCATCGACCCCAAGTACCCGGCCGACCGCATCGCGTACATCGTCCAGGACGCCGCGCCGGCGCTGGTGCTCACCGAGTCGGGGGTCGACGCGGCCCTGCCCGCGACCGGCCACCGGGTGGTCGTCCTCGACGACCCCGAGGTGGAGCGGGCGCTGGAGAGCGGCCCGGCGACCGATCCGGCCGACGGCGAGCGACGCGCCCCGCTGCACCCCGACTCGCCCGCGTACGTCATCTACACCTCGGGCTCCACCGGCCGCCCCAAGGGCGTCGCCGTGCCGCACCGCGCGGTGGTCAACCTCGCGGCCTGGGCGCGCACCGCCCTGGGCGGCGAGCAGCCGGCCCGGATGCTGTTCACCACCTCGCTGAGCTTCGACGTCTCCGTCTTCGAGATGTTCGGGACGCTGATGTCGGGCGGCACCCTGGAGGTCCTGGACGACCTCCTCGCGCTCGCCGAACGGCCCACCGCGCAGCTGCCCGGCACCGTGGTCAGCGCCGTGCCCTCGGCGCTGGCCCAGCTGGTCGGCCAGGGGGACGTACGGCTCACCGCCGACACGGTGCTGCTGTGCGGTGAGCGGCTGGGCGCCCAGGCCGCCGTGGACATCCAGAAGACCCTGTCGCCCGGCCGGCTGGCCAATGTGTACGGACCCACCGAGGCCACGGTCTACGCCACGGCGTGGGACACCGACGCCCCCGTGGAGTCGGCGCCGCCCATCGGCCGTCCGCTGCACAACTACCGGGCGCTGGTCCTGGACCGCTGGCTGCGGCCGGTGGCCCCCGGCACCGACGGTGAGCTGTACCTCGCCGGGGAGGGCGTGGCCCGGGGCTATCTGAACCGGCCGGGCCTCACGGCGGAGCGCTTCGTCGCGGACCCGTACGGCCCCGCGGGCAGCCGGATGTACCGCACCGGCGACCGCGCCCGGTGGACCCCCGACGGCCTCCTGGAGTGCCTCGGCCGCACCGACGACCAGGTCAAGCTGCGCGGCTTCCGCATCGAGCTCGGCGAGATCGAGTCCGTCATGGCCGCCCACCCCGGTGTGGGCCACGCGGCCGCGGTGGTCCGGGAGGACCAGGAGGGCGACCGGCGCCTGGTCGGCTATGTGGTCGCCGACCCCGGCGGCCGGCCCGACCCCGCCGCGCTGCGCACCCGGCTCGCGGACGCGCTGCCCGAGTACATGGTGCCGTCGGCGTTCGTCACCCTGCCCGAACTGCCCATGACCGCCAACGGGAAGCTGGACCGCAAGGCCCTGCCCGCCCCCGAGGTGGCCGGAGCCTCCGCGCGCCCGCCGCGCTCCCCGCAGGAGGAGATCCTGTGCGGGCTGTTCGCCGAGGTCCTCGGCGTCGAACGGGTCGGCGTGGACGACAACTTCTTCGACCTGGGCGGGCATTCGCTGCTCGCCACCCGGCTGGTCTCCAGGGTCCGCTCGGCGCTGGGCGTGGAGCTCGCCATCCGCTCCCTGTTCGAGGCCGCCACCCCGGCCCGGCTCGCGGGCCTGCTGGCCGGGGCCGGGACCGCCCGCACCCCGCTGACCGCGCGGCCGCGGCCCGCGGAGCTTCCGCTGTCCTTCGCCCAGCGGCGGCTGTGGTTCCTCGACCGCCTCGGCGACGACCGCGGCACCTACCACATCCCCACCGCGATGCGGCTGGCCGGCCAGGTGGACCGGGCCGCCCTCGAGGCCGCCCTGCGCGACGTCGTGGCCCGGCACGAGAGCCTGCGGACGGTGTTCCGCGAAACCGACGGGGTGCCCCGGCAGGTCGTGCTGGACTCGGCCGAGATCGCCCTCGCCCACTCCGAGGTACGCGAGGAGGAGCTGCCCGACGCCCTCAACGCCGAGGTCACCGCGCACTTCGACCTCGCGGCGGCGATCCCCGTACGGGCACGGCTGTTCTCCCTCGGCGACACCGACCACGTCCTGCTGGTGACGATCCACCACATCGCCTCGGACGGCTGGTCCATGGGCCCGCTCGCCCGCGACCTGTCCACGGCCTATGTGGCCCGGCTGCGCGGCGACGCTCCCGACTGGGCCGAACTCCCCGTGCACTACGCGGACTTCACCCTCTGGCAGCGCGAGGTGCTGGGCGACGAGGCCGAGCCGGACAGCCCGATCGCACGCCAGCTGGCCTACTGGAAGGAGAGCCTGGACCAGCTGCCCGAGGAGCTGGCCCTGCCCGTGGACCGGCCGCGGCCCGCCGTCGCCTCCGGCCGTGGCGGCGCCGTGGTCTTCCGGATCGACCCCGCACTGCACACCTCGCTCGCCCAGCTGGCGCGGACCGGCCGGGCCACGCTGTTCATGGTCCTCCAGACCGGTCTGGCCACCCTGCTCACCCGGCTCGGCGGCGGCACCGACATCCCCGTCGGCACCCCGGTGGCCGGCCGTACCGACGAGGCGCTGGACGACCTGATCGGCTTCTTCGTCAACACCCTCGTGCTGCGCACCGACACCTCGGGGGAGCCGACCTTCAACGAGCTGATCCAGCGGGTCCGGGAGCGGGACCTGAGCGCCTTCGCGCACCAGGACGTCCCGTTCGAGCGGCTGGTGGAGGTCCTCAACCCGGAGCGCTCCCAGGCCCGCCACCCGCTGTTCCAGGTATCGCTCACCTTGCAGAACACCGCGGACTCGGACGTGGCGCTGCCGGGTCTGAACGCCGCGCCCCAGCCGGTGGCCGTGGACATCAGCAAATTCGACCTGAGCCTGGAGCTCAGCGAGGAACTGCTCGCCGACGGCCGCGCCGACGGTATCGACGGCGTCCTGCGCTACAGCACCGACCTCTTCGACCACGGCACCGCCGAGGCGCTCGCCCAGCGGCTGGTCCGCGTGTTGCGCACGATGGCCGCCGCGCCCGACACCTCCATCGCCGAGGTCGACACGCTGACCCAGGACGAGCGCGAGCGGATCCTGCGGGGCTGGAACGACACCGCCCACCAGGTGCCCGCCGCCACCCTGCCCGCGCTGTTCGAGGCGCGGGCGGCCCGCACCCCCGGCCGGCCGGCGCTGGTCTTCGAGGGCACCACCCTCGACTACGCCGAGCTCAACGCGCGCGCCAACCGGCTCGCCCGGCTGCTCATCCGGCGCGGTGTGGGCCCCGAGGGCTACGTCGCCATCGCCGTGCCGCGCTCCGTGGAACTGGTCGTGGCGCTGCTCGCGGTGGTCAAGACCGGTGCGGCCTATCTGCCGGTGGACCCCGGCTACCCGGCGGACCGCATCCGCTTCATGCTCGACGACGCGGCCCCGGCGCTGCTGCTGACGACCACCGGGACGGCCGCCGGACTGCCCGTCGACGCGTCCGTACCGGTCCTGGCACTGGACGCGCCCGGCACCCTGGAGGCCCTTGCCGGGCTCGGGGACGGCGATGTCGCGGACGGTGAGCGGCGCGCCGCCCTGCACCCCGACTCGCCCGCGTATGTCATCTACACCTCCGGCTCCACCGGCCGCCCCAAGGGCGTGGTGGTGCCGCACTCCGGCATCGTCAACCGGCTCGCCTGGATGCAGGCACACTACGGCCTCGGCCCCGAGGACCGGGTCCTCCAGAAGACGCCCGCCGGTTTCGACGTCTCCGTCTGGGAGTTCTTCTGGCCGCTGCTCGAAGGCGCGGCGCTCGTCGTCGCCCGGCCCGAGGGCCACAAGGACCCCGGCTATCTGGCCGGGCTGATCCAGGCGGAGCGCGTCACCACGGTCCACTTCGTGCCCTCGATGCTCCAGGTGTTCCTCCAGGAGCCGGGCGCCGCCCGGTGCACCGGACTGCGGCGCGTCCTGTGCAGCGGCGAGGCGCTGCCCCGTGAGCTCCAGGACGAGTTCCTGCGCACCCTGGACGCCGAACTCCACAATCTGTACGGCCCGACCGAGGCATCGGTGGACGTCACCTCCTGGGAGTGCGAGCGCGGGGCCGCACCGGGCCCGGTGCCCATCGGCCGGCCGGTGTGGAACACCCGGCTGTATGTGCTCGACGACGCGCTGCGGCCGGTGCCGCCCGGGGTGCCCGGCGATCTGTACCTGGCCGGTGTCCAGCTGGCCCGGGGCTATCTGGGCCGCCCCGGCCTGTCGGCGCAGCGGTTCGTCGCCGACCCCTTCTCCGCCGACGGCGGTCGGATGTACCGCACCGGGGACGTGGCCCGCTGGCGGTCCGACGGCGCCCTGGACTTCCTCGGCCGCGCCGACGACCAGGTGAAGCTGCGCGGCTTCCGGATCGAACTGGGCGAGATCGAGGCGGTGCTGGCCCGCCACGCCGAGGTGGCGCACACCGCGGTCGTGGTCCGGGAGGACCAGCCCGGCGATCCGCGCCTGGTGGCGTACGTCGTCCCGGCCACCGGTGGCGAACCCGCCCCGGCGGCCCTGCGCGACCACCTGGCGGCCGAGGTGCCCGAGTACATGGTGCCGTCCGCCTTCGTGCCACTGTCCGAGCTGCCGCTGACCCCCAACGGCAAGCTGGACCGCGGGGCGCTGCCCGCGCCCGATGCCCCCGTGGCCGCCGAGGGCCGCGCCCCGCGCACCGTACGCGAGCGGATCCTGTGCGGGGTGTTCGCGGAGGTGCTGGGGCTGCCCCGGGTGGGGATCGACGACAACTTCTTCGAGCTGGGCGGCCATTCGCTGCTCATGGTGCGGCTGGCCAACCAGGTGCGGCTGGCCTTCGGCGTCGACCTGACGATCCGGACCCTCCTCAACACCCCGACCGTCGCGGGCCTGGCCGAGCGGCTGTACGAACTGGACCCCGGCGACGACCTGGACGTACTGCTGCCCCTGCGGGCGCAGGGCGCCCTGCCGCCGCTGTTCTGCGTCCACCCCGGCACGGGCGTCGGCTGGCCCTACACCCGGCTCATCCCCGAGGTGGACCGCGGCCGTCCCCTCCACGCCCTCCAGGCCAGGGGGCTCCGGGACATCGGCGATCTGCCCAAAAGCATCGAGGAGGTCATCGAGGACTACCTCGGCCGGATCCGGGAGATCCAGCCGCACGGCCCCTACCACCTGCTCGGCTGGTCCCTCGGCGCGGCACTCGCCCAGGCCGTCGCCACCCGGCTCCAGGCGTCCGGGGAGGAGGTCGCCCTGCTGATGAGCCTGGACGGCTATCCGATGGACGCGACACCGGCCGACGCCGGACCGTGGAGCCGACAGCAGTTCCTCCGGGAGGTCCTGGAGGTCGCGGGCATCGACCCCGGCCATGACGGCCCCCTCGACCGCGACGAGGTGATGGCGGCCATCCGTGAGGAGGGCTCGCCCTTCGCCACGCTCGACGCGGACCAGGCGGAGAACATGTTCCGGATCCACCGGAACTTCGCCGCGATGAGCCAGGAGTTCACCCCCGGCCGGTTCACCGGAGACCTGATCCACTTCCGTGCCGCCCGCTCCGGCGAGGAGCTCGGGCTGGACCCGCACACCTGGGACCGGTACGTGGACGGCCGGGTCGAGGTCCACGACATCGATTGCGCCCACGGCGAGATGACCCAGCCGGTGGCCCTGCGGATCGTCGGGCCGATCCTCCGGGACCGGCTCGGCGCCGGCGACTGACCCGGCCCTTCCGCCCCGGGAGCCTCCCGGAGCGCCGAACAACCCTCGGGAACCGAAACAAGGAGAGAAACGACATGAGCAACCCGTTCGAGAACGCCGAGGGCCGCTTCTTCGTCCTGATCAACGACGAGCGGCAGTACTCCCTCTGGCCGGCCTTCGCCGAGGTCCCGGCCGGCTGGACGGTCGTCCACGGCGAGGACACCCGCGAGGCGTGCCTGGAGCACATCGACCAGAACTGGACCGACATGCGGCCCAAGAGCCTCGTCGACGCGATGAACGCCGTCTGACCCCGCCGCCCCACCACGCCGGGCCCGGGAACGGCCGCACCCACCCGTGCGGCCGTCCCCGGGCCGGGGCCCGCCTTCTGGCACCGCAGCCGCGCGAGAGCGCGCCACCCGACACGCGAGTCTCACCGCGACCGAGGATGAACGAGACATGCCTGACGCCCGGACCAACCGGCTCCCCCTGACCGCCGCCCAGTCGGGAATGTGGTACGCCCAGCGGCTGGACCCCGACAACCCGATCTACAACGGCGCCCAGTACCTGGAGATCCAGGGACTGCTCGACCCCGATCTCCTGGAGGAGGCGCTGCGCCGGGTCGTCCGGGAGACCGACGCGCTGCGCACCCGCTTCGTCGAGGACACCGAGGGCGTATGGCAGATGGTCGACCCGGACGGCTCGGGCACGGTCCACTACATCGACGTCAGCCACGAGGACGACCCCCGGGCCGCGGCCGAGGCATGGATGCACGCCGACTTCCGGCGTCCGCTGGACCTCCTCGACGACGAACTGGTCCTCTTCGCCGTCCTGGAGACCGCCCCCGATCGCTTCCTGTGGTACCTCCGCGTCCACCACATCGTGCTGGACGGCTTCAGCGGGGCCCTGGTCACCCGGCGGGTCGCCGAGATCTACACCGCCCTGGCCGCCGGAACCCCGGTGCCCGAGGGCGAGTTCGGCCCGCTGGCGGAGCTGGTGGCCGCCGATGAGCGCTACCGCGCCTCGGAGGACTTCGCCAAGGACAGGGCGCACTGGACCACCGTGCTCGCCGACCGTCCCAAGCCGCCCAGCCTTACGGCCGCCGACCCCACCATGCCGACCCGCCTGCGGCGCGGCACCACCTGGCTGTCCCCCCGGTCCACCCGTGCGCTGCGGGAGGCCGGGGACCGGGCCGGCGTCCCCTGGCCACCCGTGGTCACCGCCGTTCTCGCCGCCTACCTCCAGGGCCTCGGCGGAGGCGATGACATCGTCGTCGGACTGCCCGTGACCGGCAGACTCGGCAAGGTCGCGCGGGCCACCCCGGGCATGGTCTCCAACGTCCTGCCGCTGCGGCTGTCCGTACGGCCCGAGTCGACCTTCGACGAACTGCTCACCCAGGTCGCCGGATCGATGCGGCGGGTCCTGCGCCACCAGCGCTACCGCTACGAGGACCTGCGCCGCGACCTCGGCCTGCTCGGCGGTGACCAGCGCCTGGTGGGGCCGCAGATCAACATCATGATGTTCGGCCACGGGCTGACCTTCGGCGAACTGCCCGCGACCCCGCACACCCTCAACCTCGGCCCGGTGGACGACCTGTCCGTCGTCGTCCACGACCTGGGCGAGGGCAAGGGGCTGCGCATCGACTTCGAGGGCAACCCCGAGCTCTACGGCGAGAACGATCTCGCCCTCCACCAGCGCAGGTTCGTCCGGCTGATGGAGTCCCTCGCGGACGCCGGCCCGGACCGCGCCCTGGGCACCGTGGACATCCTCCTGCCCGAGGAGCGGTCCCGTCTGCTGCCGCCGAGGGACGACACCTCGGCCGCGCTCCCGGACACCACCCTCACCGAGCTGTTCGAGGCGCGGGCGAGGGAGTCCGTGGAGAGCGTGGCGGTGGTGTGCGGTGCGGAGTCGTTGTCGTACGGGGAGTTGAACGCTCGGGCGAATCGGTTGGCGCGGTTGTTGGTGGGGCGGGGGGTGGGTGTCGAGGACCGGGTGGGGTTGGTGTTGTCGCGGTCGGTGGATCTGGTGGTGGGTGTTCTCGCGGTGTTGAAGGCGGGGGCGGTGTATGTGCCGGTGGATCCGGGTTATCCGGCGGACCGGGTGGCTTATGTGTGGGAGGACGCGGGTCCTTCGCTGGTGGTCACGGTGGCGGGCGCGGGCGCCGGGGTCCCGGCGGGGGTTCCGCTGGTGGTGCTGGACGACGCCGGGGTCACGGCGGAATTGGTGGAGTTGGACGGGTCTGATGTGGGAATCCGCGTTGTGCCGGAGGCGGCTGCGTATGTGATTTACACATCCGGTTCGACGGGGCGGCCCAAGGGTGTGGTGGTGTCGCACGGGAATGTGGTGCGGCTGTTCGAGTCGACGGATGGGTGGTTCGGCTTCGGTGCGGACGATGTGTGGACGCTGTTCCACTCCTTTGCGTTTGATTTTTCGGTGTGGGAGTTGTGGGGTGCGTTGTTGCGGGGTGGGCGGTTGGTGGTGGTGCCGTTCGAGGTGAGTCGTTCGCCGGGGGAGTTTTTGCGGTTGTTGGTGGATGAGGGTGTGACTGTGTTGAATCAGACGCCGTCGGCGTTCTATCAGCTGATGCAGGCGGATCGTGAGGCGCCGGATTTGGGTGGGCGGCTGGCGTTGCGGTGGGTGGTGTTCGGGGGTGAGGCGCTGGATCTTTGGCGTTTGACGGAGTGGTTCGACCGGCATGGTGATAGTGATCCGGTGCTGGTGAATATGTATGGCATCACCGAGACGACGGTGCATGTCAGTTATGCGGCGCTGGATTCCCGTATCGCGAAATCAGGTGCGGGAAGTGTGATCGGGGTCGGAATTCCGGACCTTCGGGTGTATGTCCTCGACGGCGGTCTGCGGCCGGTGCCGGCCGGGGTGGCGGGGGAGATGTATGTCGGTGGTGCGGGGGTGGCTCGGGGTTATTGGAATCGGGCGGGTTTGACGGCGGGGCGGTTTGTGGCGGATCCGTTCGGTCCCGCGGGTGCGCGGATGTATCGGTCGGGGGATGTGGCGCGGTGGACTGATGAGGGTGTTCTGGAGTTTGTGGGGCGGGCGGATGACCAGGTGAAGGTGCGGGGTTTCCGTATCGAGCTGGGGGAGGTCGAGTCGGTTCTGGGGGAGTGTGCGGGGGTTGGTCAGGCGGTGGTGGTGGTCCGTGAGGACCGTCCCGGGGATAGGCGTCTGGTCGCGTATGTGGTCCCCGAGGTGGGCGTCGAGGTGGAGGCGGGTGGCCTTCGGGGGCATGTGGCGGGGATGTTGCCGGAGCATATGGTGCCGTCGGCGTTTGTGGTGTTGGGGCGGTTGCCGTTGACGGTGAACGGCAAGTTGGACCGTGAGGCGCTGCCCGTGCCGGAGGCGCCGGTGAGTGCTGGTGGTCGGGCGCCGCGTACACCGCGTGAGGAGATCTTGTGCGGTCTGTTCGCCGAGATCCTGGACGCTCCCCGTGTCGGTGTGGACGACAACTTCTTCGACCTCGGCGGACAGTCACTGCTGGCCACCCGGCTGCTCAAGCGCATCCACGCCACGTTCGGCGTGGAGTTGACCATCCGCAGCCTCTTCGAGGCCCCGACGCCCGCCGAGCTCGCGGGCCATCTCGACGACGAGGACCGGGGGCAGCCGCTGGACGTACTGCTGCCGCTGCGGCCGCACGGCACCCGCCCCCCGGTCTTCTGCATCCACCCGGCGGGCGGTCTCAGCTGGTGCTACTCCGGGCTGATCAAGCACCTGGGCCAGGACTACCCCGTCTACGGCCTCCAGGCGCGCGGGCTGGACGACCACGGCGAGCAACTGCCCTCGACCATCGCCGAGATGGCCGACGACTATGTGCGGCAGATCCGCACCGTCCAGCCCTCCGGCCCCTATCGGCTGGTCGGCTACTCGGCGGGCGGGGTGATCGCCCACGCCATGGCGACCCGGCTGGAGGCGCTGGGCGAGGAGACCGACCTGCTGGGCGTGCTGGACACCTATCCGAACCAGAAGATGCCGCCCATCGACGAACAGGACGTGCTGGCCGACCTGTTGCGGTGGGTCGGCTACGACCGCCGCTACCTCGGAAGCGGACCGCTCACCCATGAGCGGGTGACCGAGGTGCTCCAGCGCCTCGGCAGTGCCATGGCCACCCTCGAGGGCCGCCATATCGAGGCCATCACCAGGATCTACGCCAACAACAGCGACCTGTTCAACACTCATCTGCCGGACAGGTTCGGCGGAGACATCCTGCTGGTCGTGGCCACGCTCGACAAGATCGACATCTCCCCGACCCCGGCCACCTGGGGCCCCTATGTCGGCGGGCGGATCGAGACACGGGAAGTCGACCGGCAGCACACGGATCTGATGAAGCCCGGACCGCTGGCGGAAATCGGCCGCATTCTGGCCGCGAAACTCGAGGAAATGGACGGCCCCGGACCGGACGCCCACGGTGCGGCGCAGTAGATCTGGAACTTGACAAGGAGCGAGAACGCGATGACCACCAGTGACGCCGTGCGTGACCGGCAGGCCGCCGAGGCGAACGCGCATTTCTTCGCCTGGCTGGAGAAGATGCGAAGAGAAGATCCGGTCAGCTACAACGAGCAGTCCTTCCAGTGGTCGGTGTTCCGGCATGAGGATGTCACGCACATCATGGCCAACACCGATGTCTTCGTTAACGACATGTCCGATATCACGCCGCCCCAGGAGGACTACGACGTCTTCTTCAAGGGGAACATCGCCGCGATGGACGAGCCCCGGCACCGGAAATTCCGGATGCTGGTCAGCAAGGCGTTCAGCGCCCGCTACATAGCCGGTCTGGAGCCGAAGCTGGTCCGGATCGCCACCGGGCTGCTCGACGCGGTGGGCGACAAGGAGCACTTCGACATCGCGGCGGACTTCGCGTTCCCGTTCCCCGTGGCCGTCATCGCCGATATCCTCGGCGCCCCCCATGAGGACGCCCACCTCTTCGCGGAATGGGCCAATCTGCTGCACGCCAGCAATACGGGTGTCGAGGGCCACCGGGCGACCGCGATGCGGCTGAAGTCCCTCAACAGCTATATGTTCGAGCAGATCCGCAGGCGCCGGGCCGAGCCGCGCGACGATCTGATCACCACGCTCGTCCAGGCCGAGATGGACGGCCGGAGGCTCGAAGACGAGGAGATCGTGGGCTTCGCGGGCGTCCTGCTGATGGGCGGGATCACCACGACCGCGGCGCTCATCAGCAATATCGTCCTGACCTTCGACCGCTTCCCGGAGCTGTACACCGAGGTGCGGGCCGACCGCTCCCTGGTGCCCCAGGCGATCGAGGAGGTCGTCCGCATCCGGCCCTCGTTCAGCAACTTCGTCCGGATGACGGCCGAGGACGTGGAGCTCGGCGGGCAGATCATCCCGGCCGGGGAGCTCGTCCATGTGTGGATCTCCTCCGCGAACCGCGATACGAGCGCCTTCCAGGACCCCGACCGGTTCGACATCCACCGGGAGAACAACCGGCACGTCGGCTTCGGGCAGGGCATCCACTACTGCATCGGCGCCCCGCTCGCCCGCCTGGAGAGCAGGATCGCCTTCAATCTGCTGCTGGACCGGTACCGCTCCATCCAGGTCGTACCGGACGCGGACATCGAGTTCCTCGACACATCGGACATGATCGGCGCCTCACGGCTCCCCGTCGTGATCACCAGGGACTGAGCCGGAGCGCGCCATGGATCCGACCCACAGACCCACATCCCATATCGCGTTCTTCAACATCCCGGCCCACGGCCATGTGAACCCCACGCTCGGCACGGTGGCCGAACTGGTGCGCCGTGGACACCGGGTGAGCTACGCCGCGCCGGCCGAGTTCGGCCCGCAGGTGCGGGCCGCCGGGGCCACCCTGGTGCCGTACGAGACGACGCTGCCCGCCTCCGACCGGGTCGAGGACTGGCCCTCCGACGACCCGGTCGCCATGTCCCGTCTGGCGCTGGACGAGGCGATCGCCATCCTGCCGGGGCAGCTGCGGGCGTTCGACGGGGACCGGCCCGACCTGGTGCTGCACGACTTCGGCGCGCTCACCGGCCGGCTGCTGGCACACCGCTGGCGGGTTCCGGTCATCTGCCTGGCCTCCACCCATGTGTCCGCGGCGGGCCCGGAAGAGCGCCGGGCCCGCCAGGAGATGTTCGAGGAGCACTTCGCGGACGATCCGCGCTGGGCGGAGTACCGCCGAAGATTCCGGGAGTTCCTGGACGACGCCGGTATCGCCCTGTCCATCGACGACTACACCGGTCTGCCCGAACGCTGTCTGGTGCCGATGCCCCGGGAGTTCCAGATCGACGGGGACGCCGTGGACGGGCGCTACGCCTTCGTCGGCCCCTGCCTGGGGAAGCGGGGGCACCAGGGCGAGTGGCGGGCCCCCGTGGACGACCGGCCGGTGCTGCTGGTGGCCCTGGGGTCCGCGGGCAGCGGGCAGCCCGGCTTCTACCGCGAGGTCGTGGCGGCCTTCACCGGCACGCCCTGGCATGTGGTGCTGGCCACCGGCACCCTCGACCCCGCACTGCTCGGCCCGCTGCCGCCCAATGTCGAACAGCACCGCTCGGTACCCCAGTTGGCGGTGCTGGAGCGGGCCTCGGCCTTCATCACCCACGGCGGAATGGGCTCGGTGCTCGAGGCCATGCACCACGGGGTGCCGATGGTCGCCGTCCCGCAGGTCAACGACCAGCACCTCAACGCCGAGCGCCTCGTGGAGCTGGGGCTCGGGCGGCATGTCCCGCTGGACAAGGCGACCGCGGCGCGGCTGCGGGACGCCGTGTCCTTCGTCGCCTCCGACTCCGGGGTCGCGGCGCGGACCGCCGCCATCGCCCAGCGGATGCGGCGGCTGGGCGGCGCGGTCACCGCGGCCGACCTGATCGAGTTCGTGCTCCAGGGCCCACGGGAGCACTGGCAGGATCATGTCGCCCGCCTGGAAGGTGGCCTCGGCCGTGGCGATGCTGGCCACGCCGTGAACGGTACGACGGTCGGCTGAAGGCATGGGAATCATGACGCGAGAAGACGCACCGGTCCGCACCACCCCCCATCTGCTCATCGAGAGCCGTGGCCCCTGGGCGGGCGCCTCCTGTGGCGCGTTCGTCCGGGACGCCCGCACCCTGGCCGGCTCCGGCCACCCGGTGCAGCTGGTCCTGGTGCAGGACGCCGTCACCGCCGCCGTGCGCGGCACGGCGGAGGACTCGGCGGAGGTGCGGGCCCTGGTGGAGGCCGGCGGCGAGGTGTGGGTGGACGACTTCTCCCTCGCCCAGCGCGGCCTCGCCGCGGACCGGCTGATCCCCGAGGCGCGGGTGGTGGGCATGCCGGAGGTCTCCGCCCGGGTGCTCGCCCCCGGCGTCCGGGTGGTGTGGCACTGATGGCCAGGCCCACGGCGGTGCCCCGCTCCGACGTGCTGCTGACGGTCATGGGCGCACCGTACGAGAACGACCTGCTCACCAGCGTGCTGCGGCTTTCGCAGGCCATGCTGGAGGGCGGGGCCACGGTGCAGATCTGGGCGTGCGGCTACGCCACCATGCTCACCCAGCGGGGGCTGGGCGACAGCAAACCCCGCAACCTCGCCGCATGGGAGGTGGATCACCCGTCGACGAGCCTGCTCGTACGGGAGATGCTCCTCGCCTTCCCCGACCGGCTGCGCTGGTACGCCTGCCGGTTCTGTAGCGACGACCGCGGCGCGGTGGACCACATCCCGGAGGTCCCGGTGCGGGCCCCGGCGCGATTCGCCGAGCATGTGGCCGCCGCGGACAAGACGCTCTACCTGGGGGTGATGTGACCGTGGCGGAGGAGGGGCGGCGCGCGCTCGCCATCGTCGAGCGCGCCTACCGGGGCGCGGTGGAGACCCAGTTCTCCGACGGCCTCTACTGCGCGTATCTGTTCCACCGCCATCTGGGCGGGCTGGACGTCCTGTTGCGCGGCCCGGCGGCCGGCTACGCCGTCCGGGCCGCCCGGACGCCCGTACCGCGCCTGGGGAAGCGGGAGCTGACCACCGTCAACGCCCCGGGCGACGGCCTGAACGTGCTCCTGGAGGCCGGGGTCGGCGTCTGGATCGAGGAGCAGGACCTGCGGGCGTACGGCCCGGACGCCGAGTCCGGTCTGCTGCCCGGTGTACGCACGGTACCGGCCGGGGCCATGGCGGCCCGCTGGCCCGGCTACCGCGCGGTCTTCTATCTGTGAGCGGGCTCCCGGGGCGCGGCCGCCGGGACCCGCGAGGATTCCCCAAGGAGTGGATCGGTTGTGACGGCCATGGTTGCCGCGGTGCGCGGTCCCGTGATCTCGGGCTGGTCGGCGGTCTCGCCGTACGGGATCGGGCGCCACGCCTTCGTCGAGGGGCTGCGGTCCGGGCGGAGCACGGCGGTGGAACTCGACCCGGCCGAGTGGTCGGGCCCCGGTGAACGAGCCTGTCTGGTACCGGGCTTCGTCATCCGTGAGGTGCTGGGACGCAAGGGGACCCGGTCCATGGACCGGGTGACCGGACTGGCCGTCACGGCCGTGGACCGGCTGCTGCGGGAGGTCACGGGCGCCGAGCCGGGACCCGCCTCGGGCGGGGACGATGTGGCGCTGGTGCTCGGCACGAACACCGGCAGCGCGCAGTCCATCATGGACCACACCCGGGACACCTTCCTGGAGGAGAAGCCGTTCTACGTCGACCCCTCGCACTTCCCCAACACGGTGATGAACTGCGCCTCCGGGCAGTGCGCCATCCGGTACGGACTGCGCGGGCCCAACGCCACGGTGGCCGCGGGCCGCGCCTCCGGGCTCCAGGCGCTGCACTACGGACGGCGGCTGCTGACCTCGGGCCGGGCGGGCAGTGTGCTGGTCGGCGCGGTGGAGGAGCACTCGGCCGCCCGCGCCTGGCTGGAGCACCACACCCGGGGCGAGGACGAGCGGGCCGACGCGGTGCCGCTCGGCGAGGGCTGTGCGGTGCTGCGGCTGGTCCCCGCCGACGCGCCGGACGCGGCGGCGGGCCTGGCCGAAGTGGTGCTGGTGGAGTCCGGGGTGGCCGGTCCGGACGGGGCGGCGCCCGCGCTGACCCGGTGTGTGCGGCGGGCGCTGCGGCGCTCCGGGGTGAGCCCGGCCGAGGTGTGGGCCGTCTCGCCCTCCGTGCCCGCCGGGAGTGCCGGGGTGGCCGAACGGGGCGTGCTGGAGGCGCTGTTCGGCGACGTCGAACCCCGCTGGGTGCCGCACCCCGAACCGATCGGGGACACCTCGGCGGCCGCGGCGGCCTTCCAGGTGGTGGCGGTCCTCGCCACGGCCGAGGACGCCCCGGACGCCTCCGGCAAGGTCGCGGTCATCACCTCGGTGGACCGTGACGGGGCCGTGGCCTGCGCACTGCTGCGGCTGCGGTGAAGGCGAAGGCGAAGGCAACGGCAACGGCAACGGCAAAAGCAACGGCAACGGCAACGGCACAGCCGAAGGCGAGCGAACGGAAGCGGACCCACCGGATCCCCTGTCTCGTATGGGCGAAAAGTGTGGATGGCAGCTTCCGGTCACGGCCCGGGACCGCGGCCCCGATTGCTGCGACGGTTACGGCGATTGCGACAGAGATGGGATCCCCAGCATGACGAACCGGGATGATTGGGATGCGATAGTCGTCGGCTCCGGCATCGGCGGCCTGGTCTGCGCCGCCTATCTGGCGGTGACCGGACGGCGGGTCCTGGTGCTCGAACAGCACGACGTCGCGGGCGGCAACAGCCATGTGTTCCGCCGCCGCCGCGCCTACGAGTTCGACGTCGGCGTCCACTACCTCGGCGACTGCGGCCCCGGCGGGGTGCTGCCCGCGATCCTCGGCGGCCTCGGCCTGGACAAGCGGATCACCTACCGCGAGATGGACCAGGACGGCTTCGACGAGATCGTGCTGCCGAGCACCTCCATGTTCATGCCCGCCGGCTGGGACCGTTACCGGCGGCGCCTGAAGGAGACGCTGCCGGAGGACGCCGCGGGCCTGGACACCTTCCTCGACATCTGCGAGGCCCTGGGGACCGAGATGCGCTCGGCGCTGCTGTCCGGGGAGGAGCTGACCGTCGCCGACCTCGTCGCGCGCACCCCGGTCACCCTCAAGTGGGGCCGCCACCCGCTGTCCGGACTCTTCGACCACTGCGGGCTCTCGGCGCGGGCCAGGACCGTGCTGGCCGCCCAGTCGCCCAACTACGGCATGGGGCCCGACCAGGCCACCGTCTCGATGCACGCGACCGTCACCGATCACTACGTCCGGGGCGCCTACTACCCGGAGGGCGGCGGCCAGATGCTGGCGGCGGGCCTGGTGGAGTCGCTGGAGGCACACGGCGGGGCCCTGCTCACCCGGGCCCATGTGACGCGCGTCCTCGTCGACGGCGGCAAGGTCACCGGGGTGGGGCTGGCCGACGGGCGGAGCTTCTCCGCCCCGCTGGTGGTCTCCAACGCCGACTACCGCCGTACCGTGCTCGACCTCGTGGGCGCCGAACACTTCCCCGCCAAGCTGGTGACCAAGACCCGCGAGGCGGCCATGGGGCTGCCGTTCGCCACGCTGTACATCGCCCTGGACCGGCCGCTGCCCGAGCGCCGCAACGCCAATCTGTGGTGGTACGCGGACGACGACATCGGCACCTACTACCGGCGGCTCGCCGAGGGCGACATCGACCCGGTCTCTTTCCTCTTCCTGTCCTTCGCCTCCCAGAAGGACCCCCAGGGCCGCGCCGTGTGCCCCCCGGGCCACAGCAACTTCCAGGTGATGACGCTGTGCCCGCCCGAGTACGACCGCTGGGGGGTGACCACGGGCCCCGCCGACGGCACCCGCTACCGCCGCGTCGGCGCCTACCGGAAGAGCAAGGAAGAGTTCACCGAGGCCATGCTGACCGCCGCCGAGCGGGCGATCGGTCCCTTCCGGGACCACATCACCCATCTGGAGGCGGCCACCCCGCTGACCCATGAGCGCTACACCCTGTCCACCGGGGGCACCCCCTTCGGCCTCGCGGACTGGGGCGGCGTCGGCGTGCGACCCGACACCCGCACCCAGGTCGAGGGGTTGCACGTGGTGGGCGCCAACACCCGCTACGGCAGCGGTATCACCGGTGTCGCCGTGGGCGGCATCGCCTGCGCCTCCGCCATCGTCGGCCGCCGGCTGATGCACGAGGTGCACGACGGTGCCGTGCTGGGCGACGCGGACCTGCTGCCCGAGCGCGACGAGCGCTGGGACCCGCTCGCCGTCTCCCGGGGAACCGGCCGCCGCCACGCCCGCGGTCTCGCGGGCATCGACCGATGACGGACCGATCACGCACACACCGGCGACCTTTCCAGGAGAGAACATGGACGTGGCGATCGAGGCCGAGGGCCTGAGCAAACGGTACGGCGACAACGAGGTGCTGAAGGGCGTCGACCTCACGGTGCCCGCCGGGTCCGTGCTCGGCCTCCTCGGACCCAACGGAGCCGGGAAGACCACGACGGTACGGATCCTGGCCACCCTGCTGCCGCCCGACGGCGGCCGCGCGGTGGTGGCCGGACACGACATCGTCACCGCGCCCCTGGAGGTCCGCCGGCGCATCGGCCTGGCCGGGCAGTACGCGGCCGTGGACGAGCGGCTGACCGGCCGGGAGAACCTCGTCCTGATCGGCAGGCTCTACCGGCTCGGCCGCGCCAACGCCAAGCGGCGGGCGGAGGAGCTGCTGGAGCGCTTCGACCTCACCGGCGCCGCCGACCGCGAGACCAAGACGTACTCGGGCGGTATGCGGCGCCGGCTGGACCTGGCCGCCAGCCTGCTGGCCGACCCGGGGGTGCTGTTCCTGGACGAGCCGACCACCGGCCTGGACCTCACCAGCCGGATGACCCTGTGGGCCATGGTCCGCGAACAGGTCGACGCGGGCGTCACCGTCCTGCTCACCACCCAGTACCTGGAGGAGGCGGACCAGCTCGCCGACCGTGTCGCGGTCATCGACAAGGGCATGCTCATCGCCGACGGCACCCCCGACGAGCTCAAGCGCAAGGTCGGCGGGGAGCGCCTGGAGGTCACCCTCGCCGACCCGGCCACGGTCCCGGAGGTCACCGCGCTGCTGGAGCGGGTCGCGGTCGGCGAGCCCGTGGTGGGGGACCAGGGCCGCAGCGTATCGGTGCCGGTGGGCTCCGGCATCGACTCCATCGCCGACGCCGCCACCGCGCTGCGCGGCAAGGGAATCGAGGTGACGGACTTCGCCATGCGCAGACCGTCCATGGACGACGTGTTCCTCGCGCTGACCGGGCGCAGCAGCGCCGGGGAGCCCGACGAGGACGAGGGGAAGACGGCAGCATGAGAGAACTGGCAACCGACACCTGGATCCTGGCCGGGCGTCATATGAAGCACATCGCCCGCGTACCGGAGAAGCTCATCGGGGTGACCATCGCGCCCGTCGTGATGGTGATGGTCTTCGGCTATCTCTTCGGCAGCGCGATGTCCGTGCCCGGCGGGAACTACCGCGAGTACATCATGGCGGGCATCTTCACCCAGGTGATGTTCTCCGCGGTGGGCACCAGCGCCGCCGGGGTCGCGGACGACCTCAAGAACGGTCTGGTGGACCGCTTCCGGTCGCTGCCGATGTCCCGCTACGCGGTGCTGCTCGGCCGGACCGTCTCGGACATGGCGATGACGGCGCTCAGCTGCCTCGTCATGGCGCTGGTCGGCCTGCTGATCGGCTGGAAGGCCCACCACGGCCTGGTGAAGACCGTCGCCGGCTTCGGCCTGCTGCTCCTCCTCGGCTTCACCATGTGCTGGATCGGCGCGCTGATCGGTCTGGTGGTGCGCAGCCCGGAGGCGGTGAACACCATCTCCTCGCTGATGGTCCTGCCGTTCGCGCTGCTGTCCAACTCCTTCGTACCGCTGGACGGGCTGCCGCGCTGGATGCAGATCATCGGTGAGTGGAACCCCATCAGCTCGGTGGTGAGCGCCTGCCGGGACCTGTGGGGCAACCCCTCCACCGTGGTGAGCGACGCGCTGCCGGCCCAGCATCCGCTGGCCGCGGGCACCCTCATCCTGTGCTGTCTGCTGATCGTGGTGGCCCCGATGGCCGCCCGCGCCTACCACCGGGCCGCCGCACGCTGACCCCGAAGGACCCCTAAGGACCCCGCGCTGTGATGAAGCTGGCCCAGTTCCTCCTGGCCCTCCTGGTGATGAGCGCGTTCATCATGGCGTTCGTGTTCACCGCCCGGAGGCTGCTGGGCCTGCGCATCGGGATCGTGCGCTCCCTGCTGGCCGGGCTGGTCAGCGTGGTGGGCCTGGCCGTCTTCAGCCTGCTGATGCAGCGCCCCGAGCAGCGCGGCATCCTCACCGGGGTGCAGTTCGGGTCCACGCTGGTGGTGACCACCGGCTTCCTGGCCGTCCTCGAAGTGGTGGCGCCCAGCGGCACGCTGGGCGGGCCGCGCGGCTGGGTGCGGTCGGTGCGCTCCCGGGTCGCCCGCACCCGCCGCTACTGGCACATCGTGTCCATCGCGATGCGGCACGGGCTGCGCCCCGGCAGGTACGGCGCGGTGCCCACCGTCGGCCGCGGGCCCGGCTCCGGGCGGATGGCCCGGCCGCTGCGGCTGGCGCTGGAGGAGGGCGGCGCCACCTTCGTCAAGCTGGGCCAGGTGCTGTCCACCCGCCGGGACCTGCTCCCGCCCGCGTTCATCGCCGAGTTGGGGCGGCTGCACCACCAGGTCTCCCCGGAGCCCTGGCAGGTGGTGGGGGAGGCCCTGGAGCGGGAGCTGGGCATGCCGCTGGACGAGGCGTTCGCGCACTTCGACCACGAGCCGATGGCGGCGGCGTCCATCGCGCAGGTGCACGCGGCACGGCTGCACTCGGGCGAGGAGGTCGTGGTCAAGGTGCGCCGCCCGGGGGTCCGGGAGGTCGCCGAATGCGACCTCCAGATCATTCTGCGGCTGGCCGGAACGCTGGAGCGGCGCGCCGGCTGGGCCCGTGCGCTCGGCGTGGTGGACCTGGCCGATGGATTCGCCACCTCCGTCCGTGAGGAACTGGACTTCCGGATCGAGGCCGCCAACCTCGCCACCGTCAGCGCCGCGTGGACCCGGCGCTCGGAGGGCACCGGCATCCGGCTGCCCAGGGTGTACGAGGAGTGGTCCGGCGAGCAGGTGCTGGTCATGGAGCGGCTCTCCGGCACCCCCATGGGCTCGGCCACCGCGGTGCTGAAGGGCACCCCGGAGGAACGCCTGGCGCTCGCCAGGAAGGTGATGGTCAACATGTTCCACCAGGTGATGTCCGACGGCACCTTCCACGCCGATCCGCATCCGGGGAACATCCTGCTGCTGGACGACGGCGCCATCGGGGTGATCGACTTCGGCTCGGTCGGCCGGGTCGACGCCCAGGTCCGCTCCGGACTGCGGTCCCTGCTCTTCGCGCTTAACAGTCAGGACCCGGCCGCCCTGTGCGACGCCCTGCTGGAAGTGGTCACCCGGCCCGAGGAGATCGACGAGCAGCGGCTCCAGCGGGAGCTCGGCCGCTTCCTGTCCCGCTACTTCGCGCCCGGCTCCACCCCCAGCGTGCAGATCTTCACCGATCTCTTCCGGCTGGTCCAGCGGCATGGGCTGACCATCCCGCCCGAGGTCGCGGCCGTCTTCCGGGCCCTGGGCACCCTCGAGGGCACCCTGATGCTCATCGCCCCGGGCTTCGTCATGGTGGAGGAGGCCCGGACCTTCGCCGACGGGGGCTTCGCCCGTGCCGGCGGCGATCCGCTGGGCCAGCTGATCAGCCCGACGGATGTGATGGCCGCCTGGGAGCTGCTGCGCAGACTGCCCCGGCGGCTGGACCGGGTCACCAGCGCGCTCGAACAGGGCCGGCTCGGCGTCGGCGTGCGGCTCTTCGCCAACGCCCGCGACCGTACGTACATCAGATCGCTGGTGCATGAGATCCTGCTGACCTTCCTCGCCGCCACCAGCGGGGTCATGTCGGTGATCCTGCTCAGCATCGACGGCGGTCCGGTGGTCGTTCCCGGAATAGGGCTCTTCCAATTGCTCGGCTATCACCTGCTGGTGGTCGCCGGAGTGATCGGCCTGAAAGTGCTTTTCCTCATTTCGCGCGGCGGCGCGCGTAACTGACGCGTCATTGAATGGCCGCCGGGAATGGTTACCGGGCGGTATTCCGTGATATTGGCAGCATGGTGATATCGCCCTTGAGGGGCCCGGTGCCCCTGGCTATACAGGAGCCATCCACCGCTGAAAAGGATGGACATGACTTCTGTCGGCCATGCCCCCGAAAAGCTGATGTCCCTGCCGGCCCTGCTCGCCAGGCGCGCCGCCGAAAACCCGGACGGCCTCGCCTACTGCTATCTCCGCAACGGCGAGGACCCGGACGACCGGGTCACCTACGCGGAACTCCGGCGCCAGGCCCTCGTGCGCGCGGCCGAACTCCGCCGCCGGGACATGCGCGGCCGCGGTGCCGTCCTGATGTACCCCACCGGCCTGGAGTTCGTCCGCGCCTGGCTCGGCTGCACCGCCGCCGGGGTCATGGGGGCGCCCGTACAGGTGCCCAGGAACGGCCAGGCGCTGCGCCGGCTGCGCTCCGTCGCCGATGACTCGGGCACCACCTGGGTCCTCACCACCGCGGAGACCCGCGACCGGCTGCTGGCCGACTTCCCCGGCGCGCCCGAGCTGCGCGGTCTGGAACTGCTGGCCACCGATGAGTTCCCGGAAACGGCGACGGCCGGGGAGCCGCCGCCCGCCGCCGGACCGGACGATGTGGCGCTGCTCCAGTACACCTCCGGCTCCACCGGCACGCCCAAGGGCGTGATGGTCACCCACCGCAACTTCTGGCACAACGCCGCCGAGACCGACGCCCTGTGGCCCACACGGGGCGGCACCGTCGTCTCCTGGCTTCCGCTCTTCCACGACATGGGGCTGCTGTTCGGCGTCGTGCTGCCCCTGTGGGCGGGAATCCCCTCCTACCTCATGGGCCCCGAGGCGTTCGTCCGCCGCCCGGCCCGCTGGCTGGAGGCCCTCTCCCGGTTCCGCGGCACCCATGCCGCGGCCCCCAACTTCGCCTACGACTTGTGCGTACGGGAGGCACCCCCCGCGCCGGGCTGCGATCTGTCCGCCTGGCGGGCGGCCGTCAACGGCGCCGAGCCGGTGCGGCTCCACACCGTCCGGGCGTTCATCGAGGCGTTCACCCCCTACGGCCTGGACCCGCGCGCGGTCTCGCCGGGATACGGCCTCGCCGAACACACCCTCAAGATCAGCGGCAGCGGCCCCGGCGAACCGCCGCGGGCCCTCACCCTCTCGCCCGCGGACCTCGGCGAGGGACGGGTCACCGAGACCACGGACGCCGCCGCGGTGCCCGTGGTCAGCTGCGGCCGCACCATCGGCGGCACCCGCGTGCGGATCGTGGACCCCGCCACCGGCCGGGCGGCCGCCCCCGACCGGGTGGGCGAGATCTGGGCCACCGGCCCCTGTGTGGCGGCCGGATACGCGGGCCGTGAGCGGGAGAGCGAGGAGACCTTCCGGGCCCGGATCGCCGACGACGCCGACACCGCGGCGTTCCTGCGCACCGGCGACATCGGCTTCGTCCGCGACGGCGAGCTCTATGTCACCGGGCGGCTCAAGGACCTCCTCGTCGTCAAGGGCCGCAACCACTACCCGCAGGACCTGGAGTACTCCGCCGAGCGCAGCCACCCCGCGCTGCGCCCCGCGTCCGCGGCCGCCTTCGCGGTCGACCGGGGCGACCGGGAGGCCCTCGTGGTGGTGATCGAGGCGGACGGCCGGGCGCTGCGCGCGGCCGGCCACGACGTGCTGGTCAGCGCCGTACGCGAGCGGGTGCGCAGCGACCACCGGCTGGAGGCCGAGGACGTCGTCGTCATCCGCCGCGGCACCCTGCCCAAGACCACGAGCGGCAAGGTGCGCCGCGGCACCTGCCGCCAGCAGTACGTGGACGGCACCCTCGTACGGGTGGGCGGAGGCCCGGCATGACCGGGCGTCAGGGCCACCCCGGCGCGCGCATCCTGGGGCTCGGCGGCTACCGTCCCGCCCGCACCGTGCCCAACGAGGAGCTGTGTGCCCGGCTGGACTCCTCCGACACCTGGATACGGCGCCGGTCGGGCATCGTCAGCAGGCGCCACGCCGGGCCGGACGAGACGGTGATCGCCATGGCCGCGCACGCCGGGGGCAAGGCCCTGGCCGACGCGGGCGTGGCCCCGGCCGACGTCGACACCGTGCTGCTCGCCTCGATGTCCTACCTGTACCAGAGCCCGGCCGCGGCACCCCAGGTGGCCTCGGCCCTCGGCGCGCGATCCGCCGCCGCCTTCGATGTGCACGTCGCCTGCGCGGGCTTCTGCTACGCCCTCGCCGTGGCGGACGGGCTGATCCGCGCGGGCACCTCCCGCCGGGTGCTGGTGATCGGCTCCGAGCGGATGACCGACATCGTCGACCCGGACGACCGGGGGGCCGCCTTCCTCTTCGCGGACGGCGCGGGCGCGGTGCTGGTCGGCCCCGCCGCCGAACCCGGGATCCACTCCGTGGCCTGGGGCTCCGACGGGGAGCAGCACGGCCTCATCGCCCACCAGGAGCCCTGGACCGCCGTCCGGGACGCGGACCGCCCCTGGCCGTATATGCGGATGGCCGGGTCCGAGGTGTTCCGCTGGGCGATCAGGGAGGTGCCGCGCACGGCCGCCGCCGCCCTGAGCCGGGCGGGCGTCACGGCGGACCAGCTGTCCGCCTTCATCCCGCACCAGGCCAATCTGCGCATCACCGAGGCCGTGGCCAAGGCGCTGGAACTGCCGCCGCATGTGGTGGTCGCCGACGACATCAGATCCGCGGGCAACACCTCCGCCGCGTCCGTCCCGCTCGCCATGGAGGCCCTCAGGGACCGCGGGGCGCTGCCCTCGGGGGGACTCGCCCTGCTGGCGGGGTTCGGCGCGGGGCTCGCGCACGCCGCGCTGGTGGTCAATCTGCCGTGACGGGCCGCCCCGGCCGGGCCCGCCGGCCCAGCCGCAGGGCGGTCAGGCCGTACAGGACCCCGCCGAGCATGAAATAGGCGTCGACGCAGACCCCCGACCAGATGGTGTACGCGGAAGGGTGGGCGTCGCCGGTGATCTGCTCGTACGTCAGCCCGGTCAGGCCATGGGACGCGAGGCCGGTGGAGCGCAGCGCCGTGTCCAGCAGCCCGGCGCCGCCGCGCACCGCCACCAGCGCTGCGCCGGTCCACAGGCAGAACAGCGCCGCCCGGCGCGGGATCCGCCGCCCCCACGGCCGGGTCAGCGCCAGCGGCAGCACGATGCCCACCGCGAACATGCCGACGATGACCGCGCCCTGGATCCGGTCGCCGGTGCTGGTGGCCTCCGGCACCACATCGGGCGCGTCGCCGAGTCCGAACCGGCCCCCGGCGAACCAGTAGACATGCATCGCGGTGAAGACGACCGCCCAGCCGAAGGCGGCCAGGGCGGCCCGGCGCGGCTCCGGCGCCGGCCCCGCCCCGGCGGCCGTTCCCGATCCGGTCACGCGCCGGCCCGCGCGCGCCGCGGCACGGCCTCGACCGCGTCGGCCGCCGCCGCGGCGCCGCCCTCCGCGACGATCTCCGCACGCAGCTTCGCCAGCCGCAGGGGCACCTCGGGGTCGGCCGACACCCGCTCCACCGCCTCCCGCAGCTCATCGCCGGTGACGCCCTCGAAGGGCACCCGTACGCCGATGCCCAGCTCGTCGATCACCCGGGCGTTCTCCATCTGGTCGAACCCCATGGGCACGGCCACCATCGGAACGCCGTGCTGGACCGCCTCCATGGTGGAGCCCATGCCCGCGTGGGTGATGAACACCGCGGCCTCGGCCAGGACCTGGAGCTGCGGAACCTCGGCGATCAGCTCGAAGTGCGGGGGCAGCGGTCCGAAGTCCGCCGGGTCCAGATGCCTGCCGATCGACATCACCACATGCCACGGCGAATCGGCGAACGCCTCCGCGCACTCGAAGAAGACCCGCTGCACCTCGGGCACCTCGGGTGCGACCGAGCCGAACGCGATCAGCAGCACCGGACGGCCCTCCGCTGGCGGCCGCCAGGGCGCCTGGTGGTCCTGTCCGCGCACCACGGGGCCCACGAAGGTGTAGGCGTCGCCGAGTTCGTCCGCGTCGGCCTGGAAGGCCCGCGGGATGGTGACCACATAGTGGTCGGCCCGGCCGACGTAGAGGAACTCCTCGATGGTCAGGTCCATCCCGCCCGCGTCCAGGAAGCGCTGGAACTCGTCCCGGTAGGCCAGCCACGCCGGATCGTCCGCCACCGAGGCGTAGAACGGGGCCAGGTCGCGCTCGTAGGTGTTGCTTGACACCCGGGTCGGGGAGAGCCGCACCGCCGGGACGTCCCAGCGCCCGGCCAGGATCTGGGCGGAGAGCGCGGCGTAGTCGTAGAGGATCAGATCGGGGCGGTCGTCCTCGAACGCGGCGGTCTGCTGCGGCAGCACCGCGACCGCCTCCCGCAGGAAGAGCGAGGACATCGCGACCACATCGCGGATGGGGAACCGCTCGCCGCGGCTCGCGTCCGGGAAGGTGGTCCGGTAGAGCACCGGCTCGGCCCCCGTGGCCCGCACCGCCGCGGCGTGCCCCTCGTCGATGGAGAAGCTGACCCGGTGCCCCCGCTCGACCAATTCGGCGCAGAGCGCGAGATTCGGATTCACATGACCGTCCGCCGGGATGTTGAACATCGCGATGTGCAGCGGTCGCGCATTCTCCGGAATTCCCTCCGGAAGGCCCGGACGAGAGACGCTCACGGATAACTCCTCTTCCGCCATCCGGACGCCTCAGATGGCCGGTTGACGTCATGTGGTGAATTCGATGCTAGGAAAGCCGGGCAGCACGGTCGAGTGCGCAGTCAGCTTCCTGCCAAGGGTTCCGGGGATCCCTTGCGGGGCTGTCTGCTTCGCCCTTGTCTGAGACCTGCGTCACGGTCTCCGAAAAGGATTCGCGGGCGGCCTGATCACTCTCGGGAGGGGCTGATTGAGATGATTTCCCAAAAGATACTCGACGGTAGAAGCGAATTGATGTCCGGGCCGGGGGAGGACCGGGATCAGCACGCCCGGGAGCTGGCCGCCGTGGTGCTCGCCGCGGGCAACGGCGAGCGCATGGGACCCGGCCCCCAGAAGGTGCTGCGCGAGGTGGGCGGCCGGGCCATGCTCGGCCATGTCCTCGACGCCGTGGCCGAACTCGCCCCGCGGCGCACGGTCGTGGTCACCGGACACCACCGCACGGACGTCGAGGAGTACCTCGCCGCCCGGTTCGCCGACGCCGCGCCCGCGCCGGAGACCGCCGTCCAGGAGCACCAGGGCGGCTACGGGCACGCCCTGCTCACCGCCGTGAACCGGCTCCCGGGCTTCACCGGGACCATCCTGGTCAGCTGCGGGGACGCGCCGCTGCTCACCGGGGACACCCTGGCCCGGCTGGTCGCCGAGCACGAGAAGGCGGGCAACGCCATGACCCTGCTGTCCGGCCGGCTGCCGGACACCACCGGCTACAGCCTGGTGCTCCGCTCCGAGGTGGGCGAGTACGAGGCCCTGCTGCCGCCGGACCGGGCCGACCGCCGCGAGCCCGGCGACGGCCCGGCGGGCGGACGGCTGCGCGAGGTGGGGGCGGGGGTCTACGCCTTCGACGCCGCCGCCCTGCGCGCGGCCTTCGACGACCTGCTGACGAGCGGCCGCACCTCCGGTGAGTACCTGGCCACCGTGCTCGACCACTTCACCGCGCACGACCTGCGCATCGGCATCACCGTCGCGGAGGACCCGGACGACATCCTGGGCGCCAACGACCAGGTCCAGCTGGCCCGGGTGCGGGCCGTCCTGCGCGACCGGATCAACCGCTGGTGGCTGGCGGCCGGGGTGGACATCGCCGACCCGGCGACGGCCTGGATCGACGTCGGCGCCAGGCTGGCGGCCGGAGCGGTCGTCCTGCCCAACACCCGGGTGCTCGGCGCCAGTTCGGTGGGGTGCGGCGCGGTGATCGGCCCGGACACCGAGGTGCGGGACTCCGTCGTGGGCGAGGGGGCGCTGGTGGAGCGGTCCACCGTGACCGCCTCGGACATCGGCGCGGACGCCCGGGTGCGGGCCTACTCGACCGTGTCCCGGTCCGGGATCGGCGCCGGTGCCGAGGTCACCGGCTCGGTGCTGGACCAGGCGGTCCTGGGGGCGTCGGCGCAGGTCGGCCCGTACGCCTATGTGCGCCCCGACACCCGGCTGGACGAGGCCGCCAAGGTCGGCACGTTCGTGGAGATCAAGAACTCCACGCTCGGCGCCGGGGCCAAGGTCCCGCATCTGTCGTACATCGGTGACGCGGACATCGGCGAGGGGAGCAACATCGGCGGCTTGTCCGGCTTCGCCAACTACGACGGCCGTAAGAAGTTCCGCTCCGTCGTGGGCCGCAACGTCCGCATCGGCGGCCAGAACGGGCTCATCGCACCGGTCACCATCGGCGACGGGGTCTACTCGGGCGCCCGCGCGCTGATCGCCGAGGACGTCCCGCCGGGCGCGCTCGTCATCTCCGAGGGGTCGCTCAAACAACGCAACATCCCCGGCTGGGTGCAGAAGAACCGGCCCGGCTCCGCGTCGGCGATCGCCGCGGCCATGGCCCAGGGCGAGACCGGGGAGCTGGAGACGGCCGACGGCGTCCGTCAGCGGGTCCCCCGCACCACCGAGCCGCCGGAGCCCCCCGCCGCGAACGAACCGTCCACCACCGATGACGAACGGTCCACGCCCTGATGCCCTCCCACATCCTCGTCGTCTCCCCGCACCTGGACGACGCCGCGCTGTCCGCCGGCAGCCGCATCCACCACCTGGCCGCCGAAGGCGCCGAGGTCACGGTCTTCACCATGTTCGCGGGCATCCCGCCGCTGCCGTACTCGCCCATCGCCGAGTACTTCCACTACACCTGGGGCCTGGAGACCGAGCCGATGGAGCACCGGCGGGAGGAGGACCGCAAGGCCATGGCCCGGCTGGGCGCCACCCCGCTCCACGGCGAGTTCCTCGACGCGGTCTACCGGCGGCGGCCCGACGGCGGCTGGCTCATCGACGTCGACGGGCCGATGGTGCAGGGCAGCGAGGCCGTCGAGCCCCAGCTCTGCGACCTGCTCATGCGCGCCGTGGCCGAGTTGGCCGAGCGGATCCAGCCCGACGTGGTCCTCACCAGCGCGGCGGTCGGCAACCACATCGACCACCGGCGCACCCGCGACGCGGTGGTCACCGCGCTCGCCGGGAAGGTCCCGGTGCGGTGCTGGGAGGACCTCCCCTACGGGCTGCGGGGCAGTGACATCCCCCCGCTTCCGGACGGCCGCGCCCTGCTGGACCCGGTGGCCGAGACCGCGGGGGAAGCCTCCTGGGCCGCCAAGTACGAAGCGATCGAGTGCTACCGCTCGCAGCACTCCATGCTCTGGCCGCCCGACGCGGACTTCCGGCACCTGTTCGACGCCCATGCCACGAGCCACGGCGGTGGGGCCCCGGCCGAGCTGTTCCGGCCGGTCGGCCCCTGACCGACCGGACCCCCGCCACACACACCGGTGGCCCTCCGCGACGCCGTGCGAAGGGCCACCGAGGCGTTCCGGCCGTCGCCGGAAGGTCGGGTCACACCCGTACGGTCTCGCCCGCCGCGTCGGGCTCCTCGGTCCGCCCCGGGCCGGAGGCGCCGGGCGCGGCGGGGGAGTCGTGGCGGTGGTTGGGCCACCACGCCTTGGAGCCGAGCATCGCGGTCACCGTGGGCACCAGCAGCAGCGCCATGATGAACGCGGTGAGCAGGATGCCGAAGGCGACGGCGAAGCCCATCTGCTGGAGCATGGTGTTGCTGGCCAGCATCAGCACACCGAAGGTGCCCGCCAGGATGATGGCGGCGGAACCGATCGTCGGCGCCGACTGGGCCACCGCGAGCCGCGCCGCCTCGGCCGGCGACTTGCCCTTGCGGACCTCCTCCCGCAATCGGGCCACCATCAGGATGTTGTAGTCCGTACCGATCGCGACCACGAACAGATAGACCACGATCGGCAGCATGAAGAGCAGCCCGTTCTCGCCCCTGACGTCCTGGAACAGCCAGACCGTCGAACCCAGGGTCGCGGCGAAGCCGAGACCCACGGCGAGCATCAGATACAGCGGTGCCACCACGCTGCGCAGCAGCAGGCCGAGGATCACCATGATGGCCAGGCCCGCGACCGGGAACACCAGCCGGTAGTCGTGGTTGACCGCGTCCTCGATATCGGCCAGCACCGCGGTCGTCCCGCCCACCAGGGCCTTGGTGCCGTCGGGCGCGGAGCTGTGCGCGGTGTCCCGCAGGTCCCCGGAGACCAGCTCGATGGCCTTCTCGGAGGCGGGCCGGTGCTTCAGCACGACGCTGAACTGGGCCACGTCGCCCTTGGGGTTGAGCCCGGCGGGGGAGACCTCGCCGACGCCCTCGACCCCCGCCAGCTTCTGCCGGAACCCGGTCAGCGCCGCGGGGTCCAGCTTGCCGCCGCCGTCCGACTGGACGTACACCAGGCTCGGGTCGGACTCACCGGCCGAGAAGCTCTTCTGGAGCTCCGCCATGGCCTGGACGGACTCCAGGTCCTTGGGCAGCGAGCTGTCGGTGTCGAACTCGGCCTTGAAGCCCAGCGCGCCCACCGCGAGGGCGGCCAGCACACAGGCGGACACCGTGGCGATCAGCCCGGGACGGCGTGAGACCAGGGAGCCGGTGCCGTTGGCCAGCCGGTTGCGGGGGGCCTGCTGCCACGCCTTGGACGGCCAGAACGCCTTCGTCCCCAGCAGCGAGAACACCGCGGGCACCAGGGTGAGGGCCGCCACCAGCGTCACCGCGACGGAGATCGCCAGCGAGGGGCCCATGGCGCGCATGCTGCCCATCGTCGACAGGGTCAGGGCGAGGAACGCCACGATGACCGCGCCGGCCGCCGAGGCGATGGTCTCGCCGACCCGGGAGACCGCGTTGACCAGGGCCTCCTTGGCCTCCTGGCCCTGGCGGAGGTGTTCGCGGTAACGGAACAGCAGGAACAGCATGTAGTCCGTGCCGACGCCGAACAGCACCACGATCAGGATCGCGGACACTCCGCTGTCGGCCTCGAGCCCGAACCAGTCGCTTGCGGTGGCGATCAGACCCTGGGCCATGATGAACATCACCAGGATCATCAGCACGGGCATGAACGCGATGAGCGGACTGCGGAAGATGGCGCCGAGCAGCACGATGATCAGGACCAGGGTGGCCATCATGATCATGGCGTCGGTGTCACCCTCGGACTCGGTGGCATCGAGGCCCGAGGCCGCCGGACCGGTCACATCGACCTTCAGCGAGGTGTCCTTCAGCAGCTTGTCGCGGTCCGCGCGCAGGTCCTTGATCGACTGCTGGGTGTCCTCGTCGTAGAGGTCCTTCTTGGTCGAGTAGATGTTGGCCAGCGCCATCTTGCCGTCCTTGGAGACGGCTTCGGGCGTGGTCACCACGGCCTTGAAGGTCTTGTACTGCTCGCCCTGGAACCCCTTGGTCGCCTTGATGACGGCGGCCTTGTCGGCCTCGGAGAGCTTGTTCCCGTCCGACCGCTGGTAGACCAGGATGGCCGCCGCGCTCTCCTGCTGCGGGAACGCCTGCTCCTGGATCTTGGACACCCGCACCGATTCATAGTGCGAGGGAAGGAAGTCGGCCTGGTCGGTGCTGGACTTCAGCGGTGGGGCAAGGATGGCCAGGCCGACCGCCGCGATGACCCACAACGCGACGATCAGCCATGGACGGTTGACGGAGAACCGTCCTATTCGCCCGAACATGACGCTCCTTAGGGATTTAAGGTTCCAGTAATAGGGCACGCTAGGACAGCCGTTCGGGCCGCACCATGTGTCCCCGTGGAAATCGGCCTGGGGGTTGAGGGCGGCTCCGCCAAAGGGTTTAGGGAGGCGGTCCGTGTATCAGCATCCGTGCTGATGGCGCCCTCCATGCCCCGGGCCGACGGCCACCGTCCGAGTCTCGGGTGCCACTGTGGAGGCGGGCCGTGAAGTGGGGCGGAACGACATGTTGTTGACAAAAACGGGGTGTGCGGCGGGCCGCCGTGGACCCGACACCTCCCGCCCCGTCCGCTTCCTGACACCACATCCCGTACGCCTGGTCACGACACCCCATCACGCCTCGTCAGGAGCGCCCCGAAGGGGGTCAGCGAAGGGCCGTCTTCGCGGCGTCGACGAACTCCGTGAGGGCCTGCCAGAACGGGCGGAAGGCGTCATGGAAGCGCTGCGGAGCATCCGGCTCACCCGAGCGCATCGCGCCCAGGGCGCGGTGGAACGGGCCGGTGGCCTTCTGTAGCGCGTTCGCGGCGGCGGCCGCGGCTTCCGGGCCCTCCAGTTCGACCACGCGCACACAGCGGCGCATCCTGCCGTACTCGTCGCGCTCGCGCTCGGCCAGTTCGTCCAGGAGGGCGGGGCGGCGCTCCGCCTCGCCGGTGCGCTGGACGGCGGCCACCTCCCAGTACAACTCGCCCATGCTGTGGGTCTGTTCGATCAGATCGAGATACGCGGTGCGGCGGCTGTCGCGCAGCCGCTCCACGCGCTGGGCGAGCGCCGCGGTGTCCGCCTGGATCCGGGCGGCCCGGGTGTTGCCGCGGCTGGTGACCCAGCTGGCCAGTACGGCGGTGCCGCCGGTGAGGGCCGCGATCCAGAACGTGTTGTCGGCCATGGCCCCCCGTATCGTCCGCCACTCCATGAGCGCTGGTCATCCGCCGTCCCTTGGTCATCATCGGCCACCGCGGCTATCCCCCGATGGTAGGAAGATACGGAAGGAGTAACGGTTCGGCGGTATGTGCCACAGATATGTTCCGGAGCATGAGCGCATCCGGGCTGCTGCCCGCCAGGACCCAACTGCGGCCCGTGGTCTCCGAGTTGAGGCTGTCAGCCTTCAAGGGCCACCGCCGTGCCGCCTTCCCGCTGGGCCCGCTGACCCTGATCTCCGGGCCGAGCGGCAGCGGTAAGTCCGGGGTGCTGGAGGCGTACGCGGCGCTCGCGCGGCTCGCGGGCGGCGCCCGGCTCACGGAGGTGTTCCGCGATCCGGCCGCGTACATCCCGCGCCGGGCGCGGCCGGACCGGCAGGGGCGGCGCGGCTTCCGCATCGGCTGCACCGTGGACGGCCCGGTCGGGCCCGTACGGCTCGATGTCGCCGTCCAGGCCGAGCCCGAACTGCGCATCGTGGGCGAGCGGATGACGGGGGCGGGGGAGACCCTGCTGGAGACGGCGCTGCGCGACCCCGGGCGGCGCTGTGTGCAGGCCGCCTGGCACACCGCGGGAGCGGTCGCGGTCACCCGCGCCCCGCTGCCCGACGACCGGCTGGCCACCTCGCTGCTGCCGCTGCGGGTCGCGGGCACCACGGAGGGGCAGCGGCTCGCGCTGGCCGCCGCCGAGCAGGTGGTCATCGCGCTGCGCTCGGTCTTCCCCTGCGATCCGCGGCCGGAGCGGATGCGGGCGTCCGCGGTGCCCAGGGACGGGCGGCTGCGCGGCTGCTGCGAGAACCTGGCCGCGGTCCTGCGGCGCACCAGCCGCGAATGCGGTACGCGGCACGCGGCGCTGGTCGCGGCGGTCCGGGCGGGGTGCGCGGGACCGGTCGAGGGCCTGGTCACGGAGGGGCGCGCGGACGGGGTGGTGCGGGCCCTGGTCCAGCAGGGGGAGTTCGGCGCGATGCCCGTGGAGCGGCTGGGCGACGGCGAGCTGCGCTATCTCGCCCTCGCGCTCGTGCTGCTGACCGGGCCCGGTGTGCTGGCCGTGGACCCGGCGGCCGATGTGCTCCCCGCGCGGCAGGTGCTGACGGTGCTGGCCGATGGATTCGACCGGTGTCTGGACCGGCGGCAGGCGCGGGAGCTCCTGGGGGTGGCGGCCCGGATGTGCGCACGGGGGCACATCCGGCTCGTGGGGACGGTGGGGGACGTGACGGGGGCGGTCGGGGACGCCCCCGTCACGGTGGTAAACCTGGGGCGTGAGCGAGTCCTATGAGAGCGAGCGACGAACCGACGGCCTGGATGTGGCGGTGTTGCAGCGCAGGCTGGCCGCCTTCGCGGCGGCGCGCGACTGGCAGCAGTACCACACCCCCAAGAACCTCGCGGCGGCGCTGAGCGTCGAGGCGTCGGAGCTGGTGGAGATCTTCCAGTGGCTGACGCCCGAGCAGTCGGCGCGGGTGATGGAGGACAAGGGCGCGGCGGCCCGGGTCGAGGACGAGGTCGCCGATGTGCTGGCCTATCTGCTCCAGTTCTGCGAGGTGCTGGGGATCGACGCGCTCGCGGCGCTCTCGGCGAAGATCGACCGGAACGAGGGGCGGTTCCCGGCGAACGGGGGGCGCTGAACGGCGGACGGGGGCGCTCATCGCGACGTACGGGGGCGCTGATCGCGAAGGGCGGCGAGGCGCTGATCGTGAACGGGGGCTTTGGCGGTGAATGGGGGGTCTGGCGGTGAACGGGGGACTATGGCAGTGAACGGGCGGTGTGGCGGTGAACCGTGATCTCGCCTGTCCATAGAGCGTTTAACCCCGCATTTCGTCACTCTCCGTAGTGAGAAAGTTATCCACACCGCAACTGTTGTCAACAGATTCCTGAATTCCCCTAGCTTTTCTGCCTGTTAATCATCACTCTGGGTAGTGGAGGAGTGACGGGCTCGGAAGTCCGTTGAGAGGGGTGCGGGGAATGGACGCGATGCGGCTGATCGGTGTCACCCGGCACGCCCTGGCAAAGGCCGGGAGCGTGCACGACATCGTGGCCGAAGCCTGGCAGGTTCAAGCGTTGGCCGAAGCGGTCGGCGGATATTTCGTGGTGAGCGGCCCGGCGGCCGCGCGAGCGGAGGCGCGCGGTCTGTGCGAGGCGGGCGGGCGGGCGCGCGGCGCCCTCTTCCGCCCGGCGCTGCACCACCCCACGCTGCGCGGCGGCGGTTTACGGGCCGCCCAGCTCTCGGAGGTGCGCGATCCGAGAGGGGTGCTGCTGGCGCTGGGGGAGCTGCTCGCGGAGGCGGGCTTCGCGCTGGTCGGGGTCGCCTCCAACACCGAGGAGGAGGCGTTGTACTGGCAGTGCGTGGAGGCGATCGACGCGGCGGACGAGGCCCGGGACCGGGTGCACGGAATGCTGCGGCATCTCACCTTCCGCGAATGGGGTGGGGAGTGGGGTGGTGCCGCGTGAAGAGGCAGGATGGGTGGCATGGATCTTCGCATCTTCACCGAGCCCCAGCAGGGGGCGACCTACGACACCCTGCTCACCGTCGCCAAGGCCACCGAGGACCTGGGCTTCGACGCCTTCTTCCGGTCCGACCACTATCTGCACATGGGAAGCGTGGACGGCCTCCCGGGTCCGTCCGACGCCTGGATCACCCTGGCCGGGCTGGCCCGCGAGACCCGGCGGATCCGGCTGGGCACCCTGATGACCGCAGCCACCTTCCGGCTGCCCGGTGTGCTGGCGATCCAGGTCGCGCAGGTCGACCAGATGTCGGGTGGCCGGGTCGAGCTGGGCCTGGGCGCGGGCTGGTTCGAGGAGGAGCACCGGGCCTATGGGATCCCCTTCCCCAAGGAGAAGTTCTCGCGGCTGGAGGAGCAGCTGGCCATCGTCACCGGGCTGTGGCGGACCCCGGTCGGCGAGACCTTCGGCTATGACGGTGCCCACTACCAGCTGGTGGACTCCCCGGCGCTGCCCAAGCCCGCGCAGAGCAGGGTGCCGGTGCTGATCGGCGGCCAGGGGACCACCCGTACCCCGCGGCTGGCCGCCCAGTACGCGGATGAGTTCAATATGCCGTTCGCCTCGGCCGAGGACAGCCAGCGCCAGTTCGGCCGGGTGCGGGAGGCGGCCGAGGCCGCCGGCCGCAAGGGCGACGATCTGGTGTACTCCAACGCGCTGGTGGCGTGCGTGGGCAAGGACGACGCCGAGGTCGCCCGGCGGGCCGCGGCGATCGGCCGGGAGGTCGAGGAGGTCAAGGAGAACGGTCTGGCGGGCACTCCGGCCGAGGTCGTCGACAAGATCGGCCGCTATGCGGAGGCGGGCGCCTCCCGGATGTACCTCCAGATGCTGGACCTGGCGGACCTCGACCATCTGGAGCTGATCTCCTCACAGGTCCAGGCCCAGCTGGGCTGAGCGCACCACTAGGGTCTGTCGTCAAAGGGGGCGCCCGGCCGCGAGCGGCGTCTGGTGCGGTCGATCGCAAGGCGGAGCGTCGCCCTCGTACTGGGCGTACTCGGGTGACGCGACAACGCGGCGAGCGGCCGTGCCAGGCGTCGGGAGCAGGGCGCCCCCTTTGACGACAGGCCCTAGGAGCACCCGTGATGTCCGTACCCCGCACACCCTTGGCCGCCGCGCTTGAGCACGGGCCGCTCGTCCTCGACGGCGGGCTGTCCAACCAGCTGGAGGCACAGGGCTGCGATCTCTCCGACGAACTGTGGTCGGCCCGGCTGCTGGCCGATGACCCGGGGCAGATCGAGGCGGCCCACACCGCCTACGCACGGGCGGGCGCACGGGTGCTCATCACCAGCAGCTATCAGGCCACGTATGAGGGCTTCGCCCATCGGGGTCTGGGGCATGAGGAGGCCACGGCGCTGCTGAGGCGCAGCGTGGAGCTGGCGCGCATGGCCGCCGAGCGGGCGGCCGCGGAGCGGGCGGCCGTCGAGGGGGCGGAGGCGGGGCAGGCAGCTGTCGAGGGGGTGGAGGCAGGGCGGGCGGCCGTCGAGCGTACGGCGGCCGTGCGGGCGGCCGTTGAGCGGGCGGAGGCGGAGCGGGCGGCCGTCGAGGGGGCGGAGGCGGGGCGGGCGGAGGCGCGGGGGGCTGCCGTCGAGCGTATGGCCGTTGAGCGGGCGGCCGTTGAGCGGGCGGAGGCGGGGCAGACCGATCCGGGCGACGCGGGCCACGTGGGCGGCGGGGCCGCTGGGTCGGTGTGGGTCGCTGCCTCCGTGGGCCCCTATGGGGCCATGCTGGCGGACGGCAGCGAGTACCGGGGGCGGTACGGACTGAGCGTGGCCGAGCTGACGCGGTTCCACCGGCCGAGGATCGAGGCGCTGGCCGCGGCCGGACCCGATGCGCTGGCGCTGGAGACGGTGCCGGACGCCGATGAGGCCGCGGCGATGCTGAGCGCCGTCGAGGGCTGTGGGGTGCCGGTCTGGCTCTCCTACAGCATCGCGGGGGAGACCACCCGGGCCGGGCAGCCGCTGAGGGACGCGTTCGCCCTGGCCGCGGGGGTCGACCAGGTGATCGCCGTCGGCGTCAACTGCTGTGAACCGGGCGACGCGGACCGGGCCGTGGAGATCGCGGCCGGTATCACCGGCAAACCGGTGGTGGTCTATCCGAACAGCGGAGAGGAGTGGGATGCCGCGGCGCGGAGCTGGCGCGGCCGCTCGACCTTCGACCCGGGGCGGGTGCGGGCATGGCGGGACGCGGGGGCGCGGCTCATCGGCGGCTGCTGCCGGGTGGGGCCGGAGCGGATCGCGGAGCTGGCCGCCGTGGTGAGAAGCCATTAGGCGAGGGAGGGCCGCGGGGCGATACCCGGACGGGTGTTCTTGACCGTAAACGCTCGAGGCCGTAAACGCTCGAGGCCGTAAACCCCGTCCTTCAGCGCGGGGTTGGGCCGGTATCGGGCCCGCAGGGCCTGGCGGCCCAGGTCCCGGGGTTCCGGCCGCCGGGTGTCAGGCGGCCGGTGCGCGCGATGCCCGGGCCCGGAACGCGCGGCGGTAGTCGTGGGGCGGCACCCCCACCGCCCGGGTGAAGTGGCGGCGCAGATTGGCCGCCGTCCCCAGCCCGCACAGCTCCGCGATCCGGTCCACCGGCAGATCGCCGCCCTCCAGCAGCTCCCGGGCGCGCCCGATCCGCTGGCCCTGGAGCCAGCGCAGCGGTGTCGTGCCCGTGGCGGCGTGGAAGCGGCGGGCCAGGGTGCGTGGGCTGGTGTGGGCGCGGCGGGCGAGGTCGGCCACGGTCAGCGGTTCGTGCAGCCGCTCGGCGGCCCAGTGCAGCAGCGGGGCGAGCGAGTCGTCGGTGCGCTCGGGCAGCGGCGCCTCGATGTACTGGGCCTGGCCGCCCGGCCGGTGGGCGGGCGCGACGAGCTGCCGGGCCAGGGTGTTCGCCACCTCGGTGCCGTAGTCCTCGCGCACCAGATGCAGACAGACGTCGATACAGGCCGTGGAGCCCGCCCCCGTCAGTACATCGCCGTGGTCGACATAGAGCACGGACGGATCGAGCCGTATGGCCGGATAGCGCTCGGCGAACAGCGCCGCGTACATCCAGTGGGTGGCCGCCGTACGGCCGTCGAGCAGTCCGGTCGCGGCGAGGGTGAACGCGCCCGAGCACAGCGACACGATGCGGGCGCCGCGCCGATGGGCCTCGCGCAGCGCGTCGACCAGCTCCGGCGGCGGATCGCCGCGCACATCGGCCGAGGCCGGGACGATCACTGTGTCGGCCGTGAGCAGCTCCTCGGTGCCGTACGGGGTGTGGGCGGCGAACCACGAGCGGGCGGCGACCGGGTCACCGGCCCCCTCACCGCCCGGTCCGATCGCACAGACCCGCAGCTCGTACCAGGGGTCGGGGAGCCCGGGGCGATCGGTGCCGAAGACATGGCAGGGCACCGCCAGATCGAAGATCGGCATGCCCGGGACGACGGCGAGGGCGATGGATCGCATGGCAGAAATGTAGCGCATGCTGTCACTCTTGCCACTCGTTGCGCCCTACCCCGGGGCCGATGCTGGACAGGCATGACGACCCCTTCCTCAAAGGCCCAGGGCAGCGGTGTGCCCGCGGCCACCCCGGACAAGCCCCCTGCCACCACGCCGGACAGCGCCAGCGCCCCCGCTCCCGACACGGCTTCCGACGCGGCTCCCGCCCCCAGCCCCCGGCGCTGGCTGATCCTCGCCGTCGCGTCGGCGGCCCAGTTCCTCGCCGTGCTCGACATGATCGCGGTGAACATCGCCTTCCCCGCGATCGGCGCGGACTTCAGCTCCGCGTCCACCGCCGAGCTGTCCTGGGTGCTCAACGCCTACACGATCGTGCTCGCGGCGCTGCTGGTCCCGGCCGGGCGGCTGGCCGACGCGATCGGCGGGCGGCGCTCGTTCCTGACCGGTATCGCGCTCTTCGGGCTCGCCTCCCTCGCCTGCGGGGCCGCCCCCGGGCTCGGCACGCTGATCGCCGCGCGCGTGGCGCAGGGCGTGGCGGCGGCCGTCCTGGTGCCCACCTCCCTCTCGCTCGCCCTGCCCGCCTTCCCGCGGCGTGAGCGGGCCACGGCCGTCGGCGTCTGGACGGCGGTGAGCGCGGTCGCGGCGAGTTCTGGGCCGGTGGCGGGCGGGCTGCTGGCCGCCTCCGACTGGCGCTGGATCTTCCTCATCAATCCGCCCGTGGTGCTGGTGGCATGGGTGGCCGGGCTGCGGCTGCTGCCGCGCACCGGGCCCGTCCCCGGTGGGCGCCGCCGCCTCGATCCGCTGGGCACGCTGCTGGTCCTCCTCGGCACCGGGGCCGTCACCACCGCCTGTGTCGAGGCCGCGGACTGGGGCTACGGCGCCCCGGCCACCCTCGGCTTCCTCGCCACCGGCCTGGTTGTGGGCGCGCTGGCCGTGGCGCACGTACGCCGCCACCCCGATCCGGTGGTGGACCCCGGGCTGTTCCGGACCCGTGCCTTCACCGCCGCCGCGCTCGGTCTGCTGAGCTACTTCCTCGCCTACGCCGCCTCGCTGCTCGCCGCGACGCTGCTGTTCACCGGGGCGTGGGGCTGGTCCCCGGCCAGGGCGGGCCTGGCCGTCACGCCCTGGCCGCTGGCCGTCCTGGTGGTGTCGACGCTGTCGGGGCGGATCGTACGGGCGCTGGGGGAGCGGACCACGGCCGTCGTCGGCGGGCTGTGCTTCGCGGCCGGGCCGATGTGGTGGGTGCTTCTCGCGGGCGGCGACGGCGCCCACTACGCCGTGGAGTTCATGCCCGGACTGGTGCTCACCGGGATCGGCGCGGGGCTCTACCAGCCGGTGATGTTCTCGGCCGCCGGGCTGCTTCCGGCCCGCCGGCTCTCCCTCGGCTCCGGGGTGCTGATGATGTCCCGGCAGGGTGGTTCGGCCCTGGGCGTCGCGGCGCTGGTCGTGATCACCGGGGGCGCGGCGCGGCCGGGGCTCGACGCGTTGCGCGCCGGGTGGATCTTCACGGCAGTGACCGCGGCGCTCGCGGCCGTCGCGGGCGCCGCCTTGCGCACGGGCGTTCGTCATGAGACCGGGGAGACCGGGAAGAATCGAACCGATTCGGGGGAGAACCGCGGATCCGGCAGGGACCCCGCCCGGCACCATTGACGTGCCCGTGCCAGCTGCTTAGCGTGCTGATCGGTCCCTGGGTTCTCCGCAGGCATGACGACGACGAGCTGAGCGGGGAGGGCGGATGAGTCTCTTCGAGGATGGACGGCCCTTTCTGCACGCGCTGCCCGCCGAGGACCGGCGCGCGCTGCTCGGCCTTGGCACCCCCCGCGCCTACGCCGCCGGCGAGGTCGTGCTGCGCGAGCACGACCGTACGACCTTCGTCGTCGCGATCACCTCCGGCTGGTCCACCGTCTCGGTGGAGACCGAGCGCGGGGTGCGGCTGATCCTGGCGCTGCGCGGGGCGGGCGAGGTCGTGGGCGACCAGGCCGCGGTGGACCACGGTTCGCGCAGCGCCACCGTCACCGCGCTCGGCCCGATGGAGGCGGTGGTGGTCTCCGGCGACCGGTTCCGGGCCTATCTGGCCGCGCGTCCCGTCGCGACCGTGCTGATCATGCGTCAGTTCAGCTCCCGGCTGCGCAGCTCCGACGGGGAGCGGCGGTCACTCGCCTCGGAGAAGGTGCTCCAGCGGCTGGCGGCCCGGCTGGTCGAACTCGCCGAGCGCACCGGCCACCCCGCCGCCGACGGCGCGATCACCGTCGATCTGCCGCTGCCGCAGCACGACATAGCGGCCGCGGTGGGCTCGACCCGGGAGGCGGTCGCCAAGGCGCTGCGGCTGCTGCGCGCCCAGGGCGTCGTCCGGACCGCCTCGCGCCGCTTCGTGGTGATGAACATCGGGCTGCTGCGGCTGCTGGCCGAGGGCCGTGCGACGGGGGAGCACATCCCGGCCCGCCCCCGCGATTGAGCGCGGGCGCGCACTCCCCACGCCTTTCCGCGCGACTGTGTAAACGGCTACAGCCGTCCCGCCGTTCCCCGGCGACCCTGGAGTCGGCACAGGGCGCTGGGCCGTGAGCGACGGGGGTGCGCACGGCCGGGCCCTGCCCGGAGAAGTACCACCGGACAGGGTCCAAGCGCCCCGCACCGGAGAAGGGCGGCGGGGTGGGCAGGGGGACGAGCCCCGCCGCCCGCTTCGCGCATTCACCGGCACCCCATCACCACCGCCCCGGGACACGGGGGCCACGGCATGAAGGACGGCGGGCGATGAACGCAGCGGAAGACGTCAACGTCCCGGCGGAGTCTCCGGGACGACGGCTGGAGATCCCCAAAGGCGGCCCGCTGGACGGGGCGGGCCAGCCGGGCGGCGCCCGTACGGCGCGCGAGGCACGCGCCCATCTGCACATCCCCGTCGGCCCCGCCCGGCTGTGCGCCGAACCGGCACCCCATCCCCTGCCCGAAGGCCCGGTGCCCCGCGAGGAGCTGGACCGGCTGCGCCGCCTGTACCGGACCGTTCCCGGCCATACGGCGATGCGCGACCATCTGCGGCGTACCGGGCTGCTGGCGCTGTGCGGCGAACCCGGCACCGGGCGCGCCTGGACCGGGCTCGCCCTTCTCGCCGAGCTGTCCGAGCTGGCCGGTGGCGGGGTCGCCCGGCTCGGGTCCGGCATCCCGTACGGGGCGTCGGGTACGCAGACGACCGAGAAGACCGAGCGGGGCCATGGCTATCTCCTCGAACTCCCCGCCGAACAGGCCGACTCCACGGTCGAGTCCCTGCTGGACCGGCTGCGCGCACACTTCGCCGAGCACGAGGCGTTCTGCGTGGTCCTGGTCGCGGGCGGCCCGGCCGCCGAGCGGCTGCTGCGCGGCCGCCGCCACGCCGTGCCGTACCAGCCCCCGGCCGCCGCCGAGGTCCTCGACCGCCACTTGGCCGAGCTGCTCGCCGACCGCCCGGCCGAACTCCTGGAGACGGCCCGCGCCACCGCCCGCCGCCCCGAACTGGCCGAGGCGCTCGGCCTGGACGAGCCGCGGCCCGGCGAGGCCGCCCGGCTCGCCGGCCATCTGGCCGCGCACGCCGAGGGCAGGCTGTCCGAGGAGCGGCTGCTGGAGCACTGCCGGTCATTCGCGCCGCACCAGGCCCGTGAGTGGCTTCTGGAGGCCGCGCACCCCGGCACCCTGCCCGCCGCGCTGCCCGCGCTGCGCACCGCCGCGCTGCGGATCGCGCTCGCCGTTTTCGACGGCTCGTCGCACAGCCTCATGGCGGAGGCCGCCGAGCTGCTGACCTGGGAACTGGCCGTCACGCTCGATCCGCAGTACGCACCGGGCCGCCCGCTGTTCTCCGCCCGCCCCGGGGCCTCGCTCACCATGGCGCGCGCGGTTCACGGCGAGGGGGTGGAGGACCTCGGGGACGCCTCGGTGCCCGTGCGCGCGGTGTGGTTCGAGGGGCGGCGCCTGGCGCCCGCCGTGCTCCACGAGTCCTGGGACGCCCACCACAACCTCCGTGGCCCGATGGCCCGTTGGCTGCGCGCGCTGTGCGACGATCCGCGCCCCCAGGTGTGGGTGCGCGCGGCGGTCGCCGCGGGCGTGCTGTGCGCCCGCGACTATCTCTACGGCCTGGTCGAGCTGGCCCTGCCGCTGGCCCGCACCGACAGCCCGGTGCAGCGGATGGCGGCGGCCACCGCGCTCGCCGAGGCGTCCCGCGCCCCGGAGGTGCGGTCCGCCGTGAACGGACTGCTGCACGACTGGGCGCGCGGCGACGACGAGCGCGAGTGCGAGACGGCCGCGCTCGCCCACGGCTACGGCCTGGCGGCCGGCTCGGTCGCGGCGTCCCTGGAGGAACTCGGCCGGATCGCCTGCGCCGACGACGGCCGCACCACCTCCTACAGCGTGTTGCGGCTGCTGGCCGGGCCCGAACCGGAGACCGTACTGACCGCGCTCACCCGCTGGCTGCGCGACACCCGGCGGCCCCGCCGGGACCTGGCGCTGCTCACGGCGCTGCGCGCGGTCACCACCCGCACCTCGTATCTGTGGGGGCTGTGCGAGGTGCCGGAGCTGGAGCCGTACGCCGCCTGGCCGCTGGCCACGGCGCTGCTGGCGGCCCGTCCGGAGTGCGAGCCACGGCTCGCCGAGCTGCTGCGGTCCACGCTGACCTGGGCCAGATCGGCCGGAGCCGCCGAGGACGCGCTGGTCGGCTGGATCCGGCGGGCGGCCCGCGACGAACGACAGGTCGCCGTGTTGTGCGACTTTCTGCCCCGGCTGGCGCAGGACGGTGACGAGCCGCTCGACGCCGGGGCGGCCATACGCATACGGGAGGTGCTGGAGGCGCTGTGAGGAGAAGGACATCAATGGTGAAAGAGACAGAGGACCCGAAAGACACGGAGATCGCATACGACAGCACGGCGGACCGGGCGAGGCCGGCGGGCGCGGGGGCCCGCCGAGTCTCGGTCACCGGGGCGCGCATGCTGCGTGAGGCGCTGCGCGACGGCGGCGATGCCCTGCCCGCCGCGCTGCGGGAGGCCGACGACGGCCTGCTGCTGAGCGCGCTCGACGAGGGGCTGCCCGCCGAGCGGGCCACCCGCGTCGTGGTCGAGCTGGTGCGCCGCGCGCCCGAGCGCGGACCGGAGCTGGCGGCCGCGGTCTGCGAGAAGGTGCTGCTCGCGCAGCTCTATCTCGACCCGCCGCACCGGGTGCCGGGCGGTTCGGCCGCGGACCCCGGCCGCCGGCTGCGGGTGCGCAACGCGCTGATGCTGTACGAGGGGCTGGTCCGCCCGTACGCGGGGCGCGGTGCGATACCGGAGCTGATGGCGTGCGTCCTGCCCGGTCTGTGGGTGGCGGGCGACGGCGCGGGCCGTGAGGTGGTGCGCCGGATCGTCGGCACCCGGCAGCTCACCGGGTTCGGTGAGAAGGGCTGGAAGGCGCTGTTCGGCGGCGTGGCCGAGGAGTGCCGGGAGTACGAGGCGGAGGCGGCCCGCGCCACCCGGCGCGAGACGCGGTGGCGCCGGCGGCGCGGGGTGGCCGACGACGCCGCGCGTCTCGATCTGAAGCCCGGCCAGCTGTGGGTCTCCGCCCTGCTGGGATTCATCGCGGTGGCGCTGGTGCTGATCGTGGTGATCGCGGCCGGATAACCGAGCGCGGCCGGATAGCCGAGCGCGGCCCGAGAGCCGAGCGCGGCCGGACGGCCGCCCCGCGCGGCCGGGCGCGGGCCCCGCCCCCGCCGGGTCCCGCCCGGCGCCGCGCATTCGTCACCCCCTCCTCCGCCGAACCCCTCCTCCGCCGAATCGCGGTCGGCGAGAGAGATCCGTCTCGCCGAGCGTTCACAATGCGCCGCGAGCGGCGAAGATGGGGGCATGGGATTCCATGTCGACTCCGAGGCCGGGCGGCTGCGCCGCGTCATACTGCACCGCCCCGACCTGGAGCTCAAGCGGCTCACCCCGTCCAACAGGGACGCTCTGCTCTTCGACGACGTCCTGTGGGTGCGCCGGGCCCGCCAGGAGCACGACGGGTTCGCCGACGTCCTGCGGGACCGCGGGGTCGAGGTCCATCTCTTCGGGGATCTGCTCACCGAGAGCCTGGCCCAGCCGGAGGCGCGGTCGCTGGTGCTGGACCGGGTCTTCGACGAGAAGGAGTACGGCCCGCTGGCCACCGACCCGCTGCGCGCCGCCTTCGACGAGCTGACCGCCCCCGAGCTGACCGAGGCGCTGATCGGCGGCATGACCAAGCGGGAGTATCTGGCGCGGTACCCGGAGCCGGTCTCCGTCCGCTTCCACGCCATGGAGCCCGATGACTTCCTGGTCAACCCGCTGCCCAACCACCTCTTCACCCGGGACGCCTCGGCATGGGTGTACGACGGGGTGTCGATCAACGCGATGCGCTGGCCCGCCCGCTGGCACGAGACGGTGCACTACGAGGCCGTCTACCGCCATCACCCGCTCTTCGCGAAGGAGGACTTCCACGTCTGGTCGGAGGGCCAGGCCGCGTACCCCTCGACCATCGAGGGCGGGGATGTGCTGGTGCTCGGCAAGGGCGCGGTGCTGATCGGGATGAGCGAGCGGACCACTCCGCAGGCGGTGGAGATGATCGCCCACCGGCTCTTCGAGGCCGGTTCGGCCCGGACGATCGTGGCGCTCGACATGCCCAAGGGGCGGGCGTTCATGCACCTGGACACCGTGATGACCATGGTGGACGGGGACACCTTCACCCAGTACGCGGGGCTGGGGATGCTCCGCTCGTACACCATCGAGCCGGGCGCGGGCAGCCGGGACCTCAAGGTCACCGACCATCCGCCGGAGCATATGCACCGCGCGATAGCCGCGGCCCTCGGCCTGGACTCCATCCGTGTGCTCACCGCCACCCAGGACGTCCACGCGGCCGAGCGCGAGCAGTGGGACGACGGCTGCAATGTGCTCGCGGTCGAACCGGGCGTGGTGGTCGCCTACGAGCGGAACGCGACGACCAACACCTATCTGCGCAAGTGCGGGATCGAGGTCATCGACATCCCGGGCAGCGAGCTGGGCCGGGGCCGGGGCGGCCCGCGGTGCATGAGCTGTCCGGTCGAGCGGGACCCGGTGGAGCCGTAAGGCGAGGGTTCACCTTCCGTCCTCCGCATATATGCAGAGTATCGTATATGCTTCCATGGTTTCCGGCCGCGGCGCCTTCGCCGTAGCTTTGATCCGCCGTGTCCGTCGTGTCCATGCCGTGCCCTAGGAGCCCCCTGATGGCGATTGACCTCACCGGCCGCCACTTCCTCAAGGAGCTGGACTTCACCGCCGACGAGTTCCGTCGCCTGATCGACCTGGCCGCCGAGCTGAAGGCGGCCAAGCGCGCGGGCACCGAGGAGCGGCGGCTGCGGGGCAAGAACATCGCCCTGGTCTTCGAGAAGACCTCCACCCGCACCCGCTGTGCCTTCGAGGTCGCGGCCGCCGACCAGGGCGCCTCGACGACCTATCTCGATCCGGTGGGCTCACAGATCGGTCACAAGGAGTCGGTCAAGGACACCGCGCGGGTGCTCGGCCGGATGTATGACGCGATCGAGTACCGGGGCCATGGCCAGGGCGTCGTCGAGGAGCTCGCCGCGCACGCCGGGGTGCCCGTCTACAACGGCCTCACCGACGAATGGCACCCCACCCAGATGCTCGCCGATGTGCTGACCATGGCCGAGCACAGCGAGAAGCCGCTGGACCGCGTCGCCTACGCCTACCTCGGCGACGCCCGGTACAACATGGGCAACTCCTACCTCGTCACCGGCGCCCTGCTCGGCATGGACGTCCGTATCGTCGCGCCCAAGCTGCTGTGGCCCGACAACACCATCGTGGAGCTGGCCCGGCAGCTCGCCGCGGCCTCCGGCGCCCGGATCTCGCTCACCGAGAGCGTCGAGGAGGGCGTGCGCGGTGCGGACTTCGTGGCCACCGACGTATGGGTGTCCATGGGCGAGCCCAAGGAGGTGTGGGACGAGCGGATAGCGCTGCTCGGGCCGTACGCGGTGACGATGGACGTGCTGCGCGCCACGGGCAACGACGCCGTGAAGTTCCTGCACTGCCTGCCGGCCTTCCATGACCTGGGCACCGACGTCGGCCGTGAGGTCCATGAGCGGCACGGGCTGACCGAGCTCGAGGTCACCGACGAGGTCTTCGAGTCCGAGCACTCCGTCGTCTTCGACGAGGCGGAGAACCGGATGCACACGATCAAGGCGGTGCTGGTCGCGACCCTCGGCGCTCCGTAAGGCGGTCTGGGGGCGGCGCTTCGTAAGGCGGCCCGCGAGGCATTCCAAGGGCGCCCTCAAGGCTCCTCGGGGCGCTCCATGGGCGGAAGGACGAACCAGACGGCCTTGCCGTAGGGGGTCGGCCGGTAGCCCGCGTCCGCGCTGAGGGTCCGGATCAGCAGCAGACCGCGCCCGCCCTCGGCGAGGCCGTCGGGTCTCTTGGGCCCTTCGGGCCGCCCCAGCGAGTCCAGCCCGCCGGGCGGATTCGGGTCCTGGTCGTGCACCTCGACCTGCCAGCCCCCGGTCGGCACCAGCTCCACGACCAGCTCTATCGGCTCGTCGCCGGCCGTGTGCCGCACCGCGTTGGCCACCAGCTCGGCCGTCAGCAGCTCCGCCGTGTCGCCGTCCACGGGCGCCCCGATGTCGGCCAGGGTGTTCCGGATCAGCGCACGTGCCAGGGGGACGGCGGCGGTCGTATGCGGCAGGGCGAAGCGCCAGGTGGCGGCGTGGGAGGGATCGGGCACGGAGGTGGTCCCGTCGGTTGGCGTGAAGCGGAATACCGCAGCCCTTGACGATATGAAGCGGACGATAGTGCCGGAAGGGACCGTGGACCACTCTTGGCGGGACCTAGGGACTGAAAGGTGTGTTCGCGCCAAAATAAGGCAAATAGGTAACACCGGTTGCCTCATGGGCTTCAGACGAGCGCCGCCCACGCCCCTTCCGAGAGCCCGAGCAGCCGCTCGACCGTGGCGGCGTCCGGCAGCGGACCGTGATCCCCGGTCACCTTGAGCGCGGACGCGGCCGTGATGTGGCCCAGCCGCAGCGCCGAGGTCAGCTCCCCGCCGCGCAGCAGCCCCGCCAGGAATCCGGCGGCGAAGGCGTCCCCCGCGCCGACCGGCTCCACCACCTCCGTACGCGGGGCCGGCACCGTGACCTCCGGCCCCTCGCCGAAGGCGGTCGCCGCACGTCCGCCGTCCTTGACGACGAGCAGGCGCGGACGCGGCAGCAGCTTGCGCACCCCGCCCGCGTCGAGGTCCGCGCCCCACAGGTGCTGCGCCTCGTCGAGGCCGACGAAGGTGATGTCGGCGCGGTCGGCCAGCTCGTGGAGGACCGTGGCGGCCGTGCCGTCCGGCCACAGCGCGGGGCGGTGGTTGACGTCGAAGCTGATGGCGTAGGGGCGGTCGGACGGAGGGGTGGCGAGCGCCCGTTCCACCAGGGCGCGGCAGGACGGGGAGAGCGCGGGGGTCACGCCCGTGAGGTGGAGCAGCGCCGCCGACCGGAGTCCGGGATCATCCAGAACGTCGGGTCCCAGTGCCGAGGCGGCCGAACCGCGCCGGTAGTAGTGCACGCGGGTGCCCGTGGGCCCCGGGTCCTTCACGAGCAGCCCCGTCGGCCGGTCCGGGTCGGACCGTACGCCCGAGACGTCCACGTTCGCCGCGGCGACGGCGGCACGCACCCGCCTGCCGAACGGATCGTCGCCGAGGGCCGAGCGCCACACGGCGGAAAGCCCCAGGTCCGCGAGGTACATCGCGACATTGGACTCCGCGCCCGCGACGGACAGCCGCAAGGCGTCGCCGGTATCCAGGGCCTCGGGTGGTTCGGGGGCGAGCGCGGCCATCGTTTCGCCGACACAGACCACGGTGCCGCCGACGGGAGGCCAGGACGCGGCGGTCCGCGGTTCCTCGCCGCCACGGGGCGCACCGGGCGTACCGACCGCACCGGGCACACCGGGCGCGGTCGTCGGCGGCGAGGCCGCCCGCGCTCCGCCGTCGCCCGCGGCACGCGGCGCGCTCACACCGAGCCCCCGGCCGGTCCGGCCGCCGGGCGGTACTCCGCCGCCGGTGGTCCCGGCACCCCCACCCGGACCGAGAACACGGCGCCGTCGTACGGGCCCGGCGCGGTGAGGCCCACCGTGGCCGTCGTGATGTGCAGGACGTCGCCCTGGAGGCAGACCCCGGCGGGCCGGCTCGCGGGCAGCCGCAGCGTCCGGTCGAGTTCGCCGTCCGGCCGGTACCGGCGTACCGTCCCCGTCCCCCAGACGGCGATCCACACGGCTCCCTCGTCGTCGACGACCATGCCGTCGGGGCTGCCGTCGACCACCGTGACGAATGTCGTCGGTGCGCCGAGTCCGCCCGTCGCCGGGTCGACGGGGTGGCGCCGGACGACTCCCCGGGCGCTGTCGGCCAGGTACATGGTGCGTCCGTCGGCCGTGAACGCGGGTCCGTTCGGCACCGAGATGCCGTCGAGGACCCGGGTCACCGCGCCGTTGTGGTCCACCCGGTAGAGGGAGCCCGCGCCCTCGTCGGCGTCGTAGGCCATGCTGCCCGCCCAGAACCTGCCGGACGGGTCGGCGGCGCCGTCGTTCATGCGCCGGGCGGGGCGGGCGGCCGCCTCGGGCCGTGCCAGCCAGGTGGTGGTGGAGTCGGGGCCGAGCAGGCAGATCCCGGTGCCCGCGGCGGCGATCCAGGTGCCGGGCCGGCCCGCCACGGGTGCCACCGCGCCCAGTGGTACGGGCAGTTCGGCCAGCGTCCGCAGCGGCGCGGTGGGGTCCTGGGGAGCGGTCAGCAGGCGGCCCTCGAGGATGTCGACGAGCACGAGGGCGTCGCCGGTCCAGCGGATGCCCTCGCCCAGGCCGAGGCGGTCGGGGCGGGTGGGGCGCGGGTCCTCGATCACGCGGTGGCCTCCTGGACCGCGGTGCGGAAGGCGCGGGCGCGTTCGCGCAGGGCGGCCGTGCCGCCGCCGTCCGCGGCGTCGCCGACGAGGGGCGAGCCGATGCCGACCGCGGTCGCCCCGGCGGCCAGATAGGCGCGGGCCGCGGCTTCGCCGACGCCGCCGACCGGTACCAACGCCTCGTGCGGGAAGGGCCCCCGCAGGGCCTCGAGATAGCCGGGCCCGCCGGCCTGGGCGGCCGGGAAGATCTTCAGCGCCTCGGCGCCGAGCGCGCGGGCACCGATGATCTCGGTCGGGGTCATGACCCCGGCGAGCACCGGGAGGCCCAGCTCGCGTGCGGTGGCCATCCCCGCGCCCAGGCCGGGGGTGACGGCGAAGTCGGCGCCCGCGCGGTGGGCGGCGCGGGCGTCGTCGGCGGTGAGCACGGTGCCCGCGCCGAGCGGACGGCCGGGGCCGAGGGCCGCACGGGCCCGTTCGATGACGGTCAGGGCGTCCTTGCCGGTCAGCGACACCTCGATCAGTTCGATGCCTTCGTCGGCCAGGGCCAGTACGGTGCGCAGCGCGGCCTCGGGGTCGCTGCCGCGCACGATGGCGACCAGCCGATGGGCGGCCAGGGCGGCTCGCAGATCCACGGGCGGAACTCCTCGTGAGGTTGGGCGGGTTCAGGGGCAGCGGCAGGCCGCGGTGAGCGTGAGCCGCCAGCGGACCTCGCCCGAGGCGGGTACCCGCGCGGCGTCGGCGGGGCCCGCGTCGGCGAGGTCGAAGACCCGGCCGAGCATCGGCTCGACTCCTGTGCTGCGATACGGGCTTTCGGCGGGGAAGCCGCCGAGGTTGCGCCAGAGGGCGACGGACAGCGGCTGCCCGTCGGCCTCCAGCGCGAGGGCCAGGCGTCGTGTGCCGTCGTGGACGCAGGCGTACGGGGTGTCCACGACCGCGCCGACCGCGGTGCCGTCGTCCGGCCCGAACCGGTCGAGGGCCAGGCCGAGCGGTGCGGGCCAGTCGCCCTCCACCCACGGCGCCCCGGCCGGCCAGGGCCGTTCCAGCAGCGGTGCGGCCTCCGGGAAGAGCCGGGCGCGCGCCCCCTCGGGCAGCCGCAGGGTCGCCCGCGGGGTCAGGTCGAGCAGGGCGTGGGCGGCCCAGACGAAGGCGAAGCCCGGGCCGGCGGTGAGGACGTAGTCGGCCTCGGCACCGTCGGCCGTACCGCGGATCGTGCGCGTCAGCGTGAACCGGTCGCAGCGCACGGTGTCCGCGTCCCCCTCGCGCCGCCAGGGGCGCGACCAGGCGTCGCCGTGGTCGGGGGTGCCGCGGACGGTGGGGACGCACTCCTCGAGGCCGCCCGCGTCCACGAAGGCGTCCCCGGGGCCCACGCGCTCCCGCTCCGGATCCGGGCGGTGCCACAGCCACTCATGTCCCCCGGCGCTCAGCGAGGTCCAGCGGCCGCCGTGCGCGGGATCGGTGACGATCTCCAGCACCGCGTCACCACTCCGCGAAGGAGCCGTCGGGGTGCCGCCAGACCGGGTTGCGCCAGGCGTGACCGGTGCGGTCGGCCGCGCGCACGGCCGCCTCGTCGATGGTGATGCCCAGCCCCGGGGCGTCGCCGCGGGGCGCATGGCCGGCCACGAAGCGGAACGGCTCGGGGTCGACGAGATACGACAGCAGGTCGGCGTCCTTGTTGTAGTGGATACCGCGGCTCTGCTCCTGGATCAGGAAGTTCGGGGTCGCGAACGCCACCTGGAGGCTGGCCGCGAGCGCGATGGGGCCGAGCGGGCAGTGCGGGGCGAGCTGGGCGCCGTAGGTCTCGGCCAGCGAGGCGATGCGGTGCACCTCGGAGATGCCGCCCGCGTGGGACAGATCGGGCTGCGCGACGGCGACACCGGCGGCGAGGACCGGCAGGAACTCCGTGCGCCCGTAGAGCCGTTCACCGGTGGCGAGGGGCACCGGGCTCGCGGCGACCAGGCCGGGGAGCAGATGGCTGAGCTCGGGGACGACGGGTTCCTCAACGAACAGCGGGTGGAGATCGGCCAGTTGGGCCAGGACGCGGCGGGCGCCCGCCGCGGTGAAGCGGCCGTGGAAGTCGACGGCCACGTCACGGTCCGGGCCCAGGGCCTCTCGGGCGGCGGCCACGCGGTCGACGACCGCGGCGGTCTCGGCCGTGGTGGGCAGCGGGGAGGTCGCCCCGGCGCCGTTCATCTTCACCGCCGTGAAGCCCGCCTCGACCTGCGCGGCTATCTGCTCGGACAGCTCGGCGGGCTCATCGCCGCCGACCCAGGCGTACACCCGGACGCGGTCGCGCACCGGCCCGCCCAGCAGGGCGTGCACGGGGGCGCCGTAGGTCTTCCCCGCGATGTCCCACAGGGCCTGGTCGAGCCCGGCGACGGCGCTGGACAGCACGGGTCCGCCCCGGTAGAAGCCGCCCTTGGTGAGCACCTGCCAGTGGTCCTGGATGCGCAGCGGATCGCGGCCGATCAGATAGTCCGCGAGGACATCGACGGCCGCGCGGACCACCTCGGCGCGCCCCTCGACGACGGGTTCGCCCCAGCCGACCACGCCCTCGTCGGTCTCGACGCGGCAGAACAGCCAGCGCGGCGGTACGAGGAAGGTCTCGATACGGGTGATCTTCACTGACCGGAGGGCCTTTCCGTGTGGTTGTCCGAGCCGCCGATCCGGTCCAGGTCGCGACCGGCCTGGTCGAGCAGGGCCCGCATGGCGGCTTCGGCGGCCCGCGGGTCCTGGGCGCGTACGGCGTCCAGGACGGCGCGGTGGGCGGGTACGGGATCCTGGCTGTGCGGGGAGCTGTGGACGATGCGGTCACGGTAGGCGAGGCCCGACTCGATCACCATCTCCATGCGCTCGAGGAGTTCGTTGTGGGTGGCGGCGAGCAGGGCGCGGTGGAAGGCGAGGTCGGCCTCGACGGCGTGGGCGGCGTCGGAGCCGCCCACCCCCATCGCGTCCACGGCGGCGTCCAGCGCCGCGAGGTCGTCCTCGGTGCGCCGCTCGGCGGCCAGGCGTACGGCCGCGGGCTCGATGATGCCGCGCACCTCGGCGAGATTGCCCAGCAGCGCGCTGCCGGCGTCGGTGGTGCGGTCGCTCTCGAACTGCCAGCGCAGCACGTCGGCGTCGAGCAGATTCCAGTCCGAGCGATTCCGCACGAAGGTGCCGCGCTTCTGACGGGCGTCGACCATCCCCTTGGCGGCCAGCACCTTCAGCGACTCGCGCAGAGCGGTCAGGCTGACATCCAGTTCGCTCTGGAGGGCCACCAGGTCCAGGGTGGCTCCTTCCGGGATGTCGCCGCTCAGCACGCGGCGCGCGAGGGCCTCCACGGTCTGGCCGTGCACGCCGCGGCGGGCGTAGGGCGTCATGTCGTCATGCCTTTCTGGTGCGGGCTGATCGCGGTGGTCATGCGGAGGACTTGACGACGCTCCAGCCGCCGTCCACGAGAAGACTCGCACCCGTGATGTACGTGGCCTCATGGGAGCCCAGGAAGGCGATGGCCGCGGCCACCTCCTCGGGGGTGCCGAAGCGCCCGGCCGCGGTCTCGGCGACGCTGCGCGCGCGGTCCTCGGCGGACACCCGGTCCCAGGCCGCCGTCAGGATCGGGCCGGGCAGCACGGCGTTCACCCGCACCTCGGGTCCGTACTCGACGGCGAGCTGCCCGCACAGGGACAGCAGCGCCCCCTTGGAGGCCGCGTAGGCGGGGTGGCCGGGGATGCCCTTGTGGGCGTGGACGGACGAGGTCAGGACGACGGCTCCGCGGCGGGCGCGCAGATCGTCCAGGACCGCCTTGAAGCCGAGGAAGGCCCCGGTGAGGTTGACGGCGAGCTGCCGCTGCCAGGAGTGCAGGGACGTTTCATGGGCGGGGGCGACGTCCACCGTGTACGCGTTGCTGACGAGCACGTCGACCGGGCCGAAGTCGCGGGCGGCGGCCGCGATCCGCGCCCAGCCCTCCTCCGCGGAGACGTCGGCGGTCACGAAGCGGGCGCGGCCGCCCTCCCCGCCGATCCGCTCGGCGACCGCCGTGCCACGCTCCTGGTCGATGTCGGCGAGCACGACGGCGGCGCCCTCCTGGGCGAGACGTTCGGCGGTGGCGGCGCCGATGCCGGAGGCGGCGCCGGTGACCACGGCGGTGTGGGCGGTGAAGCGGTCACCGTACCGGCGGGGCAGCTCCATCGGGGTTCGGGCTCCTTCGCTGTACGTCGGGCGGGGGCGGGTGCCGGTCGGCGGTCTCTACTGCCGTATCAGCACCACCAGTTCCGCGTCATGGTCGGCGCTCCAGACGAACGGCAGCCCGTAGTGGAGCAGATGGGCACCGCTGTAGGTGGTGGCCGACGCGGTGTCCCGGTAGTGGGCGGCCGGGTCGAGGCCGCGCAGCCGGAGCCGGGCCGGACGTCCCGGGACGAGCGGGGCTCCGTCCAGGCGGCCGGTGCCGAGCGCGGCGACGACGGTGCGTCCGTCGGGGCCGTCGGGGCTGTCGTACTGGACGCCGCAGGTGGCGTCCAGCGGGCTGCCCAGGAGCCGGGCCTCGCCGAGGTGGATGACCTCGCGCACCTCCTTGTAACGGGCGATCCAGCCGGCGGCCTCGGCGCGCTGCCCGGCGTCCCAGCGGCGCAGGTCGGCGCCGATGCCGAGGACTCCGCACATGGCGCCCACGAAGCGGAAGGCGAGGCTGCGCGGACGGGGGTCGAAGACACCGGGGGCGTCGGTGACCCAGGAGCTCATCACATGCGGGGCATGGGCGTGCAGAAAGCCGTGCTGGACGGACAGCCGGTCCAGGGGCGCGGTGTTGTCGCTGGGCCAGACGACGTCGGTGCGGGCGAGGGTCGCGTGGTCGATGCGTGCGCCACCGCCCGCGCACCCCTCGACGGTGACCCGGGGGTGGACGGCGCGCAGATGGTCCAGCACGCGCAGATAGCCGGCCACATGCTGGGCGTCCAGGTCGAGACGGTCGGCGGGACCGGCGCCCGGGCGGCCGCGCTCGGTCGGCGGCCGGTTCATATCCCATTTGAGATAGCTGATGTCGTGGCCGGTCAGCAGCCGGTCCAGGGTGCCGATGACGAAGTCCTGGACATCGGTCCGGCCCAGGTCGAGCGAGAGCTGATGGCGCACCAGCCGCGCCGGACGGCCGTCGATCCGGTACACCCAGTCGGGGTGTTCGGTGTGCAGCGCGCTGCCGGGGCTGACGGCCTCCGGTTCGATCCACAGACCGAAGTCGAGGCCGAGCGCCCGTACGTCCTCCACGAACCGGTCGAAGCCCTCCGGGAACGCCACCGGGTCGGGGTACCAGTCGCCCAGCCCTCCGGTGTCGTCGGCGCGGCCGGTGAACCATCCGTCGTCGACGACGAACAGCTCGGCCCCGATGTCCGCCGCCGTCTTCGCCAGTTCGAGCTGCGCCGCCGCGTCGACGTCGAAGGTGGTGGCCTCCCAGGAGTTGTAGAGCACCTTGCGGGGCCGGTGCAGCCGCTCGCCGGTCAGACGGCGTTCGTAGCGGTGCCAGACGCGGGACAGCCCGTCGAGCCCTTCGGCGCTGAAGGCGCAGGCCAGCCGGGGCGTGGTGAGGGTGTCACCGGGCGCCAGGCACACCACGCCTTCGTGCGGTACGCGGCCGGCCCGTACGCGCACGGCGCCGCCGGGCTCGGCCTCGGCGGTGATGTGCCAGTTGCCCGGCCATTCGAGGGCCACGCCATAGGCGGGGGCGTCCCCGGATTCCGCGGCGTCCTGGACCGCGAGCCAGGGCGCATAGGCGTGTCCCGGCACGCCCTGGTGGCTGCCCATGGTGAACGTGCCCCTGGACAGGGTGAGCTGGGTGCGCTGGAACTCCTGCGACCACTGGCCGGTGAGGTACGTCAGCCGGGCTCCGGCGGTGACGGGGACGTTCACCGTGGCGGAGTCGAAACGCTCCAGCCGCAGCTCCTCCTCGCCCGTGCAGCTGAGTTCGGTCCAGCGGTGGATGACGTCGGTGCCCGGCACCGTGGCGTAGCACAGGACCGTGCGCAGCCCGAGCAGATCGTCGGTGAAGGTCAGCCGCAGGCCGTCCGCCGACTCCTCGGCCGCCTCGAAGGCCCACCACGCGCCGCGCTCCGTACCGGGCCGCGCGGCCACCAGGTCGGCGCCGGTGAACGGCCGCAGCCCGTACGGCAGATACTCGGCGGGCGCGGCGTCGGCGGGGGTGATGAAGTGGGTGCGGTGCGACCAGTCCAGCGCGGACGGGCCGGTCTCCACGCCGTGCGGACCCCAGGCGTCGAGCTCGGCCCAGGGGCCGTCCGGGGACAGCCGTACGGTGTAGCTGGTGCGCTCGGTGCGCAGCGTCCAGCGCTGGTTCGGCGTCATTTCACCGCTCCGAGGTTGAGACCGGCCACGAAGTGGCGCTGGAACCGCAGGAAGACGGCCACGGTGGGCGCCGCGGCGATGACGGACCCGGCGGCGATCACGTTCCACATCGACACGTACTGGCCCTGGAGCCCGATGAGGGCGGCGGTGATGGGCATCTTGGTGTCGCTGCGCAGCACGGTGATGGCCCACAGCAGATCGTTGAAGATCCAGGTGAAGGACAGGGCGCTGAGCGCGGCGAGCGCCGGGCGGCTGAGCGGGAGGATGATCCGCCAGAAGATCTGCCAGGGACCGGCGCCGTCCACGACGGCGGCCTGCTGGATCTCCACCGGGATGGCCCGCATGAAGCCGTGCAGGACGAAGACGTAGAAGCCGACACCGAAGCCGATCTGCACACCGATGAGCGCGGGCAGCGTGTCGTAGACGCCGAGCAGTTCGCTCAGCTTGGACACCGGGATGAGCAGGATCTGCGGCGGAAGCAGATTGCCGCCGAGCATCAACAGCAGCAGGAAGCGGCGGAAGGGCACCTCGTAGCGGCTGAGGGCGAACGCGGCCATGGCGGCCAGGGCCAGGGTCACCAGGACGCACGGCACGGTCACGATCAGACTGTTGATCAGGGCGCGCTGCTGGCCGCCGTCGTTCCACGCCTGCTGGAAGTTGCCCAGGGTGAAGGAGTGGGGCCAACTGCCCAGGCCGTGGACGGAGATGTCGTCGAAGGAGCGCAGGCTCGTCACCACGACCAGGGCGATGGGCAGCAGCCACAGCGTGGCGAGCGCCCCGGCCCCCAGGTGGAAGCCGGCGGTCGCCGCGCGGCGCCTGCGCAGGGCCACGGAGCTGCGGAGTTCCGTCATCAGTCGGCCTCCCGGAAGGCGCGGACGAGGTAGGAGGCGATGACGCCGAAGGCCAGGATGAAGATGACGACGGCCAGGGCGGAGCCGTATCCCAGGCGCAGGGACTGGAAGGCGGTGGAGTACATGTAGGTGCTCAGCAGTTCGGACGAGTGGTAGGGGCCGCCCCGGGTCAGGGACCACACGACGTCGAAGGAGCGCAGCGAGTCGATGATGATCACCGACAGAACGACCGCGTTGACGCTGCGCAGCTGGGGCAGCGTCACATACCGGAACCGCTGCCAACGCCCCGCGCCGTCCACCCTGGCCGCCTCGTACAGCGCCGGGTCGATGCCCTTGAGCCCGGCCAGGTACAGCACCATCACATAGCCGACCTGGCGCCACAGCGCGGGCACGATGACCGCGTAGAGGGCGGTGTCCTGGTCGGCGAGCCAGGCGTGGCGCAGGCTCTCCAGGCCGACCGACTCCAGGACCTGGTTGAGCACGCCGTCGGGCTGGTAGATGGCCTGCCAGACCAGGGCGGTGGCGACCAGGGAGAACACGACGGGCAGGAACAGCGCGGCGCGGTAGAAGCCGACGCCCCGGCGCTCCTGCTGGAGCAGCAGGGCGGCACCGAGACCGAGGAGCGCGGACAGGCCGCCGAACAGCACCAGCCACAGCACGGTGTCGACGGCCGCGGTGCGGAACACCTCGTCGTGGACCATCTCGCCGAAGTTGCCCAGGCCGATGAACTCCGGTGCCGACACCCCGTCCCAGTCGGTCAGGGCGAGGTAGAAGCCCTGGAGCGCGGGCCAGAACACCCACAGCCCCTCGGCCAGCAGCGGGAGCAGGAGGAAGGCGAGTACCAGCGGGGGTGTGCGCCCAGGGCCCCGGGCCCGCCCGCCGCGGGGCGGGGGCGGGGCCGGGGACTTGCGCTCGGGCACGGTGCGGACGGCCACGTTCACGCCTTCCAGATCTTCTCGGCGTCGCGCTGCCAGTCGGTGAGGATCGAACCGATGCTCTTCGGCTTGGCCATGAACTTGGTCAGCGCGGTGTCCGCGGTGGGCTGGAGGGCGTCGCTCGAGTCGCGGTTGAAGAACTGGGTTATCTCGGCGGCCTCCTCGATGTGCTTGCGGCCCTTCTTCACCAGCGCGGTCCCGGCGTCCTTCGCGTCGGGGTGGCAGGGCAGGACGGTGCCCGACGAGCCCTTGATGTAGATCTCCTGCGCCTCGGCCGTGGCGAGGTAGCGCAGCAGCTCGAAGACCCCGTCCCGGCGTCCGGTGCGGGCGCTGGCGAAGTAGCCGTCCGTGGGCGCTTCCTCGGCGAGCGGGACCTTGGGGTCGATGACCGGGAAGCGGAAGAAGTCGATGTCGTCGAGGGCGCCCTTGGGCGCGGCGTCGGCGAAGAAGGTGCCGATGAGCATCATGCCGGTCCGGCCGGCGAGCAGGGCGGTGGTGGCGTCCTGGAAGGCGATGGCGGTGCCGTTGGGGTCGAAGTACGGGAGCAGCTCCTGCCAGCGGTCGAAGACCTTGCGCACCTCGGGGTCGTCGAAGCGGTGCTTTCCGGCGAGGAGTCGGCGGTGGTAGTCGGCGCCGTTGATGCGGATGTTGAGGTAGTCGAACCAGGCGGAGGCCACCCAGGGGGTGTTGCTGCCGGCGCCCAGACCGATCGGGGCCACACCCTTGGACTTCAGCTTGTCGCACAGGTCGAGGAAGTCGTCCCAGGTCCTGGGCTCCTTGACGCCCCACTTGGCGAAGTTGGACTTCCGGTAGAACACGCCCCACCAGTAGTAGGTGCTGGGCACGAAGACCTTCTTGCCTGCGGCCGAGGTGCACTGGGTGTTCAGCGCCTTGGAGTAGCCCTTGAGATCGGGCGAGGTCCACACCTCGCCGAGGTCGAGCAGCAGGTTCTTGCGCGCGTAGGTGTTCGCCACCGAGCCCGGGTACCAGGTGTACACATCCGGCGGATTGCCGGAGGTCAGGTAGGTGGGCAGCTGGGTGCGGAAGGTTTCGGCGGCGACGGTGTTGAGGCTGGCGCGCCCGGAGCCGCGCTTGGCGTAGGCGGCGACCAGATCCTCCATCGCCGCCTTCGCCTGCGGGGCGGACAGGTTGGACTGGAGGGTCACCGCTCCGCCCTTGGAGGAGCTCTTGCCGGAGGAGCCGGCGGTGACGCAGCCGCTGAGCAGCGCCGTCGTCCCGGCGGCGCCGAGACCGGCGAGGAACAGCCGTCGACCGGGGTGTGAGTTCGTCATGGAGTGCTCCTTGGGGATCCACTCGGCGGGACCCGGCCGTGCCATGACGGCCGGGTCGCGCTCGCGGCGGATCCAGGTTCGCGTGGTGCCCGCACCACGTCAAGATTAATTCCTAATTTATTTGAACTGAGTCCGGTGTACGGAGCCGTCGACCCCGCGGTACACGGCGTCGACCACACCGTCCGGGCCCGCGACCGCCCCGAGCGCACCGTCGAACGCGGCGCTGGGGAACTCCGGCCGCTTGGTCCACCCCTGCCAGCCGTCGTTCTCGTACCGCCGCTGCCAGAGCGTGTAGTCACCGGCCCGCGCGTACAGCACCACCGCGTCCCCGGCGGCGACCAGCGTCGGGCTGCCGCTCACCGTTCCGCCGAGCGAGCTCCACCGCGACCACTGCCCGGAGGCGTCGCGCGACCGCGTCCACACCTCGTCCGCCGAGGTGCGCACGGCCACATGGGTCCGTCCTCGCGCGTCGACGACGGCCGACGGCCTGCCGTACGTCGGCCGGTCGCCCGGCGCGCCCAGCGACGACCAGCCGGACGACGGCTCCCGCTGGACGATCCGCCCATCGGCGCCGCGCGCGGTCAGCGTCCAGTGCGCCCCGTCGGTGAACGCCACCGAGGGGGCGTCGGTCAGCTTCCCGCCGAGGTCCTGCCAGGCGCCCCAGCGCCCATGCGCGAACACCCGCCGGTACGCCCGGGAGTCGGCGCCGCGCACGAAGACGTCGATCCGCCCGTCCGCCGAGGCATGGGCGGTGGGCTGGCCGAGGATCCTCCCGTTCGCCGGGCCGCCCAGGTTCTCCGTCCGCGGCCTGCCGCCGCCGTCCTCCGTGTGCCGGCCGAGGGTGCCGCCCGGTCCGCGGAAGAAGGTGGTCAGCGTCTCGCCGTCGCGTACGACCGCCGGGCTCGCCGAGGTCTTCTCGCCCAGGGCGGCACCGGGGAGGGCGTCCTCGCCGGTGAGCGTGAGGAACGCGGTGCCGTGCGCCGGCACCTCGACGGTGTACGACCCGGTGTGCCTCCCGCGGTCGGCACGTGCCCGCAGGTCACGGACCTTGACCGGGCCGCCGAGGGCCACATCGGAGAAGTTCACGGTGCGCTCGGCGGGCCGGTCCGAGCGGTTGAGCAGGACGACGGCGCGCCGGCCGTGGCCCGAGAGGACCTTGCTGTAGACATCGCCGGCGGAGTCGGTGGCCACCCGCACGCCCTGGACGCCCAGCGGGTCCTGGTCGACGGCGATGATCTCCGGGTTGCGCAGCGTCCGGAGCATCGAGTCGGACAGGGTACGGGGGTCGGAGCCGATGACGAGCGGGGAGCCCATCTCGGCCCACATCACCAACTGCGTGGTGGACTCCTCCTCCGTCAGCTCCAGCGAGCCGTCGGCCATGCGGCGCATGGGGATGAGGTAGTCGGGGTCGTTGTAGTGACCGGGCCCCTGCGCCTCGGGGTGCCAGGCGTTGGCGTCCATGTTGCGCAGCACGTTCGGCCACTGGCCGGGGCTCGGGGTGCCCCAGGCGATATCGGTGCCGGTGCGCCAGGAGTCCGCGATCGTCGGGGCGTAGCCGTAGGAGTTGTGCGCGTCCTGCTCGGGTGTGTGCGGCAGGCCCCAGTCGTCGGTGAGCGGGTTGCACAGGTTCAGCAGCATCCGGCGTCCGGACTTCGCGACCGCGTCGCCGAACTCCTTGAAGGCCGGGCCCGGATCGAGCTTCTCGCCGATGCCGCACAGGAAGTCGACCTTGATCGCGTCGATCTTCCAGTCGGCGAACTGCCGGGCGTCCTCGGTGTAGTGGCCACGGCTGCCCAGGCCACAGCTCTTGCCGCCGTCGTAGGTGCCGGCGTCGGTGTAGATACCGGCCCGCAGACCGCGCTGGTGCAGATAGGAGACGAGGGCCGGGATACCGGAGGGGAACCGGTCCGGGTGGGCCGCCAACTGTCCCCGGTCGTTCCGCGGGTTGTCGGCCTGCCAGCCGCCGTCCAGCCACACGATGTCGTATCCGCTGTCCCGCAGACCGCTGCTGACCAGCCTGTCGGCGACCGAGCGCACCTCCTTCTCGGTGGGCGCTCCCAGTCCGTAGTAGGTGTTCCAGCCCATGTAGGGCGTCGGGGCGAGCCCGCTGTCGTAGTAGTCGGGCGCCCCCTGGTCCACGGCGGGGGCGGCCGTTGCCGTGGGGGCCGCGGCCGTGGCCAGGACCACGGCGATCGCGGTCGCGACGGCGCCGCGGGCCGGTGTGCGGTGGCGGGGTCTCCGTACGGGCGGGGGTGAAGTCACGTGCCTCTCCCGAGGGTTGGGAAGCAGGAAGGAGACATGACGCGGCCGCCCGGTGACAGGCGTCGGCGGCGTCACGGCGATGACTGTGGCCCGTGGCCGAAACCCTGTCAAGAATTATTCCTAATTTATTTAAACAGGCTCCTGGTTGTGTCGAGGATCTTGACGTGGGAGGTGTGCCGCCGCGCCCCCTCCCGGCCCGTGCTCGCGCAGGTCGGCCAGGAGGTGCGGCGGCGGTCGGCGGTCAGATGTCGCGGAAGGTCTCGATCTGGGCGCCGATCGAGTTCAGCCGCTCGGCCAGGTCCTCATAGCCGCGGTTGATGACATACACGTTGCGCAGCACCGATGTGCCCGGCGCGGCCATCATCGCCAGCAGGACGACCACCGCGGGGCGCAGGGCCGGAGGGCACATCATCTCGGCGGAGCGCCAGCGGGTCGGGCCCTCGACCAGGACGCGGTGCGGGTCGAGGAGTTTGACGTGGGCGCCGAGCCGGTTGAGCTCGGTGAGGTAGATCGCGCGGTTGTCGTAGACCCAGTCGTGGATCAGTGTCGAGCCCTGGGCGACGGCCGCGATCGCCGCGAAGAAGGGCACGTTGTCGATGTTGACGCCGGGGAACGGCATCGGGTGGATCTTGTCGATGGGGGCCTGGAGCTTGGACGGCCGCACGGTGAGGTCGACCAGCCGGGTGCGGCCGTTGTCCGCCGCGTACTCCCGGCCGCGCTCGTGGTCCAGCCCCATCTCCTCCAGGACCGCCAGCTCGATCTCCAGGAACTCCACCGGCACCCGGCGGATCGTCAGCTCCGACTCGGTGATGACGGCGGCGGCCAGCAGGCTCATCGCCTCGACCGGGTCCTCGGAGGGGGAGTAGTCGACATCGCGGTCGATCTGGCTGACGCCGTGGACGGTCAGCGTCGTGGTGCCCACGCCCTCGACCTTGACGCCCAGCTCCTCCAGGAAGAAGCAGAGGTCCTGGACCATGTAGTTGGACGAGGCGTTGCGGATCACCGTGACACCGTCGTGCCGGGCGGCCGCCAGCAGCGCGTTCTCGGTGACGGTGTCGCCGCGTTCGGTCAGCACGATGGCGCGGGTGGGGGCGACCGAGCGGTCCACGCGGGAGTGGTACATCCCGTCGGTGGCGGTCACCTCGAGACCGAAGTGGCGCAAGGCGGTCATATGCGGCTGCACGGTGCGGGTGCCGAGGTCGCAGCCGCCCGCGTAGGGAATCCTGAAGCGGTCCATCCGGTGCAGCAGCGGACCGAGGAACATGATGACGCTGCGCGTGCGGCGCGCGGCCTCGGTGTCCATGGCGCCGAGGTCCAGCTCGGCGGGCGGCACGATCTCCAGGTCGGCGCCGTCGTTGATCCAGCGGGCGCGTACGCCGATGCTGCCCAGGACTTCGAGGATGCGGTAGACCTCCTCGATCCTGGCGACCCTCCGCAGTGTCGTACGGCCCGCGTTGAGGAGTGTGGCGCACAGCAGCGCCACACACGCGTTCTTGCTCGTCTTGACGTCGATGGCCCCGGACAGCCGCCGGCCGCCGACCACCCGGAGATGCATCGGGCCCGCGTAGCCGAGGGACACGATCTCACTGTCCAGCGCCTCGCCGATCCTGGCGATCATCTCAAGGCTGATGTTCTGGTTCCCCCGCTCAATGCGGTTGACCGCACTCTGACTTGTGCCGAGTGCCTCCGCGAGCTGCGACTGGGTCCAGCCCCGGTGTTGCCGGGCGTCACGGATGAGCTTGCCGATACGTGCGAGGTAGTCGTCAGTCATACCCAAGAGGCTATCTCACATATGAGATGCGCACGCGACGGGGGAGGTGGAGGGAGTGCTGGCCTTCCACTCGGGAATTGTTCTAGTAGCATGCGAACAAGTGGTGAATAGAGGGGGTCGATATGCGTCCTGCCCGGCGGCGCGTGCTCGTTGTCGCTCTGCCTTTTGTGCTGGCTTGGGCCGTAGTTCTGGCGGCTTTCGCCGGGCTGCGCGACCGGCTGCCGGATCCGCTCGCCACGCATTTCGGCCCGGGCGGGGAGGCCGACGGATTCACCGGTACGGGTGCGTTCCTCTCGGTGGCGACCGCCGTTCTGCTCGGCTCCGGCCTCCTGACCCTCATGCCCATGCTGCGCCTGAACAAGGAGCTCCGCGCCCAGCGGTTCGCGGTCACCCTCGGCTACGGGCTGTCCGGGCTGCTGGGCTACGCCTTCGCCTCCCTGCTCTTCGCCAACGCCGACGCCACCCGCGCCTCCCGGGTCTCCCAGCCCCTGTGGCAGCTGGGCGTCGCCTTCGCCGTCGCGGCCGTGATGGGCGCCCTGGGCTGGCTGATCGCCGGCCGGGACCCGGCGTCCGCGACCGGGCCCGGGGACCGGGCCGCCGCCCCCCGCCTCCCGTTGGCCAGGGGTGAAGTGGCCACCTGGACACGCTCCGTGGGCTCGCCCGTGCTGCTCGCCGTGGGAGCGGGGACCACGCTGCTGGGCGCCGTGCTGACCGCCGTGGGCCCGGGGTCGGCGACATGGCTGATCGTCATCGGGGTGATCTCCACGGCGCTGGCCCGCTGCCGGGTGACCGTCGACCGCCGGGGCCTCGCCGTGGTCCCGTGGTTCGCCCCGCGGCCCCGGATGCGGATACCGCTGGACCGGATCGAGCGGGCCACCAGCCGCGAGGCCGGCGCGCTGAGCCTCGGCGGCTGGGGCTACCGGATCCGCGGCGGGGGCAGCGCGCTGGTGTTCCGCTCCGGCGACGCGCTGTTCCTGACGCTCACCACGGGCCGGGAGTTCGCGGTGACGGTGGACGACGCCGCCACCGCCGCCGCGCTGCTCAACACCCTGATCGAGCGGGACCGCTCCGCGCCGGGGGAGCGCGGCTGAGATGCTCTTCCGTGTCGACCCCGGCTCCGCGGTCCCGCTGGCCGACCAGATCGCCGCCTCCGTCCGCCGCGCGATCGCCGACGGCACCGTACGCCCCGGCGACCGACTGCCCGCCGCCCGTGCGCTCGGCGAGTCCCTCGGGGTCAACGTCCACACGGTCCTGCGCGGCTACCAGCGGCTCCGCGAGGAGGGCCTGATCGAACTGCGCCGGGGCCGCGGCGCGGTCGTCACCGGCGACCAGCCCACCGCCCGCGCCCGGCTCCTGGAGGGCGTCCAGGGCCTGGTGGAACAGGCCCGCGCCCTGGGCCTCTCGGACGAAGAGGTCCTGACCCTGGTCAGAACCCGCCTCACCGGCGGCTGAGGCCGGTCAGAACGCGGAGGTGTCCAACTCCAGATCGAACGGCTCCGGGAGCGGGAGCGGGGTGCCGAAGGGGTGGGGGCCGTCCACCTTGGTGTAGCCGAGGTTGCCGGGCACCGCGGGGATCGTCGGTCGGGTACGCAGGTGATGGCGCGCTCATCGGTCCTCCAGCGGGTATCGGGGAGCGAGATCTATCGCAGCCGATACGTGGCGTGGCGGGGATCCGGCTCGCGGATCACCCATACCGGTGACGATCCCCCGTCACCACCGCCGCCAGAGTCCGCGCCGGGCCGTCGACGGCGGGGCCGTGGAGGAGTTCGGTGCGGTGGACCAGGCGGGGGGCGATCAAGGGGGTCGCGACGATGCCGGGGACGCCCTTGGTGGCCGGGTGGGGGAGGAGGGCCAGGCCGTGACCGGCGGCGGTGAGGGCGAGGAGGCCGCGTACATCGGTGCCCTCGTACGTCAGCGAGGCCCGGAAGCCGTCGCTCCGGCCGACCGCCCGTAGCTGTGCGAGCGGCATGGCGGCGTCCGGGGCGTCCAGCCACGGGGCGTCGGCGAGGTCGGCCAGCCTCAGGCCGAGCCGGCGGGCCAGGGGGTGGCCGGTGGGCAGGGCGACCACCAGCGGGGCCTCCGCGACCGTGACCGCGGTGAGCGGACCCACCTCGGGCAGCGGCAGGGCGTCGGCGGGGGTGGCCGAGCCGTCGATCAGGCCCAGGTCCAGCGCCCCGGACGCCACCGCCGCCGGGATCTCCCGGCGGCCGAGGATCCGCACCGTGGCCCGGGTGGCCGGATGGGCCTGGCGCACCCGGTCCAGGGCCGCGGCGATCCTCGGGGTCATGGCCAGCGGCGAGGCCCCCGCGACCAGCCGGGCGGCGCCGGCCCCCGACAGCCGCTCCACGTCGGCCCGCGCCGCGTCCAGCCGCAGCAGCAGCGGACCGGCGTGCTCCAGCAGCCGGGCGCCCGCGCTGGTGAGCATGACCGGCCGCCGGGTCAGCAGTGAGGTGCGCAGATCCGCTTCGAGGGACGCGATGTGCTCGGAGACCGCGGACGGGGTGAAGCCCAGTTCATGGGCGGCGTCGGAGAAGGATCCGCAGCGGGCCACGGAGACGAACGTGCGGAGCAGATGCGGGTCCATGGCAGCAGTATCGCGGTGGCGGGAGTGGCTCAGTTCACAACTCGGAGGTGGCCTGGGCCGGTTCGGGCCCGGCCGTCGTCCGTTCCGGGGCCGTCGGTCGCGTCCGCGCACATGCTCATGGTCCAGATTCTCACGTCGGAACGTCGCCGTCCGGGGTCCTTCCGGCAGGTGATCACCCTAATCGGTGAACGTCGGCGAACGCACATGAGCACCGTCGAACCGGCCCCGGGGCGCGCCATGCCTCCGGCCGGGGACACGCCGTGCCCCCGGCCCGGGACGCGCCCGCCCCCGGGCAGGGCATGACCGTGCGGGGGCGATGTACTAGAGTTATCTCGACATCGAGATATCTGCTGGAAGGCGCATCGCCGCCCCGCGCCGGTAAGGCTTACCTAACTTAGCCATACCTTAGCGGATCGGCGCCGGCATGTGACGGCAGCATTGCGGTGGTACGCGCGAAATCATGCATGAAGGAGACTGTCGTGTCGGCGAACAGCTTCGACGCCCGCAGCACCTTGCAGGTGGGCGACGAATCGTACGAGATCTTCAGGCTGGACAAGGTCGAGGGGTCCGCACGGCTCCCTTACAGCCTGAAGGTGCTGCTGGAGAACCTGCTCCGCACCGAGGACGGCGCCAACATCACGGCCGACCACATCCGCGCGCTGGGCAACTGGGACTCGCAGGCCCAGCCCAGCCAGGAGATCCAGTTCACGCCGGCCCGTGTGATCATGCAGGACTTCACCGGTGTGCCGTGCGTGGTGGACCTCGCCACGATGCGTGAGGCCGTCAAGGAGCTCGGCGGCGACCCCGCCAAGATCAACCCGCTGGCCCCGGCCGAGCTGGTCATCGACCACTCGGTGATCGCCGACGTCTTCGGCGCGCCCGACGCGTTCAAGAAGAACGTGGAGCTGGAGTACGGCCGCAACCGGGAGCGCTACCAGTTCCTGCGCTGGGGGCAGACCGCCTTCGACGAGTTCAAGGTCGTCCCGCCCGGCACCGGCATCGTCCACCAGGTCAACATCGAGCACCTGGCCCGCACCGTCATGGTCCGGGGCGGCCAGGCGTACCCGGACACCCTGGTCGGCACCGACTCCCACACCACCATGGTCAACGGCCTCGGTGTGCTCGGCTGGGGCGTCGGCGGTATCGAGGCCGAGGCCGCGATGCTGGGCCAGCCGGTCTCCATGCTGATCCCGCGCGTCGTCGGCTTCAAGCTCACCGGCTCGCTGCCGACCGGCACCACCGCGACCGACCTCGTCCTGACGATCACCGAGATGCTGCGCAAGCACGGCGTCGTCGGCAAGTTCGTCGAGTTCTACGGCGAGGGCGTGGCCTCGATCCCGCTGGCCAACCGCGCCACCATCGGCAACATGTCGCCGGAGTTCGGCTCCACCGCCGCGATCTTCCCCATCGACGGCGAGACCATCAGCTACCTCAAGCTCACCGGCCGCAGCGAGCAGCAGCTCGCGCTCGTCGAGGCGTACGCCAAGGAGCAGGGCCTCTGGCTGGACCCGGCCGCCGAGCCGGACTTCTCCGAGGAGCTGGAGCTGGACCTGGCCACGGTCGTCCCGTCGATCGCCGGCCCCAAGCGCCCGCAGGACCGCATCATCCTGGCCGAGGCCGCCGAGAGGTTCGCCCAGGACGTGCGCAACTACGTCCCGGTGGCCGACCTGGACGAGGCCGGTGTCGAGTCCTTCCCGGCCTCCGACGCCCCGGCCGTCACCAACGGCGTGCCCACCAAGCCGACCCCGGTGATCGCCCCCGACGGCTCGCAGTACGAGATCGACCACGGCGCCGTCACCGTCGCCGCGATCACCTCCTGCACCAACACCTCCAACCCGTATGTGATGGTCGCGGCCGCCCTGGTGGCCAAGAAGGCCGTCGAGAAGGGCCTCAGCCGCAAGCCGTGGGTCAAGACCACCCTGGCCCCCGGGTCCAAGGTCGTCATGGACTACTACGACCGCGCCGGGCTCACCCCGTACCTCGACAAGCTGGGCTTCAACCTGGTCGGTTACGGCTGCACCACCTGCATCGGCAACTCCGGCCCGCTGCCGGAGGAGGTCTCCAAGGCGGTCAACGAGGCCGACCTGGCCGTCACCTCGGTGCTCTCCGGCAACCGCAACTTCGAGGGCCGGATCAACCCCGACGTCAAGATGAACTACCTGGCGTCCCCGCCGCTGGTCGTCGCCTACGCCATCGCCGGCTCCATGAAGGTGGACATCACCAAGGACGCCCTCGGCATCGACCAGGACGGCAACCCGGTCCACCTGAAGGACATCTGGCCCTCCGAGAAGGAGGTCGAGGAGGTCGTGGCCTCCGCGATCGGCCAGGAGATGTTCCACACCAGCTACGCCGACGTCTTCGCCGGTGACGCCCAGTGGCAGTCGCTTCCGGTGCCGACCGGCAACACCTTCGAGTGGGACCCGGAGTCCACCTACGTCCGCAAGCCCCCCTACTTCGAGGGCCTGACGATGGACCCGGCCCCGGTCGAGGACATCGCCGGCGCCCGGGTGCTGGCCAAGCTGGGCGACTCGGTCACCACCGACCACATCTCCCCGGCCGGTGCGATCAAGGCCGACACCCCGGCCGGGAAGTACCTCACCGAGCACGGTGTCGAGCGGCGTGACTTCAACTCCTACGGCTCCCGCCGGGGCAACCACGAGGTCATGATCCGCGGCACCTTCGCCAACATCCGGCTGCGCAACCAGATCGCGCCCGGCACCGAGGGCGGCTTCACCCGCGACTTCACCCGGGCCGCCGAGGGTGACGGGGGAGCTCCGGTCTCCTTCATCTACGACGCGTCGCAGAACTACCAGGCCGCCGGTATCCCGCTGGTCATCCTGGCGGGCAAGGAGTACGGCTCCGGCTCCTCCCGCGACTGGGCCGCGAAGGGCACCGCGCTGCTCGGCGTCAAGGCCGTCATCGCCGAGTCGTACGAGCGCATCCACCGCTCGAACCTCATCGGCATGGGCGTCCTGCCGCTCCAGTTCCCCGAGGGCGCCTCGGCGCAGACGCTGGGTCTGACCGGTGAGGAGACCTTCGACATCACCGGCGTCGTCGCGCTCAACGACGGCGGTATCCCGGAGACCGTCAAGGTCAAGGCCGCCCGCGGCGGAGCCGCTGATGCGAAGAGCATCGAGTTCGACGCCAAGGTGCGCATCGACACCCCCGGCGAGGCGGACTACTACCGCAACGGCGGCATCATGCAGTACGTACTGCGCTCGCTGATCCGCAAGTAAGGGCGGCTCACGGCGGCGACGGGCCGCACCCTCGGCGGGGGTGCGGCCCGTCCGCGTACCAGGCGCCCCGCGGCCGCAGGAACGTCCCCGCGGTCAGAGGAACGTCCCCGAGGGGATGTACGGCGCCGGCGGCGGCATCCCCCGCAGACATACATAGCCGCCGGTCGACAGCTCGAGCCCGGCCTCGAGACCCACGTCCACCGCCCACTGCTGCTCGGCCGTCAGCCCCGGGACCCGGGCGTCGGTGCCCTCCGGAAGGCACAGCAGGGCGGCCGTCAGCAGCCGCTTCGCCAGCCGCCGTGAGGTCGCGGCCAGCATCTCGACCTTGCCGTCCGCGCCGACGTAGCAGTAGCCGCTGCCCGCCAGGTCGTCCACGACCAGCAGCCGCCGCTGGGTGAGCAGCAGTTCGTGGTCGGCGCCGTGTGCGCCGCCCCGGGTGCGGCGGTCCACCGAGTCCAACAGGTCCCGGTGGCGGGCCACGCCCTCGTGCACGGCGCCGTCGGGAGGGGACAGCCGCTCCTTGGTCTCCGGTCCGACGGTGCCGCGCAGCCGCATCGCCGGATGCAGCGCGAACCCCGCGCGCCGGTAGGTGCTCGCCGCGCGCGGATCCTCCGATCCGCAGATGATGCCGCGCAGACATCCCCGGCCGTACATCAGGGCCGCGGCCAGCAACTCCCGGCCCACGCCCTGCCGCTGGGCCCGCGGCAGCACCGCGAACATCGAGAGCCCCCAGGTGCCCTCGCGCCGCGTGGACAGCGTCACGCCGAGCGGCATTCCGGTCTCGTCCAGGGCGAGCCAGCAGCCGCCCGGGTCGGTGCGGGCGAGATGGCGGTTCCGCTCGTGGACCTCGGCCACGTACGCCGGCGGCCATCTCTCCTCGCCCGCGAGAGCGGCGGCGTCCCCGAAGGCGGCGGCCATCACCTCCCATGCCGCCTCGGCGTCCTTGTCGGTGTCACGTAGCTGGCGGAGGATCATGCGCCCATGATGGCGCGTCGGGTGAGGGGTTGTCGGTACGTGGTGGCGGCTTGCTCGACCGGCGAACGCGACAACGTTGTCAGGCTGGCTGTAACGATCAGTACGCCGCCAACCGGGTGCCCCTGTCAAGACCGTCCCCGCCCCCTTACGGCCGACGGCCCCCGTGCGGTACGGTCCCCACGGCTTGCTCGACCCGGTGATCGCGCCCCTTCCGACAAGGTGGGACCGCAATGCCCTCAAGACCCCTGGCCGCCCTGGCGGCCGCGGCCCTGACCGCGGGGCTCCTCGCCACCGCGGCGACCGCGCCCGCCTCGGCCGCCCCGCCGCCGACGCTGGTCAAGGACCCGGCGGCGTACGTCGATCCGCTGATCGGCAGCTCGGCCGGCGGTGACACCTTCCCCGGCGCCGTCGTCCCCTTCGGCATGCTGTCGTGGAGCCCGGAGAACACCCGCGGCGACGCCACCCGCACCGTCGCGCCCGGCGGCTACCACTACGACGCCACCCGCGTGCGCGGCTTCAGCCTCACCCATATGTCCGGCACCGGCTGTGCGGGCGGCGCGGGCGACATCCCCTTCTTCCCCCACGTGGGCGAGGTCACCAGCTCACCCGCCGCCGACACCAAGGACCAGGTCTACGCCTCCGACTTCAGCCACTCCGACGAGACCGCCGAACCCGGCCGCTACAAGGTCTCCCTCGCCTCCGGCGCCGGTGCGGAGCTGACCGCCACCGCCCGCACCGGCTCGGCCCGCTTCACCTACCCCGCGGACAAGACCGCCTCCCTGCTCATCCGCACCTCCTCCTCCGAGGTCGGCAGCAGCGACGCCGACCTCACCATCGACCCGGCCCACCGCACCGTCTCCGGCTCGGTCACCAGCGGCAACTTCTGCGGCTATCTCGACCCCGAGGGGCGCCGCAGCTACTACACCCTGCACTTCACCGCCACGTTCGACACCCCCTTCTCCGCCCAGGGCACCTGGCGGGACGGCACCCTGCGGCCCGGCACCACCAGCGCCGAGGGCGGCTCCGGCGGCTATGGCGGCGACGGCCGCCCGGTGGCCGGGAAGGGCTCCGGCGGCTATCTCCAATTCGCCCCGGGCACCCGCGACGTGGGCGTCAAGGTCGGCATCAGCTACGTGAGCGACAAGGGCGCCCGGGCCAACCTCGCCGCCGAGAACCCGCCGCGGCGCGGCTTCGACCAGGTGCGGAGTGCCGCGTACGACGCCTGGCGGCGCCAGCTGTCCGCCATCCGGGTCGGCGGCGGCTCGGACGCGGACCGCACCACCTTCTACTCAGCGCTCTACCACTCGCTGCTGCACCCCAACGTCATCAGCGACGCCGACGGCAGCTACCGCGGCAGCGACGGTGAGGTGCACCGGGTGAGCCGGGGCCACCGGGCGCAGTACGGCACCTTCTCCGGCTGGGACATCTACCGCTCCCAGCTCCAGCTGCTCACCCTGCTGGAGCCGGACAAGGGCTCCGACATCGCGCAGTCCCTGCTGAACCTCGCCCAGCAGAACGGCGGCGTCTGGGACCGCTGGCTCCAGGGCGCCTCGGGGACGCATGTGATGAACGGCGACCCCTCGCCCGCCGCCCTCGCCGGGATCCGGGCCTTCGGCGGTGACGACTTCGACCTCGACGCCGCGCTCGACTCGCTCGTCAAGGCGGCCACCGTGCCGACGGAGAAGGACCTCAGCCCGGCGGGCAAGCCCATCATGTCGGTGGGTCAGCGGCCCTCCCTCGACAAGTACCTGAAGCTGCACTACATGCCGTCCGTCTCCAACGCCTGGGGCGGCGCGGCCGAAACCCTGGAGATGTCCGGCGCGGACTTCGCCCTCTCCCAGCTGGCGCGGGCCGCGGGCCGTAAGGACACCGCCGAAACCTTCGCGCGCCGCGCCCAGTGGTGGCAGAACAACTTCAACGCCGCCGCCGACCCGGCCACCGGCGGCTATGCCGCCAACCGTAAGGCCGACGGCAGCTGGGTCACCGGCTTCACCCCGGGCACCGGCAACGGCTTCGTGGAGGGCACCAGCGCCCAGTACACCTGGATGGTCCCGCACAACCCCGCCGGACTCTTCGCCGCCATGGGCGGTAAGGACGCCGCGGTGAAGCGTCTGGACGACTTCTTCCACGACGCCGATGGCGGCTGGGCCCTCACCGGGGCGGGCGGCGAGAAGTCCGAGCTGGACAACGAGCCGTCGATCAACGTCCCCTATCTGTACGCGTACGCCGGGCAGCCGTACAAGACCCAGGAGACCGTGCGCGCCGCGATGCGCCAGCTGTGGACCACCAAGCCCGACGGCATCCCCGGCAATGACGACCTCGGCGAGATGTCCTCGTGGTACGTCTTCTCCGCCCTCGGCATGTACCCGCAGGTGCCCTCCCGCGCCGAACTCGTCCTGGCCTCGCCGCTCTTCCCGCGGATCGAGATCGAGCGCGGCGGCCGGGACATCTCCATCCGCGCCCCGCAGGCCGCGCCCGGCGCGCCCTACGTCCAGTCCCTGAAGGTCGACGGGCGGGCGAGCGACCGCCCCTGGCTGCCGGAGTCCTTCGTACGGCACGGCGGCACGCTGGACTACACCCTGTCCGACGCCCCCGACCGCGCCTGGGGCTCCGCCCCGTCCGCCGCGCCGCCCTCCTTCCGCGAGGGCGAGCAGCCCTACCAGATCGGGGTCGGGCCCACCACGGGCACGCTCGCCCCGGGCGAGAGCCTGACCGTGAAGGTGGCCGCCGTCCCGGTCAGCGAGGGCGACCGCCCCGAGGTGCGCTTCACCACCGACGCCCCGGACGGGCTCACCGCCTCACCCGCCTCCGGGACGGTCGGCCCGGACGGCACCGCCGAGATCTCCCTGCGCGCGGGGAAGGACACGCCCGAGGGCTTCTACGACGCGAAGGTGACGGTGACCAGCGAGGACACCGAGGTCGTCCAGCCGATCACCCTGACCGTCGCCGCCCCCGGCACCCTGCTCGCCGCCTACAACAACGTCGGCGCGACCGACGACGGCGGCGAGCACGACGAGGGCGACTACGACGGCGGTGGCTGGAGCTACTCCCGCCAGGCCCTCGCCGCCGCCGACCTCGGGCCGGGCGCCAAGGGGACCACCCAGGGCCTGGACTACACCTGGCCCGCCTCCCCGCCCGGCCGCCCCGACAACGCCTCCGCCACCGGCCAGACCATCACCCTGCCCGAGTCCACCGCGCTGTCCTTCATCGGCAGCGCGGTCAACGGCAACCAGAAGGCCACGGCCAAGGTCACCTACACGGACGGCAGCTCGGACGAGGCGGACCTGTCCTTCACCGACTGGACGGTGGGTGGCGGCGGCGGAACGGTCCAATACGGAAACGTGACCCTCGCCAAAACCCCGTACCGCAACATCAGCGGCGGCGACAAGGACGTGGTGGACGCGTACATCTTCGCCACGAAGGCGTTCCGGGCCCCCGAGGGCAAGACGGTCAAGACCGTCACCCTCCCCGACAACGCGGATCTCCACATCTTCGCTGTGGCCCGCGGCTGACCGGATCCGGCGGTGGCCCGCGGCCGATGGGTGACGGTGTTCCACCGTGGACACCACACCCCGCCGTCGGGGCCACCGCCCCCTGGCCGGTCTGCGGCATTCCGCAATAGCTCCGATTAATCCATTGCGTAACTGTGATCTTGCTGGTAATGTTCTTTCCCGCAATGACCAAAAACATGGGGGAATGTTTTCGTGAGTATGCGGAACAAGGGCGTTTCTGCTGCAATCACCTTCGCTATGGCCGGCGCGACGTGCGGAATTGGCGCACAGGCGGCAAACGCGGCTTCGGTGGAAGGTAACGGGGATTCGGTAGTGGCGCGAGCGTCAGCTGAGGCGCCTGTTCGCGCCGCTGGAGCTGATGAGATCTGCGCGGTCCTGGGGATCGGCAGTGGCGCGGCGGGCCTCACCAAGGCGCTGGCCAAGGGGGCTTCGTGGGTAGGGATCGGCGCCAGCATCGGCTGCTATGCGTACACGAAGGCGAAGGAAGCTACGCCTGCGAGTAAGCGAGCTGCCATGATCAAGTCGTACAAGAACTACCAGGCGAAGAGTGACCTCGGGAAGCTCGACGCGCTTGGTTATTACTGCCGGAAAGACGGCGGTGGCGGTGGCGGCGGCACCGACCTCGCGCCGATGGCAGGTTGGCGGAAGATTAAAATGAAGGGCGTCACCTACTCATGCACCGCCACCCGCGACTGACAGGTCGCCGCGGTCCGGGCTATGGAGAGCGATTCTTGTTCTCCATAGCCCTGATTGTCGTGAGCTTGCTGTGGATCACACGAGACATGGCCTCATGGGCGATGGCGCTGTGCGCGGTCGGTGCGGTTGTGGGAGCGCTGGGCGCGCTCTATTTCGGATGGCATTACATTCGCTCACGCGGCAATTCGTCATAGGCGGGCCGTGGCCGCCAGAACTCACGGCCACGGCCCGCACGCTCTCACCTCAGCTCAGCAGTTCCACCTCCGCCAGGGTCGCCTTGTCATCGGGCACCAGCCGGTAGTGCGCGTACGTACCGGGCGTGTGCACCGAGAAGACGCGGGTCTGCTTGTTCCAGCTGAAGGACTCTCCCGATCTGCGGTCCAGGTCCTTCCAGCTCTCACCGTCGCGTGAGCCCTGGAGCACCCACCCCGCCGGGGCCTTGCTCCGGTCCGAGGAGGTCAGGGTGTACTGCACCGCGCGGCCCGCCTCCGTGACCGGGAGGTCCACCGACTCGAAGGTCGCCTCGGTGCCGGAGGTGTTGTCCAGCAGCGCCGTACCGCCGCTCGGCACCGTCAGGTCGTGGCGCGGGGTGGGCACCTTGTCGTCCTTGGTGATGGAGGACGGCGCGGCGTTCGCGCCCGTGCCCCAGGACGACGGCTTGGCGCCCATCGCGAATTCCAGCGTGCCGCCCTCGGCGAGCACCGAGTGCGGCAGCGCGGTGGAGTTCCACGCCTTGCCGTTGACCTTCAGGCCCTGGACGTACACGTTCCGCTCGCTGTTGCGCGGGGCCTTGACGACCAGGTCGCGGCCGTTCTCCAGATGCACCGTGGCCTTGGTGAACTGCGGCGATCCGATCGCGTACTCCGAGCCGCCCATCACCAGCGGATAGAAGCCCAGCGAGCTGAAGATGTACCAGGCGGACTGCTCGCCGTTGTCCTCGTCGCCGTGGTAGCCCTGGCCGATCTCGCTGCCGGTGTAGAGGCGGGAGAGCACCTCGCGCACCTTCTCCTGGGTCTTCCACGGCTGGCCCGCCGCGTCATACATGTACGCCACATGGTGGGCGACCTGGTTGCTGTGGCCGTACATGCCCATGCGGACGTCCCGCGCCTCGGTCATCTCATGGATGACCCCGCCGTAGGAACCGGCGAATTCGGTGGAGGCGGTCTCCGGGGTGGAGAAGTAGGTGTCCAGCTTCTTGGCCAGGCCCGACCGGCCGCCGTAGAGGTTGGCCAGGCCCCGGCTGTCCTGGGGCGCGGTGAAGGCGTAGCCCCAGCCGTTGGTCTCGGTGTAGTCGTAGCCCCAGATCCGGGGGTCGTACTTGTCGGAGGGCACGCGCCACTTGCCGTCCGCGTCCTTGCCCTGGAAGAAGCCGGCCTTGTCGTCGAAGAGCGAGACATAGCCCTGCGCACGGTGGAGGAAGTACTCGGACTCCTCCTTGTAGCGGGCCTTCTTCGTCTTCTCGTAGAGCGCCTTGCCCATGTTGGCGAGGCCGTAGTCGTTGAGATAGCCCTCCAGCGCCCAGGACAGCCCCTCATGGGTCTCGGTGCTCGTGTAGCCGAGGAAGGGCGAGGTGGACATGCCCTTCCGGCCGACGCCCGACGAGGGCGGCACCGCGGTGGCGTTCTTCAGCGCCGCCTCGTACGCGGCCTCGGCGTCGAACCGCACGCCCTTGAGGTAGGCGTCGGCGAAGGCCACGTCCGAGCTGGTGCCGGTCATCAGATCGGCGTAGCCCGGTGAGGACCAGCGGGATATCCAGCCGCCGTCCTTGTACTGCTGTACGAAGCCGTCGACCATCGTGCCAGCCCGCTTCGGGGTGAGCAGGGAGTAGGCGGGCCAGGTGGTGCGGTAGGTGTCCCAGAAGCCGTTGTTGACGTACACCTTGCCGTCGACGACCTTCGCACCGGTGTGGGTCGGGGTGTTCTCCCCGGCGGCCGGCGAGAAGGCGCTCGCGTACTGGTAGCGGGGCTTTGACGCCGTCCCGGTGTTCTCGAAAGCGGAATTGGGATAGAGGTACAGCCGGTAGAGGCTGGAGTAGAGCGTGGTGAGCTGGTCGCGGTCCGCGCCCTCGACCTCGATCCGCCCCAGGATGTTGTCCCACTCCGCCTGCGCGGCCTGCTTGACCTGCCCGAACGACTTCGACGCGGGCAGCTCCCGGTCGAGGTTGGCCTTCGCCTGGTCGACACCGATCAGCGAGGTGGCGAGCCGGAGGGTGACCGTACGGTCCTTGCCCGGCTTGAAGCGGAAGTAGCCGGTGACATCCTTGCCACCGCCTCCGTCCAGCTTGCCGCTCGCGCTCACCGGGGTGTCGAAGACGCCGTAGACGAACAGCCGGCTGGCGCCGGTGGACAGTCCGCTCTTGACGTCGGAGTAGCCGGAGACGACGCCGTGCTCGGCGTCGAGGGTCAGCCCGCCGTTGTTGTTGACGTTGTCGAAGATGACGCTCGCGTCCTCGCCCGGATAGGTGAAGCGCATGGCCGCGGCGTGGTCGGTGGGCGCCATCTCCGCCCTGAGGCCGTTCTCGAAGGTCACCCCGTAGTAGTAGGGGCGGGCGGTCTCCTTCTCATGGCGGAAGGGGAGCGCGCGGGCGGTGCGCCCGGCGTCGGGGGTGCCGCTCGCGCCGGACGGCATCACCTGGAAGGTCTGCCGGTCGCCCATCCAGGGGCTGGGCTCATGGCTCGCGCTGAACGACTGGATGGTGGGGAGGTTGTCGGCGTTGTTGGCGCGGGCGTACTGGTAGAGCCAGTCGGTGGAGCCCGAGTTGGTCACCGGCGTCCAGAAGTTGAAGCCATTGGGGACGGCGGTGGCCGGGAAGTTGTTACCGCGCGAGAAGCTGCCGCTGGAGTTGGTGCCGCGGGTGGTCACGGCGTAGTCGGACAGATGTGCCAGCGGCTTCTCGGGCGCCTTGGGGGCGATCGAGATGTCGTCCACCCAGCCGCGGAACTGCGCGGGGCCCTTGGGGGAGTCGTAGGCCACGAGTATCCGGTCGACCGTCTTGCCCGCGGCGACCGCGCCGATCCGCGACTCCTTGTGGTTCCACTGGTTGACGTAGAGCGTCTTGGAGTCGGCCTGGCCCTTCGGGCTCATCCGGGCGCCGTGCTGGTCGACCGCGCCGGGCAGATCGCTGAGGTAGGTGCCGTCGGTGAAGGCGAGGTCGACGGAGACATGGGTGGCCGGGTAGTTGAGGTCGGTCTCGGGCATCGACGGGAAGATCCGGTAGGACAGCTGAGTGTCCCGGCCGATGGCCGTGTCGACGTCGAAGACCTTGTTGTACGAGTACGCCCGGCCGTTCGGCTTGTGGGTGCCCGCGTAGCGCAGGGCGTGGGTGCCGGTGAAGCCCGCGTTGGCCTTGGCGGTGGGGGAGCCGGTGGGGCCGCGGTCGATCTGGGTGCGCATGTCGGAGGGCGCGGGCGGAGCGGTGTCGCCGTTCGCGAACTGCACCTCCGCGAGCTGGACGATGTCGTCCCCGGCATTGCGGGTGATCTCCAGCCGGAAGTGTTGGTAGGCCGTGGAGCTGTCGAAGGAGAACTCCCGTGTCTGCTGGCGCGAGGAGAACGTCTCGTCCTTACGGGTGTCCAGCGTCGTCCAGTCGGAGCCATTGGCCGAGCCCTTGAGGGTCCAGTCCTTCGGGTCCCGGCCGGGGGCGTCATTGGCGGAGGTGAGGGCGTAGCGGACGGCCTCCACCGGCTCGCTCAGATCGAATTCGAGCCAGGCGGTGGTGTCGAAGGCCAGCCACTTGCTGGTGACCTCGCCGTCCACGAGGTTCTCCTTGATCTCCCCGCCGTCGGTGTTCTCCTTGCTCGCCCGGACCTCGGTGACCTTGTCGGTGACATTGCCGGGGATTCCGGAGGAGTAGCCTCCGTCCACTCCGGATGCCTTCTTCTTGCCGTCGGGTCCGGTCTCGACGGTGTTGCGCCAGTCGGGCTGGGGGTCGCCCGACTCGAAGGAGGAGGTGAAGGCGCGGTCGGCGTGGTGAGCGGAAGCCGGGCCGGCGGGGGCGGCGACCGCGCCGCCCTGGGCGGTCACCGCCAGCAGGACGGCCGCCACCAGGGCGGCCGACCGTCCGATCCCACGCCATCGTCTCTGTGGTCGTCTCTGTCGCATACTCAGCCTCTCAACGAGTCTGACAACGTTGTCCACTGGTTCGGGCAGTGATAAGTAGGGAGGCAGGGGGCGGGTGGTGTCAAGGATGCGGACAGCCGTCAATTCGGGTCCGCCCGGCGGACGGTGCGACGCGGGCCGTACCACCGGAAGTGGTACGGCCCGCGTCCATGGGGGTGATACGGCGCGCCCGTCGGGGCCGCCCCTGGTGTGTCGTCAGTCCTTGCTGTCGGACTTGGTGGCCAGCGACAGCCGGCACTTCTTCGCGGTGTGGGAGCTGTCCGCCTTGAGCCCGGTGACCTTGATGGTCTTCCCGGCGCCGCCCGCCACGGGCGCGTCGGACTCCACCCCGGTGGTCACGGCCTTCTCGGAGCTGTCGACGAAGCCGACCAGCAGTGAGTAGTAGGCCGTACTGGAACCGGAGTTGGTGATTTTCACATTGGCATAGGGCTTGCCGTCCGAACCCCATCCGCACGTGCCCATCTTGGCGTCCGGGGTGACCAGCCCGGAGCCGCCGGTGGGGGAGTCCGACGGCTCGTCATACGGATTGTCGTAGGGGTCGTCGGTGGGGTCCTCGGTCGGCGCCTGGGTGGGCTCCACGGGCAGTTGGGCCATGCCCTTGCCGATCGCGGCGCCCCCCTTGCCGTCCGTGGCGGCCGAGCCTCCTCCGTCCGAGCCGCACCCCGCGGTGACCGCGAGTGTCGCGGTCACGACAATGCTGGTGGCGAGGGTCAGCTGCTTCCGGGACACGGGGACCGCCTTTCGGGGAGCGCGCACGACGGCTTGCCGCGCGGACTGTCTCCCTACGGTATGTCGGCCAGGTCTCAACTCGGGAAAGACTGATACCCGATGACCTCTCGATCTTGCCCATATGAGGCCCAGTGGACTATACCTGTCGCCCCAGGGGGAAGGCCGCACCGCGGCCCATATCGGAGGGCCTCGGCGGGTCCTCCGCACTCCCCGGCGCACACCCAGCAATACTCCGCTTGACGCTTCAACTGACCCGCGGTGTCGGGCCCCTCGCCGGAGGCGAGTATGTACGGGAGACCGTTACACCGCCTGAGTCCTGACGAAGGCGAGGACTTGAGCATGGGACCCACTTCAGATGTCGGCCGTCGCGATCTGATCAAGCGCTCGGCGGCGCTCGGATTGATCACCGTGCCGGCGATGAGCGTGCTGTCCGCCTGTGCCAGTGGCGGTGACGACGACTCCAAGAAGGTGGACAAGGGCAAGAAGAGCGCGAAGAACCCGCTCGCGGTCAATGAGAGCGCCGCGCTCGACGTCGTCATCTTCGACGGCGGCTTCGGCCAGCAGTACGCCAAGGACGCCGAGGCGGAGTACGCCGCGGCCTTCCCGAAGACCAAGGGCAAGGTCAAGCACGCCGCCACCCAGAAGATCCAGACCGTGCTCCAGCCGCGCTTCAACGGCGGCACCCCGCCGGACCTGGTCGACAACTCCGGCGCCGAGCAGATGGACATGGGCACCCTGGTCGGGAAGAACCAGCTGACCGACCTCACCCCGCTGCTGGACGCGCCCTCCCTCGACGACCCGAACAAGACGGTGCGCGAGACCCTGCGCCCGGGTGTCGTGGAGATGGGCCAGTTCGACGGCAAGCCGGTATGGATCCTCTACTACGCCTACACCGTCTACGGCGTCTGGTACTCCAAGACCAACCTCGCCAAGCTGGACGTGGAGTACCCCGAGACCTGGGACGACATGCTCAAGGTCTGCGAGAAGGCCAAGAAGAAGGGGATCGCGGGCTGGACCTACCCCGGCAAGTACCCCTACTACCTGCCGTTCAGCCTCTACCCCTTCATCGCCAAGATCGGCGGCCGGGAGGTCCTGGACTCGATCGACAACCTGGAGCCGAACGCCTGGAAGCACCCGGCCGTCAAGGCCGCCTTCGAGGCGTACTACGAGCTCTACAAGAAGGGCTACATCCTCAAGGGCACCCCGGGCCTGACCCACATCGAGTCCCAGACCGCGTGGAACCAGGGCAAGGCGCTGTTCATCCCCAACGGCTCCTGGGTGGAGAACGAGGCGAAGAAGACCACCCCGAAGGACTTCCAGATGGCGGTGGCCGCTCCCTCCGGCCTGGACAAGAGCGACAAGCTGCCGTTCGGCACCCTGTGGGCCTCCGGCGGTGAGCCCTTCATCGTCCCGAAGTCGGCGAAGAACCCCGAGGGCGGCATGGAGCTGCTGCGGATCATGCTCGGGGAGAAGTCCACCAAGAACTTCATCAAGCAGGTCTCCTCGCTCTCCTCCCTCAACGGCGGCACCGAGGGCCTCTCCCTGCCGCCGGGCCTGGCCTCGGCGCAGGAGGCGCTGACCAAGGCGGGCAAGAACGTGGTCAACCCGCGGCTCCAGGACTGGTACGTGACGCTCCAGAAGCAGCAGATCGGCGTCGGCGCGCTCGGCGAGATGATGGCCGGCCGGATGACCCCCGCCGAGACGATCAAGAAGTGCCAGAAGTTCGCCGATGACACGGCCAAGGACGACGCCGTCAAGAAGTACAAGCACGTCTGATGCCCCTTCATGCGTCGCCGGCGGCATTATCCGTAGGGGAAGACCGAGGTCGGTAGAAATGCAGCATGGGAAGTACCGGTTCATCGTGGGGTTCCTGGCCCTGCCGGTGATCCTTTACGCGGTCTTCGTGATCTCGCCATTCGTCCAGGCCGTCTACTACTCGTTCACGGACTGGACCGGGTTGAGCTCCGACTTCAAGATGGTCGGGTTCAAGAACTACAACTGGCTGCTGCATGACGACCTCTTCTGGAAAGCGGTCGGGCACAATGTCGTGCTGCTGCTCGTGGTGCCGCTGGTGACGCTCGGCCTCGGACTCTTCTTCGCCTTCATGCTCAATGTGGGGGGCCGGGGCCGGAAGAACGCGGCCGTCTCCGGGGTGCGCGGGTCGAGCCTGTACAAGGTGATCTATTTCTTTCCGCAGGTGCTGTCGATCGCGATCGTCGCCCTGCTGTTCCAGTTCACCTACAACCCGCGCAACGGCGCGCTCAACTCCTTCCTCGGCGGAATCGGGCTGGATTCGCTCCAGCAGCAGTGGCTGGCCGATCCGAAGCTGGCGCTGTGGTGCCTGATGGCGGTGATGGTCTGGAGCAATGTCGGCTTCTACGTCGTCCTCTTCTCGGCCGGGATGAGCTCCATCCCGAGGGACTTCTACGAGGCGGCGCTGCTCGACGGGGCCAACCGGGTCAAGACCTTCTTCAAGATCACCCTGCCGCTGCTGTGGGACACGGTCCAGACCGGCTGGATCTATATGGGCATCATCGCGCTCGACGCGTTCGCCGTGGTGCAGATCATGACCGTGGGGCCGGGCGGCCCCGCCGACTCCACGCAGGTCATGGGCTACTACGTCTACACCAAGACCTTCCACGACGGGCAGGCGGGACGGGCCACCACGATCGGTGTCGCGATGCTCATCGTCACCCTGATCTTCGCGGTCGTCGTGACCAGGCTCGGCCGGCGCGAGCGGCTGGAGTACTGATGCCGATCACACCGACCGCACCCGGCCACCGCCGCCCGACCGCCGATCTGGGGGTACCACAGTGACCTCGCACGCAGAGCCCTCGGAACTCCCGGGCATCACCAAGGAGGACGAGGCACCGCCCACCGGGCCCGTCCGCAAGCAGTCGCCGGGCTCCGAGGACCGGATCGGCAGCGAGGGCAAGGTCCTCAACGTCTTCTCGCACGGCATCCTGGTGGTCTGGGGGCTGCTGGTCACGCTGCCGCTGCTGTGGGCGGTGATGAGCTCCCTCAAGACGGACAAGCAGATCTTCACCTCGCCCTGGGGGCTGCCCTCCGCGCTGCACTTCGACAACTGGACCCGGGCCTGGAGCAAGTCGAACATCGGCGACTTCTTCCTCAATACGATCCTGGTGGTGGGCTGCTCCCTGATCGGCACGATGCTGCTGGGCTCGATGGCGGCATACATCCTGGCCCGCTTTGAATTCCCGGGAAAGCGATTCATCTATTTCATGTTCGTCGGCGGGATGAGTTTTCCGATCATCCTGGCGCTGGTGCCGCTGTTCTTCGTGATGAAGAACATGAGTCTGCTCAACACCTTCCACGGGCTCATTCTGGTCTATATCGCCTATTCGCTGCCGTTCACGGTCTTCTTCCTCACCTCGTTCTTCAAGACGCTGCCGTCCTCGGTGGCGGAGGCGGCGCTGATCGACGGGGCGTCCCATACCCGTACGTTCTTCCAGGTCATGCTGCCGATGGCGAAGCCCGGACTGATCAGCGTGGGGATCTTCAACTTCCTCGGCCAGTGGAATCAGTACATGCTGCCCACGGTGCTCAACACCGATGAGGACAAGCGGGTGCTCACCCAGGGCCTGGTACAGCTCGCGGCCAGCCAGCAGTACAAAGGCGACTGGTCCGCCCTTTTCGCCGGTCTGGTGCTGGCGATGCTTCCGGTGCTGGGCGTCTACATCCTCTTCCAGCGGCAGGTCCAGGCGGGCCTGACCGCGGGCGCGCTCAAATAGGGGAAAACCCGGAGATCGCCTTTTCACGGCCCCGTCCATTCCGCCGCGCGGAAAGGACGGGGCCGTGTGGTTCGTGGGTATCGGACGGTGTCGCGAGCCGTCCCGTGGCGGTCGGGGACTTGACGTGGGACAACCGTGGCGGCTCAGCTTAGAGTTCACATGTTGGAGACACAGCCGGGCCCCACTGCTGCGGTCCGGCCTGCGGAGCGGCCGTCGTGCCGCCCGCGAAGGCGGGAGTGGATGGGCGTGGAGACTCCGGGATCGCAGTCGTCGCTGCACCGGGCCAATCTCGAGCGGGTGGTCCGTGCGGTGCGGATGGCGGGCTCGCTGACCCAGGCGGAGATCGCCCGGTCCACCGGGCTGTCCGCCGCCACCGTCTCCAACATCGTGCGTGAGCTCAAGGACGGCGGAACGGTCGAGGTCACCCCCACCTCGGCGGGCGGCCGCCGGGCGCGCAGCGTCTCGCTCAGCGGTGACGCGGGCATCGTGGTGGGGGTGGATTTCGGCCATACGCATCTGCGTGTCGCCATCGGCAACCTCGCCCATCAGGTGCTGGCCGAGGAGGCCGAGCCGCTGGATGTGGACGCCTCCGCCGCACAGGGGCTGGACCGGGCTGAACACCTGGTCAGCAGGCTGATCACGGCCAGCGGGCTGAGCCAGGACAAGGTGGTCGGCGTCGGTCTCGGGGTGCCCGCCCCGATCGATGTGGAGACCGGCACGCTGGGCTCGACCGCGATCCTGCCGGGCTGGGCCGGCACCAATCCGCGCGATGACCTGGCCCAGCGGCTCGGAGTGCCGGTGCACGTGGACAACGACGCCAACCTCGGCGCGCTCGGCGAGCTGGTCTGGGGCTCCGGCCGCGGGGTCGCCGACCTCGCGTACATCAAGGTCGCCGACGGTGTCGGCGCCGGGCTGGTGATCAGCGGAAAGATCTACCGCGGCCCCGGCGGCACGGCGGGCGAGATCGGCCACATCACCCTCGACGAGTCGGGCCCGGTGTGCCGCTGCGGCAACCGCGGCTGTCTGGAGACCTTCACCGCGGCCCGCTATGTGCTGCCACTGCTGCATTCCAGCCATGGCGCCGACCTCACCGTGGAGCGCATGGTGCAGCTCGCCCGCGAGGGCGACCCGGGCTGCCGGCGGGTGATCGCGGACGTCGGCCGGCACATCGGCAGCGGGGTGGCCAACCTCTGCAATCTGATCAACCCGAGCCGGATGGTGCTGGGCGGTCAGCTCGCCGAGGCGGGGGAGCTGGTGCTGGGCCCGATCCGGGAGTCGGTCGCGCGGTACGCGATCCCCAGCGCGGCCCATCAGCTGTCGGTGATGCCCGGGGCGCTCGGCGGCCGGGCCGAGGTGCTGGGCGCGCTGGCGCTGGTGCTCAGCGAGATGGGAGATTCGACGCTGCTGGACGGTGCGCTCTCGGCGGGGACCCCGGCGCTCACCTGACCGCCGGGCGACGCGACGCCGCGGAGATCCAAACGACAGACCCTAGGGGTTGCCTGAGCGCCTTTGTCCGGTCACGCTCCGTCTATCCGGCCTGTCCGGCTGCGTTCACTCAGATAACGAATGGCACCGTTGCCATCTCGTTAAGGATTTACTTCTTGACGTCATGCGGGCGGCCGAGTTGACTTCCAGCCACCTCGGCCGCAATGACGCGGCCTCGTCAGGGAGGTCATCCCCAAATGAACGCAACGATGCGTCGCGTCGCTCTTGCCGCTTCCGTGGTGTCGATGACGGTAGCCCTCGCCGCCTGCGGGTCGGCGAAGGAGGCCGGCGGCGACAGCAAGGACGACAAGAAGAAGACCGGTCCGCTCACGATCGGGCTGCTGCTGCCCGAGGACCAGACGGCCAGATACGAGAACTTCGACCGGCCGTTCGTCACCAAGAAGATCAAGGGCTTGTGTGCCGACTGCAAGGTCCTGTACGTCAACGCCAAGTCGGACCCCTCGGTTCAGCAGCAGCAGGTCGACTCGATGATCACCAAGAAGGTCGACGCGATCATCCTCGACTCGGTGGACTCCAAGTCCATCGCCAGCTCGGTCCGCAGGGCCGACGAGGCCGGTATCCCGGTCGTCGCCTACGACCGCCTCGCCGAGGGCCCGGTCTCCGCGTACACCTCGTTCGACAACGAGACGGTCGGCAAGGTCCAGGGCCAGGCGCTGCTCAAGGCGCTGGGCAACAAGGCCAAGAGCGGCAAGATCGTCATGCTCAACGGCTGGGAGGCCGACCCCAACGCCGCCATGTTCAAGAAGGGCGCGCTGTCCGTCCTCAAGGGCAAGGTGAACATCGGCAAGTCGTACGACATCGACCGCTGGCTGGCGGACAAGGCCAACGAGGCCATGACGGGCGCCATCTCCTCGCTCGGCAAGGACAACATCGTCGGCGTCTACTCCGCCAACGACAGCATGGCCGGCGGCGCGATCACCGCGCTCAAGAGCGGCGGCCTCAACCCGCTGCCCCCGGTCACCGGGCAGGACGCCGAGATCGAGGGTGTGCGCCGGGTCGTCACCGGTGAGCAGTACATGAGCGTCTACAAGTCCTACCTGGACGAGGCCACCGCCGCCGCGGAGATGGCCGTCGCGCTCGGCCGCGGTGAGAAGGTCAACGAGTCCAACACGGTCGACAGCCCGACCAACAAGGACATCCCGGCGACGCTGATCACCCCGGTCTCGCTGACCAAGGAGAACATCAAGGACACCGTCATCAAGGACGGCATCTACAAGATCGACCAGATCTGCACCGCCAAGGTCAAGGCGGCCTGCGCAGCGGCCGGTCTGAAGTAGCGGAGCAGGGCCGCCCCTACCCCGAGGGCGGCCCGCCCCCTGACCCACCCCCCAACCGAGGGGAGAGCACCCTCTCCCCTCCGTCACACAGCAGGGACCACCCTGCCCGGAACGGAGATGGCCATCGTGCCGAACGGACCCGTGTTGGCGTTGCGCGGGATCTCCAAGCGGTTCGGCGCCGTCCAGGCGCTCACCGACATCGATCTGGAGGTCCACGCCGGTGAGGTCGTCGCCCTGGTGGGCGACAACGGCGCCGGCAAGTCGACCCTCGTCAAGTCCATCGCCGGAGTCGGCCCCGCCGACGAAGGCGTCATCGAGTGGCAGGGCAGGCCCGTCCAGGTCACCCGGCCGCACGACGCCCAGGAGCTGGGCATCGCGACCGTCTACCAGGACCTCGCCCTCTGCGACAACATCGACGTCGTCGGCAACCTCTTCCTCGGCCGCGAGATCCTGCGCGCCGGGGTGCTCGACGAGGTCGAAATGGAGCGGCGCTCCCGTGAGTTGCTCCAGACCCTGTCGATCCGCATCCCCAGTGTGCGGATCCCGATCGCCTCGCTCTCGGGTGGCCAGCGGCAGACCGTCGCCATCGCCCGTTCGATGCTCGGCGAGCCCAAGCTGGTGATCCTGGACGAGCCGACCGCCGCCCTCGGCGTCGAGCAGACCGCGCAGGTCCTCGACCTGGTGGAGCGGCTCCGCGACCGCGGCCTCGCCGTCATCCTCATCAGCCACAACATGGCCGACGTCAAGGCCGTCGCGGACCGTGTCGCGGTGCTGCGGCTGGGCCGTAACAACGGCACCTTCGATGTGAAGACCACCTCTCAGGAAGACATCATTTCCGCCATCACCGGCGCCACGGACAACGCCGTGACCCGCCGCAAGGCGCGTAGCGGGGAGGTCGCGAAGTGACCACGAACGTCCACCAGACCAACGACGGCCCGTCGAACGGCGGCAACAAGGCGGGCGGCCCGGCCGACGCCAACCCCGTCGCCAAGGACGCGGTCACCGTCGTCGACCCCCGGCTGCTGGTCCGTCAGGAGGGGTTCAAGGGCTATCTGACGGAGTTCGGCCGCAAGATGCGCAGCGGCGAACTGGGCGTGGTCCCGGTCATCGTCGGCATCGCCATCATCTGGGCGGTCTTCCAGTGGAAGGACAGCGCCTTCCTCTCGCCCAAGAACCTCTCCGACCTCTCCATCCTGCTCGGTGGCACCGGCATGATCTCGGTCGGAATCGTCTTCGTGCTGCTGCTCGGTGAGATCGACCTGTCCGTCGGCTCGGTCAGCGGTCTGGCCGCGGCCACCCTGGCGGTGCTCAACGTCAACCACGGGGTGCCCGAGGGGATCGCGGTGATCGCGGCGCTCGCCAGTGGCGCGGCCCTCGGCGCGGTGCACGGCTTCTTCTTCGCCAAGATAGGCGTTCCGGCCTTCGTGGTGACCCTGGCCGGTCTGCTGGCCTGGAACGGTCTGATGCTCCAGGTGCTCGGCACCACCGGCACCATCAGCATCGCGGACGACAGCTTCGTGCGCGATCTCACCGCCCACTACTTCAGCCAGCTCATCGCCGCCTACGGCGTGGCCGCGCTGGCGACGGCGGCCTTCTTCCTCGTCCAGTTCCTGGACAGCAGGCGCCGTAAGGCGGTCGGCATCCCCTCGCGGCCGCTGAGCGAGATCCTGGTCCGCACGGCCGTGCTCGCGGTGATCCTCTTCACCGCGGCCTGGCGGCTCAACCAGTACAAGGGTCTGCCGCTCGCCCTGGTGATCTTCGTGGCGGTCCTGGTGATCCTCGACTTCGTGGTCCGCCGCACCTCCTACGGACGCAAGGTGATCGCCCTCGGCGGCAGCGTCGAGGCCGCCCGCCGCGCGGGTATCAACGTCGTCGCCATCCGGATCTCGGTCTACTCGCTGGCCGGTCTGATGGCCGCCACCGGCGGCATCATGATCGCCTCGCGGATCGGCTCCGCCAGCCAGCAGGCCGGCACCGGCAACCTGCTGATGGAGGCCATCGCGGCCGCGGTCATCGGCGGCACCAGCCTCTTCGGCGGCCGTGGCTCGGTCTGGTCGGCTCTGCTCGGCATGCTGGTCATCGGCTCGATCTCGTCCGGGATGAACCTGCTGGGCGTCGCGAACTCCGTCCAGTACATGATCACCGGTGGAGTGCTGCTGGCCGCCGTCGTCATCGACTCGGTGTCGCGCAGGACACAACGCACCGCGGGTCGCGGCTGACCCCGGTCCTCTTCGCCCGGCTGCCCGGTGCCTCCGCGGAGGCACCGGGCAGCCGTCTGAGGGGAACACACGGGTGGCTGAAAAGAACACGCGTGACGGAGATTGCATGGGGGGAGGTCTGCGCCGGAGGGCGGAACATTAGACTCGGGCGGACCGGCAAGCTCCATGGAGACGCTCGAAGCAAGGAGGCACGGGTGCTGCTGACCCGCATCACGGGACCGCGCGATCTGGACCGGCTCACTGCGGAGGAGCTCGACCAGCTGGCCGCGGAGATCCGCACCTTTCTCGTCGACGCCGTCTCCAAGACCGGTGGCCACCTCGGCCCCAACCTCGGTGTGGTGGAGCTGACCATCGCCCTGCACCGGGTCTTCGACTCGCCCCGGGACAAGGTGCTGCTGGACACCGGCCACCAGTCCTACGTCCATAAGCTGCTCACCGGCCGCCAGGACTTCTCCAAGCTCAAGAGCAAGGGTGGTTTGTCCGGTTATCCCTCGCGGGCCGAGTCCGAGCACGACGTCATCGAGAACAGCCACGCCTCGGCCGTCCTCGGCTGGGCCGAGGGCATCGCCAAGGCCAATGAGCTGCTCGGCAAGCAGGACCATGTGGTCGCCGTGATCGGCGACGGCGCGCTGACCGGCGGTATGGCCTGGGAGGCGCTCAACAACATCGCCGCCGCCAAGAACCGCCCGCTGGTCATCGTGGTGAACGACAACGAGTGGTCGTACTCCCCGACCATCGGCGGCCTCGCCAACCACCTCGCCACGCTCCGCACCACCGACGGCTACGAGCGCTTCCTCGCCCGCGGGAAGGACATCCTGGAGCGCACCCCGGTCGTGGGCCGGCCGCTCTACGAGACGCTGCACGGCGCCAAGAAGGGGCTCAAGGACTTCATCGCCCCGCAGGGCATGTTCGAGGACCTGGGGCTGAAGTACGTCGGCCCGATCGACGGCCATGACATCGAGGCCCTGGAGTCCGCGCTCCAGCGGGCGAAGCGTTTCGGCGGCCCGGTCATCGTGCACTGCCTCACCGAGAAGGGCCGCGGCTACACCCCGGCCGAGCAGGACGAGACCGACCGCTTCCACGGCATCGGCCCGATCCACCCCGACACCGGGCTGCCGATCTCCGCGGGCGGCGCCGACTGGACCTCGGTCTTCGGCGAGGAGATGGTCAAGCTGGGCGAGGAGCGCGAGGACATCGTCGCGATCACCGCCGCGATGCTGCACCCGGTGGGCCTCACCGAGTTCGCCAAGCGCTTCCCGGACCGGGTCTTCGATGTGGGCATCGCCGAGCAGCACGGCGCCGTCTCCGCGGCGGGCCTGGCCACCGGCGGTCTGCACCCGGTCTTCGCCGTCTACGCCACCTTCCTCAACCGCGCCTTCGACCAGGTGCTGATGGATGTGGCGCTGCACAAGTGCGGGGTGACCTTCGTCCTGGACCGCGCCGGTATCACCGGCACCGACGGCCCCTCGCACAACGGCATGTGGGACATGTCGCTCCTCCAGGTCGTCCCGGGGCTGCGGATCGCCGCCCCGCGCGACGCCGACCAGGTCCGCGCCCAGCTGCGCGAGGCCGTGGCGGTGGAGGACGCGCCGACCGTGGTGCGTTACTCCAAGGGCGCGGTGGGCCCGGCGGTCGCGGCCGTGGGCCGGATCGGCGGGATGGATGTGCTCCGCGAGCCCTCCGAGGCCGCGGGGAACGCCCCGGACGTGCTGCTGGTCTCGGTCGGCGCGCTCGCCCCGATGTGCCTGGAGATCGCCGACCTCCTCGACAAACAGGGCATTTCCACCACTGTGGTCGACCCCCGCTGGGTCAAGCCGGTGGACGAGGAACTGCCCGTGCTCGCCGACCTCCACCGCGTCGTGGTGGTCGTCGAGGACAACATCCGGGTCGGCGGCGTCGGCGCGGCCGTCGCCCAGGCGCTGCGCGACGGCGGCTTCGACATGCCGGTGCGCAACTTCGGCATCCCGCCGCGCTTCCTGGAGCACGCCTCCCGCAAGGAGGTCATGGCGGAGATCGGGCTGACCGCGCCGGACATCGCCCGGCAGATCACCGGGCTGGTCTCCAGGATCGGCGGCGGCTACGAGTCCGCGGCCGCGGACTCCCAGGGCGCCGATGTGACCCGCACGACGACGGCCGAACCGGTGCGCGACTGAGCCACCGGGCCACCGCCCCCATCCCGTCCGGGCCGGTCGGAGCGCTTCCTGCTCCGACCGGCCCAGCGTGTGTCGCGCGGGCCGCCCCCATCGGGTGAATCGGGGGCGGCCCAGAGTGTGTACCCCTCGCCGCCGACCGGTAGCCACAAGCATGACCCGCACGGGCAGGCGTGGAGGTGGCATCGGTGAGCGAGCGGGAACCCGAGGGCCGCTCCGGCGGCGGCTCCGGTCGCAAGAGCCGGCCGGCCTATCTGCGGACGAAGTCGATCGAGCAGTCCATCAAGGACACCGAGGAGCCCGAGCACGCCCTCACCCGGTCCCTGTCCGCCCTGGACCTCACGGTCTTCGGCGTCGGCGTGATCATCGGAACCGGCATCTTCGTCCTCACCGGGGCCGTCGCCAAGGAGCAGGCGGGCCCCGCGACCGCCCTCGCCTTCGTCGTCGCGGGCATCGTCTGCGCCCTGGCCGCCCTCTGCTACGCCGAGTTCGCCTCGACCGTCCCGGTGGCCGGATCCGCGTACACCTTCTCGTACGCCTCGCTGGGCGAACTGCCCGCCTGGACCATCGGCTGGGACCTGGTGCTGGAGTTCGCGCTCGGCACGGCCGTGGTCGCGGTCGGCTGGTCGGGCTACATCCGCGCGCTGCTGGCCAACGCCGGTGTGGAGCTGCCCGCCGCGCTGTCCGGCCCCGATGTGGCGCACGGCTTCTCCTTCGATGTGCTCTCCGCCGCGCTGGTGCTGGTGCTCACCGCGATCCTGGTCCTCGGGATGAAGCTGTCGGCGCGCGTCACCTCGGTGGTGGTCGCGGTGAAGGTGGCCGTGGTGCTGCTGGTCATCATCGCGGGCTCCTTCTTCGTCGACCCGGCCAACTACCGCCCCTTCATCCCCGAGGCCAAGGGCTCGATCTCGGGTTCCGGACTCACCGCGCCGCTGATCCAGCTGATGTCCGGCTACCAGCCGACCACCTTCGGCGTCGAGGGCATCTTCACCGCCGCCGCCGTGGTCTTCTTCGCCTTCATCGGCTTCGACATCGTGGCCACCGCGGCGGAGGAGACCAGGAACCCCCAGCGGGACGTGCCCCGGGGCATCCTCGGCTCGCTCTTCATCTGCACCGTGCTCTACGTCGGCGTGTCCGTGGTGGTCACCGGGATGCAGAAGTACACCGAGCTGAGCGTGGACGCCCCGCTCGCCGACGCCTTCAAGGCCACCGGACACCCCTTCTACGCGGGCGTCATCAGCTTCGGCGCCGCGGTCGGGCTCACCACGGTGTGCATGATCCTGCTGCTCGGCCAGAGCCGGGTGTTCTTCGCGATGAGCCGGGACGGGCTGCTGCCCAGGGTCTTCTCCGGGGTGCATCCGCGCTTCCGCACGCCGTACCGCTCGACGATCCTGCTCGGCGTGATCATCGCCATCGTCTCCGGGTTCACCAGCATCTCCCAGCTGGCGGCCCTGGTGAACATCGGCACGCTCTTCGCCTTTGTCGTGGTCGCCCTCGGCGTGCTGATCCTCCGTCGCACCCGGCCCGATCTGCCCCGCGCCTTCCGCACGCCCTGGGTGCCGGTGCTGCCGGTCGTGTCGGTGGTCGCGTCGCTGTGGCTGATGCTCAATCTGCCCGCCGAGACCTGGCTGCGGTTCGCGGTGTGGATGGCCATCGGCTTCATCGTCTACTTCCTCTACGGGCGCCGCCACAGCCGGGTGACCGAGGCGGGGACGCGCGGGGAGTAGGGGCGCTATGCCCCCTCCGGGGGCTGGGGTGCTACGACCCCTCCGGGTGGGGTGCTACGACCCCTCCGGGCGGATTGTCCGGGGGCCCGTCACCTCCGCGTCCAGCGCGGATACCCGCGCCCGCAGCCCCTGGTCCGCCGTCACCACCAGGCAGGGACGCCCCTCGCCACGGGCCGCCGCCACCACCGCCACGATGTGGTCGTCGCCGCTGCCCGGCGCGTTCTCCACCCGTACGCCCGCCACCGGTTCGACGCCCCGCGCCGCGCCCTCGACCACCATCACGATGTCCACCGGAGGGCGGGTGGCCCAGCCGGGCACGCCCGGCCGGTCGGGGAGCCCGGTCCCGGCGAGCGAGGCCAGCCGGTCGCGGAGCCGCTCGGCGGCCCCGCGCCGGTCGCGCCACCAGCCGTCGGGCACCGAGCCGACCACATTGGCGGCATCCACGACCACAACCCCATCCATAGTCCAGGCAAATTACTATGGACGTCGTTCGATCGGATGGAACGGCTCGGGGAAGGGTTGGCGGCGGGCCATGGCGTTGCGGTTGCTCCGCGGCAAGGACGGCAGGCTCACGGCCTACGTACCGGTGTCGGGCGGTCTCGCCCGCTGGACCGAGGACCGCCCCGGCGGGTCTTCATGGACCGGCCCATGGCTGATCCGGACCCCCGGGCTGTCCCAGGTGACGATCGCTCAAGGGCCGGACGGCTACGCCCATCTGGTGGGGCTGCGGCGCACGGAGGGCAAGGACGGGCCGAAGGTCGACCTCGTTCATGCCACCCAGTTCCAGACGGGCCGCCCGCTGACGGCGTGGCACTCCCTGGGCACCCCGCACCCCAAGGACCGCGCCAAGGCGCAGCGCACCGGTCCCCCGGCCGCGGCGCTGGACGCCTCCGGCGCCCTCCGCGTCTTCGTTCGCAACGCCGGGGGCGGGGTGAGCGCGCGGCGGCAGGACCCCAAGGGCACCTGGGAGCGCTGGACCGACTGGAAGGGCGAGCGGGTGCTGGGCGGGCTGTCGGCGGCCTCGACCGCCGACGGCCGTCTCGAACTGCTCGCACCGGCAGGGAAGGGCGCCGCGCTGCGCTGGTTCCAGCCCAAGCCCGGCGCCGCCCCGAAGCGTGGCGAGGACGTCCCCGCCGACGCCCGGCCGGATTCGGCGTCCGTGGTGGAGACCAGCCCCGGCACCCTCACCCACTACTGGCGCGACGCCCGCAGCGGTGAGCTGCTGGCCTGGCGGCCGGACGTCCCGGCCCCCGCGCCGCTGGGCGGGGCGGCGGGCACCGGCCCGGTCGCCGCGGTGCGCGCCGTGGTGGACGGCCATGACTGCACCGTTCTGGCCCACCAGGACACCGAGGCCGGGCGGCTGGCGGTCGCCGCCCACCCCAGCGAGGACGAGGCGGCGGGGGTGTGGTGGACCCCCACCGGCGAACAGGGCGCCCATACCCCGGCGCTGGCGCTCGACGACCAGGGCGGGGTGGTGCTGGCCGCGCTGAGCCTGGACGGAAAGCTCCTGGTGGCCCGTCAGAAGACCGACGAGCGCGGGCTGGCACTCCATGCCTGGACCCGTGTGGGAGGCGGCTGAGCGGCGCGACAGGCGGGCTGAGGGCCCGGCTGAGCGGCCGGGGACGGCGCGGGCGCCGGACGGGACCCCTCGGCCCGCCCGGCGCCCGCGCCGTACGCCGTCCGGCTACGCCGGGACGCTCGCCACGCCCGGGGCCAGGAACGTCTTGCCGTTCACCCGCTCCGCGACGCCCTCGCGGTCCAGGTACGGCGTGAGGCCGCCCAGGTGGAAGGGCCAGCCCGCACCGGTGATCAGGCACAGGTCGATGTCCTGCGCCTCGGCGACGACGCCCTCCTCGAGCATCAGGCCGAGCTCCTGCGCGACGGCGTCCAGCACCCGGGCGCGCACCTGCTCCTCGGAGAGGACGGTGTCGCCCTGCTGGAGCAGCGCGGTGACTTCCGGGTCCAGCTCCGGCTTACCGGAGTCATGCACGTAGAAGCCGCGCTTGCCCGCCTCGACCACGCGCCTGAGGTTCTCCGAGACCGTGAAGCGGTCCGGGAAGGCGCCGTGCAGCGTCTCCGAGACATGCAGGCCGATCGCCGGGCCGACCAGCTCCAGCAGCACCAGCGGGGACATCGGCAGGCCCAGCGGCTCGACGGCGCGCTCGGCGACGTCGACCGGGGTGCCCTCGTCGATGACGTTCTGGATCTCGCCCATGAAGCGGGTCAGGATCCGGTTGACCACGAACGCCGGGGCGTCCTTGACCAGAACGGCGGTCTTCTTCAGCTTCTTGGCCACCCCGAAGGCCGTGGCCAGCGCCGGGTCATCGGTCTTCTCACCGCGGACGATCTCCAGCAGCGGCAGGATCGCGACAGGGTTGAAGAAGTGGAAGCCCACGACCCGCTCGGGGTGCTTGAGCTGGGACGCCATCTCGGAGACCGACAGCGAGGAGGTGTTGGTGGCGAGGATGGCGTGCTCCGGCACGACCGCCTCGACCTCGGCGAACACCTTCTGCTTGACGCCCATCTCCTCGAAGACGGCCTCGATGACGAAGTCGGCGTCGGAGAAGGCGGCAGCCTTGTCCAGCGAACCGGTCACCGCGGCCTTGAGGCGATTGGCCTTGTCCTGGTTGATCCGGCCCTTGAGCAGCAGCTTGTCGATCTCGCCGTGGACATAGCCCACGCCCTTGTCGACGCGCTCCTGGTCGATGTCGGTCAGCACGACCGGCACCTCCAGACGCCGGGCGAACAGCAGCGCCAGCTGCGAGGCCATCAGACCCGCGCCCACGACGCCCACCTTGGAGACCGGGCGCGCCAGCGACTTGTCCGGGGCGCCGGCCGGGCGCTTGCCGCGCTTCTGCACCAGGTTGAAGGCGTAGATGCCGCTGCGCAGCTCACTGCCCATGATCAGGTCGGCGAGCGCCTTCTCCTCGGCCTCGTAGCCCCGGGCGAGGTCGCCGTTGCGCGCGGCGTCGATGATCTCCAGCGCGCGGTAGGCGGCGGGGGCCGCCCCGTGCACCTTGCCGTCGGCGATGGCGCGGCCGCGCACCACGGCCTCGTGCCAGGCGTCGCCGCGGTCGATCTCGGGCCGAACGACCTCGAGCTCGCCCTTGAGGACGGAGGCGGTCCAGATCAGCGACTGCTCCAGGAAGTCCGCGCCCTCGAAGATCGCGTCCGCGATCCCGAGCTCATAGACCTGCTCGCCCTTGAGCTGCTTGTTCTGGTTGAGCGAGTTCTCGATGATGACCGAGACCGCGCGGTCGGCGCCGATCAGGTTCGGCAGCAGGGTGCAGCCGCCCCAGCCGGGGACCAGGCCGAGGAAGACCTCGGGCAGCGAGAAGGCGGGCAGCGCCGAGGAGACGGTGCGGTAGGTGCAGTGCAGCCCGACCTCCACACCGCCGCCCATCGCCGCGCCGTTGTAGTACGCGAAGGTGGGCACGGCGAGCGCCGACAGCCGCTTGAAGACGTCATGGCCGCCCTTGCCGATGGCCAGCGCGTCCTCATGGCGCTTCAGCAGCTCCACGCCCTTGAGGTCGGCGCCCACGGCGAAGATGAACGGCTTGCCGGTGATGCCGACACCGGTGATCTCGCCGTCCGCGGCCTCCTTCTCGACCTGGTCGATCGCCGTGTTGAGATTGGCGAGCGAGGCCGGGCCGAAGGTGGTGGGCTTGGTGTGGTCCAGGCCGTTGTCCAGCGTGATGAGCGCGAAGCGGCCGGCGCCCTGGGGGAGATCGAGGTGGCGGACGTGCGCCTGCGTCACGACCTCGCCCGGGAACAGCTCTGCCGCCCCCTTGAGAAGCTCTGCTGTGTTGGTCACTTGTTCCCCTCGAAGTGCGGGTTCTCCCAGATCACGGTGCCACCCATGCCGAAGCCGATGCACATCGTGGTGATGCCGTAGCGGACCTCGGGGCGCTCCTCGAACTGCCGTGCCAGCTGCGTCATCAGGCGGACACCGGAGGAGGCCAGCGGATGGCCGAAGGCGATCGCGCCGCCGTACTGGTTGACGCGCTCATCGTCGTCCGCGATGCCGTAGTGGTCCAGGAACGACAGGACCTGGACGGCGAACGCCTCGTTGATCTCGAACAGGCCGATGTCCTCGATCGACAGACCGGCCTTGGCGAGGGCCTTCTTGGTGGCCGGAACCGGGCCGTAACCCATCACCTCGGGCTCGACGCCCGCGAAGGCGAAGGAGACCAGGCGCATCCGCACCGGCAGGCCCAGCTCCCGGGCGAAGTCCTCGGAGGCGATCAGCGAGGCGGTGGCGCCGTCGTTGAGCCCCGCGGAGTTACCGGCCGTGACCCGGCCGTGCGGGCGGAACGGGGTCTTCAGCGAGGCCAGGCCCTCCAGCGTGGTGCCCGGGCGCATCGGCTCGTCGGCCGTGGCCAGGCCCCAGCCCAGCTCCCCGCCCTCGGGGGAGGTGCGGCGCACCGAGATCGGCACCAGGTCCTGCTGGATCTTTCCGTTGGCGTACGCCTTGGCGGCCTTCTCCTGGCTGCGCAGCGCGAACTCGTCGGCGCGCTGCTTGGAGATATGCGGCAGCCGGTCGTGGAGGTTCTCCGCCGTCATGCCCATGAACAGGGCCGACTCATCGACCAGCTTCTCCGAGACGAAGCGGGGGTTGGGGTCGACGGACTCGCCCATGGGGTGGCGGCCCATGTGCTCGACACCGCCCGCGACGACGGCGTCGTAGGCACCGAAGGCGATGGATCCCGCGGTGGTGGTCACGGCCGTCATGGCACCGGCGCACATCCGGTCGATGGCGTAGCCGGGGACCGACTGGGGCAGCCCGGCCAGGATGCCCGCGGTGCGGCCGATGGTCAGGCCCTGGTCGCCGATCTGCGTCGTCGCGGCGATGGCCACCTCGTCGATGCGCTCCGGCGGCAGATCCGGGTTGCGGCGCAGCAGCTCCCGGATGCACTTGACGACCAGGTCGTCGGCGCGGGTCTCGTGGTAGATGCCCTTCGGGCCCGCCTTGCCGAATGGGGTCCGGACGCCGTCGACGAAGACGACGTCCCTAGCGGTACGAGGCACGTTGGCTCTCCTCCAGGTGCGGGATGGCACTGCTGCGGGCACGCCCGGGGCGCGCCGTCACACCCTCATGCTACTTATGAGTAACCAAGCTGCCCAGTCCTCACCGCCGGAGGGTTGAACGTCACAGCCGTGGACCGGCGGCGCCCGCCGCCGGTCCACGCGCGTCACATCAGGCGGGCGGCGTCAGCAAGGCGGCCGTCAGCACCGGGGTCACCTGGTCGATCTGCCAGGAGCGGGCGCCGTGACCTGCGAGAACGGAGGCGATCGCATCCGTCGTCGGCTCGGCGGGCGGCTCCCAGCACAGCCGCCGGACGGTGTCCGGGGCGATCAGGTTCTCCTGTGGAAGATTCAGCTGTTCGGCCAGTTGGGTGACGGCCGCACGCGCCGCGGAGAGCCGCGCCGCCGCGGCCGGGTCCTTGTCGGCCCACGCCCGCGGCGGGGGCGGACCGGTCACCGGCTGGCCCGGCTGCGGAAGGTCGGCCTCCGGCAGGGCCCGCGCCCGGTCCACCGCGGCCTGCCACTGCTCCAGCTGGCGCCGGTTCATCCGGTGGCCGAAACCGCTCAGCGCGGCCAGCGCCCGCACGTTGGCCGGCAGGGCCAGCGCGGCCTCGACGATGGCCGCGTCGCCCAGCACCTTGCCCGGTGAGACATCGCGGCGCTGGGCGATCCGGTCCCGCGCCGTCCACAGCTCGCGCACCACGGCCATCTGCCGGCGCCGACGCACCTTGTGCATCCCCGACGTACGCCGCCAGGGATCCTTGCGCGGCGGGGCGGGCGGGGCCGCGGCGATGGCCGCGAACTCCTGGTGCGCCCAGTCCAGCTTGCCCTGCCGCGTCAGCTCCTCCTCCAGCGCGTCGCGCAGATCCACCAGCAGCTCGACATCGAGCGCGGCGTAGTGCAGCCAGGGCTCGGGCAGCGGGCGGGTGGACCAGTCGACCGCGGAGTGGCCCTTCTCCAGGGCGTATCCGAGGATGTTCTCGACCATGGCGCCCAGCCCCACCCGGGCGAATCCGGCCAGCCGGCCCGCGAGTTCGGTGTCGAAGATCCGGGCCGGGACCATGCCTATGTCCCGCAGACAGGGCAGATCCTGGGTCGCGGCGTGCAGCACCCATTCGGCGTCGGCGATCACGGCGCCCAGACCGGACAGGTCGGGGCAGCCGACGGGGTCGATCAGTGCGGTCCCCGCTCCGGCCCGGCGCAGCTGGACCAGATAGGCCCGCTGTCCGTAGCGGTAGCCGGAGGCGCGCTCGGCATCGACGGCCACCGGGCCGTGGCCCGCGGCGAAGGTCGCGATGACCTCGGCGAGGGCGTCCGCGTCCGCGGTGACGGGCGGGATGCCCTCACGCGGCTCCAGCAAGGGGACCGGCGCCGGGGGGAGGTCGTCCGGAGGAGCGCCCCCGGTGGTTCGCAGTGTCGTCTCTGCTGCGGTCTCTTGGGCGTCGGTCACCTGTCAAGGGTAGCTGTGTGCGGAGAGTACGCAGGGCGCCCGTCGACGGAACGTTCCGTCGACGGGCGCGGGGGTGATGGAGAGCCGCATGGCGGCCGGGCGGGTGGTACGGCTCAGTGGATGATTCCGGTGCGCAGCGCGACCGCGACCATTCCGGCCCGGTCCCCGGTGCCCAGCTTGCGGGCGATCCGGGCGAGGTGACTCTTGACGGTGAGCGCGGACAGGCCCATCGAGACGCCGATGGCCTTGTTGGACTGGCCCTCCGCAACCAGCCTCAGCACCTCGACCTCGCGGCCCGACAGCTCCCGGTAGCCGCCCGGGTGGCCGGGGGCGCCCGGCGGGCGGCGGTGCATCCGGGCGGCGGCGCCGAGCGGGGCGGCGCCGGGGCGGCCCGGGATGCCGAGGTTGGTGCGGGTGCCGGTGACGACATAGCCCTTGACGCCCCCGGCCAGTGCGTTCCGTACCGCGCCGATGTCATCGGCGGCGGACAGGGCCAGCCCGTTGGGCCAGCCCGCGGCGCGGGTTTCGGACAGCAGCGTGAGGCCGGAGCCGTCGGGAAGGTGGACATCGGCGACGCAGATGTCGCGTGGATTGCCAATGCGGGGACGGGCCTCCGCGATGGACGACGCCTCGATGACGTCGCGCACCCCGAGGGCCCAGAGGTGGCGGGTGACGGTGGAACGTACGCGGGGGTCGGCGACGACGACCATGGCCGTCGGCTTGTTGGGGCGGTAGGCGACCAGGCTGGACGGTTGCTCGAGGAGAACAGACACCAGGTCCTCCTGGGTAAGTGGTGGGACGGGTCACAACGTCCTTCGGCACCGATAGGGCCCGGCTTTAGAGAAAGATCACGATTTGGTGAGTAACAATTCGGGCAATTAGGACGACTGATCGATCGTGACTGATCTTTTTCAGGACATTCAGAGGCTCAGCGTCCTGTTCTGGACATCCCGAACACCCTGAACATCCCGAATATCGCGGAGCTCAGCGCGCCTGAGGTCCCCTCCGCTGCGGGAGCGAGACGACCCCCGCCTCCGTGGCCCCCGCCGGAGGCAGCCCAGCGATCTGGCACAGGAGGTCGCACCAGGCGGCCAGATGCCCCGCGGTGTCCGGTACGCCCAGCCGCTCGGCCGCGCCCTCACCCGCCGGCTCCGGGCGCCGGGGGCCGGAGCGGGCCGGTTCGGGGGGCGGGTGCTCGGACGGGGTCCAGGAGGCGCGGATCTCGATCTTGGTCGACGGCTCCCGTTCGCCCATCGCGCCGAAGTAGTGCGAGCTCGCCCGGGTGACCGTGCCGCTGGGCTCCCCGTAGGGCAGACCGCGTGCCTCCAGCGCGCCGGTGAGCCAGGACCAGCACACCTCCGGCAGCAGCGGATCCGCCGCGATCTCCGGCTCCAGGTCCGCGTGGACCAGCGTGACCAGGCGGAAGGTGCCGCGCCAGGCGTCGTGCCCGGCCGGGTCGTGCAGCAGGATCAGCCGCCCCTCGGCCAGCTCCTCGTCATCGCCGGACGCGCCGGTGACCACCGCCTCCAGCGCGTACGAGTAGGGTGCGAGCCGACGCGGGGGTGGGGTCGGATCGAGCTCCACCTCGGGCCGTACCCGCACACCGCGCAGCGCGGTGACGGCATGCCGGAAGGCGGGAGGCGTGTCATCGCCGCCCGCGTCCGTGCCGTCAGGGCCGTCAGCACCGTTCGAGAGGTGTCCTTGAACCGCTGCCATGCCCGGAAGACTAGGCGCAGTGAGGGCCCTAACCGGGGAGGAACACCCGGGTTGGCGGGTCACTCGTTCGGCCCGTGCGAAGATTTGGGGCATGAGCGCCAGTGAGCGGCCCTCGGGCCAGCAGCAGACCGGCCGCCCCACGGCCGGTGCCACAGCCGATTCGGCTTTTCTGCGGGCCTGCCGCCGGGAGCCGGTGCCCCACACGCCCGTGTGGTTCATGCGGCAGGCGGGGCGCTCGCTCCCGGAGTACCGCAAGCTGCGCGAGGGCACCGCGATGCTCGAGTCCTGTATGCGGCCCGACCTGGTCACCGAGATCACGCTCCAGCCGGTGCGCCGCCACCGGGTGGACGCGGCCATCTACTTCAGCGACATCGTCGTACCGCTCAAGGCCATCGGTATCGACCTCGACATCAAGCCCGGGGTCGGGCCCGTCGTCGAGCGGCCGATCCGCACCCGCGCCGATCTGGAGCGGCTGCGTCCGCTCGATCCGGACGATGTGAAGTATGTCACCGAGGCCGTCGGGACGCTGGTCGGCGAGCTCGGCGCGACCCCGCTGATCGGCTTCGCGGGCGCGCCCTTCACGCTCGCCAGCTATCTGGTCGAGGGCGGTCCGTCGCGCAACCACGAGCACACCAAGGCGCTCATGTACGGCGACCCGGCGCTCTGGGCCGCGCTGCTCGACCGGCTCGCCGACATCACCTCGGCCTTCCTCAAGGTCCAGATCGAGGCGGGCGCCTCGGCCGTGCAGCTCTTCGACTCCTGGGTGGGCGCCCTGGCCCCCGCCGACTACCGCCGCAGCGTGCTGCCCGCCTCCCGGAAGGTCTTCGACGCCGTCGCCGGATACGGTGTGCCGCGCATTCACTTCGGCGTGGGCACCGGTGAGTTGCTCGGACTGCTCGGCGAGGCGGGCGCGGATGTCGTCGGCGTCGACTGGCGGGTGCCGATGGACGAGGCCGCCCGGCGCGTCGGTCCCGGCAAGGCGCTCCAGGGCAATCTCGACCCCGCCGTGCTCTTCGCGCCGCGCGCGGCCGTCGAGGCCAAGGCGGACGAGGTGCTGGAGGCGGCCCGGGGGCTGGAGGGGCATATCTTCAACCTCGGCCATGGCGTGCTGCCCAGCACCGACCCGGACGCGCTCACCCGCCTCGTGGAGTATGTGCACACCAGGAGCGCATCGCGCGCACCTTCTGTGAAGGTCTGAACCAAGGGGGAACCCGCGTATCTCCCGTGGCGTCGTGAGGGGCATGACCGACATGCCCGCCACCGCGCTGTCAGATTCGCCGGAGTCGCCGGAGTGTGTCCACTTCGTCGACGACTGGGACGGCATCCTCCACGAGACCTATGGCGGCGACTCGGACCGGGCCGTCCTGGACTGCGCCCGGCGGCTGGCGGCCGATCCCGCGGGCGAGGGGGCGTACGCGTGGACGCTCGGGCTGGTCATGATGGCCGCGCATATCGGCCGGTTCTCCCGTAAGGACGTCGCGGCGGCGGCCCTGGAGGCCCTCCACACCACCGACCGGCGGCTGCGCGAGGCGCCCTGCGCCCACCGGACGCATCCGTACGAGAGCGATCTGGACGACCGGATCGACCACTTCGTGGACGATCTGCCGCTGCTCACCAATGGGTTGACCGAGGACGAGGACCCCGACTGGGAGGACGACGCCACCAAGGGGCAGTGGCTGTGCCCGCGCGACATCGCCGGGTACGCGCGGGTCGCCGTGGACATCATCGCCCCCGGCAGCGTGGGCGGTATCCCGCCCCGGCTCCCGGTCCGCGACGCGCGCCGCGCCGAGGATCTGCGCTCCATCGTCTGGGACTACCCGAGCGCGGCCGTCGACCCCGGTCAGGAGCTGTCGGCCTACGCCAGGAACCTGGTCGCCAACCCGCTGGGCTATCACCGCGCCGGGCTCGTGGTCGTCCTGCACGCCGCCTGCTGGTACGCCGCCAGCGGCCGGATCCGCGACCGGCGGGTCCTGGACACCATGGTGGACGCCCTGGAGGCGGTGCTGCCCGGTCTCGGCGACGCGTCCTGCGGGCACGGCGAGGGCGACCACCCCGAGGTCGGCCGGGACACCGCGGAGCAGGCCACCGTGGGCATCCATCTGCTCAGTCCCGGCGGCCGGGGCGTCTACCGCCAATGGCACAGGGAGGAGCTGGAGACGGCGCCGCTGGAGGCGTGGCTGTGCCCGGCCTTTCTCGCCGTGATCGCCCGCGAGGCGCTGGACCATCTGCGCACCGGCCGGGAACGGCTCTTCGGCCTCCGGGACACCGCCCACCTGGACGAGACGCTCGTACGCCCCGACGGGCGGCTCGACGTCGAACGGCTCACCCACGCCCTGCGCTTCCGCTGCCGGGACGGGCAGGCCGCACAGGACGCCGGGCTGTGGGCCGCGCGGCGGTTCGCGGCGGGCCCGGCCGATCCGCGCGAGCGGCTGGTGCTGCTGCTGGTCGCCTGCTGGTCGGTGACCTCCGCCGAGGAGGCTCCGCCCGAGGCCGTCCACCGGGATCTGCGGGCGATCCTCGGCGCGGTGCGGACCGGTCCGGCGGCCGGGCCCTGCCCCCATGACGCGCACCCCTGGGAGATGCTGGCCGAGCTGGCCGGCCGCCGTCACTTCGGCCTCCACGAGGACCCTTACGGCGCCCATCTCAACCATCTGTACGCGCCCGGGGAGTACGACACCCCCGAGCCGCCCTTCGACCCGGAGGCGTGGAGCTGCCCCCGCCATGTGGCCGGGCGGGTCCGGGAGGCGCTGCGGATCATCGACGGCGCGCGCTGACCGGCGGCGTGGGCGACGGGGCTTGGCGCCTGCGGCGGGCTGTTCCCCTACCCGCCCCTTCCCGAACCATGGGGCTCCGCCCCCTGGACCCCGGATGGGCTGAAATCAGCCCCTCCGGCGCTTGAGGAGCGGGGTCC